>CAZXQO010000008.1:0-106169 GCA_964643075.1 uncultured Peptococcaceae bacterium
GAATACTGCGATACTAAGAGATTTTTAGCCGGACAAATGTCCTAATTGTAATTGATCAGATAAGGGAGTTTATCGGAAAATGAGGGCACTGGTTACGGGCGCGACAGGATTTGTAGGCGCTAATTTAGTGAGGTATTTAATTGAAAGCAAAGATATAGAGAGCTTTGTCACAGCGAGAAAAACCTCCGATTTTTGGCGTCTCAGAGGGACTGAAAAAGGGTTACAGGGAATTTTTTATTTAAACCTGGCAGATAAGAGGCAGGTTTATGAGATGGTCAAGGCGATTAAACCCCATGTGATTTTTCATTTATCGACATACGGTGGATTTCCTGAACAACTGGATAAACAGCCGATGGTTGCTGCCAATTTGATGGCTACTGTAAATTTAGTTGATGCGGCGCTGGAATTTGGGGTAGACCAGTTTATTAATACTGGTAGTTCATCAGAATATGGTATTAAGCCAAAACCAATGAGTGAAGATGATGTTTGTGAGCCTCTGACATTTTACGGTGTAACAAAATTGGCCGCCACAAATTATTGCGCTATGGTAGGAAAAAACCAGAATTATAGAATTTGCACTTTAAGGCTATTTTCTCCTTATGGACCATACGAGACTCCTACTAGACTCTATCCGACGATAGTGAATGCATTGGAAGAGGGGTACCGCCCCAAACTGTCCAAACCTGATTCAGTCCGTGATTTCATAGAAGTTGAGAAGGTAGCAGCAATTTATCTGGCCATTTTAAAGGCTAATTATGCGCCAGGGGAGATTATAAATGTCGGCTCTGGAAGACAACAAACCATTCGTCAGTTTTATGAAAATATTAGGAAAAAATTTGATTCGGATATTGAACCCATCTGGGGTGAGGCGGCTCCAAGAGCCTATGAGCCCCAGATGTGGCAGGCGGATGTGAGTAAACTAAAACAATTTGTGAACATGACGGCTTAAATGGGTTTAGAGAAAAATATGAAACCATATTCATGAGAAGGAGTCATATTTTATCATGAAGCTTTCCGATTACATTATTGATTTCCTGTTTAAAGAAGGTGTATCTCATGTCTTCGAGCTAATTGGTGGTGCAATAACCCACCTTCTTGATTCTGTTTATAGTAGAGATGATATGCAATGTATATCGGTTCATCATGAACAATCAGCAGCTTTTGCTGCAGAAGCCTACGCCCGAATAAATGGAAATCTTGGAGTGGCGATGGCCACAAGCGGTCCCGGTGCACTGAACCTGGTGACTGGAATTGGGAGCTGCTATTTTGACTCAGTCCCCTGCCTGTTTATTACCGGGCAGGTAAACACATACGAGTATAAATTTGAGAGACCCCTGCGTCAGCTTGGTTTTCAAGAGACCGATATTGTAAGTGTAGTGAAGTCTCTTACTAAATATGCGGAATTGGTTACTGATGCAGAAAATATTAGGTACCATCTTGAAAAAGCTATATATCTAGCCCGAAATGGTAGGCCTGGCCCAGTGCTTCTTGATATTCCCATGAATATACAGCGTGCACATATTGAGCCCGAAAAGTTAAAGGGTTTTTTTGATAGCGAGGAATTTAAAAAAATACATCCAACCAGATCGTGTGAAACCATGGTCATTGATAAAGTGATAAGTCTCATAAAGAGAGCAAAAAGACCGGTGATACTTGCCGGTGGTGGGGTAAGGATAGCTAAGGCAACTGATGAACTTGGTTTACTGGTAGAAAGAACTGGAATACCTGTGGTAACATCATTAATGGGACTTGATGTTATTTCTCATGATAATCCTGCCTTTTGGGGTATGATCGGTTCTTATGGAAATCGATACAGCAATCTTACTTTAGCTAATTGCGATTTATTGCTGATATTAGGCTCCAGGCTAGATACGCGGCAGACAGGTACGAGGCCGGATACTTTTGCCCGTGCCGCCAGAAAGGTTCATGTTGATATAGACCCGGTGGAATTGGAGCAAAAGTTTAAGGTGGATATCGCGATTAACATCGACGTTAAAGAGTTCCTGTCTAAGATTAACGCCAAAATTCAAGGATGCACAAAAACTGCTCTGTCGGCCTGGTATGGAATCATTGAAGATTACAGGGAAAAGTATTCCACTTATTCGTCACCAGTTAATTCCGGGAATATAGATCCTAACCATTTCATGGAACTTCTCTCTTTATATAGTGCTGAAGGAGATATAGTATGCCTGGATGTAGGACAGCATCAGATGTGGGCAGCGCAATCCTTCTGCATTAAAAAGAAACAGAGGATGCTAATTTCAGGCGGTATGGGCGCCATGGGGTTTGCTCTTCCGGCAGCGATAGGTGCGGCTAAAGCGGCTCCGGGGAAAAAGGTAATTGTAATAGCCGGTGATGGTAGTATACAAATTAACATACAGGAACTTGATACCATTATGAAGCATAACCTCTCCGTTAAAGTATTAGTTATGAACAACAGTTGTCTTGGTATGGTCAGGCAGTTTCAGGATATGTATTTCGGTGGCCGTCAGCAGTCCACTGTTAAAGGCTATAGTTGTCCCGATCTTGGGAAGGTGGCCATGGCCTACGGGATTCCAGCCTATATTATTACCTCATTAGCAAGCGCTCAGGGTATTATTAAAGAGGCTTTAAATGCAGAGGGACCGGCATTTATTGATGTGAAACTAGAACAAACTACTTGTGTAGATCCTAAACTTGTTGTGAACAGACCTATTGAGGATATGTCACCACATCTTGACCGGACGGAATTGAAAAAGATTATGCTAATTGATTTGGTAGAGGAAATAGATGCGCCAAAATAATTTAATCGTTTTGGATAGAATAAAGTTGGCGTAATAGCAGGACTGGAATTATCAGTAATGTTCGTATATATACAGCATCAAGCGTTTGCTACAATACCTTGTTTTGAACAATTCGTATGCACATATGAACACTAATATAAGACTTCTATAGAGCGGTTGGTAATATGATACCATGCAATTGGAGTTCAAACGCACAGGAATTAATGATTTTTATTCACACTCTTTAAAAAGCCAGACCTGTCTGAGGGAGATAAATGTTATTGCGACAGAAAGATGGAGAGAAAACTATTAGAACAAACTTCTTTGGAGGATTATTTCAGCAGAGATTTATTAAATTTCTTCTCGTTGGTGGGATAAACACCATTTTTGGCTATACAATTTATGGGTTGGGTCTCTTCATTGGTCTGCAGTACGCTTTAGCAGTGTTAATAGCAACAGTGCTGGGAGTCCTATTTAATTTTAAGACTATTGGAAAATATGTCTTTGCCAACAATGACCGTAAGCTGTTTGTAAAATTTATAGTGGTCTATGGCATAACTTACTTGTTGAATATCCTAATTCTGTGGTTGTGCCAAAAATATAATTTTAATCTTTATCTTGTACAGGCCATTTTAGCAATTCCTTTAGCAGGTTTTTCGTATTCACTTAACAGATATTTTGTTTTTGGGGAGAAAAAGCATGAAACTAATTAGCGTATGTACTCCGTGTTACAATGAAGAAGACAATGTGAAGGAACTTTATTTACAAATTAAAGAGGTTTTTTCACATTACCCCCAGTATAACTATGAGCATATATTAATAGACAATGCATCAAAGGATAATACAGTTGGTATTTTAAAGCAAATTGCCGCAGAAGACAATAATGTTAAAATTATTGTTAATGCACGTAATTTCGGCCATATCCGCTCTCCCCACCACGCCTTATTGCAAGCGAGTGGGGATGCTGTAATATTAATGGCGTCAGATCTTCAGGATCCACCATCTTTAATTCATGATTTTATCAAAAAATGGGAAGAAGGTTACAAAGTAGTAATAGGTGTTAAGGTGCAAAGTGATGAATCAAGGGTAATGTTTGCAATTCGTAAAATTTATTACAACTTAATAAATAAATTGTCAGAGATTAAACTCAACAAAAACCATACAGGGTTTGGTTTGTATGATAGAAGAGTAATAGAAATTATAAGGCAAATAGATGATCCGTATCCATATTTTAGAGGTTTAATTTCCGATATAGGTTTTGAAAGTTCTAAAATTGAATTCAGGCAACCAACGAGAAAACGTGGGATTACAAAAAATAACTTTTATACTTTATATGATATGGCAATGCTCGGGATTACTAATCACTCTAAGATGCCGTTACGCTTAGCCGTTATGCTTGGTTTTTCTATATCACTCCTAAGTTTAATTGTGGCAGCAGTTTATCTTATTATAAAATTTATTTACTGGAATAGTTTGCCATTGGGTATGGCTCCTATCGTTATAGGTCTATTTTTCTTTTCATCGGTTCAACTAATCTTTATTGGTATTTTGGGTGAATACATTGGTGCTATTCATACTCAAATTTTAAAAAGACCTTTGGTCATAGAAAAAGAAAGAATAAATTTTAAAAATTAATATAAAACAAGTAATAACTTATGGTATTTTTAACTTAAATACACCAATGAACGATGAAATTTATGTTATGTATATTCTTTTTATCAGGGGTGTGTTGTTGATTGAATAAACTTATATCTAATCGGATTTTTCTAGTCGTTATAATGATTTTGCTAATGGTTTTGGTTTTATGGCCTATGCTTTTGAGTGGATATATGAGTGATGATGCTATTAATTCATATACCCCAGGTTTTCTTATGGTAAATCATCAATCAGTAATGCAATTTACAAATAATATAGTGACTAATTGGGTTCATAGTGGAAGATTCTTCCCTCTTGCTTTTTATAGCTATATTTTGTTTGCTTTTGTAAGAAACTTACTAATTTACAAAATTATTTTACTACTGCTTACAATTATAGATTGCTTGTTATTTGTGTATCTAATTTTTGTATTAACATCTAATAAAACGTTAGCTTTGATAATATTATTGACATTACCGATGCTATTTACCTTTCATCCTCCTCACGACCCTATTTTATCATTTCATGGTTTATTGCAGAATACTTTATTTCTTGTATTAATATCTTTATTGTTTTTGATTAAATACTTAAATGGTAAAAATAAGATATTTATTTTACTAAGCTTAATTATGTACTGTTTAAGCTTAATGATGTATGAAATTACATATGTATTTTTTTTGCTTCATGTAGCTATTATTTGGCATGATTACAAATTAAACAATAAAAATTTTAAAAATTTTATTTTAAGTTCTTTGCCATACTTGGGTAGCGCTTTATTTTTTATTACATTATCTATATTTCTGAGGAACATTTATAATGTCCCCTTAGTTGGAGAATCGACTCCATATATTATAAATATAAATATTATACCTATATTGTCAACTTATTTAAAGCAAATTGTAAATACATT
This sequence comes from uncultured Peptococcaceae bacterium, assembly GCA_964643075.1. Classification (GTDB taxonomy): domain Bacteria; phylum Bacillota; class Desulfotomaculia; order Desulfotomaculales; family Desulfocucumaceae; genus Desulfocucumis. The sequence continues at coordinate 5,308 of CAZXQO010000008.1, forward strand.
GCCGCTATCTTATGTGGCTTTTGATCCTGATGGTATTTTATTTGGGTTAAGAGGTTTTTTGGTGCTTAGATTATTTTTACTTTTAATACCATCTCTTTTTTTGTTTGTGATAGGTTTTTGGTTAGCCAGGATTAAAAAAGAAACTAGTGATCAATATAAAATGCCTATCTGTTAGGTGCATTATTTTGGTTGCTACCGGGTTTATTGATTTCATTATCAAGCAAATACCGGGCATACATAGTATGGGGAAGGCCTTATTTGCCAGTTTTTATACAATATTTTGGTTTGGTTTTAATGCTTGTTTCTGGAGGAATGTATTTTGGTAGTAAAGTAAAATTTAAAAATGCTATATCTGAAAAACGAGTTCTAGTTAATAAGTATATCTGTTTGATGGGTTTGTTTTTGTTCACTTTAGTTGCTGGGTATTCAAATTATAGAATTGTTAAGAAGCAAAATTATTTTTGGCTATATCCTAGAAAGATTATTGAAGATGCTATTGATAATAACCTTTTTAAAAATGTTCCGGTCGATTCGTTATTAATAGTTAATGGTAACTATCCTTGGGATAATACTGGATTTTATGCAATGAAAATGGGAAGATGTCTTTATGATGTAACGTGTCAAGGGAATTATTTAAACGTTTATAAGGATAGTGATTTTGCACTGAAATCTAAAAACATCTACTATCTTCGTTATAATAGTGATGAGTTAGGAAATGGCTATGTGGTTTTGTCACAACTTATTAAAGTAAGGTTAGGCAATGAAAATATTTTGGCAGCATTGGGAAATGATGCTAAGATATACTGCTACTCTGCTAAAAGCGAGATAAATATTACACAAGTTACAGGTTTTGAAATAACAATGTAAATGGCAAGCAGAATAAATGGTTTGTTAAAAGAGGGGCTGATTTAGTAATGATTAATTCAGGTAGAGACTGGAATATCTACGATTTACAAAATCCAGAGGGATTAATTGATCTTAAATCAGTTGGAGTTAATTTTGTAGATAATGAAGTTGGAATGTCAGATTACTATAATTTCACTCCCAAGAACCAATTTATGTTAAGTATTGATGATGCCGAATTGCTTCATGTTGGTTTTGAAAAAGGTATAATAATTAATGGAGCCAAATTGCAACCTATTAAACTAACAGATAATTTTACAGTCCAAGTGATAGTTAAACCATTCTCTGCACAGAAACAATATGCAGCGATTATTGGAAATCATCCTGGCGATAAAAATTATAGCGGTTTTATTATTCAACAAAATGATAAATCCACAAATAATTATTATTTTAGTTTTGGAAATGGCGATAGGTGGTCAGATAAATATTGCTTTAGTTTATCACCAGATAAATGGAGCTATATAACAGTTGTATATGATTCAAAAATGCATCATGTTATGATTTATGTAAATGGAAAATTAATGATTATGTATCGCGATGTAGTTGAGAAATATAGAAATAGCAGTCAACCTGTTTATGTAGGAAATTGGATCGGTGGTGATCGCCAATTTAATGGCCTGATTAGTGAAATCGAGGTTACAGGAAGATTGCTTGCGGCAAGTGAAATAATGGTAAATTACGATAAGATATTTAAGGAAATTCCAAAATAGAAACAATTTATTGATATTTAATTACGCTTATATAAGTATTATCATTATGAGGAACTATTTAATTTAAGTAAAGCAGTAGAAAGGAAAGCAAATTAATGAAACGCAGTGTAGTCACCGGAATGATTATTTCCTTACCCATTTTTATTCTGGGGATGATTTTTCTTAATGCTCGGATCATGAGTACTCATTATAAGACACTTAACGGATTTGATCAAGCAGCCAAAATCTATGGAGAGCAATTTATCGCAACTAAACAGAAAATAGATGGAAGGCCAGGACAAACTTTAAATATAAATGTAACAGTTAAAAATGCAAGTAACTTTATCTGGCCGAATGACGCCCCGAACCCGGTGCATTTTTCATATCATATTTTTAATGTTAACAAAAAAGCGGTTATCTATAATGGTTTGCGGACGGATTTACCAAACGCCCTTCATCCTGGACAAGAAGTCACAGTGCCATTGAAGGTGAAATTTCCGGAGGTAAGAGGCAGTTATATTGTGCAATTGGATATGGTTCAGGAAGGTATTGCCTGGTTTGGGGAGAAGGGAAACATAGGGGGACTTTCATTTATTGATATAAAATGTTTATGATAACTTTTACCGAGCTTGCTATTGAGAAACTAATAATTCCTTTCGGAAAACATGGGATGACCTTCTGGCATGGTGCCAGTGAGAAATTGAATACTCAGAGGAAAAAAAGTGAAAATAATAATAAATGCCACACCGCTATTGTCTCCGCTTACCGGAGTAGGCAATTACACTTATTCTCTTGTCAAAAATTTTGTTGAGATAGAACCGGCAAATAGCTATCTTTATTATTATGGCGGGAAAGTTAACAGCGAAATCACCTTATATGAGAATAGTAATGTTGCTCAAAACATGTATAATTTTAAAGAAGAATTAAAGAAAATGCCGGTTCTGGGCGGCATTTTTAAAGGTGTCTGGCGTGCGGGCAAGCATTTTGCGGAAAAATTAGCAACAATGAATGAAGGTTGCGATTTATATTTTGAGCCTAATTTTATTCCCCTTAACTTGGCAGCCAAAAGAAGAATAGTTACAGTGCACGATCTTTCTTTTTATCTTTACCCGGAATGGCATGTTGATGAAACGAATTATTTTAGTTCCTCTTTTTTTAAAAGGATTAAGTCTGCGGATATGATAATAACTGATTCTGAATCGATAAAAAAAGAAATATGTGAGATTATTGATTTTCCAAATGATAAGGTGGAATTTATATATTGCGGTGTAAATCATAATGTCTTTAAAAAACATTCACAAAGCGAGGTAGAAGGCTTTGTTCGAAAATATGGGTTGCCGCAAAAGTTTATATTGTTTATCGGGTCAATTGAGCCGCGAAAAAATTTGTTGAATCTGATTAAAGCATATTCAATTCTTCCTGATTATATAAAAGAAGAGTATAAATTGGTTCTTGCTGGCTTTAAGGGCTGGAGAAATGATGAAATTATGGCTCTGGTTAATAACCTGAAAAATAACATTATTTATTGCGGTTATCTGCCACTGGAGGAGTTGGCTTACTTATACAATGCAGCAACCGTATTTATTTACCCCTCTTTATATGAGGGATTCGGGCTTCCGCCTTTGGAAGCAATGGCCTGCGGTACTCCTGTTATAGTATCCGGTATTTCTGTACACAAAGAGATATATCAGGGCGCGGCGTGTTTTTGTGACCCTCTGCAGATAGAGGATATTGCCTGCAAGATAAAGCAGGTTATTGAAGATGTCTCCTTAAGGAGTGAGTTGTCTGCAGCGGGGCTTGAGAGGGCTGTCCTTTTCAGTTGGGAGAAAAGTGCACGGCAGCATCTGGACGTCTTTAATAAAGCGTTGAATATGTAGAAATTTGACAGAATGAAAGGGGAAAAATTTATGAAAACTATAATCCTTGCCGGTGGAAGCGGTACCCGTTTGTGGCCGCTGAGCCGCACAAATTATCCCAAACAATTTTTAAAGATGAAGGGTATGGATAAATCCATATTTCAGATGTCCTTTGAACGATGCTTGAAGCTTACCGACCTTTCGCAAATATATATAGTGACAAATGCCGGGTATAAATTTTTGGTAATAGGGCAGATTGAGGAACTGGGCTATCTGATTAACGAAAGAAATGTTTTAATTGAGCCTGTGGGAAGGAATACCCTTCCTGCTATTTACTACGGGATAAAGGAAATAAAGAAGCACGGCGACGATGTGGTGGCGGTATTCCCGTCAGACCATATTATATATAATGAAGAGAGTTTTGCGGATGCCATTAGCGCCGGTCTTTCTGCTGCCGGGGAATATATGGTCACTTTTGGGGTAAAACCGTACAAGCCCCATACCGGGTATGGCTATATCAAACCGGGTGAGCCGTTGGGGAAAGGGTATAAGGCAAAGGAATTCAAGGAGAAACCGGACTTGCGGACGGCTAAGGAATATGTGATGGATGGCTATCTGTGGAACAGTGGCATGTTTTTGTTGCACACCGGTATTTTTACTGAAGAGGTTAAGCACTTTTGCCCCGATGTCTACAACTGTTTTAAGGCAGAGGATATTGAGGAAATATATAGCAATGTACCGGCTGTCTCCATTGACTATGGCATAATGGAGAAATCAGCAAGGGTGGCAGTGTTGCCCCTGGATATAAAATGGAGCGACTTGGGGAGTTTTGACGCCTTCTATGATGAGTTTCCCCGGGATGACAACGGTAATGTGTTGTTTGATGATAATATTTTAATCGAGTCTGAAAACAATTTATTATATACGGATAAAGATAAATCAGTAGCTGTTATCGGTGTAAACGATTTAATTGTAGTAGATCAGAAAGATGCCCTTTTGATTTGTGCCAGGGAGCAGTCCCAGAAGGTTAAGGATATTGTGGGCACTCTTAAAGGACGGAAAGATTCCAGGGTTGATGAGCATCTTACAGCATACCGCCCCTGGGGATCCTATACCATTCTGGAGGAGGGGCTGTTTTATAAGATTAAGCGGCTGACTGTGCTGCCCGGTAAAAAGTTAAGCTACCAATTGCATCATCATCGCAGTGAGCACTGGATAGTGGTGAAAGGTACGGCCAGGGTGACTGTTGGAAGTGAGGAAAATATCATTTTAAGCGGTAACAGTACCTATGTCCAGAGTGGTCAAAAGCATCGCCTGGAGAATCCGGGTAAGATAACGCTGGAAGTTATAGAGGTACAGTTGGGTGAATACCTGGAAGAGGATGACATCGTAAGGTTTGATGATGATTTTGGCCGCGTTAATCCATGATTTTTAAGATGCAGTATTCCTTGGTACTTGAAAAATCTGATAGTCCCAAAAAAATAGCGCCCCATCAAGGGCGCTATTTTCTAATTTGTGAACTATATTTTTAAATTATTCAGTACACGTACTATCATGGTTGATGATTCAGCGCGAGTAGCTTTCGCATTGGGTTTAAATACATTGCCCGGCATACCTTTTACTACGCCTTCAGCAACTGCTGTTGCAATGGCACCCTTAGCCCAGGCTGGTGTATCCGATGCGTCTGCAAATGTCAATTGAGTATTGGATGCGGTTTTTCCTAATGCCTTAACTACCATGGCAGCAATTTCAGAACGGGTTATCAGATGGTCTCCGCCAAAAGTTCCGTCGGTATAACCATTGATTACGCCTTTTGCCACCGCTGCGCCTACAGATCCCTTGGCCCATGCCGGGATTGCACTGCTGTCGGTAAATTTGCTTGCTGCTGAAGCATTGGCATCCCATGCCAGGGCTTTGGCCAGTATTACGGCAAATTCGTTACGTGTGATATTGTTGTCGGGTTTGAAGGACTTATCAGGATATCCTCCAATAGCCATCATGCCTACCAGCCGTTTAATATCCTTCGCTGCCCAGTGGGAAGCAACGTCTTTAAGAACTGGCAAGTTTGTATTTGCCATTACTGCAAATTTAGTAAAGTGATTTACATTTGCTGTTACTTTGCCTGTTGCAGAATTAACGTCTCCACCAACAAAGACCCAGCCTTGACGGGCCTCGCTGTAGTAATACAGGCCAATTTGGTCCGCAGGTATACCGGCAAGCTTAGCTGTGTCGAAGGCAAATGTAAGTGTTACATCGCCAGTTAACTTAGCGCCGGTCAGGGTAACTTCAAATATCTTGCTGCCGATCTGGAGTGCAATGCTGCCTGCTGAAGCGGCAGGAACTTCACCTTGAGCAACTTCGGTGATGCTAAGTGTTCCATCGCCGGATATAGCGCCTGCCGGTAAGGTTACCGAAACAGTGCCATCGGCAGTTGCAACTGTAGCTCCAGTCTTAGCGGAAACACTCTGGCTTACAGGTGCTGTAGGAGCACTGGGATAAGTTGTTGGTGTGGTTGCGGGTGAACCGCCACCGCTGGTGGTACCACCGCTGCTAGTGCTTGCAGGTATTGTTGCGTATACGTCATCTACTACACTATCATACAGGTCAGTTTGTTGTGAGCTGTCATAGATAGCAGCATATACGGTTTGCGCAACACTGGACTTAGCCCAATCAATTGTAAAGGGTGCAGAATAGACAAGATCTGAAACTGAATAGGTAAAATCCTGGACTGACAATAAGTCACTCCACTTATAGTTGTTTGAGCTGTATGCCTGGACGTAAACGCCATAAACAACGGAACCAACATCTTGCTGGGTTCCATAAACAGTACCCGTTACACTTGTTCCATTATAGTCCAGGTTCTTAATGGTGAATGCCCATGAAGCTCCCGGAAGCATCATCCCAAATAGTAACATCATTATTACTATTAAGGATAGCTTCCTCTTAGTTTGCCTTGTTAGCAATGCTTTGTTTTCACTCCTTTTCGATATATTGTGACTGTTCTAACTAGCTTATTTTAAATTGATCCCCCCTTTTTCCAGGATTCGGAACAATCATCCGGCTCTATTGAGTCTTAAAAAAACCGGATGAAAATTCGTTAGTATGGATAAATATCAATGTCCTCTTTACAATAAAATAAAAAAAGTACGCCATGTTATAATTGGTTATTTATCCAATTAGTGTAATTATAGCCTAACATAAGCAATAATTCAACGGATTCCGTCAAATTAATTGACCACAAAACTTTTACCTGGACTGGAAATAAGACTTTGTGAAGTTTTTAAGGGAATAGGGAGATAGGAAGGTTAGGGTCAACCCGGTAAGGGATTGTTGATTCTTCAAGCAGTTCACGCAGATGCGTAAAGAATTCCGGTCCTGGTGAAGATGGATGCCATATTCCAATGTCAAAACTATATGATTAACCCTGTATATCTGCGCCGGCAAAATATCACAGGGTTTTTGGTTTATTTTATGCAGATCCTGGAAACGGGGTTATTTTATGTTTAAAAAAAGATGAAATTGTATGTTTGTATAAAATATATACAAAATGGTAAATTAATCTGCAAAAATGTCGAATTATAATATGGTGGGAAAATTACAAAAATCAAAATACAGTAGTTGTTAAGGAAGGGGGAGTGATTGGAGCTATTTAATTGCACGCATATTTTTTCAATTGATTTTAAGGAGGCATTTCAAAAAAGATGTTTGGAAAAGCCAGAAAAGTATTTTCGATTATAATTATTACGGCCTTAGTGTTGATGAACGCAAATTTGGCGCTGGCTTCGAGTTACTCTCAAAGCCGAAGCGTGTTGAGGAAGGCAAATCTTTCATTTGAAGGGTCTTTTACTGTTCCTCAAAAAGACAAGTCTCAGCTCTCTGAAGCAAGGAAAAAATTGAGTACGGATTTACTTTCGTTAGTTGACGAAAGTTTTATTCCTTCCGGCCAGACAATACTGGGATTAAAGCGGCAGATGCAGGGGAACGGCCAGTTTCGCCATATACCGAATGCAGCGGATAGTAATTCTACAGAGGCCGGCCAGGTCTATGTCTATATATATCTAAAACACTCGGCCCCGACAAGCGTGGTTGATTCATTTGTCAGCGTAAAGGACAGGGATGAAAAAAACCACTACGTGGTGGGCTGGGTCAACGAAAGTGAGCTTGACAGCCTTGCGGCTTTACAAGATGTACGGTCTATCCGTACCGTGCTCCCTCCCGTGATAAGGACAGGATCGGTAGACAGCGAGGGGGACGTTCTTATGAATGTCTATGCTGCCCGGTCGGTCCTTGGTGGAGTTTACGACGGGACCGGGATAAAAGTAGGCATCATATCGGACGGTGTCACCAGTATTGCTGACAGTGTTTATTCCGGAGACCTGCCTGACAATGTAACTGTGGTAAGCGCGAGCTACGGGAATGGAGACGAGGGGACGGCCATGCTGGAGATAGTCCATGACCTGGCCCCCGGGGCCGAGCTGTATTTCCATGATTGCGGCAGTAATACCACCGAATTTAACCAGGCAATTGACGCTCTGGTTAGCGCGGGCTGTAATATAATATGCGATGATATAGGCTGGATGACCGAGCCATTTTTCGAAGACGGGCCAGTGGCCAGCCACGTGGCCTCGGTTATAGCAGGGGATGATGTTCTTTACGTCTCGGCGGCCGGAAACGATGCCCTGTCGCACTACCAGGGAATGTACAAGTCGTACCAGTCAAGCCTCATGCACGATTTCAGCGGCAATGGCACCGATCCCGTCATGTACGTGAATATTCCTGCCGGGGGCACTGTTGATGTGATTTTACAGTGGAACGATCAGTGGGGCAGTTCCGGGAATGACTATGACATGCTTTTGGTGGATGCTACTGATCCCTCGACTCTGTTAGCTGGCAGTACGAGGCCCCAGGATGGTACTGGTGACCCCATTGAAGTTATTGATTACACAAACAATACAGGTGCTGATATTGTTGCGGCAATAGAGGCGGGCAAGTACGACGCATCTGCTGCTGATAAAACGCTGGAGCTCTATATTTATGGAACAAACGGAGCTGGTAATTATTCGGATAATGTTACCCCGGAGGATTCCATTTACGGTCATGCGGCGGTGTCGGGGGTTGTCACCGTTGGGGCCGTCAATACATCCAAACAAATTGAAGATTATTCATCCCAGGGACCGGTTACTCTCTACAATGGCATCGTTCGCAGCAAGCCCGAAGTCTGCGGTATTGACGGTGTGGCCATAACCGGGGCGGGGGGGTTCCCAAATCCATTCTACGGGACCAGTGCGGCTGCGCCCCACGTGGCTGCCGTGGCGGCCCTGGCCATGGAAAGAAATCCTTCCCTAACCGCTTCCGGAGTGGCCGGTATCATAGAAAGCTACTCCAATGACCTGGGTGCTCCGGGGTATGATAATGTATACGGCTACGGGCTTCCTGATGCCCTAAATATGGTGAATGACACTGATCTGGGCCAGCTGTCATTTTCCAGTGCAGGGTACAGCGTGGGCGAGGGAGTCGGCAGCGTTTCCATATCTGTTTATCGTACCTCGGGCAGTAGCGGGATGGTGACTGTGGGCTACGCTACCAGTAACGGCAGCGCCACCGCCGGGAGCGACTATACTTCCACCAGCGGAATCCTTACTTTTAATAATGGGGATACCACCAAATCATTCATTGTTCCCGTATTGGACAACAGTGTTTATAAAAGCAACGAGACAGTCAACCTGAGCTTGAGCACTCCTGGTGGTGGAGCTACTCTGGGATCCCAGCCCAGCGCCGTACTCACCATTGTCGATAATGATTCACCTCCCAGCGGCGGCAGTAGTAGTCCCAGCGGCGGAGGTGGAACCCCGACTCAGGGTACCAGTGTTAGTGCCGGCGGCGGTACGGTGACAGAATCCGGTGTGACTATTGTTGTTCCTGCCGGAGCCGTGGATGAAGAGATTAAGGTTCAGGTGGAGAAAGTAACCTCGGTCTCAGGTCTGACGCTACCGAAAAACGGTCAACTGGTTAGCCAGGTGGTTAACTTAGTGAAGGACATATCCGGCAATTTCAATAAACCTGTGACTATAACAATGTCTTTTGATAAATCAAAAGTCGATCCGGATCAATACACCGTCAGCATATACTGGTATGATGAAAGTTCCGGCAAGTGGGTGGAACTGGATAACGTAAAAGCGGATATGACTGCGGGAACGGTAAGTGGTGAAGTAAGTCACTTTACCAAATTTGCCGTTATAGCGGTAAAAAATCAGACTATACCCTCCCTGCCCCCGGTCCTGAAAAATGACGTGACACTCAAGGACATAGCCGGGCACTGGGCCGAGGCCAATATCAAGTCCCTGGTTGCCTCCGGGGCGATAAGCGGTTATCCGGACGGAACTTTCAGGCCCGACGGAAATATCACCAGGGCGGAATTTGCCACCGTATTGGTCAAGGCACTGGGATTAAAAGCTCAGGGTGGAAAAGTATTTAAAGACACCACCGGCCATTGGGCCAAAGATTTTATTTCCACCGCTGCAGCCCTGGGGATAGTCAACGGCTACCCGGAAGGTAATTTCGGGCCGGATGATTTGATTACCCGGGAACAGATGGCTGCAATGACAGTTAAGGCCGCCGGGCTTACCGGGACATCCCGGGAGTTGACCTTTGCGGATACTAAAGATATTTCCGACTGGGCTTTGGAGGCCATCTCCATCGCCACCGGCAAGGGAATAATGAAGGGATATCCCGGCAACACGGTAAGGCCCGGGGGTAACGCCACCAGGGCCGAAGCGGTGACGGTAATACTGAACGCACTGAATAATAAATAGCTGCTTTTGTGGCAAGCATGAGGAACCTCCCTGCTTAATGGGGGGTTCCTTTTTTATAGTTAATTCTGCCACATAAAAAGGGGGAAGTCACAATTGATTGGGTACAATGCTGATATCACCGCATCGATTAACCGAAGTATCTTTCGGGATTTGTAAAAATTTTAATCTTCTAAATACGGGTTGATGCTTACTAATCCTTCGATATATCTAAAGTGCCTTTTGTTCAAAGTAAATAATACTGCTTCATTCACAAATGTTGTTGCTGCAATAAGGGCATCCATAGGATCAAGGCCATGGGAAACACGGTACATTGATAGAAGCTTACCTGCAGTGGCAGCAATTTTTTTATCAACGGGTATATGATCAAAGGTTTCAAGCAGGCTCCTTATTAGCTCATGACGTTGCTCAGTTATTTTGGGGGCCGAGAGAAGTTCCATTACTGTAATCGTTGATATAAATCCTTCAAAGACGCCTTTTTCGATATTTTTAAGTTGCCCATGAGCCTGGGGCATACCCTTTAAATGGTCTATAATGATATTTGTATCAAAGACTACCTTCATTGGCATCCAACCTTTTCCCGGAATCCTTACGGAGTTCATTGATATATTCTTTTAAGTCATAATCCAAATCCGACAGCAAACCAAAGGTCTGGTCAACTATCCCCTTTTTAGCCTTTGCCTGCTTGGTCTTTAACACAATCCTTCCTTCCTCAACATAGCAAGCCAGGGTATCCCCTTCTTTAAGGTTAAGGCTATTTCTAGCTTCTGCAGGGATAACAATTTGACCTCTTGATGAAATCCTGATAGTATACATTTCTTACACCTTCTTATGCTACTTATTGTTCTTATTTTATCTTAAGAATCATTGGTAGTCAAAATGGGTTTTATACACACCTTAATATGACAGGCTGAGTGCCGTCGGGGGGGGTATTTTTTAGCTTACCGATAAGCAGAATTATGAAACACCGCAGTTGAATTTAATTAATGAAATGATATAATATTGACAGAATAATGGCTAAAGAGGTGAATGGTATGAGTTGGCAAGAAAATATTATTACGAACATCAAGCCGTCAACAGCAATTCGTCATGATTATAATTCTTTTTCAAAGCTGTGCCACGAAACCCAGGCTCCGGTGGTTGTGACCAAGAACGGCGAAGCCGATCTGGTGGTGATGAGCCATGAAGCCTATCAGAAGATGATGGCTCGACAGCGGTTGGGGCGGATGTTGTCGGAGGTTGACCGTGAAATAGCTGCAGGGACACCTATGCGTGATTTCGAGGAAACCTTTACAGCGATAAAAAAGAGGATAGAAAATGAGTAAGAAAATTGTATTATCGGAAATGGCCTATTACGATATTGACAGCATTTTCTCTTTCATTTCTCAAGATAGTAAACAGGCAGCCGAAAAATTACGACTACTTATTTATGAAGGTATAAGGAAGCTATCAGATTTTCCGGAGATAGGGCCGGTTATCCCTGAAGAAGACGCACCTGGTGCACAACGTGGATACAGGCGTATTGTAGTAACCCCGTACAGTGTATTTTATAGAGTACTAGAGGATCGTATTGTAATTGCCAGGGTACTGCATGGGAGACAAAATTGGATGCAATTTATATTTCCTATCTATGACAAAGAATATTATTAGAATTTGACCCACAACAATGTTTATCTAGGTGGTGAGGTAGTAGCCCCGGTGCATCCTTTCCATTGAGGAAGGGTTTTCTGTCATGAGTGCTTCTTCTAATCGAGATAACGCTTGGCCAGCGATCTGGAAGCGTTCTTTCAATCGTTCCATAATATACCTTCCTTTTGTACCTTATCCATTAAGGCCGGATCGGCATGAACCAGGTCAACGAGGTCAACCCGGTAAGGGATTGTTGATTCTTCAAGCAGTTCACGCAGATGCGTAAAGAATTCCGGCCCTGGTGAAGATGGATGCCATATTCCAATGTCAATATCGGAACTGTTTTTGTTCGTGCCCCGGGCAAAGGAACCAAAGAGATAAATCTTAATATTTCGGTCGTTGATAGTTTTGAAGAAGCAAATCCCTGAGTCTTCTTAGAACTTCCGGCATATTCGCGGAACCGCTAGCCATGTGTTTTCTTCCTTTCCTACTCATAGGGAACTTTACTTTCTATTATGCCATAAATAGCCAATTGGTAAAAGAAAAAGCTTTGCGGAGTGGAGTGGGTGCCCTGGTGCCAGGCACCTAACTTATTAACTTATGTGAATTATTTCATTGTATCTTTCAGCAGGTGCGGATAGTTTCTTGTGCCATGTAAAATGCGGTATACAAAAATCTTGTAATCTATAAAGCGGTAGAAAGCTATATAAGGGTCAACAATGAGCATTCTGAAATTGAACTTCTTAAGAGAACGCTCTAGCAGTGGTGTTCCAGAATGTGGATAATTCTCAAGACGGCGCAGAGCCTGCATAATACTATCAAGTATTCTGGCTGCCACCAGTGGATTATCCGCCATTATATAATCGAATATTTCGTCTAAATCTGAATAGGCGGCAGGAAGTAACTCTACATCATACCTTTCCATTGATTTTTGCCTTCAGCCGCTTGTGCGCTTCGTCAAGTGAAATTGTCGGCTCACCAGCAAGACGTTGTTGTTCAGCAAGCAGGAGTTTTTCTCGCAGGTCAAGCATAGCTTCCCGGCGTTCGAATGCCTCAATGCTCATAACGACAAGGTCGCCTTCGCCGTTTCGTGTGATGTATACCGGCTCGGCTTTTTCATGGGCAAGTTGTGCGATGGCGTTGTAGTCGTTACGAAGTGTTGTTGATGATTTTATAATCATATTGGCATCCCCCAATCAAATTATTCTACTATTATTATAAGATAATTCTATCAGAATATAAATAGAAATTTTAAAAAGATGAAAGTGTTTTCCCTAATTGCTAACGGGATCAGTTGTCTTGTGTTTACAATTTATGGTACAATTAATGTGAGTAGCTGTTCCGAGGGGTGATTTGGATTAAGAAGTTGTTAATTGTATTTAGTATTATTACGCTTTTGGTTCTTTCAGGCTATTTATATGTGAATAATTATGTATTGAATGCTAAATCCGATTTGGATAGCAAAACAGCAAAGGAGCAGGAGCAGGAACTGCTGTCCAGCGACAAGTTTAAGGATTTACCGGAGGTAAAAGCCCTTAAGCAACAGGTGGACCACATACATGAAGATAGTTCCGGTAATAACGTGCTGGATAATACAGCCCCTAATCCCATCCCTTCCCGGCAGGATATCGAAAATAATTTACGTAAAAAAATGACTGCACTGCAGTCGGAATATAACGGCAGGCTTAACGGGCTTATATCCCAGGCAAAGTCGGAATATGTTCAGGCGAAGAAGGAAAAGAAAAAAATATCAAACTCGGAGCTAGCCCAAAAATACATGGGCCTGGCTGAAGGGATAGAAGCTGAGTGTGATGCCAGGGCCTATGCAGCCATTGCCTATACAGAGAATGAATTGACCAGGTATAATTATAGCGCCGGCATCGCGGACGAGGCCAGGAAAGCCTACCAGCAGGCCAAAAGCCAGCGCAGGATAGATTTGTTAAACAGTTTTACAAAATAGCCGCAGATTGGAGTCCCTGGTATATCCGGGGGCTTTCTTTAATTGGTGGCTGGCAATAATATTTGATTTTATGCGGTATTGGAAATATAATTTACGTTGTCAAGGATAAATAGATTTCAGGAGGTTGTCATGACCCGTGCAAAGGTAGCCGTGCTGAAAACCTCGTCCGGAACTGTTCTGGGTGATTATAATAAGCTTATGCAACTGGCGGATTACCGGAACTGCCTGTCCGTCGAAACAGATACCATTATTAAGCTGAATCTCTCCTGGACCAAATATTTCCCCGCCTGCTCCTCCCAGCCCTGGCAGCTGGAAGGTGTGGTTAAAACCATGCTGGAGGACGGTTACCGGCAGGAGCAGCTTTTGCCGGTAGAGAACAAAACCGTGGTGACCAACCCGGTAAAGGGCGCCATAAACAATAAATGGATGCCGGTGTTGAAAAAATACGGCCTTGGTTTTACACCGCTGCCGGATGTGGAGTGGGTGGTTTTTAAGCCTAAAGCTAAGCTGCTGGTGCTGGATAAAATATTCCCTGAGGGCATTGAGATACCTAAAATGTTTTTGGGCAGAAACGTGCTGCACCTGCCTACTGTGAAGACCCACGGCCACAGCATTACTACCGGGGCTATTAAGAATTCCTTCGGCGGCCTGCTGAAGGAAGTGCGGCATTACTGCCACAAGCACATGCACGAGGTATTGGTGGATCTGATGCTGCTGCAGCGTGAAATTCACAATGGCATTTTCGCGGTTATGGATGGTACCGTGGCCGGAGACGGAGCAGGCCCCAGGACGATGATCCCTTATATTAAGAATTACATGCTGGCCAGTGGCGATTCGGTTGCCATTGACGCTGTGGCTGCAAAAATGATGGGCATGGATCCCATGTCCATTCCTTACCTGCGCATGTGCCATGATATGAAATTGGGCTGCGCCAATCCAGCCGAAATAGAAATCGTGGGCGAGGATATAAGTAATGTAAATTTTGGCTTTCAGGCCAAGAGAAGTTTTGTTATCTGGGGGGATCAGATGATCCGCAAGGGTTTTCTGCGCCCCTTTGAAAAGTTGTTGCTGCACAGCCCGCTGGTGGTCTGGGCGCCCTTTGCCTCCAATGTTTACCACGATTTGTTCTGGTACCCCACTGTAGGAAACAGCAGGATTAAAGCCTTTGCCCATACTGAGTGGGGGAAGCTGTTTGAAAAGTATTGATGTGCTGACGGGTTGCGGTGCGCTTCATGGTATAATTAGTAAAAACCACAAAGGTGGGTGATTATGTATGAAGTGGGAGGAAGTAAGAAAGCTTTATCCTGGACAGTATGTTATGGTCAAGGTATTAAAGTCTCACCTGGAGGGTAATAGAGAAGTTGTCGACGAGGTTGCTATTGAGCGTAGCATCAAAGACCAGAGGGAGGCAACAAGCGAACTCGTGAAAAGTAAAGGCGATACGCTGGTGTATCACACAGGGAATGAGAAAATGGTATTGGAGACGCGCACCAGGCCTGGACTGAGGGGTGCAATCTAGGGGATGCAGATCGAGTTTCGTGAAGGGTTGCTCTTCACTGGAGCTACCCATTCGATATTGTCACCAGACGTGGTGAGCGATATTGGAGTAGCCTTCGAAGAAGGGGATACGGTAGTAACCAGTTATGGGGTGGGCGGAAAGCAATACGCATTTGCAAAACAGGTAGAAGGAATCAATTTTGGTTCCTTCGAAATTGACAGGTGCAGTATTGATTTTGGGCTTATTGATCCCGAGGGAAAGATTAATGGACTGTTAGGTTTGGATTTGCTTATGAAAGCCGGGGCGGTTATTGACTTGAAGAACTTATTGTTATACGAAGGCGTTTAAAACCGGAGAGTTAAATGAAAATATATTCTGTCTTGGTGCTGGCCATATTGTTTAATGCCGGTGCGAACATATTGATAAAAATAGCCATGCAGAAAAGCCCGGTATTGATTGAGCAGGGCACTATTATGGGCAGCATGTTACAGGCGGTGAGGAACCCGTGGCTGCTGCTGGGGGTGTCCTGCTTTGGTCTGGCCCTGGTGGCCTACAGCGTGGTGCTGAGTAAAATAAATTTAAGCATTGCCTATCCTGTCATGACCGGGGCGGGTTTTCTTATTGTTTTCCTGGTTTCGGCCTTTTACCTGAAGGAGCAGATATCCTATATTCATATGCTGGGGGCTGTATTAATTCTGGCGGGAGTCTGGCTGCTGGCCGGCAGGGGCTAACCATACTTTCCGGTCCGGAGGTGTACTGTTAAAAATTATGGCAATAACGATGTCAAGAGTATATAAGCGTAAGGCAGGCTATTCCCAGGGGAGTATTGGGAAAAAAGTTAGGTTTACAGTAATGAAGGCCGGTGATTTACTTGCCATCCTGGCGGTTACTTTAATTGCCGCTGCTGTATGGTATCTGTATTATAAACAGTATTTTACCGGCCTCATCCTGAACGACGCCATGGATTACGCTGGTATAGCCCGTAATGTGGCGGAGGGGGAAGGCTTTATATCACAGTACCTGACTCCCCTGAGTATAGTGCATCATGGGGTGCCCCAGCCGGATATGTGGCGGGCTCCCCTCTGGCCCCTGGCCCTGGCGGTTTTTCAGAAAATATTCGGTTTTATCGACGAGGCCTCGGCACTGGGATCGGGGTTTTTCTTTGTGGTTGCATCTCCTCTGGTGTTTTTACTGGCCCGGCGGCTGTTCAATAACGCTGTGGCCGTTGCTTCGGTGCTTTTGTATGTATTTAGCCCGCAGATGCTGAATTACGGCATATCCGGCATGACCGAATCCATGTCTGTGTTTTTCATGGTGCTGGTCTTTCTGGCGCTTTTATCCCCGTTGACCATGAACCGTCCTGGGGATGTGTTGCTGGGCTTTGTAACAGGGCTTTTTTACCTGACCCGCTACAACGCCTTATTGTTTCTTCCCTTTATTGCTGTTTACCGGGCATATCAGTGGCCTAAGGGTGGATTCGGCCCGGTCCTTCGGGTAGTGCTGGGTTTTTTGCTGGCCGCCTCTCCCTGGTTCATAAGAAATACTGTTTTGTTCGGCAACCCGCTGTTTTCCCTGCAGAAATACGAATTGGCGATGTTTACCGGAACTTACCCTGATTACGTGATGTATGTTCTGCCGCACAAGGTGGACTTGACGGGTTTTTTACTGAACAATACCCGGGAAATAATTGACAAGGTGGTTTACAGTTGGCATGAGTTTGTATCAATGTTCGCCACCGCTGGCTTCTGGGGGGTAACTCCGGTTATCCTCATATTGTTTCTGCTGCCTTTGTATTGGTTCAATAAAAGGGCAGCCGCCTTTAAAGCCCTTGTTGCCGTTCTTTTTGCGGTGCAGCTTGCAGCCCTGCTTGTTATACACTTTATACCAAGGCTGTTCATAATATTTACCCCGTTGATAATCATTGCCGGGGTGGGGTCATTTATGGCGCTGTTGAATTTCCTGGCGGATTTTTCAAAGAACATTTCCCGGCGCAGGGAGTTGAAATTGATAATTGGTTCGGGGGTCATTATAATCACCGGCGCATTCGCCCTATGGAACTACTTTGACAACCAGCCTGGGGTGACTGAAAAGGCCATGTTTCCACTGCCCATTGCAGCACTTACCGGAACAACTGCTATGGGTGACCTGGTAATGACCAATGAGGGTCATGTGGTGAGCTGGTACGGCAACCGCTACGCTGTAAAGATACCCTATTCCATAGATATGATTCCGGAAATAGAGAAAGTTAGCCCCGTGAAGGCATTATTCATTTCCAACCGGATTTTATGGCACATGCCCGAGGTAAAAAAAGAATGGATGAACATATTCTACAACCGGCCTAAAGAATTATACGGTTTTCGACTGCATAAGGTTTTTCCCGACAAGAGTGTGTTATATTTGAAGGAACCGGCGCACAAATAATAAGCCCCTTCTTTTTCGTAGAATAAACGCCCCTGATTATCGTTCTCGTATGCTATAATAAAGCCATCAAGAAAGAGGTTCGTTTGGTGTGGAATGATATATTGAAATAGGATAAACGTCTTCTTGTGCAAGAGAAAAAAACAGCATTCTAATGTACATAAGTATTGAGTTGTATTAAGGTAGAGCTAGTATATCAGCATCATTGACACCACAATCCACAGCACTATATCCGCCTGAAGCGGCCGGTCGGTGAGTATTATTTCCTCCGGGCTGCCCCCGGAGTTTTCATTGTAGACCAGGTAGAGGTACCTGAAAAGCCCGAACAAAACGAATGGCACTGTGGCCACCGAGTCCAGACCCTGTCCCGTCTTGAAGGTGTACAGAAAATACGTCAAGATGGTGGAGGCGGTGACAATGGAGATCATCTGGTCCAGCAGTGGCAGGGTGTATTCGTCCAACGCCCGGCGGTGGTTGTGCGCGCCGTTGCCCAGCACTTTTATTTCATTTCTCCTCTTGCCCAGGGCTATGAAGAGAGCCAGGAAACCGGTGCACATTACCGCCCAGGGGGAGAGGTACACGTTGATAACGGCGGTTCCGGCCACCACCCGGATTACGAATCCGGCGGCGATGGTGAATACGTCCAGTATGATATACTGTTTTATATAGAAGGAATACAGCAGCATCAGACCGCAATAAAGCAAAGCCAGCGCCCCCAGTTGGATGGAGAGGATAAAAGCCCCGGTTAGCGCCGCCGCTGTCAGTAGCACAGCAAAGGTCCACGCGCCGGCGGCGGTAATCCTGCCCGCCGCTAGGG
Source organism: uncultured Peptococcaceae bacterium (assembly GCA_964643075.1). Taxonomy (GTDB): domain Bacteria; phylum Bacillota; class Desulfotomaculia; order Desulfotomaculales; family Desulfocucumaceae; genus Desulfocucumis. Next base: position 23,887 of record CAZXQO010000008.1, read on the forward strand.
GGCGGTTTTTCTTTTTGGGGTGCTGCCTGTCCCTTTCCACGTCAACTATATCGTTGATTAAATAAACAGCGCTGCTGAGCAGGCAGAAAATCACAAAGGCGGTGGTTACCGCCGGCAGCATGTCTGTGTTGAAGGCGTTTCTGGAGAATATCAGCCCGGCGAAGACAAACAGGTTTTTTATCCATTGTTTCGGGCGCATGGCGGCAATGTAGTATTTCAAAGTGTAGTATTTCAATGTTTACAGCCTTTCTCTGTGGTTTCGACATCTTATAAATTATAGCACAGTGGTTCTCAGTTCTCCACAGCCATTGCCGTTGTCCTTTTACCACCATCCGGTGCAAAATTCGCCAGCCAAAAAAAGTTTACTATCTTTGACGTGCTATGGAGTGCTGTAATAAATTGTGATAAAATGTTTTAGAGTCGTGAATTATGCCGGTTGGCCGGAGGGTGAAAGATATTGAGAGTCAATCTGCTGGGCGCTGGTATTGACGGGCTCACTATTGAAGAATGTGCTGACAGGATAGGGGAGTTCATTGAACAGGGCGCTCCCCGTTTTGTGGTTACCCTGAATCCGGAGCTGCTCTACCAGGCCCAGTTTTATTCGGAATTGCTGGACATGGTAAACCAGGCAGACCTGGTAACTCCCGACGGCGTGGGTATAGTCTGGGCCTGCCGGGTGAAGGGGGAGCCTGTACCCGGTAGGGTTACCGGCATTGACCTGATGCTGGGGCTGCTGGAACGGGCGTCTGAGAAGGGTTGGCGTGTTTTCCTGTTGGGATCAGCGCCGGGGGTGGCTGAAGACGCTGCCCTTAATATTATTGAAAAATACCCTGACCTTAATGTGGTAGGAAGTCATCACGGCTATTTTGCCCCCGGGGACGAGCCCGGACTTATAGAGGCCATCAGAAAGACCAGGCCACATCTGCTGTTCGTGGCCCTGGGAGCGCCCCGCCAGGAGCAGTGGATTTATGCCCACCGGGAGCAGTTGGGTGTGCCGGTGGCCATGGGTATCGGCGGCAGCCTGGACGTGCTGGCCGGCAGGGTTACCCGGGCGCCGGCATGGATGCAGGCGCTGCATGTTGAATGGCTGGGAAGACTGTTGCGCCAGCCCTCGCGCTGGAGAAGGATGCTGGTGCTGCCCAAATTCGCATTTATGGTTTTAAGGACAAATAAGAGGTCAGGGGACACACCTTCTTAGTTGCTTTATATCCTTACTTTTTTACAATATCGTGAAGGAATGTTCCCAACTTACAGAAAGGCAGAATTGCTTCATGCCGAAGGTAATCATTTCCGGTTATTACGGGTTTAAAAACAACGGCGATGAGGCCATGTTATACGCTACACTTGAGGTTCTGGGCCGCAGCGTTCCGGGCCTTGTTCCTGTTGTCCTGTCCAGGGACCCGCAGGAAACCGGTCGTTTTTTCGGCGTAAAGGCGGTTCCGAGACTTGATTTGAGGCTCATCTGGAAGGAATTGAGCCGGGCGGATCTTTTGATTAGCGGTGGCGGCGGCCTGCTGCAAGATGCTACCGGCCCCAACAGCATATTGTATTACCTGGGTGTGGTGACTTTGGCCAAAATGATGGGAAAACCGGTGTTTTTCTATGGTCAGGGCATCGGTCCCGTTAAAACGGCTTTGGGTAGGACTTTGATGCGCATGGTGGTGAACAGGGTGGATGCCATTACCGTCCGGGACGAGGAGTCCAGGGAGGAACTGCTGTCGCTGGGTGTTAACAGACCACCGGTATACGTTACGGCTGACCCTGCCCTGGGACTGGATACCACCGGTATCGACCCCGCCGTCGGCAGAGAGATACTTACTAATCTGGGCGTGGAACCGGGTACGCCGTTGCTTGGTGTATCGGTCAGATCCTGGAAGAAATTGCAGGAATACAAAAAAGTGCTTGCCCTGGTATGTGACCGGCTCACTGAGGAGGGCTGGAAGGTGATTTTCCTGCCCATGCATTATCCCGGGGATGTGGATGTCAGCAGGGAGATATCTTCCCTGATGAAGAATCCTTCCATAACCGTGGAAAGGGAGCTTAACTTCAGTGAGATGTTTTCCCTGATGATGCAGGTACAAACCATCATTGGCATGCGTCTTCATTTCTTGATTTTCGGGGCTTTGCTCAACATACCCATGGTGGGAGTTTCATACGATCCCAAGGTGGACAGGTTTTTGAATTTGATACAGATGCCTTCCGGGGGCGCTATCGATCATCTCGTTTTCGACCAGTTGCTGTCTCAGGTTCATGACGTAATTGCCCGCAGGGATGAGTTGAAGGAAAATTTGGTGGGACGGGTGATTGCTTTGAGGAAAGAGGCGCTGAAAAGCGCCGGGCTGGTGGCCGGTATGTTGAATTCTAAGCAAAGCAAGTGAGTCTCTACCTAGGGTCAAGAACCCATCCAGATGCCGTTCAAAAACAAGCATGGCGCGAAAGGTGAAGCGGACAGCGCGGAGCGTACTGGTAGTACGTGAGCACTGGACGGCGAGCCTGACAAAGCCAGGCGCAGTTTTTCAACGGCCTCCAAGCGGAACTTTTTGGCGGCGGGTGTCGTCTGTTTTACATGGAGGTATGTAATGTGAAGGGAAATCAAATGGCGTTGCGGCTGGTGATCCTGGGTGCCATTGTACTGGCCGGAATCGTTCTGTTTGGCGGAGTCGTGGCCGGGGCTGCCGGCACCGGCAGTCCCGGCAGCCAGGACGATCCGCTGGTGACCAGGAGCTTTGTGCTGGAACAGATAGAAAAGGCTCTTTCAGGCAGCAAGAGCGAGGATACCGGTTCTGATGCGGCTAAGTATTTCAAATGGCAGGTGGCCGAATTGGTCCCGGGCCAGCAGTTCGAGGGCATGGCAGGGACCGAACTTATCGTCCGGGCCGGTAAAGCTGTGCTGGTGGACCCGCCGGGCAGCGGCGTTCCGGACATTACCTCGGGAACCAATGTCCGGGCCGGCAATACCCTGGCATTGGATCACCAGTTGATTATTCCCCGCTCGGACGGTCGGGGGTTTATCTGTTTGCCCGGCAAAAATGTTATAGTTATGTACAAGGGCGAGGCTGTGATAAAATAGCGGTATCCCTATATCGTCTTAAGTTGTGTGTAGAATATATTCATAAAATAGAGAGGTGTTTGAAGTGAAACACCGGAGACCTAAATACAGGTTAAAAAGCAGGATCAGGCTGGTAGTCTTACTGGTAGTGCTGCTGCTTGTGGCCGGGGGAGGATATCTTTGGGCTAACGGCCTGCTTCCCGGGGAGTTTGAAACGGGCTCCATAATACCTAGTCCCGTTGCAGATAACATGTATCAGGGCAGGAAGAATGTGCTGCTGCTGGGCATGGACGCCCGCAAGGGTGAAACCCTGGCCCGGACCGACACCATGATGCTGGCCAGTATTGATACGGAGAAAAACCAGCTGGCGGTAGTATCCATACCCCGGGATACCAGGGTGGAGATACCGGGGCATGGCATGGAAAAAATCAACAGTACTACCCTGTACGGTGGCCCGGAACTGGCTATGAAAACGGTTTCCGATCTGGTGGGGGTGCCGGTTAACGATTATGTTATAACTAATTATGAAGGTTTTAAGGAAATAATCGATACCCTGGGCGGGGTAACCATCGACGTTGACAGAAAGATGTACCATTACGACCCTCAGGACGGAGGTATTTATACCATTGATCTTAAGCCCGGGGTGCAGCGGCTGGACGGGGAAAAGGCGCTGCAGTACGTCCGCTTCCGGGGTTACAAGCTGGGCGATATTGACAGGACCGAGTGCCAGCAGAAGTTTCTCACCGCCCTGACCAAGGAGGTTCTCAAGGCAGGCACGGTTCCGAAGCTGCCCAAGCTGGTAGTAAAGCTGAATGATGCCCTGTCCACCAATATGAGCTTTACCGAATTGGTTGAGCTGGCCAATGCCGGCCGGAAAATGACTGAAGCCAGTATTGTTGCCCAGACCCTGCCGGGTATTTTCCTGGATTACAAGGGGACCAGCTACTGGAGTGTGGACCCGTCCCAGGCCAGGCAGATGGTGGCCCGTCTGCTTGATGGCGAGAAATATACACAGGTGGTGCAGGGTTCTAAAGTGGTGGCCAGCGATACTCCTAAGAAAGATAAGGCAGAAAATAATGTTCTGCCGGGAGGTGTAATACCCGAGAACACGGCGCCGGATACGGGGACAACCGGGAACGGAACCGCAACGGAACAGACCGGCGGTAGTTCCTCCCAACCCATTCCGTCTGCCGGGCAGAGTAGCGGCAAAACCGGCAACCCGAAGAAAAGCGGCAGCGCCGGCGGATCGGACACGGTAATTATTACTCCAGGGGATTCTGACGCCCCGGATAAAAATGACAAAACGGATTCCGGGGGAAATGTTACAATAACCCCCGATTTGCCACAGGCAGTGCCCGGTGGCATTTTCCCAAAAACATGATGCCGTAAAAAATCCCGCAATCCTGTATACAGTGATTGCGGGATTTTTTAATTGTTCTTTATATACGCTATGATATGTTGGGAGAAGGTGGCTATGTCTTCCAGGTTATCATGAAGTACTTGGTAAACCATGTCTATATTGAGTAATGAATAACCATGGACAATAATGTTGCGGAAGCCTGCCATCCCTCTTATATTTCGGGCAAATTCCGCCGGAATGATGCTATATTCCCCTAGTTTATCTATGACATCCGTGTAATCCATCGTTCTTATGCCCAAGTCCGCCAGCAGGTGATTGCCGGTATCGAGCATGATTTGAATTGCGAGTTGTAGACCGTGGACTACCGACCACAGCTTTGCCCGGCTTGTTTTTAAGTCACCTATGGTATAACCCTGCAAATTGCGCAATTCCCGGATGCACTCATCCAATTCGGCAATTTTGGTTAGGAGCATTGACGTGTCTGCAACCAATTGTTATGACCTCCGTATCCCGGGAGTGTTTAAGCGCTTGATCAGGTAACTATGCTGCACGGTCAGCATGGGCTTAAAATCCTGGTATTCATTGAAGGCCCTGACGTAAAAAGCCAGCCTATGACTTTCAGAGCGGCAAAAAATTATCTCTCCCCTGTGAATAACCTGAAATTTAAGCAGTGGGGGTGCATCATTCAGTATTATTACATCCAGATTGTTGCTGCCGAGTAAAGATATCATCTCACTGGTGAGATAGGCATGGTAACCATATGGATAAGAGGCTTCGTCTATAAGGGCTTTATCTACAAGGAAAGCAAGATCTATATCGCTGAGCGGTCCTGTCCTGCCTGTGGCTTGTGAGCCGAAAAGGTAAACCAGGATGATTTCTGAGTGTTTCCGACAAAAATTATTTATTTTAGAAGTTTTACTTTTCTCCAAGGATTTCACCCCATAACGTTCCACTTGGAAAAACCCAAAATATTTTCGTTAGTTAAATTTTAATGTATCCAGACCCAGGTGTCAAATTTTACCTGATTATATCTTTTCCACCTCTGGTGCTGCGGCCAGCATGCCCGTTACAAACCAGAAATAGGAGACCATCATGGGCACCTCAAAAATATTTTCCACCCCGTTGTGCAGTATCACACCGATTAGACCTGCCAGCATGCCCACTGCCAGTAGTCTGGTTTTGTCGTCAGTTAACCGGCGAACCGTATCCAAGCCTAGTCGGAAGGCGTTCAGCAGCAGCCAGACCAGCGCCAGCAGCCCAATCAGCCCGCTTTCCACGGCGGTTTTTAGATAAAAATTATCCACGTAGAAGCTGCCGGGTATGCGGCGGGCAGCCACCGCACCGCCAAAGCGGCCAAGGCCTTCGCCAAACCAGGGATTTTCCTTTAGCCTGTCCAGGGCGATGCCCCAGCGGTCCAGGCGGCCGGCCCGCTGGCTGCTGACCAAATAATCGGCAGAGAGCATGTAGCTCAGCCTGGAGCCGATGCCGGGCACAAATTTCAATCCCGCAAGGCCACCCAGAGTCATCATAAGCAGCATTTTAGGACTGTACATGAAGCTGTATAGTGCCAGCGCCGCCACCAGGGCCAGCCAGGCCCCCCGGGAGTAGGTGAATATCAGGCAGGCCAGCATTGCCGCCAGACAGGCGGCATAAATAAGCTGCCCGTGGAGTTTATGCTTTAAATTGATAATCCTGCTGATGGTCATGGGTATAAACAAAACCAGCAGGCTGCCCAGCACGTTGGGGCTGGTGACCAGGGAAAATACCCTGGTGCGGACTCCGGCCTCGGCCTGATCCACCCAACTGGCGGGTATTTCTACCCCAACGATATATTGATATATGCCTATCAGCGCCAGTAGCGTGGTTACAGCGATAAGCCCGGTGGCCAGGGCATCCAGCTGGCGGCGGTTGGTAATCAGGTTGGTAGCAGCGAAATACCAGAACAGGTATTCGATGTACACTCTGGCCCCCTCCATGGCCAGGGAGGCATCCGGAGAACGTATAAAGAACAGAAATAAAATGATACCTATGAAGATTAAAATAGGCATATCCATCATCGTGCGCCGCCAGGTTATTTTGCCCCGGAGCGCCATTTGGAGGGGCCAGGTGACAGCAATGAACAAAAGCAGCAATTTGTCCCAAGGGCCCGCAAGGGCTTCAAGTGATTCAACATTTCTAAGCAAATAGTCAATTATGGGGAATAACACCATACCCCACAGTGCCGTTTCCACTCTGATTCCAGCCAGGACGCGCCAGGCCAGGCAGTTTTCCATAACTGCCGGGACCTTCAGGCTGTTTATTCTGCTGCCCGGCAGGGAACGTCTGAAGACGGCGCCAGCCGCAGCCACCGGGGTCATCAGCAGCCTGGCCAGTTTTCCGGCTAAAGTGAAAAATGCCGATGAGTCAGCAGCTTCCTTTCCTGTGTAGGAGGGGGGCCGGGTTAAAAAACCAACTATCAGGCTGCTGCTTTTGTGCCGGGTAAAAAGGGCGCTCAGGCAGGCCAGCATTTTATAAAAAAAGCTCTCTTTCAATACTTCAGACGGCTGCAATACAACACTTCCCCTCATGAGTCAGCATGAGTCGTGAGTCAGGGGACGGTTCCTTGACTCATTACATGATCCTCGAATAGTGAGTCAGAGAACCGTCCCCTGACTCATTTTTTATTTAGATACCACAGTGCCATTATACACGAGCCCCCGCCATATCTCAACGGTCCAAAAACTCCTTGTCGAATGCCAGTGAAATTGATAAAATGGTTAGAGCAATGCCAAGGAGGCACTTTCGGTGAAGCGTTTACGGGTTCTCCACGTAATTGGCGGTGGCGAATTCGGTGGGGCTGAACGTCATATACTCAATCTGGCCACAGCCATGGACCCGCAGAGGGTGGCGATTACCGTATGTTGCCTTTTTGCAGATCCCTTTGTGCAGGTGGCCAGGGACGTGGGTATTAACGCCCTGGCTATTCCCATGCGTCACAAGCTGGATTTGAGCATAATAACCAAATTGCGGGATGTCATAAAAGAGGAAGAAGCCGACCTCGTGCATACCCACGGCGTCCGGGCCAATCTGGTTGGGCGTCTGTCTGCCAAAATGGCGGGCAGGGAGACCGTGGTTACCACCGTGCACAGCCTGTTGGCCCAGGATTATCCGGACATTTTCAGCCGGCTGGCGAACATGCTGATAGAGAGGGCCTCCCGGGGCTTTACTTCGCATTTTATTGCTGTTTCCGGTGGGTTGCAGAAGGCGCTGCTGCAGCAGGGCATTCCGGAGAAAAAGATAACGGTCATATATAACGGGCTTAATCCCGGTGACTTTACCAGTCGGCGCCTCCCGGGATCCTGGCGGGAGAGCATGGGACTGGCCCCGGATGTGCCGCTGGTGGTCATGATTGGCCGCCTGCATCCGGTAAAGGGACACCGTATTTTCCTAAAGGCTGCTGCAGAGTTACTGAAGTCCAGGCCTGAGGTACGCTTTGTGGTGGTGGGCAGCGGCCCGGAGCGGGACAGGCTGGAGGAGTACGCCAGGCTGCTGAATATTTCCGATTCCGTGATTTTTACCGGTTTTGTCACCGATGTTGTGGACATACTTCCGGATTTGAATTTACTGGTAATTGCCTCCCTGTGGGAGGGTTTCGGGCTGACAGCCCTGGAGGCTATGGTTGCCGGCGTGCCGGTGTTGGCTACGTCTGTGGGCGGGCTCCCGGAGGTGGTAGAACACGGCACTACCGGTCTACTGGTGCCTCCTGCGGATGACGCGGCTCTGGCCAGGGGCATCAACTGGATGCTGGACCACCCCGGGGAAGCCCTGGAAATGTCCGAAGCGGCCAGGGCTGTGGTGGAGCAAAAGTTTACCGCCTCCGTGATGGCCAGAAAAACGGAACAACTATACAGGAGGCTGTTGGAGGAATAGATTTGAAGAGGGAACTGGCCGGGGAAAAAATAATATGTATCTCATCGGTGGACTGGGACCCCATCTGGACCCGCAAGCAGCAGGTGATGTCCCGCTTGCCCGCCGGTAATAAAGTTCTTTATGTTGAGCCTCCCGTCACCCTGCTGTCGGCCTTCAAGGACCGCTCTCTGTGGTTTAAATGGTGGCTGTGGCTAAAGGGGCCGCGGAAAAAAACTGAAAATATTTATCTGTATTCACCGCCAGTGGTGCTTCCCTTCGGAAATGTTTACCGTTGGGTAAACCGCTTCAACCAGCGGTGGCTTTTACTTTTTGTAAAGAAAATTGCCAGGCGGCTGGGAATGAATGATCCCATCGTGTGGACTTACCTGCCCAATAGCCTGTACCTGGCGGAGGGCCTGGGGCACAAGCTGCTGATATACGACTGCGTGGATGAGCACTCGGAATACACCGGGCTGATTAATAAGGAAGCGATGCTGGACATGGAGCGCAGACTGCTGGCCAGGTGTGACCTTGTTTTCGTCACGGCCCCGGGGCTTTATGACAGCAAGAAAAATTTAGCCCGGAATATTTACCTGCTGCCTAATGCTGCTGATGTGGAGCATTTCGCCCGGGCCGCCCTGCCGGAAACTCAGGTGCCGGAGGAGATAAGGCGCCTGCCCCGCCCGTTGCTGGGGTTCGTGGGAGTTATTCACGACTGGATTGACCAGGATCTCATTGCCTACCTGGCGGAAAAAAGGCCGGACTGGTCGGTGGCCATGATCGGCCCGGTGGGGGCTGGTATTAACGTGGACAGGCTGAAGACCCTGCCCAACGTGCATTTTTTCGGGCGCAAAACCAAGGAGGAAATGCCCGGCTACCTGAAGGGATTTGACGTCTGTCTGAACTCTTTCCGCAAGAATGAGCTGACTGAAAGGGTCAGCCCGCTTAAATTCTATGAATATCTGGCTTCCGGGAGGCCTGTTGTGAGCGTGGAAATGCCAGGAGTCATGGAGTTTGCCGGGGTAATTGAACTGGCCGGTGACTACGAAGGTTTTTATCAGGGCGTGGAACGGGCACTGACCGGGGAAACCCCGGCCAGGCAAAAGCTGCGCCTGGAGGCTGCGGCCCGTAATTCCTGGGCCAGCAGGGTGGAATATATGACGGACAAAATTATGCAGACCATGGAGCAATTAAGGTTGCTGGGAGGTAGTAAAAATTGAACCAGGACAACATCAGGGTTGCCGTTTTCGGTTTAGGCTTTGTGGGCTTGCCACTGGCCCTGAGCTTCGCCTTGCGGGGCTGCAAAGTATATGGCGTGGATGTGAATGAAGAACTGGTTGGGGAAATCAACTCCGGCGTGACATATCACCATGAGAGCTACCGGGATGAGGGGATCAGGGAAATATTGCGCCGGGAGCTGGATGCAGGCCGCTTCCGGGCTACCACCCGGCCAGAGGAGGCCATGGCAGCCGGTGACAATATAATTATCACCGTGGGCCTGCCGGTAAGCGACGGCATGCCTTACGCCGGTCACCTGGAGGAGTGCGTCCGCTCGGTGGCCGCCGGCCTGAAAAAGGGAGATCTGGTGGTGGTTCGGGGTACCCTGGTGCCTGGGATGACCCGGGGGCTGGTGCTGCCCCTGCTGGAGACTGGCGGACTTAAGGCCGGGGTAGATTTTGACCTGGCCTATTCGTCGGAAAGGATAGCAGAGGGCAAGGCCTTTGAGGAGTTCGAAAGCATGCCCGGGCTGGTCAGCGGGTACGACCGGGGGGCGGCCTTAAGGGCCAGGGAACTGCTATCGGTAGTTACCAGGGCGGAGCTTACGGTGGCTTCGTCCTTTGAGGTGGTGGAAACCGCCAAGGTGGTGGAAAATGTATCCCGGGATGTGAACATTGCCTTTGTAAACGAGCTGGCCAGGTTTTCCAAGGCTATGGATATAGACATTTTTGAAGTAATCGCCCTGGCCAACACCCACAAAAGGGTCAACCTGCTTACCCCTGGACCAGGGGTGGGAGGCTACTGCATTCCCAACGCCCTGCACTATCTCACTCCCCGGGCCGGGGAACTGGGTGTCGAACTGGCGCTGATGGGAACCGCCAGGCGGGTAAACGAGAATATGCCGGCCCATGTGGTGTCCCTGGTGATGAAAAACCTGAGGGTGCCGCCAGCGGCAGCCAGAGTGGCGGTGCTGGGCATCGCCATGAAGGACTATTCCAGCGATGACCGCTGCAGCCCGGCTCACCAGATAATCAATTTGCTGGAAAGGGCCGGGGTTGAGGTGAGAGCCTATGACCCGGCGGTTCCTTCAAGGTACCACTTCACCGTGGACAGCCTGGAAGATGCCCTGGGGGGAGCCCATGGGGCGGTGCTGCTGGCCCGGCAGGATGGTATGGAGTTTGCGGGTCTGGAGCCTTTTGTCCGGCTGATGAACAGCGTCGAACCCTTTATAATCGACGCTAAAAATATGCTCAGAGGAGTGAAGCCCCTGACGGGATTGATGGTGGAGGGGCTGTAAAATAACGGAAGGGTTGCCAAAACCCTTCCGTTATTTTACAGCAGGGGCAAGCAAGAACCGTCCCCACTTGCCCCTTAGTCCTTAATGGTTATGCCCATAATGGTACCCTTTAGTTCGTAGTCCCTGGACTTCACATAGTAATCCTTGCCTATTCTTATTTCCTGGCCGCCCATGGTGATGGTGGCTGAGGATATGTTGACCTTACCCTCGTTTACTACATACACGTCCTTCAAATAGGGGTCATGGGCTATAACCTTTTGTCCTGCTGCGTTGATGTTTACCGACAGTCCCGGTTTTATGTCCACGGACTTTACTGCCACCGGGGTATAGGCGGCATCCTTGACCATTTTATCCCCCACTTTTATGGCAGCTGCCAGTTCCGGGCGGACGCAGGGCACCATGACCTGGAATTCCACCGTTCTTATTTCCCCCTGGGCTGATTTATGGGTATATTTATAGCCCGCACTTGCCACTACCAGTACTATCACCAGCAGTATCATCAGGTCGATTATATTAACCAGTCCGAAAACTTTCCCCTTCTCGTCAATTAATTTCATAAAAGCCTCCTTTATTAATTGGGGACATTCCTCCGGCCCCAAAGTCTATCCCCAAATAGAGGTGTGTCCCCTGACCGCTGTCGGTGTGTCCCCTGACCTAAATACTATTAAAATATAATATTTTTTGCGCCGTTGGTCAACGCAAGAGTGGACAGGCCGGCAGGATTTTTTAGACAGGGGAAGAATTAAAAATAATGATGAATTAAAAAAAACCAGGATGTCCATAATTTTACCGGAGGTGTTGACCTTTTTGGAATTAAAAGATATACAAAAAATACTGCCCCACCGCTATCCCTTTATATTGGTGGACAAGATTCTTGAGATGGAGCCGGGTAAAAGAGCGGTGGGCATAAAAAACGTCAGCGGCAACGAGCCGTTTTTTCAGGGGCATTTTCCGGGCTATCCGGTGATGCCCGGCGTGCTGATCATTGAGGCCATGGCCCAGGTGGGGGCGGTGGCGGCCTTGTCGCTCCCGGGCATGGAAGGCAGGCTGGCCCTTTTTGCCGGTATTGACGGGGCCAGGTTTCGCAGGCAGGTGCTGCCCGGCGATCAGCTGCGCCTGGAGGTGGAAGTGCTGAAATTAAAAGGGAGGATAGGCAAGAGCAGGGGGGTAGCCACGGTAAACGGGGAGCCCACAGCCGAGGCAGAGCTTCTTTTTGCGATCATTGATAATAAAGAAAATTTGCCGGAAAAATAACGAAAAGCGGTTAAAAGCAACGGAATGCTGCGAATTTTGCAGTTAGCTGGTGGTAACTTGTCCATCCGGCGGGCTGAGCCTCTTGCAGCAGGTTTTTTTAGTGTTTGTAATTCTAATTAATTGAATGGTAGAATAATAATGGTTTGATCTCATTCCCCCATTATTTCTCTATATACACCGGTGAAAGTAGGGATTTTGTTGCTGTATGCCATATTGTCCCTCATATTGGCCTTCGGTGTGGCTCTGACGGTCACCCCCTGGGTCAGAAAAAGGGCTTTTGCCTGGGGCGCTGTGGATTACCCGAACCAGCGCAAGGTACATAGCGGTGTCATGCCCCGGCTGGGCGGACTGGCTGTTTATCTGGCCTTTGTGCCGGCGGTGCTGCTGGCCCGGCCTTTGAACAACGGTACACAGGGGTTGCTGTTGGGTATAACTCTGGTTACACTGTTGGGAATTATTGATGATACCAGGGGTTTGTCCCCCCTGCTAAAACTGGCGGGACAGATAGCCGCCGCTCTGGCGGTTATTCCCTTTGGCATAAAGGTTCAGTTTATTACCAGCCCTTTTAACGCCGATCATATACTGTATTTCGGAGTCCTTTCCGTTCCCGTCACCGTATTCTGGCTGGTGGCGGTGACCAATGCCATCAACCTTGTTGACGGGCTGGACGGACTGGCCGCCGGGATTTCCGGTATAGCCGCCCTGACCATGGCGGCGGTGGCCTGGACCCAGTTCAATGTACATGGCTTGCAGGAGCAAAGCGGGGCTATACTATTGCCGCTTATTCTGGCCGCCTCCATTCTGGGCTTCCTGAAACACAACTATCATCCGGCTACCATCTTCCTGGGCGACTCCGGCTCTATGATGCTGGGTTTCTGCCTCGGGGCTATATCTGTAATGGGGCTGACCAAGAGCGCTACGGCGATTTCCGTTATATTGCCGCTGGTGATTCTGGGCATCCCCCTGCTGGATACCACCTTCGCCATACTGAGGCGTTATCACAAGCACCGGCCTATTTTTCAACCTGACCGGGAGCACCTGCATCACCAACTTATGGCTCTGGGGCTCACCCACGCCCAGGCGGTGCTGGTTATATACTGCGTCAGTCTGGTCATGGGCATAAGTGCGGTGGTGCTTAACTTGGTATCCACCGACCAGGCGGCTGTGCTGCTGGTTATACTCTCTACCGTGGTGCTGGTGGGTGCGAATAAAATAGGAGTCCTGGGTACACGGCTAAGAAGGGAACGAACTGCTGCCAGGGAAAGAAATACTGCAAAGAAGAACAGCCAACGGCCCACGAAAATGTAGGGCCGTTTTTAATTTTTAGTTAAAGGTGCTTACTTTTTTGTAAACCGGCTGTATAATTATAGCAGGAGGTGATCCTCATGAGGATTAGAAAGGCTGTAATACCTGCTGCCGGTTTGGGGGTAAGATTTTTGCCGGCCACCAAAGCCCAGCCCAAAGAAATGCTCCCCATAGTGGACAAGCCAACCATTCAGTACATAATAGAGGAAGCGGTAGCTTCCGGCATTGACGACATTCTTATAATTACAGGCAGACATAAAAAAGCAATAGAGGATCATTTTGACAAATTTCCCAGCCTGGAGGCCCATTTGCGAAGTAAGGGCAAGGAAGATTTGCTTGATATGGTTATGGGTATAGGGGAAATGGCCGATATATGTTACGTTCGCCAGAAAGAACCCCGGGGTCTGGGACATGCCGTCTACTGCGCCAGAAAATTTGTGGGTAACGAGCCCTTTGCCGTGCTGCTGGGGGATGACATCGTTCGCAATGAAACCCCCTGCCTCAAGCAGTTGATAGATTTATACGAGGATACCGGCGCTTCCGTAGTCGGCGTGCAGGAGGTGCCCGGGACGGAAGTTAGCAAATATGGCATTTTGGACGCCAGTGAAATGAGGGAAGGTATATATAAGATAAATGATTTGGTGGAGAAGCCGGCCCCGGAGAAGGCCCCTTCCCGCCTGGCCATCATGGGGAGATATATTATAACACCGGCTATTTTTGATGTACTGTCCGGCACCGAGCCCGGCGCTGGTGGGGAAATTCAGCTTACCGACGCCCTGAGGGTGCTTTGCCGGCAGGAGCCCATGTACGGACTGGTTTTCGAAGGTCAGCGCTACGATGTGGGAGATAAGTTGGGCTATTTGAAAGCCATGGTGGAGTTTGCCCTGGACCGCCCGGATTTGTCCGGGGAGTTCGCAGCCTATCTCAGGGAAGTGGTCGCTAAAAGCATTGCCAATTAAATATTTAGATTATATAATTTTATATTGTACAAAGGGTGGGCGAATGGATGCCCGCCCTTTGCATAGTGCTTATTTTGTCAATGCATGGCTGGAGGTTAATATCTGGAGGTTTTATTATAATGAAGGTAATGGTGACCGGCGGGGCGGGCTTTATCGGGTCGCACCTGGTTGATGCCCTGGTTTCCAGAGGGGACGGGGTAGCCGTGCTGGATGATCTGAGTACGGGCAAATTTGAGAATGTCAATTCCCGGGTGAATTTTTACCATGGAGATATCCAGGATGCCGGTTTCGTGCTGGACGTAGTGGAAAGGGAGCGCCCACGGGTTATTTTTCACCAGGCAGCACAGGCCGATGTACAGACATCAGTAAAGGACCCCGCTTCTGATGCGCAAATCAACATCATAGGTACTATAAACCTTCTGGAAGCGGCCCGTAAAAACAATGTGGCTAAAGTGGTATACGCCTCGTCAGCCGCAGTTTACGGCATTCCCCATTATCTGCCGGTAGACGAATTTCATCCGGTTTCACTGCTTTCCGGCTACGGCATATCCAAATACACCGTGGAACATTACCTGGCGGTTTATAAAACCATGTACGGCCTGGATTTTACCGTGCTGCGCTACGCCAATGTCTACGGCCCCAGGCAGGACGCCGGGGGCGAGGGAGGGGTAGTGGCTATCTTCCTGGACAGGGTGTTAAGGGGCGAAAGCCCCTTAATATATGGAGACGGGGAGCAGACCAGGGACTTTGTCTTTGTGAAGGATGTGGTGGCGGCCAATCTGGCCGCTGCAGGAAAAGCCGGTGGTGTGGTGCTGAACGTGAGTACCGGCCAGGCCACCAGCGTGAACCGGCTGTTTAATATGATTGCTGAGCTCACCGGCAGTGACGTTACGCCTTCATACCATTCGTCCAGGCCCGGGGACATCAGAGACAGCCGGCTGGACAATACCCTGGCCAATAATGTGCTGGACTGGAACCCGGCCTATGAGCTTAAAGGCGGATTGAAGGAAACCATAGATAAGTGGAAGAAACACTGAATATTAAACCCCCGCATCAGCATGCGGGGGTTTAATATTCAGTACTATATGTTTTTTTCTGCTTTCAGGATATTGCGCCATGCAGCTACTCTACTTTGCTAAATGTACATTCCTTTTTGCATCCTGTATTTTGCCGGCTGTCTTTTTATTGGTCCGTATTTCCACCAGATATTTTTCAAACATCTTTTTCCGTTCCGTCAAACTCTTTTTGAATCCGCTTTGCTCCATTATTTATTCTCTCCCCGAAAAATTCAATAACTGGTTAATAGTATTAACAAAATTTTACTTATATAACCATGATTTCATTAAAGAGATACCGTAACAACAAACCAATAATCAGTAAATTTTCCCCATCATGAATCTATTTGCGGAAGGAGATTGTATCTTTACGTAGAAACAAAGCTAAATTAAGCACATTATGTAACAATTTGGCGTATAAACAGGTTTTAAAAATATTATTTACAAGGTAATAAGGAGGTAAGAGCAAGGTGATTGACGGTAGGAAAATGTATTGTAAGATGCCTGTAAAGCTGTTGCTTATTTTAATGATAGCTGCCATGTTGCTAGTTCTACAAGCAGCGGCTGGTTATGCCGAGGAGAAGGGCGGATCGCAGGGAGAGGAAAAAATATTTAAGGATGTTTCATTAACTGATGCTAATGCCCCTTACATAAAGTTTTTATTTAAAAAAGGGTTGATGTCCGGTTACCCCGACGGTTCATTCGGGCCCGGAAGGCCCCTTACCAGGGCCGAGGCTGTGATTGTGCTGGCCAAAGGAGCAGGTATCAAGCCGGTTACACCTGCAGCAGCCACCTTTAAGGATGCGGGACCAGGACACTGGGCCTACGGCTATATAGAGGCGGCGGTTAAAGCCGGTATACTGAGCGGCTATCCCGATGGAACGTTTTGCCCGGACGCCCAGTTATCCCGGGCCGAGACTATGGCTCTGTTAATAAAATGGTCAAAACAGGATACATCTGACGTGTCTCTTACCATCAAGGATGTAACGAAAACAAACTGGGCTTATAAGGCTGTCTGCACAGCGGTGGATGCCAATTTTATTGCCCTGGCGGCGGATGGCAATTTTAATCCTGATCAGGCCATAACCCGACGGGACTTCGCCCGGGGCACCGCCATGACCATGGCATTAAGCCCCGGGTATAATGCGGTAAGTCTAAAAGGAGAACTGGTGGTTAAAAAAGGCTCCCTGAAGGTTAAAACTGCTGCCGGGGAGCAGACGGTAACAGACAGGCTGACGCTGCAGGAAGGGATGCAAATAAATACTTTGCCCCGTTGTGATGCGGAAATAGTTTTTGAAGACGGCAGCGGCATTAAAATAATGGAAAACACAGAAATCATTCTCCGGAAGCTGGGCGGCGTGCAGACCATCAGAAAAGACGGTATGCCCATTACAGCTATAGATAATGTTGATATAAAGCTGAACAGTGGGAAAATATTCGGAGCTCTGGCCAGCAAGTACGATAGCCAGCAGAATAAGGATAATAAAGAAGATAAGAGTAAGTTAATAGCATCTACCGAATTAACGCCGGAATTGTATAAATCGCTGCTGGCCCTGGAGCAGCCGAAATCCAGTCAGCAGCAGCTTCCCTGGTATAAGGTGGCATCTACGAAAAAAGTAAAGGTTACCGTGGATATGCCCTGGGGAGTGGCCGCCGTCCGGGGAACCTTCTGGTCGAACGAAGTAGGTCTTAAGGAACTGATAACCAGCGTGCTGAACGGAGAAATGACATTGACCACCACCGGCGGCCAGACAGTAACGATTTCAGGCGGCCAGATGACTACTGTGGATTCCGCCGGTGGGCCACCCACGCCACCTGCGCCCATGCCCCCGGAAGTAGCCCAGGCCTGGCAGGCACTTCAGGATTGGGTTACACAAAGGGCTAATGAAATACAGAATAACCAGCTGGCAGATTTCGAAGCGCCCCCAGGTGATCTAAATAATGAACAGGCTCCGGCAACAGAGCAGTTGCAAACACTGGTGCAAACATTAACCACAGCCATTGACAATGCGATTAGTAATGCAAATACCAATACCAATACCAATACCAATACCAATCCTTCTTCCGGGGGCAGTGGGGGCTCGGACAATGATGATAATGCAACAATTGCAGACGGATGGGAGCTTACCGGCCTCTGGAGAGTGGTCAATAATAACAGCGGTATCTATAACAAAGCGGTTAATAAGTATGTAGCACTCCCACCGGGGGATAATACGGGGGGTATGCTTCCTAACAGCCCCAGTGGTGCCGGTAGCTTCTGGTATGGTAAAATTAGCGATGCAAATGAATATGCCGTAGGCAATTATTTGAACGAGCAAAAAACAGACGATGGAGATTCTTCCGGGGGGACATCATTATCCGGCCATAAAGGAAGGCTGATATCACCTGTTTTTAGTGTTCCAACCACTGAATCAGGAATGATTCCGGTTGTCAAATTCAACAGCTGGTGGGAAATTGAAAGCATTGACCCGGCACATTTTGACAGAATGAGTGTATATGTGAATGTAGACGGCGAGGAGTCGTTATTAGGCAGCCTTAACCCTTTGACTGCTCCTTACGGCCAGCCCTCGCTGCCATACACCTCTGCAGGCTTCAATATGCCTGCATCATGGAAAACCTATACTTTTGACCTGACCGGGTATGAAGGAAAAAATATACGTTTATGTTTTGAATTTGATACGGTGGACGAAGAGTTCAATGCTTTTAGAGGATGGTTAATTAGCCAGGTTGAAGTTGTAGAAACTGACCAAATTGAAATACAAGCACCCATGGTTTGTCTGGACTCCGAGGACAAACAAACCATTCGTGTTTCCGAAGCATCGTCAGGTGCATTAATAAAGGTATATTACAAGGACAGCGATAACAGCTATGTCCCGGAAATAGATAGTAAAACGGAAGAACAATTAGCTTCCACGACTGATGATTATGGTAACGCCTATATTGGCGGACTTTTGACTGGTATATATGCTGTCACACAAACAGTAAACAATGTTGAAAGTGATTATTCCGGAGATGTTATTGTCCCGTCAGTAGTATCGAAGGTGTATGGCAATGAATCTATAATAGATATTTCCTATGATACGATAAAAATTGCCCAAGGCACGACGCTATCTCAGTTGAAAAATGCAATTATCATAGATGATGATATTGATGGCGATAACGATGGCTCATTTAAGTTGTTTAGCGATAGTAGTAAATCAACCGAGATCATGGATGACAATACTGAGGTTGCCGGACAAATGCTACTCACCACTATAGCCGGTAACCCACTCATTACATTTGATTATGGCATTTATATTCCAAGCAACTCAACGGTGGTATCAACGGTATATGGTTATGAGGATGTGATAAATTGGATCAATGATACTGATAAAGTAATCAGTGTCAACTATGACGTTGACCTCACAGTAGGAGACTTAAAACAAGCCATTGAGGTTGATGGCGGGAAAGGCAGCTTTATAATATATACGGATCAGTCCATGACTACGGAAGCGCAAGATAATGATAAATTACTTGATCCTTTGTCCGGATATCGGGTTTTATATTTGAAAGCCATAGCTGAGAATCCATATAAAGAGGATTACTATACAATAGAAATGCTGGGTTAGAGGACCAGGTGGAACCAACTGGGAACCAGCTGTACGGGGTAACTAAGTTACTAAGTTATTAGTGTTAAAAGATGGTAACCTTTCGGTTGCCATTTTTTTTCCGAGGTTGTAACCAATCTTTTGCCCCCTGCATATTATGGTGCCTGAAGGGGTGAGTAATATGTTTAAAATCACCGACTTGACCCGCAGGGATATTATCAACCTGGCGGACGGCTCCAAGCTGGGAGCCATCAAGGATATGCATATTGACCCGGCCACCGGCGCCATCAAGGCCTTTGTGCTGCAGGGGCCCAAAAAATTCGGGTTGCTGGGGGTTGGACGGGATCTGGTGGTGCCCTGGGAGAAGATTAAAAAAATTGGTGTTGACGCCGTGCTGGTGGAGTTGGATGCCTTCCACAATTTACATTACTGATGTTTGACAGGGCAACCCTTATTTGCTAGAATTATTTTGGTTTTTAATCCATAATTTGTCCGGACTTGTTTATATCCGGGCAAGACCCTGAAAGAGAGGGTCTGTTTTATAATGGATTGGGGACATTCCTTCGTGAAATTGTTCAAATGTAAGGAATTCAGGTGACACAAGAAGGTGTTTCCCCTTTCAGAAGTTGGGGACATTCCTTCGTGAAATTGATTAAAAGTGAGGAATTTAGGTGACACAAGAAGGTGTGTCCCCTTTCAGAAGTTGGGGACATTCCTTCGTGAAATTGATTAAAAGTGAGGAATTTAGGTGACACAAGAAGGTGTGTCCCCTTTCCTTAGTAGGAGGGATTTTATTGGGCAGGAGATTGTTTACCTCGGAGTCAGTGACTGAAGGTCATCCTGATAAAATAGCGGACCAGATTTCGGACTCAATTCTTGACGAGATTATAGGACAGGACCCCAATGCCCGGGTAGCCTGCGAGACTCTGGTCACCACCGGCCTGGTGCTGGTGGCGGGGGAAATTACCACCGGATGTTACGTGGATATTCCTAAAGTGGTACGGGAAACCATAAGGGATATAGGCTACACCAGGGCCAAATACGGTTTTGACTGCGATACCTGCGCGGTTATGACATCTATAGACGAGCAGTCGGCGGACATTGCCCTGGGCGTGGACAAGGCCCTGGAGGCCAAGGAAGGCCAGATGTCTGACGAGGAGATATCGGCCATCGGCGCCGGGGACCAGGGTATGATGTTTGGCTACGCTTCCAACGAGACAAAAGAGTTTATGCCCCTGCCCATAGCGCTGGCGCACCGCATGGCCCGCCGCCTGGCAGTGGTACGGAAGAACAGGGAGTTGCCTTACCTGAGGCCGGACGGCAAGGTGCAGGTGACGGTGGAGTATGAGGGGGATATACCCATCGGGCTGAATACCGTGGTGGTTTCCACCCAGCACTCTTCCAGGGTGGATTTGAAAACCATCCGGGAGGATATTATTGAAAAGGTTATCAAACCCGTGGTGCCCAAGGAGCTTCTGGAAACCTGCACCCGCTACTTTATTAATCCCACCGGCAGGTTTGTTATTGGCGGCCCCCAGGGGGATACCGGCCTTACTGGCCGCAAAATAATTGTAGATACTTATGGCGGCATGGCCCGTCACGGAGGCGGGGCTTTTTCCGGCAAGGATCCCACCAAGGTTGACCGTTCAGCTTGCTACGCCGCCCGCTACGTAGCCAAGAATATTGTGGCCGCTGGCCTGGCGGACCGCTGTGAGGTGCAGCTGGCCTATGCCATCGGCGTGGCCTGCCCGGTATCGGTGATGGTGGATACCTTCGGAACGGGTAAAATAAAGGATGAACTGCTGGTCAAGCTGGTAACGGAAAACTTTGATTTACGACCGGCGGGGATTATTAAGACCCTGGATTTGCGCCGGCCTATATATCGTTGCACCGCTGCCTACGGCCATTTCGGGCGCACGGATGTGGACCTGCCCTGGGAAAGGACGGATAAGGCAGAATTACTGAAAAAGCAGGCGGGAGTATAATCTAATAATTTCTTTAATTGCCGCTCTCACCCCCGGACCGTCTCCAACATACTATGGAAGCAACCGGGGGTGTTGCTTATGCTGGCGGTGTTATGTTTCATGCTGGGTGCCTGGTCATTGTGGGTGCTGGCAGTGGTATGCCGGGAGGACGACAGCTCCGGAAGGCAAGAAATAGTATTCCTGCTGGGTAACCATGAGGATTCGGTGGAAATTTTGCTTCGCCGGCTGGCCCGGGAAGTTCGGGTAAAACCGGTTTGCTACGTGTTGTGTGCAGACGAAAAATCAAAAGACCGCACCGGCGCCATAATAAATCTATTCTGCCGTTCCATGTCCGGCCCCGGACTGGTTCCCGCCAGGGAGAAGGGTGTAGGCAGCCCTTGCCAGAAGATTAGCCCGGTGAAAGATGACAGATGCTATTTCAATTTAAGCGATTACTGCAACAAACACGTTATTGCCCTGGCCCTATATGGAAAATTATGCTGAAAAGGAAAAAACCTCCCTTTGTCGAAATTTAAAGCAGGGGAGGTTTACTTTTTATGAAATCCGAGCGGGGATTTTTACATATACTATATACCTGGCTGGTGATATTGTCCGGTTTTTGGCTGCTTTGCTATTACTTTTCGGCGGTTGACCTGGACAAGACCAGGGAGTATCTGCTGCTAATACTGCTGGGCATTCTTTCCGAATGGCTGGTTGTTTCTTTTCCCCTGGGAAGGCTTTCCGGGGGTTTTTCCATAGTTTTGGCCTGCCTGTTGATTTATGGGCCGGAAACCAGCGCCTGGATCGGCGCCCTGGCGGCTTTAATAGCCAGGGGCGTGGCCAATCGCGGCGATCCCCTGCGCACCACCTTCTTCAATACTGCCCAGCAGGTGCTGGCCGTGCTGGGATCAGCCCAGATCTGTTCAGCTCTGCCACTGATTGGTTTCAGGGCGCCGCTGCCGGAGCGGATTGATTTTACCGCGGGAGCCGGGGTGGCCGCATTTGTGCTTTTTTATTTTACCATCAACCATGCCCTTGTTTATCTTTACACTTACCCCGGAAGACCCAAACAGAGGACGCTTCCCTGGCGGGACGCTCTGCGCTGGGACGGACTGACCTATCTGGTTACCGCTCCCTTCGGCACTATTATGGCCTTGCTGTACATGCAGCTGGGCATGGCATCGGCGGTGTTTCTTTTTGTGCCATTACTGGTAGTCCAGTTTATTCTACGCATGTACGTGCATGTGGAACTGGCCAACCGTGAGCTTCGGGCCATGTATGAGATTTCCCGCCGTCTGAGCGGCAAGCTGGGGCCTGCGGAAATACCGGGGCTCCTGTTAAAGGAGGCCAGGCGGGCGGTTTCCTTCCACAGCGGGGTGTTATATTTGCAGTCGGAGAATCCTGGCGTCTATACCGCAGAGGCGGTTTACGGGCAGTTTGCCGGGCAGATGAAGAAAAGCACAGTTTTCGCCAGTGAAGGTTTTCAGGGCTTTGTGCTGAACAATCGTGAGCCGGAAATTATTTATGATTCCCGGGCGGACTTCAGGGTCAGGGGGGAGCCGGGCATGGCCCAGGTCTACCGTTCCTTGCTGCTGGTGCCCCTGGTGACCGAAGCGGGCGCCATAGGTCTGCTGGTGCTGGGCGAGAAAAGGCCCATGGCTTATGACGAGCATCACCTGCAAACCCTGGCCGTGATTGTGGGCGCTCTTTCCGTGGCCCTTACCAATAATCTGCTGGAAAGAAGAATTACTTATCTGGAAAAGATTGATACCCATACTGGTTTGTATAACCGCACCTATTTTTACCGCTGCTGCCGGGATTATTATTCAGGAGGCACTACAGGAGCGGGGGGTATGGCGTTGATTATAGCGGACGTGGATTACATGGAGCAACTTAACAGGCGTTTTGGCTACCGGGCCGGGGACAAAGTGCTTCAGAAAATGGCACAAATCATTCACGGGTTAAAACCAGAGGAAGCTTTGGCGGCACGTTTCGGCAGTGATGAATTTGCCCTGCTGCTGCCCGGGATGGAGGAGGAGGATGCTTTCAGTATGGCGGAAAGTATTCGGGAGTCGGTGGCGGCATGCCGCTTTCCGGAAGGGCTGCCGGCAAGGGTGAGGATAAGCTGCGGGGTGGCGGTTTTGCCCCTGGAGGGTGCTGGTGCCGATACACTGTTCGAGCTTTGTGAGAGCAGTCTGGACCGGGCCAAGCGTACGGGCAGGGACAGGGTGGTCTGCGGCTCCCAACTGTAGGTGGTTTGACGGTTTTGAAGAGGTGGTTGGAACCTTGAACCTTAAAACTCTGGGGCTGGCTTTTCTGGACCTTGTTTTTCCTCCCCGGGAGGCGTGTCCTTTTTGCGGAGGCAACAGTACCGGGGCGCAGGTGTGTGCTGATTGCCGGCGCACCATGGAGGGCTATCTCCGGGAGCCCTTTTGCTCCGTGTGCGGCAGGTATTTCACCGGACCGGGGAGGCATATCTGCAAGGACTGCCGGGAGACCCCCAGACCCTTTTTGCTGGCCCGGGCGGCCGGTCCCTATGAAGGTTTATTGAAGGATGCTGTGCACGGTTTAAAGTTTCATAATAAAAGGAGGCTGGCCCCTCATCTTGCTGCCGGAATGATTGCTGCCGCTCGTGCTGAGACCGGGTTCAGCCGCGTCAGTGCGGTGGTACCGGTGCCCATGTCCCCCGGCCGCCTGCGGGAGCGGGGATTTAACCAGGCGGATTTGCTGGCCGGGGAGGTTTCCGCTACCCTCGGGCTGCCGCTGTTGAAGGCTGTGCGAAAGATAAAAGAGACCCCGGCCCAGACCGGACTCGGCCGGCGGCAGCGGCAGAAAAACCTGCAGGGCGCCTTCGACGTACCCGATCGATCATCTGTGCATGGCAGGGTGCTGCTGGTGGTGGATGATGTCATTACCACCGCCGGCACTCTGGAGGCTGTAGCTGGAATTCTTCTGGCAGCGGAGGCTTCCCTGGTGCTGGGGCTGGCGGCGGCATCCGGCAGGACGGGAGCATAGTTTTACATATTATTACATAAGGTAAGTGTAATATTGACAAAAATTTTACAAAAGAACAGGTTATTAACAACTGAAACCCTTAAAAGACAGGTTACTAACAGACTTATCCACAATACCCACAGCAATATGTCCCACAATCACACTTTCAACAGGTGTTTTTTCGACATGGCGGACCGTGCCGGGATATGCTGTCGATGGCAGGTATAGAAATACTGTCAATGGAAAGACTTGACACACCTTGTTTATTATGCTAACATACTTGTACGGCTTCGAAGCCGTGATTTAAAATTAGGAGGAATGTGTTTAATGCAAGGCAAGGTAAAATGGTTTAGTGCTGAAAAAGGTTACGGTTTTATTGAGAGAGAGGACGGCGGGGACGTTTTCGTACACTTCTCAGCCATCCAGGATGAAGGCTTCAAAACTTTAAACGAGGGACAGCGGGTTGAATTCGATATAGTCGACGGAGCCAGAGGTCCTCAGGCATCCAACGTTATAAAGATATAAAGCCAGCAACCCCAGTCCTTCGACTGGGGTTTTTCATTATAGTGAGCCGGTCAGCCTCCTTGTTTGCGGATTGCCTTTTTATCACATAATATTGTTGAAATAGTTCAAGCTTTCCTCCTGCACGGAGGATTTAGAGGAAAAATATATATACTACGGATCCGAAAGGAGTTGTTGCCCCATGATGGTACAGGTACGGGGAAAAAACATGGAGGTTACCGCCGCTCTTAAGGAGTACGTGGAAAAACGTTTGGGCAAGCTGGACAAGTATCTGGATAATCTGGGCGAGGCGCAGGTAACCCTGGCAGTTGAAAGAGAAACCCACCGCATCGAGGTAACCATTCCCATTAACGGTATGATTCTCAGGGGCGAGGAATCCACCGGCGACATGTATGCCTCCATCGATCAAGTGGTGGAGAAGCTGGAAAAACAGATAGAAAAATACAAGGGAAGGCTGTTGAGACGCTCCGGCAGGCAGGTGAGCGAAGACAGGAACGCGGCGGCTGACACCGATAACAACGAGCCCGAGGTTGTGCGCACCAAGAAATTTGCCTTCAAGCCCATGGCGGTGGAGGAAGCGGTGCTGCAGATGAATCTGCTGGGACACAACTTCTTTGTGTTTTCCAATGCTGAAACCGAGCAGGTTAATGTAGTATATAAACGCAAGAAAGGCAATTACGGCCTGATTGAGCCAACGTTCTAGGGTAATGGGGACGTTGTTTACATGTAAACATGTAAACAACGTCCCCCACCTATTTATTTTAGGGCACTTGCAACATACGGGTCTTAGTGTTACAATTTTATTGTAATTTTTTAGGATGCAGGGGGATAATTTCCCCCTTTTAATTATGGGAGTTAGTAGGTGATTGTAAATGCTCGGTTTTCTGCGTAACCTGTTGGATGATAATGCCAGGGAAGTCAAAAAGATGCAGAGGGTAGTCAATGAAATCAACGCACTGGAAAGCTCTGTGGCGCTTTTATCTGATGCCGATTTGCAGGCCAAGACGATATATTTAAAAGATAAACTGGACAATGGAGCCACCACCAGCGATATACTGCCGGAAGCCTTCGCAGTGGTGCGGGAGGCCAGCAAAAGGGTGCTGAACATGCGGCATTTTGATGTGCAGCTGATGGGCGGTATAGTACTGCATCATGGCCGCATTGCCGAGATGAAAACCGGTGAAGGTAAAACCCTGGTGGCCACCCTGCCGGTTTATCTTAACGCCCTTACCGGCAGGGGCGTGCACGTTATTACCGTTAATGACTATCTGGCCCGCCGCGACAGCCAGTGGATGGGTCAGATTTACAAATTCCTGGGGCTGTCAGTGGGACTTATTGTGCACGGGCTGGAATGGGATGACCGCAGGAGTTCCTACTGCTGCGATGTGACCTACGGCACCAACAACGAATTTGGCTTCGACTACCTCAGGGACAACATGGCTACCCACCCGGACCAGCTGGTGCAGCGGGAGCTGCACTACGCCATTGTGGACGAGGTGGACAGCATCCTGGTGGACGAGGCCAGGACTCCTTTGATTATATCGGGCCAGGCGGACAAGGCCACCGATTTGTATTACACCTTTGCCAAAATTATACCCAGGCTGACCCGGGAAGAGGATTTCAACGTAGACGAGAAGGCCCACGCCGTGACCATCACCGAAGAGGGTGTGGATAAGGTGGAAAAGATGCTGGGAGTGGAAAACCTTTACGACGATGTCAACATTGAATTGACTCACCACATGAACCAGGCCCTCAAGGCCCATGCTTTGATGAAGAGGGACCGTGACTATGTAGTAAAGGACGGTCAGGTGATCATAGTCGACGAGTTCACCGGCCGGCTGATGTTTGGCCGGCGCTACAGTGACGGCCTGCACCAGTCTATTGAGGCCAAGGAAGGGGTGCGCATCGAAAGGGAGTCCCAGACCCTGGCCACCATCACCTTTCAGAATTACTTCCGCATGTATGAAAAGCTGGCTGGCATGACCGGCACGGCGGCTACCGAAGAAGACGAGTTCAGGAAGATATACAATTTGGATGTTGTCGTTATTCCTACCCACATGCCTATGGTGCGCAGGGATATGCCGGATGTGGTCTACAAAACCGAGGCGGCCAAATTCCGGGCGGTGGTGGATGAGATTTCCCGACGGCATGCCACCGGGCAGCCGGTGTTGGTGGGTACTATTTCCATAGAAAAGTCGGAAGTTTTAAGCTCCATGCTCAAGCGGGCCGGCATTCCGCACCAGGTGCTCAACGCCAAATATCACGATAAAGAGGCAGAGATAGTGGCCCAGGCCGGCCGGCTGGGAGCGGTCACCATTGCCACCAACATGGCCGGACGTGGTACCGATATTCTGTTGGGAGGCAATCCCGAATTCCTGGCCCAGGCGGAATTGCACAAACAGGGCTTTGAATTTGAGGCCGCTGCCGAGCCGGGTGCGGCTATTCTGGAGCAGGAAACTCTGGCAAGATACAAACAGGTAATCGGGGAGGAGCACCGGCAGGTAGCCGGACTGGGCGGCCTGCATATAATAGGCACTGAGCGGCATGAGAGCAGGCGTATCGACAATCAGCTGCGGGGCCGCTCCGGCCGCCAGGGGGACCCGGGCTCCAGCCAGTTTTACAGCGCCCTGGAAGACGATTTGATGAGGCTTTTCGGCTCGGAGAACATCTCCGGCCTGATGGACCGGCTGGGCATTGAAGAGGATATGCCCATTGAGCACAGTCTGATTACCAAGTCCATAGAAACAGCCCAGAAAAGGGTGGAAAACCGAAACTTCGACATCCGCAAGCACGTGCTGCAGTATGATGATGTTATGAACCAGCAGCGCGAGCTGATATACAGCCAGCGCCGTCAGGTTTTGACCGGGGATAATTTAAAAGAAGTGGTGTTCCGGATGATCCAGGATGGGGTGTCCCGGGCGGTGGAAACCTACTGCCCCGAGGGGGTTCATTCTGAGGAGTGGGACCTTGAGGGCCTGCTGGGACAGGCCGGCCAGTTTTTCCTGCCCAACCACGATCTGCAGCCTGAAGATTTCGAGGATGCGGGCCGGGAGGGGATCAGGGAACTCCTCGCCGAAAAGTCCCGGGTAGCCTATGATGCCAGGGAGGAGGAAATAGGTTCCGAAAACATGCGGGAACTGGAGCGTGTGCTGATGCTCCGGATCGTGGACGAAAAATGGATGGACCATCTGGATACCATGGATCAGCTCCGGGAGGGTATTGGCCTGAGGGCCTACGGCCAGAAAGACCCCCTCATCGAATATAAATTTGAAAGCTATGAAATGTTCCAGAATATGATCTCCACCATCCAGGAAGATACAGTGCACTATCTGTTCCGGGTGAACCTGGTGCAGGAACCCCACCCGGTGCGGCAGCGTAAGGTGGTGGAGAACCGCTATGATGAGGAAGGCCCGAAAAAGCCGGTAAAAAATGAAAACAAGGTAGGCCGCAATGATCCCTGCCCCTGCGGCAGCGGCAAAAAGTACAAGAAATGCTGCGGCGCAGACAGTAAAGCGTAAGAGTCAAAAGTCGGAAGTCGGGGAAGCACGAGAACCGTCCCCTTACTTCCCCCTAGACCTTATACATTAGAAATATTAGGAGTGATTTTATGTTTGCCGAGCTGGCCAGGGAAATCGAATCCATGGGTAAAAGAATTGAAGATTTGAGGGTTTCTCTTTGACATCGCTCAAAAGGAATCCGAGATCAAGAAACTTGAAGAGGCTATGATGGTCCAAGGGTTTTGGGACGACCAGGAAAAAACACAGCAGGTAACCCAGAACCTTTCCTCTTTGAAAGAAAAAGTATCCTCCTTTGCAAGTCTGTACGCTGCTTATGAAGACTTGCAGGTACTGCTGGAACTGGGTGAGGAGGAGGACGACCAGTCCGTTGCCGGTGAATTGCAGGGGGAATTAAAGGAGTTTAGACGCAGGCTGGAGGAAATGGAGCTCCAGGTATTGCTTAGTGGCCCTTATGACCGGGGCAATGCCATTATATCCCTGCACGCCGGGGCTGGTGGAACAGAAGCCCAGGACTGGGTGGAAATGCTTCTGAGAATGTATACCCGCTGGACAGAAGACCACGGCTATAAAACTACCCTGGCCGATTTGCTGCCCGGCGACGAGGCCGGGATCAAGAGCGCCACCCTTATTGTTAGTGGGCCCAACGCCTTCGGCTATCTGCGCCCGGAAAAGGGTGTGCACCGGCTGGTGCGTATATCCCCCTTCGACGCCGCAGGCCGGCGTCATACTTCCTTCGCCTCGGTGGATGTGCTGCCCGAGGTTCAGGACAGTGTAGGCGTAGAAATTGACCCGGAGGATTTAAAAATAGACACCTACCGTTCCGGGGGAGCGGGAGGACAGCATGTCAACAAAACCGATTCGGCCGTGCGTATTACCCACCTGCCTTCGGGGATAGTGGTACAGTGCCAGAGCGAGCGCTCCCAGATATCCAATCGTAACACCGCTATGAAATTGCTTAAGTCCAAGCTGCTGGACCTGGAATTGAAAAAAAAGGAGCAGGAACTGGCAGCCATGCGCGGCGATCAGATGGATATAGCCTGGGGCAGCCAAATCCGTTCTTATGTGTTCCACCCCTATAGCCTGGTGAAAGACCACCGCACCGGGGTGGAGGCGGGCAATGTAAACGGCGTGATGGATGGAGATATCGACCAGTTCATATCAGCATACC
Source organism: uncultured Peptococcaceae bacterium (assembly GCA_964643075.1). GTDB lineage: Bacteria > Bacillota > Desulfotomaculia > Desulfotomaculales > Desulfocucumaceae > Desulfocucumis. The sequence continues at coordinate 53,025 of CAZXQO010000008.1, forward strand.
TGAGAGAAACCGCCAGGGGAAAATAAGTATGCGGAAGCACGAGAACCGTCCCCTTGCTTCCCTCGTTTCACCCGCTTCCGGCGGGTTTTTTTCTTTCGACAGGATGGAGGATAATTCTGCATGGCACAGAAATATTAAAAGTCGTGGCAACTTTTTCATATTTTCCCCCGCCGTGGTTATGATAAACTGAATAATTGCTGGAGATACTGCGCTATGCTAGGTTTAATCATAGAGTTTATCGGGGTGACCGTGGGTGTGCTGTTTACAACCCTGGGCCTTGATCTTTTTCTCATTCCCAATAAGATAGCTGCCGGGGGAGTCAGCGGTATAGCCATTGTTGTTCATTATCTTGCTGGCGCGCCGGTGGGTATGACCATGCTGGTGCTGAACATCCCGCTTTTTTTGATGGGCATCTACCGTTTGGGATTGAAATTTGGTTTTCGCTCCCTGTACGGTACCATCAGCCTTTCCCTGCTGGTGGACACACTGGCTCCCTATATGCCCGTGCTCACAAAAAATCCCATGCTGGCCAGCGTATTCGGGGGGGTGATGGTTGGTTTGGGCCTGGGATTGGTCTTTCGCTTCCGGGGGACCACCGGCGGCACCGACTTGGCGGCGGCGGTATTGCGTACATACACCGGTGCCAATGTGGGGCAGATGCTCTTCCTGGTGGATGCCATGGTGGTGTTGGCGGCTGGTTTTGCCTTTAATTCGTGGGAACTGGGCATGTATGCCCTGATTACCATATTTATTACGGCCTGGCTGATAGATTTGGTGCAGGAGGGTATTAGCTATGCCAAAGCCTTTTTTATCATATCCGACAAGTCAGATGTTATTGCCGAAGCTGTTCTGAACCGGATGGATCGCGGGGCCACAGCCCTGAAAGGTCGCGGGATGTATACCGGGGCAGACAAGGATGTTCTGCTGGTGGTGGTTAACCGTTCCCAGGTGACGGTATTGAAAGATCTGGTGCACCGGGAGGATCCCGGGGCCTTTGTGGTAATGGCGGATGTGCACGAGGTGCTGGGGGAGGGTTTCAAGCCCCTCACCAAAACACCGCGGTGATAATAAGGGAGATGGGGATTAGTCTGCCCTGAAAGGTGGACATATCGTCGTATACAGCGGGATAAGAGCGATAAACCGTTTTGAAGTCGTGTCAGTGTAAATTATTAAATAAACTGGGAGGAAAAAGTCACATGCAACCCTACACAGTGGAGGAACTGGAAGTACAGGCCAAGCACATCAGGAGAAAGATTGTGGAAATGGTGGCCGCAGCAGGGTCCGGTCACCCGGGAGGATCCCTTTCCGCAGCGGACATTGTTACCGCCCTGTATTTCAACGTAATGCGCCTGGACCCCCAAGGGCCGGACTGGCCCGACCGGGATCGTTTCGTATTGTCCAAAGGACATGCGGCCCCCGTATTATATGCAGCGCTGGCCGGGAGGGGGTATTTCCCCGAACAGGATTTGCTCACTCTGCGCAAACTGGGCAGCCCCCTGCAGGGGCACCCGGACATGAAAAAGCTGCCCGGGGTGGAGATGTCCACAGGCTCTCTGGGACAGGGGCTTTCCGCTGCCAACGGCATGGCCCTGGCGGCCAGGCTGGACAAGCGCGACTACCGTGTTTTTGTAATGATCGGTGATGGGGAGTCCCAGGAGGGGCAGATCTGGGAGGCCGCCATGGCCGCCGCTCACTACGGTTTGGACAACGTAACCGCTTTTCTGGACCATAATAATTTGCAGATAGACGGACGCATTATGGATGTGATGTCCCCCGAACCGCTGCCGGATAAATGGCGGGCCTTCGGCTGGGACGTTCAGGTGATCAACGGGCATGACATAAAAGAAATTCTGAGCGCTGTGGCCAGGGCCAAAGAGGTTAAAGGCAAGCCTCAGATGATTATAGCGGAAACGGTAAAAGGTAAAGGTGTATCCTTTATGGAGAACAAGGCCAGCTGGCACGGGGCCGCCCCCAAGCCCGATGAGCTGAAGCAGGCGCTGGCCGAACTGGCGTGAGTCAAAATATTTATAAGCAGGTGAAAATATAAATGGGAAAATTAGTAGCGACCAGAGAGGCATATGGAAAAGCTCTGGCGGAGTTGGGCAAGGAGAACCCCAATATTGTGGTACTGGACGCCGACCTGACCAAATCCACTAAAACAGCCGATTTTGGTAAGCTGTTTCCGGATCGACTATTCAACATGGGTGTGGCTGAGCAGAATATGATGGGTACTGCCGCAGGACTGGCGGCGGCGGGCAAGACACCCTTCGCCAGTTCCTTCGCCATATTTGCCAGCGGCAGGGCCTTTGAGCAAATCAGAAATTCCATAGCTTACACCAGGCTAAATGTTAAAATAGCGGCCACCCACGCCGGTATAACCGTAGGGGAGGATGGCGGCTCGCACCAGTCCGTGGAGGATATAGCGGTAATGCGCAGCCTGCCCAATATGACCGTATTTGTGCCTGCCGACGCGGCGGAAACCGCCGGGGCTATACGGGCAGCGGCGGCTATGAAGGGTCCTGTATACATACGCCTGGGGAGGTCCGGGGTGCCTGACCTGCACGGTGAAGATTTTGTTTTTGAGCCCGGCAAGGCATTGCTAATGCGGGAAGGTTCCGACGTTACCATCGTGGCCACCGGGATAATGGTGGCTATGGCCCTGGAGGCTGCTGAAATCCTGGCTTCGGAGGGTATTAAGGCCGGGGTGCTGGATATCCACACTATTAAGCCTCTGGATGTGGAGGCCCTGGTAAAGGCCGCCCGGGATACCGGGGCGGTGGTAACTGCTGAGGAGCACAGTGTTATAGGCGGTCTGGGCGGTGCGGTGGCCGAGGCCCTGGGTGAAAACTATCCCGTGCCTATCAAACGGCTGGGATTGCCTGATGTGTTCGGGGAGTCCGGCGGCCCCAAGGCTTTGCTGGAGAAATTTAAACTAACCCCTACCGGAATTGTTGAAGCAGTCAAAGCAGTGCTGAAACTTAAAAAATAAATGACAAAGTAAATAGGTTCAGGGCCTGCCCCCTCGCTATAAATAACCCCCCTCAGTTCACACATTCCGAGGGGGGTTAAACATGCTTACACCCACTAATATCTTTATGTGTTACTTATTATTTTTCGGTTACTTTGAGGTAGGTAACCTCGCCCTTCCCTAAGATTAGTTCAACCTGCCAGCCTGATTTCACATCACCCAGCTCTGACACGTCACTATCCACGTAATCCCTGAAGCTGCAGTCCCGGTTCACGTCCAGCCGGAACCTTTCTCCATTGACCTGTTCTATGGTAATACGGTCATTATGCGTGTCCACGCTGACCACTTGGCCTTTTACCGTGATGTCCTCGTCGTTGGTTATTTGTATTTTATCGGCGGTACTGCCGTCTACCCAAAGTTTTGCTTCGGCCCCAATCATGATGTCTTCTTTATATATGTTGTTCCCGTTTTTGGTAATATCGGTGCTATTGGTGATATTGTATCTTGCTGTACTCCCACCCCCGTTTTTTACGGTAATCCTGGGACTGGAGCCCAGGATTAAATCGGTTACCTCGCCTTCCACAGTGCCGGTGTTCGCATTCTGGTCATCCAGTACAGTAATTTTAGTGGCATCAGAATTCGTCAGGGTAATTTGCACCATATAGTCGACCTTGATGTCTCCCAGTTCGTATATCCGGCTGGAAGAGGCTTGATTTTTGAAATAGCAGTCCTTATCCACATCCAGCCGGAATTCGTTATCGCTGTCCTGGTTTATAGTTATGCGGTCATTAGAAGTATCAACCTTTACCACTTCGCCTTCAACCGTAATGTCTTCGTCGTTGGTGATTTCAATTTTCAGTGCTTCGCTGCCGTTAAATTCTACCGTAACTTCGGCTCCGATCATGACCTCGTCCCGGTTTATGTCGTGGCCGTTTTTAGTTATTTCCGTGTTGCTGGTTATATCATATGTTTTTTTGTTGCCATTCTTGTCTTTCACGGTAATCCATGCGCTGGAGCCCAGCTTTAAGCTGGTGATTTCGCCTTCCACGTAATCTCCGTTAAACCTATCTTCGCCGCTAACGTTTATTTCCAGTATCTGTCCCATGGAGGATGTTACCTTTATTTTATCTCCTGCTCTCAAGTCACTTAAGGATATGCTGCCGGTGCCGCCGCTGATTATGGTTTCCCCGCTTTTCATCGTGAAGTTGTAGCTGCCCCCGCTGTTGTCGGTCATTTTCAAAGAACCGGAATCTACGGAGACAATAGTTCCCTCGGTTGAGACGGTGGGCAGTATCTGGATGCTGTAAATCTGGCTGTTCTTGATCTGGGCCGTTACATAGTTACCCGCAGTTAACGCAGCAAGGGAGGTTGTTCCCGCATTGTCCTTTACCAAAACTCCGGTGGTTAGGGTATAGCTCTTTCCGCTGCTGGTTCCGCCGGCTATGGTAATGCTGCTGCCGGCCGCACCGGGGGCGGTGATTACTTTGCCGGTGACTGTGGAGTCGGGGGTCTGGCTGTTGTCCACGGCCACAGTATTGGTTATTTCAATGTATTGTATGGCTCCCGAATCAGAAATCCCGGCCACCACCGGTGTGCCGGATTTTATATCCGCCAGGGCGGCGGCGCTGCTGCCATTGAAGAGCGCCGGCTTGTCGGCAAGTATCTTTTGTACCACCGTGCCGTCGGTCTTTTTAAGCACCAACAGGCCGCTGGTGGAGTTCAGGCTGACTACCGTCCCGCTAATCAGCCGGTCGGAGCCGTACTTGAACCAGCCGTCCCGGGACACCGTGGCCATCAACGCCGCCATCTGGCCCCTTTTCATGCTCTGGTTGGGGCCAAATTTATTCTCACCCAGCCCGTTCATGATATTTTTTTCTGTTACTGCGGCCACGTATGGTTTATACAATTCCAGTATGGAGCTGTTGTCTACGTAGGTTAGTTTGGCAGGGTCACCCTTTATATTCAGTGCCACAGCCACCAGGGTGGCCACCTCTGCCCGGGTGATGGGGTCGTTGTATTTAAGGGCCGGTACGTATTCCTTACTCAAAAGCCCCTTTTGAACAGCCATTACCAGAAAGCCCTGACCCCAGGTCATGCCCGAAGGCATGGTAATGCCGCTGCCTTCGGCTTTTGTTTTCAGCGCCTGGTCCTCCAGTCCCATAGCCCTGATGATGACGGAGATGGCCTCCAGCCGGCTCATTAGCCCTTCCGGCTTAAAATAGCCTCCCGGGTAGCCCTTCATCAGCCCGATGGCTGAAGTCTCCTCCACCACCTGCTGCGACCAGTGCCCAGTGGTGTCATTATAGGTTTTGCCCGGGGTTACGGCTGCCTCCGCGCTGAGCGGAGTTATTAAAACAGACACGGACAATGCCATGGTTATTCCTGCGGTAACTACTCTCTTAATCAATTATAACCCTCCCCTTAATTATTCATGATCAAAATAAAGACGATGGTGTAAACCAAAAAGTTCCATCAAGGCGTGAATTCAGGGCTAATTTTAATTTCGCCAATTTAGTTTAATTTACCTTTTTTATCTGCTTATTGGAAAGGACTTTTGTTGTAAATGTCGAAATGTTTCGGTGAAGCAGGCAGAATGCGAGGTGCAGCATGATTCAACTTTATAATGTTTCAAAAATATATCCCAATGGGGTTAAGGCTTTAAACGATGTTACCCTGCAAATCCGCAAGGGGGAGTTTGTTTTTCTGGTGGGGCCCAGCGGTGCTGGAAAGTCCAGCCTGATTAAAATAATTTTCCGGGAAGAAACACCCTCCCGGGGGCAGGCGCTTTTTAACAGCAAGAACATAACCCGGCTGAAGGGCCGGGAAGTTCCACTGCTGCGCAGGAAAATAGGCATGATTTTTCAGGACTTCCGGCTGCTGCCCCAAAAAACCGTATTTGAAAACGTGGCTTTTGCTATGCAGGTAACCGGCTCGTCCCGTCGGGCCATCAGGGACAGGGTGCCTCTGGTGCTGTCCCAGGTGGGGCTGAAGGACAAGGCCGGGGTAATGCCGGCCCAGCTATCCGGAGGTGAGCAGCAAAGGGTAGGCATCGCCCGGGCCATCGTAAATAACCCCGTGCTGATTATTGCCGACGAACCCACGGGTAACCTGGACCCGGACACTTCCTGGGAATTGATGAACCTGTTTAATGAAATTAACAGTAAGGGGACCACCATATTGATGGCCACCCATGCCAGGGATATAGTGGATGCTATGAAAAAAAGGGTACTTTCCATGACCGGCGGCCGGATTACGCGGGATGAGGAAAGCGGGGTTTACAGCAATGAATCTTAGCACCCTTTCCTACTACTGGCGGGAGGCTTTTTCCTCCATGTTCCGCAACGCCTGGCTTTCCCTGGCCTCGGTGGGCACCGTGACTATCTCCCTGCTGATTTTGGGCATTTCCCTGCTACTGGTTATGAATGCCCAGGCTTTTACCAGGAGCCTGGAATCCGGGGTGGAAATCAGGGTCTTTTTGGATTCCGGTCTGTCCAAGGTCGATGTCAGGGACATGGAAAGGGAACTGAAAAAGACGCCGGGTATAGCCACGGTGGAATTCATAGCCAAGGAAGAAGCTCTGACAGAAATGAAAAAAAACCTGGGTGACCGGCAAGATATATTGGAAGGCCTGGAGGAGGAAAATCCACTGCCGGATGCCTTCCGGGTCAAGGCGGAAAAGGCTGATGATGTGCCTGCCCTGGCTGCTGAGTTGGAAAAGGTGAAGGGCGTAGACCAGATCAACTACGGTCGCGGTATGGTGGAAAAGCTGCTGGCTGTAATCAAATGGGTCCGGCTGGCCGGCGGCGGACTGATCATAGTGCTGGGGGTGGCTGCCTTGCTGTTAATCTCCACTACCATCCGGCTATCTCTTTTCGCCCGCCGCAAGGAAATAGGGATCATGAAATACCTGGGGGCCACTAACTGGTTCGTGCGCTTTCCCTTCCTGCTGGAGGGAATGATTCTGGGCTGTACCGGCGCGGTCATAGCCTCGGCCCTGATTTACCTGGGTTATATATCGCTGGTGAACCGGCTGGATGAAGTGCTTCCCTTTGTTACCCTGGTTACAGACCGGGAAACTCTGTTGACGGTAATCGGAGCCCTGCTGGGGCTGGGAGTACTAGTTGGTATTCTGGGCAGCGCCTTTTCCATTAGGAAATTTTTAAAGGTTTAGGAGGAAGCAAGGGGACGGTTCTCGTGCTTCCCAGCATGCCGCTTAAGCGGTACCATCAGACAATGAAAATTATATTTTCAGGACAGTAACAACAGTTTAAAGGTATAACGGTTTGGAGGTTTGATATCCTTGCGCAACACCGGCTTTCATAAAAAGATCGCCCTTTTGATGACTGCTGTTTTCACGGCAACTACCCTTTGTACGGGCTCCGCCTGGGGCACCAGCCTGGAGCAGAATCTCAAAGAAATCAGAAGTCAGCTGACCGAAAAAAAACAGCAGGTCAATGAGAAAAAAAAGGTTGTGCGCAGCTATGCCTCGCAGCTGGCGCTACTGAATGATTCCATAGATTCCAGAGAACAGCAGATTGCTCAATTAAATAATAATCTTGATGCGGCTAAGTCAGGTTTGCAGAGGGCAGAAGTAGCTCTAAACGATGCACGGGAGAGGCTGGAAGGGAGCAAAAAGGTTCTTGACCAGCGGGTGCGGGGCATGTATGTGGCTGGAAATGTCAGTTACCTGGAAATTTTGTTGGACGCCAATGATTTCGGCGACTTTGTCAACCGGCTGGATATGTTGAAAAGAGTAATTAACCGGGACGCCGGGATCGTTAAAAAAGTTAACGAAGAAAAGAAAGTGGTAGAAGAGCAAAAGGCTCAGTATGGCAACCGCGTGCAACTGATTGCCTCACTCCTGAACCAGCAGCAGCAGGCCAGGGATGAGTTGGCAACTAAAAAGTCTGCAAAGCAGGAGCTGATGAACCAGGCCAAGGAGGATCAGGAGCAGTTTGAAAGGGAAGCTGACCAGCTGGAAGTAAAAGAGCAGGCCATTATCAAGGAAATGCTGAAAAAACAGCCAAATAGCACCCCGGCCAAGGGTACCGGTGTATTTAACTGGCCTGTTCCGGGGCATACAGCTATATCATCGCCTTTCGGCAGCAGGTATCATCCCATACTCAAATATGTACGCATGCACGATGGCATTGATATTCCCGCCCCCAGTGGCACAAAAGTAGTGGCGGCCCAGAACGGTACGGTGATTAATGTGGGGACCATGAGCGGTTATGGTAAAGTCATCATGATTGACCACGGCGCCGGGCTGACCACCCTGTACGCTCATTTGTCCGCCCAGTCAGTTTCCAAAGGTCAGGAGGTAGTAAAAGGGCAGGCCATCGGCAAGGTCGGCAGCACAGGGATGTCCACCGGCCCGCACCTGCATTTCGGGGTGTATAAAAGCGGCACTGCGGTTAATCCCTCGGGATACCTGTAAAAGTAGGCGCACATTTCCGTGCCTTTCCATTTTGTTGTAATCGGCAGCGGGTTGTTGTAGTATAATATAGTAGCAAGTCCATTGGCAATTGATGCTGGGGACAGACCTGCAAACGGAAAGGTGGAGCATTTTGTATTACGGCAGAAATGGTTATAGTAGCAATAAAGGCCGGTGGTTGACCGGCCTTGCTGTAGTTTTTCTGGGTATTGCACTGATTTCCGGCTGGCTGCTGGTAAAGAATCAAAAGCATTTCGGCAATTTGTTTCAGGTGATTTCTCTGGTGCGCAATCAGTATCTTTATAAAACCGATTCCACGATTATGGTGGACGGGGCTATTAAGGGGATGGTTGAAGCGCTGGGGGACCCCTACTCAGTATATCTTGAGCCTAAAACATACTCCCAGTTGCAGGAGCAAATCAGGGGCTCATTCGGCGGGTTGGGTATACTGGTGGGGGTTAAGGACGACTACCTCACCGTGGCCAGGACCTACCGAAATACCCCGGCCTATGAGAAGGGAATCACCGCCGGGGATATCATCACCAGGATCGGGGAAAGGGACGCCAAGGGTATTGACCTGGAAACCGCCGTTCAGTTGATGCGGGGTCCGGTGGGAACGAAAGTTTCCCTCACTCTGGTGCGTCAGGGCCAGGGAAAGCCGTCGTTGAAGGTGCTGACCCGGCGGGAAATTAGTGTGCCTACTGTGGAGGCCAAAATGTTACCGGATAACATAGGCTATATCATTATTTCTCAGTTTTCCGAAAAGACCCCGGAGGAAATACAGCGTGCCCTGGGCGATTTGAAAGCCGGCGGGCTGCACGGGATCCTTCTGGACCTGCGGGATAACCCTGGGGGAGAACTGCAGTCGGTGGTGAAGGTGGCCGGCAATTTTGTGCCCAAGGGGCCGGTGGTTTATATAGAATACCGCAGCGGCAAGACAGAGGAGCTTCCTGCTCAGGGCAACAACCTGGGGCTGCCTCTGGTGGTGCTGGTCAACGAGGGCAGCGCTAGCGCCGCTGAGATACTGGCCGGGGCCATCAAGGATACCCATGCCGGAACTCTGGTTGGCCATAAGACTTTCGGCAAGGGTGTGGTTCAGACCGTATTCGAGCTGGACAATGGGGCCGGGCTTAAGCTCACCACCGCCCGCTACCTTACCCCGGGCAAGCACGATATCAATAAAAAGGGGATTATTCCAGACGTGGAGGTAGGGCAGGACGATCCCAGGGAAAAGACGGACAAACAGTTTGACAGGGGGCTGGAAATATTGAAAAAAATTATTAAGGGCAAGGCAGCTGCCTGAACTGTGGAATAATTTTTTCAGTTGACAGCCTTTTGAACAGGGGTCTATAATTCAGGAGTCAGGAGTCAGGAGTCAGGAGTCAGGAGTCAGGAGTCAGGAGTCAGGAGTCAGGGAACGACTCATTTTCTAAAAGATTTGGAGGTGGCCGGGATGTGTGAAGCGAATGCTTATATGCGCCAGTCGGGAAAGGAAGAATTGTTCCTGGAGATGGTGGATAAGGTGCTGCCCCATGAGGACGGTCTGGTGCTGGAGGATATTTTCGGGCGCCGTAAGATTGTCAAGGCCAGGATAGCCGAATTGGCGCTGGTAGACCACAAGATTATACTGGAAAAGGAAGAATAATAGTTTTATAAAAGGGCGCAAGCCCTTTTTTTGTTCCAAGCGCATGAAAAAACGTCAAAATGTAGACACTTTCTAGCAGGTTTTGTACGGTTGGTTGAAAAGGGAGATAGAATTTATTTTTATCACTGAAGGTGCTTTATGGCAAATGCAGAATATTTTTCATTAAAGGTGTTTCAGTCGAGTTGAGGACTTGTAATTAAGGGGTTGGCGCTGTGACTGTGCTTCGTTTTATAAGTTCCAATGAAAACAAAATTTCCGAGTACAGGGAGTTGCTGCAGCCGGTTGAATTCATTCCCCTGCAGCTGACCATACGGGAAACGTTCAGCGACGATCCCAGGGATGTGGTCCGGGAGAAACTGTTAAAGGCTTATGAAATGAAAAGGGCGCCGCTTTTTGTGGACCATACGGGCCTGTTTATTGAGGAACTGGGCGGTATGCCCGGCCCTTTTACTCAGCTGTTTTGGAAGCGATTACAGGCTGAGGGCATTTTAAATCTTCTGGCTTGTAAGGATAATCGCCGGGCACTGGCCATAACAACCATTGGTTACTGTGACGGCAGGCGCATATACTTTTTCGAAGGTGAAATAAGCGGCTCTGTCGCCCGCGAGCTGGCGGGCAGTCCTTCCACCTGGATGTGCCTTTTTATCCCGGAAGGTTTTGACGTTACCATGGCCGAAATAACCCCGGAACAGAAAAACTTCGTCTCTCACCGCAGGCGGGCAGCGGAAGAGTTTAAAAAGTTTTTACAGAATCCCGGAGGTATTGCTTACAGTGTACGATAAATCTTATGATAAAATTATGGACGAGCTGGCTCAGGAGATAAGGGGCAAAAAGATAATACCGTTTGTCGGTGCGGGCATGTCTAAAAATCTTGGACTGCCTGGCTGGGAGGCCATGATCGATCTGGTGGCCCGGGATCTCGAAATTGAACCGGATATATTGAATTTTCACGGAGATTACCTGCAGATCTGTGAGTATCATATAATCAAAAACGGCGGCAGCAAGAACAGGATTAGTAAGCTCATTGACCGTAGCCTGCGCTCGGCGGAGCTGGACATAAGTTCCTCTCTGGTACATCGTTATCTGGTGGGAATGCATTTTCCACTAATTTACACCACTAATTTCGATGAGCTTATTGAAATGGCCTTCAGGTATCACGGCGTTGAATACTGCCGTATCGCCAACCTCGACGACATACTCTGCGCGGGTGAAAACGTTACCCAGATCGTTAAATTCCACGGCACCCTGGACCACGACGAAACCCTTATTATCAGTGAAACCGATTACCATAACCGGCTGGATATGGAGGGGGCGCTGGATATCAAACTGCGCTCCGACTTGCTGGGCAAAACAGTGCTTTTCCTGGGATACAGTTTCCGTGATCTGGATATAAGGTACATGTGGAGCAAGCTGTTCAAGGTGATGAAATCGAATTGTAAGGCCTACATGGTTACGGTGAAGCAAAATTTTGTTTTTGATGCGGTTTACGGGCGCAAGGGGATGAAAATAATCTGTCTTGATTCCGACAATTATAAGGAAGATTTTACCCGTTTTATGGAGGATTTGTATAACCGGGTTACCAGGAGTTGATGACGTTGGGGACATTCCTTCGTGAACAGGGAAGCACGAGAACCGTCCCCTTGCTTCCCCACTGCTTAGAAGGGAGTGCCGTTATGGAACTTGCTACAATTGCCGATTTTAAAGAGCTTGAGGAAGCCATCAAAAAATGCAGCAGGTGCGCTTTAAGGCAAGGCTGCCGGGGAGTTGTTTTCGGTGAAGGCAATCCCTCCGCCAGGATAGTGTTTTGCGGTGAGGGCCCGGGTGGGGATGAAGACCGCCTGGGGCGTCCCTTCGTAGGCAAGGCAGGGCAGTTGCTGGATAAAATGCTGGCTGCCTGCGGTTTTGAACGGTTTAAGCATGTTTACATATTAAACACAATAAAATGCCGGCCCCCGGGCAACAGGACCCCCACCGAGCAAGAGCGGGCCGCCTGCCGCCCCAACCTGGACGCGCAACTGAGACTGATTCGCCCTGTAATAATAGTGCTGCTGGGTGCTTGCGCGCTGCAGGAAATAGTCAATCCTGCCGGCAGGATTACCAGGGACAGGGGCAGGTGGGTGCACAAGGACGGTGTCCATATTATGCCCACCTACCATCCCGCCGCCCTTCTTCGTAACCCGGCATTGAAAAGGGATGCCTGGGAGGATTTAAAACAGGTGGTTGCCAGATATCGCAGTTTAGTTGACCAGGATCATTATTCCCCGTACTGTTAGTCCTGTTGACATTCTCCCCCTGTCTCTTTCTCTTGTCTCTTCAATTTTTTTCTGACCGTGCTTCTGTGGCAACCGGCCCGGCTATATGATCAGGCCAGGCTTTCAGCCCTTTCCGCCTGGCCTGGGACAGCAGGGCCATGTACTGCCTCTCAGCGGCGTTAAGCCTGAAAACCATGTAATCAACCAGTTCCATGTCGCAGTTGTTAAATTCAAATATGGCGTTATGCCAGGCATGCCGGCATCTTTCCACCATTGTAAGAAGATCCGGCAGGGGTTCTTGAGGTATAAAAATTTTTGACGTGATATGACGCCAGATGTTTTCCATATATTTCATATCAACACCTCCACTTAAATCTATGCATTGCTGCGGGCGTAAAGAAGCGCCCGTTAAATATTTGTTGGGGTATTTAAGCATAATACATATAATCAGCATCATTTGGGGGTGTAAGCACTGGTGCTTCCGGTTAAAAAGATTGCTATTGCTCTGTTTACAGCATGTTTTCCGGTTTTCTGCCTGGCGGGCTGCAGTGGTAAGCAGGGGCAGCAAAAGCCTATTTCCAAGTCCGTGAAGATTGCGGTCTGCGTAGCGGACATGGAACGGGACGGAAATAAAATAATAAAAAAGGTTATCGAAGAGAGAAAGAAAAAGGAGCGCTTGGATATCACCTGGCTTGATGCTAAAAATGATCCCGCTCAGCAGTCCAGTCAAGTTGAGAAACTGGCCCAACAGAAAGTTAAGGCGGTGGTGCTGCAGGTGGTGGATCCCGCCGCAGGGGCTCAGTTACTAAGGAGTCTGGCGGAAAAAAATATAAAGGTGGTGGCTTTGGAAGCCTTGCCGGTGGATGCTCCGGTGGACGCATACGTAGCTTCAAACCACGCTTTGGCCGGGCGATTAATGGCCGAATACGTTATCAACACGGTGCGGAAAAAGAACGGCATTCCCCTGGCCCCGGGCGAACCCGGTACTGCTGGTCAGGCGCAGGGACAGCAGCAAGGGTTTGCCGGTGGGGGCCAGACCGGCGGGAAACAGCAGGATGGTAGCCAAAAGAGCAGCGGGCAGCAGCAGGGGGGTGGCGGCGGTGGAAGTCAGCAGGGAGGTGCCGGTGGAGGCCAGGGAGGCGGGCAACAGGGTGGTGGTCAGCAGGGAGGAGGCCCGGTTATTCCACCGGAAAGCCAACTTCAGAGAATGGGACCGGCCAGTGTGGTGTTGTTGACCGGTGACCCCAGCGATCCGGCCTCCCGGGAAATTGCCATTTCCGCCAGTACAGTATTGAAAGAAAGCCAGTGGGTTCGATTGGTGGGGGAATATCACAATTTCCACGGTGACCCTGCTCAGGTGCCCTTTAATATGCAGCAGGCTTTGGCCGCAGCCAATAATCGTATAGACGCGGTGCTGGCCACGGATAGCCGGCTGGCCCTGGCGGCGGTGGACGTATTAAAAGCTGCCGGGCTGAACAACATGGTGCTGACCGTGGGTGTGGGAGCAGACCAAAAGGCTTCCCAGTCTTTGGCAGCAGGAGAACATGACGCTGAGGTGGATACCAGGCCCGACTTGCTGGGCCAATATGCACTGGACGCGGCGGTAAGCCTGGCTAAAGATGAACACTGGCAGTACGACAGCCAATCCACCAGCGGCAGTTATTCAGTACCATCGCGAATTACTCCTGTACGTCTGGTGCAGCCGGAAAATATTTACCTTTTGAAACAGAGGTGGAGTGGCCAGCAAGGCGGCGGCAAGGAAAAGGGCGGTGGTGGTGGCGGTAGCGGTAGCGGTAGCAGTGAGGGTGGCAGCTCCGGTAAGGGAGGCAGTGGATCAGATAGCGGCAAATCGGGGAGTGGCGGGCAAAGCGGCGGCAAGGGCAGCGGGCAACAGAGTGGTAAGCAAGGTGGCCAGGGTCAAAAAACGAAACTGAAAGTTACTACTATGGACGGAAAGACAGTAGAGATGGAAATTAGTGGCCAGGTTAAAAAAATAGAGACCATGGACGGTGGCCAGGGGCAGTCCCAGGGTGGGGTAGGGCAGCAGGCTGGAAGCGGCGGCGGTGGACAATAAAGCCGAGGGCTATGAGACGAAAATAACGCCCGGTAGCCGGGCGTTATTTATTGGTGATTTTTATTTGCAGGGGTATTTCATCGTCTATTTCTTCCGGGTGGGGGTCAAGATAAGTAACCTCTATTTTATCGTCAACCCGTACATTACTTTTAGGAACCCCGTCTTTGTCCACAATCCGGGCAAGGTCCCAGTGGTTAATCCAGCCCGGTTTTGACTTTGACACATCAGACTTTAGATAAAGCCTGCGTCCCTCAATCTTTGCAACAGTATCTGAGACGTTTTTTGTGTCGAGCAGGGATACTTTTATTACTTTTTCTCCGTTCACTTCCACGTCCACAAATTCTCCGGCCTTTAACGAGGAGATATCTTTAACCGTCTTATCGTCAAATATTTTAACGTCCCAGGATAAGGGCAGCAGATGGTCCTTGCAGGACAGGTCGTTTATCACCAGATAGTTTTTATTGCCCAGCAACAGTGTTTTGACTGAACCCCGTATTTTATCGGTATTCGCAACGGCTGTCTTTTGATCATAAAGGTTTATCCAGCTGACCTGTTTGTTGCTGTCAAGAATAATTTCGCAGCGGTACAGGGCTGCCTGTCTAATTGGCCATGCCAGGCCATCTTTGTAGCATTTTACAGTCCTGGAAAGTTTGTATTTTTTGTTTCCGGACAGGGATGAAAGCTCCAGTTCCTGGTTCTTTCTGGTTATAACAACCTGAGATATCCAACCCTCCAGACTCTGCTTGCCGTTGTTTCCTATCCAGCCAAGATCAATAAGGCCGCTTATGATAGAGACCAGTTCGGCCCGTGTCACCGATTGGTTGGGGGAGAATCTGCCGTCGGGATAGGGCTTCATTATACCTGTGTCTACCACAGCCCGCAGCAATGGCCGGTCCTCTTCAGGCACCAGATGCTCGTCGGTGAAAGTTGCCTGGGTGCTATTGGTTTCGCCCGTGGTATCTACCTGTGCCGCTAAAGTTTGGGTGTTTAAAGGCGGGACAATGTTTAAAACCCTTGCCAGCAGTCTGGCCAGCTCTATACGGGTAACGGGCTTATCAAAATCAATAGTTTGCTTTGCGGGGTCGTATATAAAGCCTTTTTCCACGGCCAGGTTAACGTATGGCCTGCCCCAGACCGGTATATTTGACTCCCAGGCGGGCCTTTTATTGTTACGGGGAGCGCCTGGTTTGTTGCTGGTTGTGGTGTTTTTTTTCGGGTTGGGGGAAAAACCTGAAGTTTTCATGGTCAGTGCCAGGGCTTCTAATTTGTTGGCAGCCTGATCGGGATAAAACGTGCGGCCCTTAAAAAGTCCCAAAACTCCCATTGTTGCCAGGCGGTTAATATGGTACTCCGCCCAGTGGTTCTTTATATCGGTATACTGTACTACAGCTTTTACCGGTGCTGCCTGGGCGGGATACAGGCTGCCGGAGATGAAAGCCGGGATGATGAACATCACCAACGCTATTTTCAATTTCTTTGCTTGCACAGGAAACATGTTTTCAACCTCCCTGGGAAACGGGTTCATCTTTTATTTTATAAAGGATGCCTTTGTCAGTAACCACGTACAATACACCGCCGGATACAGGCAAGGGCCGGCCTACTACATTGCCTTCCAAATCCAAATCCCAGGCCAGGCGGCCTTCAGGGGTAACCGCCAGTAGCCGCTCGTCATTGCTTCCCAGATATACCCTTTCGCTGGACTCATCCACAGCAGGCTTCGTCTCTGCTTTTAGCAATTTCTGGCGCCAGGCTTCCTTGCCGTCTGAGGTTTTGATCACAAAAAGGTATTCCGAGGCGCAAAAATACAGCTGGCCGTGTTTTGAAACGGTGGGGGCCGTCAGGTCGTTATAGGATACGGAGAAAATCCAGCGGGGGGTGCCGCCGCTGGCAGCTTCAAAGCAATATACCTTTCCTTTGCTGGTTCTATCAAGTTTGCCGGGGTTGACCGTTACATATAGGCTGCCGTCCGGGGTCGTTGTCAGGTTGGCACTTTTGGCATCACCCAGAGAGTAACGCCAGGCATATTTTCCCTCGCCATCCACTGCAGCCAGTGCAAAGCCTTTGTCTTTTTCACCGTAAACCACGTATAAATACTGTTCGTTTCCGGTACAGGCTAGTATTTCTCTTTTGGTGTCAACCCAGGGGCGGTTGGCCTCCATGCTGTCCCAAGGCATGTTCCATTTATAGTCGCCCTTTTGGTCGACAGCATATAGCGCAGTGGGCAGGGGCATATACAGTAATCCCAGGGGCCCGGAGGAAATTATGGGACTGTTTTTGCTGCTACCTTCCACCACTTTAAATTGCCAGCCGGTATTTCCGTTGGCTTTAAACTCCTGGATGGAGTTGTCTCCCGGCAAAAAGAATGAGCCCTGGGGGCCGAAAACTGGGCGGGCGTCTTTTGCGCTGCCAGGTGCGTTCAGTGTCAGCACTTTTTTACCGTCGGCGTCTACAAGATTAATTTTGTTACCTGAAATTATGTATAGTAACCCGTTTGGTCCGGCAATTATCTCCGTGGAAGGGTTCCCCAGGCCGGTGGTCTTCCATACAATATCCTTGGCGTAGCAGGAGCTAAGGCTTAGCGGGGAAGCCAAAAAGAGCATAATTGCTATAAATGATATAATAATTCTCATCATACTAACCACCCTTGAAATGTTCATTTACTGAAATTGGGGCATGTATTTCATTATTCACCATATTTTGCATTATTTCCTTTGTGTCTTAGGACTCATTTTATTTTTTCGCCGATTATTTTTAAGATGTGGATTGGTCTTGCAATATATGGTAACATGAAAATATAAAAAATGATTACATCTTGTTAAGGGAATTAACCTGCCGGAGGGTTAAATTTATGATTGATTCCACAGGACGAAAAGACAAGGAAATAATTGAAAAAGTTTTAAAAAAAAATATTTCACCCTACCTTATTATATTATTTGGCTCCATGGCCAAAGGAAGTGCAAGGGCTGACAGCGATTATGACATCGCTTTTTTAAGTGAATATAAACACAGCGACTATCAAGTTTATATGGTTGCCCAGGAATTGGCCGGGCTTTTGGGCAGAGAAGTAGACCTTGTGGATTTAATTAAATCTTCGACGGTATTCCAAGCCCAGGTTATAGGCAAGGGGAAGATTATTTATTCCGGGGATGAATATAAAAGAATGCTTTTTGCGATGGCTGTTTTGAAAAAGTACGCCAAACTAAATGAAGAACGCAGGTGTATCCTGGATAAGGTGGCCGAGAGGAGAAGCATTTATGTTTGATGACATAGTTATCAATAAAATTCAAACCATCGAGCGCTGCATAAAAAGGGTTTTAGAAGAATACAGAAGCAACCCGGAAAACTTGCATAATTATACAAAACAGGATTCAATAATACTTAACATTCAGAGGTCGTGTGAAGCCGCGATAGATCTGGCGATGCATTTAGTTTCCGAAAAAGCTTTGGGGATACCGCAAAGCAGCAGGGAAGTTTTTGATATAATAACCGAGACCGGTTATATTGATGCGAATCTTGCCGGAAGGCTGAAAGCGATGGTTGGTTTTCGTAATATTGCAGTTCATGATTATCAAAAATTAAATTTGAACATTGTCCAGGAAATTATTAAAAACCACCTTAATGATCTAAAGAGGTTCGCTGAAATAGTTCTGAAAATTTAGTAGGCCAAAAAAAGAATAGCCAAAAGCGAGGCCACTGAAAAAGTGAAACTTTTTTAGTGGCCTCTTCCAAAAGCTGCTCTTTTTTATAAAAAATTGTACAGAATACATGTTTGCCCCCCCGTTGTCAAGTCTGGTATAATTATTGTGTTATGAGTTTTACACATAGCTATTTATGTCTTAAAGAAATGCAGGTGATCATATTGCCGGAATTTAAACTGAAATCGGATTTCCAGCCCCGGGGCGACCAGCCCGGGGCTATCGGCCAGCTGTTGGAGGGACTGGAAAGAGGGAATAAATTTCAAACCCTGCTGGGGGTTACCGGCAGCGGCAAAACCTTTACCATGGCCCAGGTCATCCAGCAGGTGCAGCGGCCCACCCTGGTTCTGGCTCCCAATAAAACTCTGGCCGCCCAGTTGTGTTCGGAATTCAAAGATTTTTTTCCTGACAACGCGGTGGAATATTTCGTCAGCTATTACGATTACTATCAGCCTGAGGCCTATATACCCCAGAGTGATACCTATATAGAAAAAGATTCCTCCATTAACGAGGAAATAGACAAGCTGCGCCACTCTGCCACCATCGCTCTTTTCGAGCGCCGGGACGTGATTATTGTGGCCAGCGTTTCCTGCATTTACGGTCTGGGTGATCCCGAGGAATACAGCAGGCTGGTTCTTTCCCTGCGCAAGGGGGGCACTTATGACCGGGACGGGGTGTTGCGCAAACTGGTGGATATACAGTACAGCCGCAACGATATAAATTTTACCCGGGGCACTTTCCGGGTACTGGGGGATGTCCTGGAAATATTCCCCGTAGCGGCTGCTGAGAAGGCTTTGCGCATCGACTTCTTCGGCGATGAGGTGGAGCGCATACAGGAGTTTGACGTGCTTACCGGGGAGGTGCTGGGGGAGCGCTACCATGTAGCGGTGTTCCCGGCCAGCCACTATGCCGTTTCTTACGACAGGATGGAGCGGGCCATTGGCACCATAACCTCTGAGTTGGAGGTACAGCTCCGGGAGCTGCGCGGGCGGGAAAAACTGCTGGAAGCCCAGCGGCTGGAGCAGAGAACTAATTACGATATAGAGATGATGCGGGAAATGGGCTATTGCAACGGCATTGAAAACTATTCCCGGCACCTCACCGGGCGGTCTCCCGGGGAGCCGCCTTACACATTAATCGACTTTTTCCCCAAGGATTTTATCATGTTTATCGACGAGTCCCACGTGGCGGTGCCCCAGGTGGGCGGGATGTACGAGGGAGACCGCTCCCGCAAGACCTCGCTGATTGAGCACGGCTTCAGACTGCCTTCGGCTATGGATAACCGGCCCCTCAAATTCAGCGAATTCGAGCAAAAACTTATAAATGTCATATTTGTTTCTGCCACTCCGGGTAATTACGAGCTGGAGCACAGCAGCAGGGTGGTGGAGCAGATTATCCGGCCCACCGGCCTAGTGGACCCGGAAATATCGGTTCGGCCCACACGGGGCCAGATCGACGACCTGCTGGGGGAGATAAAATTGAGGGTGGGCAAGGAGCAGCGTGTACTGGTCACCACCCTGACCAAAAAGATGGCGGAGGACCTTACCGATTATTTCAAGGAAATGGGTGTCAAGGTCCGCTACCTGCACTCGGATATCAATACCATTGAGCGCATGGAAATACTCAGGGATTTGCGCCTGGGGGTTTTTGACGTGCTGGTGGGGATCAACCTGCTCAGGGAGGGGCTGGACCTTCCTGAGGTCAGCCTGGTAGCCATTCTGGATGCGGACAAGGAGGGCTACCTGCGCTCCGAGCGCTCCCTGATTCAGACCACCGGCAGGGCGGCCCGCAATGTGGAGGGCAAGGTGATTATGTATGCCGACCGGATTACCGGCTCCATGTCCCGGGCCATCGGCGAGACCGAGCGCAGGCGCAAACTGCAACAAGACTTTAACAGCAGGCACGGCATAATTCCCCGGACGGTCAGCAAGGCGGTGCGGGGCGTTATCGAGGCCACCAAAGTGGCTGAGGAAAAAGCCGCCTACCTGCCCTCTGCCAAAAAGGGCAGAATGACCAAAAAAGAACTAAAAACGACTATTGCCAAAATAGAGAAGAGCATGCGGGAGGCTGCCAGGCAGCTGGAATTTGAGAAGGCGGCGGAACTGCGGGATATGCTGATCGAATTGAGGCTGGAACTCAGGGGCAAGGACAGCAGGTTACTGCCCATGGGAACTGATGTGAGTTAAAATTTTCCGACAAAGTTCGATCCGCTTTTAAGCAGGAAAGATTGTTTTTATGAACAATTGGTCATAATTATGTAATCAATTTACTTTTATGTAATAATTGCTCCAATAAACTGGCTGCAGAGATGTCGAAACCTGTCGACTTTGCAGTGCTAACCTGACAACTGCAGACAATATCACCCCCTTGCCGGTGGTGCCCTCCTTTATTATATTAAGGTAAGACACCTAAGTCAGGAAAGGAGAGCATATATGATTCATATGACCACAAAGCTGACCAGTGAGGGTGAATTGTCCTTGTCCAAGGATTTAATGGAAATTTTAAAACTAGACGATGATGCAGGTCTGGTTATTTATCTGGAAGATAATCAAATTGTTTTAAAAAAAGTGAGTAAAGCCAATCATCGGAGTTTTCGCAAACCCACCTGCCGTTAAGGAATTTGCCGGGTTTGCTGAAGCAATATTTTCAAACCCGGAGGCGCTTTAATGCTGGATAAAATAGTGGTTAAGGGCGCCCGTGCCCACAACCTGAAAAATATTGATGTGGTCATACCCAGGGACAGGCTGGTGGTTATCACCGGCCTGTCGGGTTCAGGTAAATCCTCTTTGGCCTTTGACACCATATATGCCGAGGGGCAGCGGCGCTACGTGGAATCCCTGTCCTCATACGCCAGGCAGTTTCTGGGTCAAATGGACAAACCCGACCTGGACTACATCGAAGGGCTTTCACCGGCCATTTCTATCGACCAGAAAACCACCTCCCACAACCCTCGCTCAACCGTGGGGACGGTTACCGAAATATACGATTACCTGCGTCTTCTTTTCGCCCGGACCGGCAGGCCCGGCTGTCCCACCTGCGGCCGGCCCATTGCCCGGCAAACGGTGCAGCAGATGGTGGACCGCCTGGCGGAACTGCCGGAGGGAACTAAGCTGCAGATACTGGCGCCGGTGGTGCGGGGGAAAAAGGGCGAGTTCGTTAAAATGTTTGAAGAGGTGCGCAAAAACGGTTTCAGCAGGGTCAGGGTGGACGGTGAGGTAATGGATCTCGCTGAGGAAATTAAGCTGGACAAAAAGAAAAAGCACACCATTGAGATAGTAGTGGACCGGGTGGTGGTGCGTCCCGGTTCCGGAAGGCGGCTGGCCGACTCCCTGGAAACATCTCTGAAGCATGCCGCCGGTCTGGCAGTAGTCTCGGTGGTAGGCGGGGAAGAGCTAATATTCAGCGAGAATTTCGCCTGTCCGGACTGCGGCGTCAGCCTGCCGGAAATTGCCCCCCGCCTTTTTTCCTTCAACAATCCCTTTGGTGCCTGTCCCACCTGTACGGGTCTGGGGGTTAACAAGGAAATAGACCCCGAGCTTTTAATACCGGACAGGAGGAAATCCATCGCCGGCGGGGCCGTTGAAGGGTGGATGAAAAGCAGCAACGCCTATGCCTTTTTTGATGCTATAGCGGAAAAGTACGGCTTCAGCCTGGATGTGCCTGTTTCCGAAATGGACCCGGATAATTTAAATAAAATATTATACGGTACCGGCGGTGACAGGGTACATGTTATATTCGGGGATGGCTTCGGCAGGGCTCATGACTACAACACGCCCTTTGAGGGGGTAGTGAACAATCTTGCCCGGCGCTACAGGGAAACCAACTCCGACTACATGCGGCAGGAGATTGAGCAGTATATGAGCACCAGGCCTTGTCCTGCCTGCAAGGGCGCCAGACTGCGGCCGGAGGCCCTGGCGGTGCGGGTGGGCGGCCTGAATATAACCGAGGTTACCCGCATGCCTGTGGTGCAAGCGTTGTCATTCTTTAATAATCTCGACCTGACCGAGAGGGAACAACTTATCGCCAGGCAAATTTTAAAAGAAATCCATGAGCGGCTGGGTTTTCTGGACAACGTGGGCCTGGATTATCTTACTCTGAACCGGGCTGCGGGCACCCTATCCGGCGGTGAGGCACAGCGCATCCGGCTGGCTACTCAGATAGGCAGCGGTCTGATGGGAGTGCTGTATATTCTTGATGAGCCCAGCATTGGGCTGCACCAGCGGGATAACAGGAGACTGTTAAACACCCTGCTCCGGCTGCGGGATTTGGGCAACACGCTGATCGTGGTGGAACATGATGAGGACACCATCCGCCTGGCTGATCATGTATTAGACATCGGGCCGGGGGCCGGTGAGCACGGCGGCTGGGTGGTGGCCCAGGGCACCGTCGGGGAAATAATGAATGTTCCGGAATCCATCACCGGCCAGTACCTAAGTGGCAAGAAATTCATTCCGGTGCCCGTCCTGCGCCGGCAGCCCAACGGGAAGGCCATAGAAGTACTGGGGGCAGCGGAAAATAATCTAAAGGAAATTGACGTTAAGTTCCCCCTGAATGTTTTTATCTGCGTTACCGGTGTTTCCGGCTCCGGCAAGAGCACTCTGGTCAACGAGGTGCTGTATAAAAAGCTGGCTGCGGAGCTGAACCGCGCCAGGCAAAAGCCCGGCACCTGCCGGGAGGTAAGGGGGCTGGAAAACCTGGATAAAGTAATCGAGGTGGACCAGTCACCCATCGGCCGCACTCCCCGCTCCAATCCGGCCACCTATACGGGGGTTTTTAACGATATCCGGGACCTATTTTCCCAGACCCCGGAATCCAGGGTAAGGGGCTACAAACCCGGCAGGTTCAGTTTTAACGTCAAGGGCGGGCGCTGCGAGTCCTGCCAGGGGGACGGCATCATCAAGATTGAGATGCATTTCCTGCCGGATGTGTACGTGCCCTGTGAGATCTGCAAGGGGCTGCGTTATAACCGGGAGACCCTGGAGGTAAAGTACAAGGGTAAGAGTATAGCTGATGTGTTGAACATGACCGTGGACCAGGCGGTGGAATTTTTCCAGCATATACCCAAAATACACCGCAGGCTGCAGACCCTGCAGGATGTGGGTTTGGGATACATCAGGCTGGGGCAGCCCGCGCCTGAGCTTTCCGGGGGGGAGGCCCAGCGGGTAAAGCTGGCCACTGAACTGTCCCGCCGCTCCAACGGCAAAACGGTGTACATTCTGGACGAGCCCACCACCGGGCTGCACATGGCCGATATCGACCGGCTGCTGAAGGTATTGCACCGGCTGGTGGACGCCGGCGATACCGTAATTGTGATCGAACACAACCTGGATGTTATAAAAACGGCGGACTATATCATTGACCTGGGTCCCGAGGGGGGGCACAGGGGAGGTACAGTGGTGTCCACAGGCACTCCCGAGGAGAT
This sequence comes from uncultured Peptococcaceae bacterium, assembly GCA_964643075.1. Lineage (GTDB taxonomy): Bacteria > Bacillota > Desulfotomaculia > Desulfotomaculales > Desulfocucumaceae > Desulfocucumis. The sequence continues at coordinate 76,515 of CAZXQO010000008.1, forward strand.
CGCCAGGGTGCCGGAGTCATACACCGGCCAGTTCTTGCAGCGGGTGCTGTTACAGCGGTGCCTGGCACCAAAGGAGGTGGAGGAGTGACCCCGGAAGAGAAGCTTAAACATTTGCCTGCGAAGCCCGGGGTTTATCTTTTCCGTGATACCGGGGGGAATATTATTTATGTGGGCAAGGCGCTTTCCCTGAAGAACCGCGTCCGCTCCTATTTTCAGTCCGGGGCCGGCCAGTCCGTCAAAGTACGTTCTCTGATGGACAGGGCAGCTGATTTTGAATATATAGTAACAGATAGCGAGGTCGAGGCGCTGATCCTGGAAGCCAATCTGATTAAGGAGCACCGGCCTCGCTACAATGTTTTCCTTAAAGATGACAAGAGTTATCCCTATATAAAGGTAACCCTCCACGAGGAATATCCCAGGGTGCATATAACCAGGCGGGTGGTAAAGGACGGGGGGCGCTATTACGGCCCCTATACCCGGGCCGGGGCGGTGCATGACACGCTTGCCCTGCTGCGGCGGATTTTTCCGCTGCGCACTTGCAAGCAGAGGGATTTTGCTTTAAAGAGCAGGCCTTGCCTGAATCACCATATAAAGAAGTGTTTGGGACCCTGCTGCGGCCTGGTGGATAAGGAGAGTTATCTGGCCATGGTGCGGGAGGTTTGCCTTTTTTTAGAGGGAAAGCAAGAGGAACTGGTCAAAAGACTTACCCGCCGTATGGAGGAAGCTTCCGCAAAGCTGGAATTTGAGCGGGCCGCAGAACTGCGGGACCAACTCAAAGCAGTGCAGGATGTGCTGGCGAAACAGAAAGTAATTTCTGCAGGCACGGAGGATCAGGACGCCGTGGCCATGGCCCGGGGTGTAGACGACTGTTGCGTGATGGTTTTTTTTATCCGCGGCGGCAAGCTGTTGGGCCGGGAAAGATTTATTCTTGCCGGTACGGAGGGTGAGAGCCGGGCGGAAGTACTCACGGCATTTTTAAAGCAGTATTACCACCGGGCTGACTTTATACCATCCGAGATACTGGTTTCCGATATGGAGCCCGGGGAAGCGGAGGTTATCGCCTCCTGGCTTGCAGGTAAAAAGGGTTCCAGGGTGCAGCTGAGGGTGCCGGTGCGGGGAGAAAAGAAAAAACTGATTGAAATGGTGTCCAAAAATGCCCTGCTGGCTCTGGAAGAGGCTCAGTTGGAGCGGGCCGCCCGGAGGGACGGGGCGGAAGACCTGGCCTTATTGGCCAGTGCACTGGGACTGTTCAAACCACCCTACCGTATGGAATGCTTTGATATTTCCAACACCCAGGGCACAGAGACGGTAGCCTCAATGGCAGTTTTCGAGGAGGGCAAGCCGGCCTCCGATCAGTACAGGCGCTTTAAAATAAAAACCGTGCAGGGCCCGGATGATTTTGCCTCCATGCACGAGGTGATATATCGTAGATTTAAACGGGCCGGAGAGGAAAGGGAATTAATCAATACCGGCCAGCTTTCCACCAGGCGTGCTAAATTTAATCGCCTGCCCGATATTGTGATTATAGACGGGGGCAAGGGCCAGCTCTCCGCTGCCCTGGAGGCCATGGAGAAGCTTGGTTACGGACATATACCCGTTTTCGGCCTGGCCAAGGAGGAGGAGTTATTGTTTGCACCGGGCCGGCCGGAGCCCATACGCCTGCCCAGGGACTCCAGGGCGTTGTATTTACTGCAGCGGCTGCGGGACGAGGCGCACCGCTTTGCAGTTTCTTTCCACCGCCAATTACGGACCAAAAGGAATTTGAAATCGCTGCTGGATGAAATAGAGGGCATTGGGGATGTTCGCCGCCGGGAACTGCTCAAGGCTTTCCCCTCCATCGATGCCATAGGCAGGGCAACCATTGAAGAATTGGCCGGGGTTCCGGGGATGAACAGAAAGGCGGCAGAAGCGGTAGCAGGTTTTTTTGCCGGGGCTAAGGAAAAAGAGGACGCAGGTATTTGACCGGTTCGGTAAGCAACAGAATATTCCCTTTAATCCCCCAAAGCTGGTATTATATATACAGGCGGGAGAAAGCTTCGTGAACTTACTACAGAGCGCGGGGCTTTTATTTTTAACAAGACGGAGTGATATATTTGACAGCTTATAAAATGATTGCTATGGATTTGGACGATACTCTGCTGGATAAGCAACTGTGCATTAGTGAGACGAACCTGTCTGCCATTAAGCTTGCCAGAGAATCCGGCGTAAAGGTGGTGCTGGCCACCGGGAGAATGTACCGGGCCACCCTGCCGTACGCTTCTGAACTGGGGCTGGATACCCCGGCCATATCATACCAGGGGGCTCTGGTGATAAAACCGGATACCGGGCAGGTTCTGCTGCACCGCCCGGTGCCCATGGCCAGTGCTTTAAAAATTGTCAGGGAACTGAAGCCTTACGGCTACCATATCAATCTGTACATGGATGATAATCTTTTTATAGCCAGGCAATCTGCGGAGAGCCGGTTATATAAGTCCATATCCGGGGTGGAGGCAATTGAGGTGGGAGATCTTGAGGAATTCCTGCTGGAAAAACAGTTTGACCCCACCAAAGTACTGGTGGTGGCCCGGGAAGAGCAATTGGATGAAATTGCCCCGGGTTTAAAATCGCTGTTCGGGGAAAATCTTCATATCACCAAATCCAAGCCGCATTTTCTGGAATTTTCTCATCCCCAGGCTACCAAGGGGCATGCCCTGGCCGAGGTGGCCGGATATTACGGCATAGCCCGGGAAGAGATTATAGCTGTAGGAGACAGCTACAATGATTTGGAGATGCTGGATTATGCCGGCCTGAGCGCGGTGGTGGACAACGCCAGGGATGAGATTAAGGCAAAGGCGGATTTCGTTACCAGCGCCAATACCGATGGTGGCGTGGCCCGGGTAATCCGGCGGTTTATAACCGGTGATGAATAATGCGACAGAGGGGACGGTTCGCCTGTCGCCCGGGTTGAGATGCGACACCGAGAACCGTCCCCATTTGTCGCAAACAATACGCGAGGGTGAGGACGTTGGGTAAATACGTGGCGGGTGTTGACCTGGGGGGAACAAAAATATATACCGCGCTGGCAGATGATAGCGGCAGGCTGCTGGCCGAGACCATAGTGGCCACCGGGGCAGAGGACGGTGGGGAAGCGGTTGTCCGGCGTATAGCGGCTACGGTGGCTGAAGTGTGTGCCTCCGGGGGCTCCGGTATTGAGATAAGTGCATTGGGCATCGGAGTTCCGGGACCCATTAACCCCGCCACCGGGCTGGTTGATCAGGCTCCCAACCTGGGCTGGAGGAATGTGCCGGTTAAGGAGATATTGCAGAAAACACTGGGGGTTCCCGTGCTGGCGGACAATGACGCCAATCTGGCGGCCCTGGGGGAGCACCGTTTCGGCGCCGGGGCAGGCGTGCGGAATATGGTATATGTAACCGTCAGTACAGGTATCGGCGGGGGTCTTATTCTGGATGGCAAAATATATCACGGTGTTTCAGGGGCAGCCGGCGAGTTGGGGCACATGGTTATTGATCCCCTGGGACCGCTGTGCAGTTGCGGCAGAAGGGGCTGTCTGGAGGCGCTGGCCTCGGGCACGGCCATGGCCAGCCGGGCCAGGGAACTGGTAACTGCGGGCTGTGGCCAGACTATTTTACATAAAGCCGGCGGGCGGGCAGAAAATATAGATGCCCTGACCGTGGCCGCCGCTGCCGCCGGGGGAGACGGGGAGGCCATAGATATACTAAAGGATGCCGGCAAGGCCCTGGGTATGGGGCTGGCCAATTTGGTGAATCTGCTTAACCCAGCCCTGGTAGTGTTGGGGGGCGGGGCCATGAATGCCGGCAGACTCCTGTGGGAGACTATGGAGCAGGAGTTGAAGGTTCGGGCACTGGCCAGTGCACTGAAAAATCTCCGGGTGGTGCCGGCCGCCCTGGGCAAGCGCTCCGGGCTAATGGGCGCGGTAGCTCTGGCCCTCAGAGGCCGTTGAAAAACTGCGCCTGGCGTTTATGGTAAGGGGACACACCTTCTGTGTTGCTTTAATTCTTACTTTCTAACAAATTTATTGAAGGAATGTCCCCAACGAATGCTCGCAGTTCAGTATTAATTGGGGACATTCCTCCGAAGGAGGTGTGTCCCCTGACCTCTGACTTTCCAGTACGCTCCGCGCTGTCCTGCTTCGCCTTTCGCGCCATGCTTGTTTTTGAACGGCCTCTGGATGGGGCTGTTTGTATAAGCTTATCATGGGACTTTTGCAACAGTTTCCTGGCCGGTTGCCGGGGTGAAGGACCGGTAGTCCTGAGGGGCGGCAGCTAGGGTTAAGGGAGGGGTTTTATCTGACTGAACTGAGGTACGGCAAGGGAGACTGGCGGGATTTTGAGCAAGGCATCCAGAGGGAGTGGCTGGTCACCAACGGTCTGGGTGGCTATGCCTCCTCCACCATTATTAACGCCAACACCCGTAAGTATCACGGCCTGCTGGTGGCTTCGCTGAATCCGCCGGTGGAGAGGACGATGCTGCTGGCCAAGATTGATGAGCGCTTCGAGGCCGGGGGGAGGGTTTATAACCTGGCCTCCAACAGGACGGAGCAGGGGGTAGCGGAATTTGGCTTTATTCACCAACAGATTATGACTGCTGAACCTGTTCCCTGTTTTACCTACAGCTTTGCCGATGTTTTTATGGAGAAGCGGGTTTTTATGGTATACGGCCAAAACACCACGGTTATACTTTACCGGGTGAAAAACGGAGCTCTGCCTGCCGTAATGCGTCTGGTTCCGCTGGTAAACTGCCGGGATTTTCACTGGACCACCCGCCGGGGGCAAATAACCTTTGAAATTAAAAATATCTTCGGGGGGATGGAAGTAAAGGTCACCCCCAAGGTACCGCCCCTTAAAATTATCTGTGCCGGGGGCGCTTTTCTGCGGCAGGAGGGCTGGTTTACGGGTATGTTTTATCCCGCCGAGGCGGAGCGGGGAGAAAATGCCGTGGAGGATCATTTTGCTCCCGGTTATTTTTCCATCAGCCTGTCCCCGGGGGAGGAAAAGGTTGTCACGGTGCTGGCCACCATTGAGGATGCCAGGATTTTACCCGTTGCTAAAGATGGTGAGCAACTACTTCAGGCAGAGGAGTCGAGGCTTTCGAAGCTAATGGAGAACCTGGATTATGAAGAAAGCCTGGCACTGCGCCTGACCCGGGCTGCGGATGCTTTCGTGGTGCGGCGCAAATCCACCGGGACCAAAAGCGTCATAGCGGGGTATCCCTGGTTTAACGACTGGGGCCGGGATACCATGATTGCCCTGCCGGGGCTTACCCTGGTTACCGGTCGCCATCAGGATGCGGCCGGGATATTGCTTACCTTCGCCCGCTATTGCAAGGAGGGCCTCTTGCCCAACATGTTTCCCGACAGGGCCGGGGATGAGCCCCTTTATAACACGGTGGATGCCTCCCTGTGGTACTTCCATGCGGTGTATAAATACTTGCAGTACACCGGTGACAAGGATTTTATACTGAAAAATATCTACCCTGTACTGAAGGATATAGTATCGTGGCATATCAAAGGCACTCACTTTGACATAAAAATGGACGATGACGTGTTGCTCCGGGCTGGGGGCCCGGAGAATCAACTCACCTGGATGGATGCCAAGGTTGATTACTGGGTGGTAACACCCAGGCACGGCAAACCGGTGGAAATATCTGCCCTCTGGTACAATGCCCTGCGGGTCATGGAAAGGCTGGCGGCCCTGGCCGGCGAGAAATTTGTCCAGGAAGGGCTGGCGGACAGGGTAGGGCAGAATTTTGAAAGGGAATTCTGGTATCAGGAGGGAGGCTATTACTACGATGTGGTGGGAGATGAGGGTAAAGATGCCCATTTCCGGCCCAACCAGATACTGGCCATGGCCCTGCCCTTTTCCCCGGTACCTTCTGAGCGGGCCCGGGCAGTGCTCAGCCGCGCCTGGAGGGAACTTTACGCTACCTACGGGCTGCGCAGCCTTTCCTGCTACGACCCGGAATATAGGGGCACGTATCTGGGGGACAGGGTGCAAAGGGACGGCGCCTATCACCAGGGTACCGTCTGGAGCTGGTTGATGGGTCCCTTTATTACTGCCTACCGCAAGGCTTACGGTTATACCCCGGCCGACAGGCTGCAGGCGGAAAAATTTATTAATCCGTTTCTGGACCATCTGCGGGATCACGGGGTGGGCTACATATCAGAAATATTTGACGGCAACGAGCCGGTTATACCCAGGGGCTGCTTTGCCCAGGCTTGGGGGGTGGCGGAAATACTCCGGGCTTACGTGGAGGACGTGCTGGAAATTAGGAACTGGAAGTTTGGTATTTAAGGCTCACTTATGTTAGGGAGAACTAAAATATATGATACGGGGAGTGGATTTAATGAATGATTTAATTAATGTTGACGTCGGTCATCTGATGAGTGCCGCCGCTGATTCCGGTTTTATCCCTGCCGGGGAATTTGACGGTTATGCCAATAAATATTGTGATACATTTAAAAAATTTCAGTCCACGCTGACAGACGGCAAATCACCCCTCAACCTGTCTCTGGCGGAGGAAAAAACCATACCCCAAATAAAAGCACTGGCCGCAGAATTAAAGGGGAAGTATGAAAATATTTTAATTCTCGGCATCGGTGGCTCGGCGCTGGGGGCCAGGGCCGTAATGCAGTTTCTGAAAGGGCCTTTTTATAATCTGGAAAATCACGGAGGACCCCGGCTGTTTGTGCTGGACAACCTGGACCCGCTGCTGGTGGCGAAGCTGGAGCAGATTATTGATTTAAAGAAAACCGCCTTGATTTATACCAGCAAATCCGGCTCAACCCCGGAGACAGCGGCCCAGTTTATATATTTTTACAAAAAATATAAAGAGGCCGGCGGTAATGTCAGGGATATTGTGATCATCTGTGACGCTGCCGACAACGGCATCAACCGCATTGCCGGGCAACTGGGCTGCCGCCTGCTGCATATCCCAGGAGGCTTGCCGGGCAGGTATTCCGTGTTGTCTTCGGTGGGCTTTCTCCCGTCGGAAATTATCGGCATTGACAGCGCACAGCTGCTGGCGGGAGCCCGGGCGGTGCACCGCGCTGCCCTGGAAAGCCCCCTGGGAGAAAACGCTTTGTTTGTCCTGGGCACATGCCTCTACGAATTAGCGTTAAGGGGCAGGTCCATTCACGTGCTGTTTAATTACAGCAACTTCCTGTTTGAATTCGGGCTGTGGTTCGTGCAGTTGTGGGCGGAGAGTCTGGGGAAAAAATTAAGCACGGATGGTGAAATAATCAATGCCGGCACTACTCCCCTGACCTGCCTGGGGGCTACCGACCAGCACTCCATACTACAACTCTTTAAGGAAGGTCCGACCGACAAGGTAATTGGTTTTGTCGGGGTTGAACGGTTCCCCGGGGATAAAACTCTTACCGGGGAGTTTCCAGCAGAAAAGGAATATGCCTATTTTGCCGGCCACACCATGGCCGAACAGCTTGGCATAGAGCAGCTCGCAACAGAAATGAGCCTGGTGAGTACCGGCACCCCCTGCTACCGCGTTACCGTCAGGGATATTTCGCCCGAGACGCTGGGCGCGCTGTTTTATTTCTATGAGTCACTGGTGGTATACACCGCCGGGCTGTGGCGGATCAATCCTTACAACCAGCCGGGGGTGGAGGATGGCAAAAATATCACTTATGCCCTCATGGGCAGGGAGGATTATGCCGGCAGGCGGTCTGAATACGAACAGCAGGTGGAGCAGTATAATAATGAGCGGAGAATATATGGTGTGTCCTTGCGATAAATTTGTCTATTCAGAATAGGAGTCGTGACAGTTATCATGCAACTTTGGGCGGATCTGCATACCCACACGGTCAACAGTGACGGCAGGGGGACCATCAGGGAAAACGTGGAGGCGGCGGTGCAAGCCGGGCTTAAGGCGGTGGCCATAACGGATCACGGCCCCCGGGGGTTTGGTACAGGCGTTAAAAATCTGTCCGTCTACCGGGAGAGCGGGCTGGAAGCCGCACGGCTGGAGGAGGAATTACCGGTCAGGGTGCTGGTGGGGGCGGAGGCCAACGTTACCGGCACCGACGGCAGCCTGGACATTCCTGCAGAGGTTGTTGACGGATTGGATTTGCTGGTGGCGGGACTGCACCCTTTTGTTCGCCCGGACCACGGGGCTGAGGCTCTGACCTGGCTGGTTCCCAATCAGGTGGCCAGGGTCAGCAGCTTTGTCCGGGAACGGCTGCGTGCCGGCAATACCAAGGCTATGGCAGAGGCAGTGCGTAAATACCCGGTGGATATAGTGAGCCACCCCAATTTAATGCTAGCCGTAGATCTGGACGAACTGGCCCGGGTATGCTCCCGTTACGATACTGCCATGGAAATAAATACCGGACACCATTATAATAAGGATGATGTCGCCAGGGCGGCTATACGCCATGGGGCACTGATCTCGGTGAACAGCGACGCCCATACACCCTCGGGGGTGGGTGCCCTTTCCACGGGCGGGGCACTGTTGCAGAGGATGAACGTCCCCCCAAATCAGGTGATAAATACCCGGGGTGATTTCCCGGCAGGGAAATTTCGCCGGGTATAGATTTTTCGTGGACAAGAGTATAGAATTTTAGACATAAGGGGGGACATATCTTGGCCGTTCAGAGTTTTATAATCGTTACCGGCCTGTCCGGAGCCGGCAAGACCCAGGCAGTGCGCTCACTTGAAGATATGGGCTATTTTTGCGTGGACAACATACCGCCGACTCTTATACCCAAATTTGCCGAATTATGTTACCAGTCCAAGTCGGATATAAATAAGGTTGCTTTGGTGGTGGACATTAGGGGAGGGGAATTTTTCGATTCCCTGTCGGAAGTTCTGGCCGAATTGGACCGGATGGGTACCAGGTATCATATATTGTTCCTGGAGGCCTCTGAAGAGACCCTGATCAGGCGTTTTAAAGAGTCCCGGCGCAGCCACCCCCTGAGTCACGACGGTGAGGTGCTTCAGTGGGTCAGGGAGGAAAAAACCATCCTTGAGGAATTGCGGGGCAGGGCACATAAAATAATCGACACCTCGGACATGAGCCCCACCCAGTTGAAGGAGGAAATAAACAACCTGTACGGGGACAGCGCGGACACCTCCCGGCTGCGCATAACGGTGGTTTCCTTTGGCTATAAATATGGCATTCCCATGGACAGCGACCTGATATTCGACGTGAGGTTTCTTCCCAATCCCCATTATGATCCTGCCCTGAGGCCGCTTACCGGGAATCACCCGGAGGTGCAGAATTTTGTGCTGAGCACACCCAGCGCGGTATGTTTTCTGGATAAACTTTTTGACATCACCGAATTCTTGCTTCCCCAGTATGTCAAGGAGGGTAAAAACACATTGATGATTGCCATCGGTTGTACCGGCGGGATGCACCGGTCCGTGACCGTTGCCAATAAGTTGACTGAACATTTGAAGGGTAAAAATTACCGGGTCAAGGTTAGGCACAGGGATACAGGCCGTATCACGGGGTCCGGGGAGTAATGAAACTTCTGAAATGGTTTTATCCCGGACTTAATGTAAAGCGCTGGCTTTTCCTGGCTTTTGTTGGCTTATTATTGACCCTGGGCGGCACGGTGCTGCTGGCAGGCTCACTTTTGCCGGTTACCCGGACCGAACTTCTTGCCCGGGCTAGGGAGACGATAGGTCCCATGGCCGTCTGGCCATGGGTTTTGCTTATACCCATGGCCGGAGTAGTGGCGCTGGCAGTGGGTCTGCACAGGTTTTTTCGCTCTGTGGTGGCGGTATTGGCCCCGGCAGGGGAGCAGCGGCTGGTGGATATTATCTATAGCAGGCGCTACCTGCGCCGGGGGCCCAGAATAGTGGTTGTGGGGGGCGGTACCGGCCTGGCCACCATGCTGCGGGGGATAAAAAACTATACAAGCAATATAACCGCTATAGTGTCCGTGGCGGACGACGGTGGAAGTTCCGGCCGGCTGCGGGGTGATCTGGGCATCCTTCCCCCGGGCGATATACGCAACTGTCTGGTGGCTCTGGCGGACAAGGAATCCATGATGGAAGCTTTGTTACAGTACAGGTTCAATACCGGTGAACTGGCCGGGCACAACCTGGGCAACCTCCTGCTGGCCGCTCTGAACGATGTGGCGGGAGGATTTCATCAGGCCGTGCAGGGCATGAGCAGGGTGCTGGCCATCCGGGGGAGAGTTCTGCCGGCTACCCTGCAGGACGTCAGGCTGGGCGCTGAATTTTCCGACGGCGCGGTGGTATGGGGGGAGTCAAGCATACCGAAATACGGCAGGCGTATCAGGAGAATATTTCTGGAGCCGGAGGATTGCTTTCCCCTCTCTGAAGCGCTCAGTGCCATAGAGGAAGCCGACGCCGTGGTGCTGGGCCCGGGCAGCCTGTATACCAGCATCATGCCCAACCTCATGGTTCGGGGCATAGGTGATGCCCTGGCCCGTTCCTCAGCAATAAAAATATATGTTTGCAATATTATGACCCAACCTGGTGAGACCGACGGCTATACCGCCAGCGAACACCTGAAATCCATAATTACTCATGCGGGTAAGGTGGTGGATTTCATGGTAATTAACACCGGTGATATACCCGCTCCGGTTAAAGCCCGCTACAGCAGGGAAGGAGCTGCAAGGGTACTGCCGGACGTCAGGGAAATAGAAAAGCTCGGTGTCAGGGTGGTGCCGGGGGATTTTCTGGCCCAGGGGGACGTAGCCAGGCACTGGCCGGAGAGACTGGCGGAAACCATCATCAGACTTACCCTGGCCAATAAAAGACTCCCGGAAAGGATGAGCCTTTTGTATGGAATGGGAAATGGAAATAAAGAATAAACTATAGCGGGAGTAAAGATGAAAAAAAAGATATTTGCCTTAATGCTCGCTGTTCTGTTGCTGCTACTGGTATTTCCTGTTGCTTTACAGAGCGCCCGGGACGGGTTGTCGGGCTACACGGTAGCCCACAACATGACTCTGGATGTGTCCCGGGGTATTCCTATCCTGATGTATCACAAAGTTAATCCTGATCCCACGGTAGGGGGCTATGGACTGAGGGTTACTCCCCGGACATTTGAAAAAGAGATGCGCTACCTGAAAACAAGCGGCTTTCACACCGTTTCCCTATTAGACCTGGCGGATCATTTCAACCGGGATACGCTCCTTCCGGCGAGGCCGGTGGTGATAACCTTTGACGACGGGTACCTGGATAATTATACCTATGCCTTCCCCATTATCAAAAAATACGGTATGACCGCCACTATTTTTGTGGTGGCTGACACCGTTGGCGGGATTAATAGCTTTGACTATTACGCCCATCGCCAGCCGCTGAACCACATGGCGGGCTGGGGAGAGCTGAGGGAAATGGCCCGGGCCGGGATTACCATCGGCTCACATACCCTGACGCACCCGCATCTGGCGGAGCTCAGCCCGGACATTGCCCGGCAGGAAATAGCAGGCAGCAGGAAGAAGCTGGAACAGGGGCTGGGCAGGAAGGTTGAGGTCTTCTGTTATCCTTACGGGAGCTATAATTCCCTTACGGCCCGGCTGGTCCAGGAGAGCGGGTATGCGGCGGCGGTGACCACCCGGCAGGGGCTGGGACGGAAAGAGGACGGTCTGTTCACGCTGAGGAGAATCCGGATCAGGGGCGACTATACCCAGGCAACTTTCCTGCATGAACTTACCAGGTATTATCGGGAACCGGCAGGAGGCCGTCGAAAAACTGCGCCTCACACCTCTCACCTTTGAACAGCCTCTAACTCTTGAGTCTTAGATAAACTTGTTTTACAACAGACCCCGGCAAAGCCCGGAAAATAGTAGGTGAACCGCTATTTTCCTGGGCTATTTTTTTGCCTTGTGGTATAATATTTGCGAGAGAAAGAGGGGGATGGCCTTGTCCTTCTCCGCGGTGACCAAAAATGAACTGGCCCGGGTAACCTGCGAGCAAGGGTGTTGTAAACTGGCCGAGTTGTCGGCGCTGGCTAAGCTGGACGGCAGTATACAGATTAGCGGCCGCCAGGTTTCTCTGAAAATTGTAAATGAAAATGCCGCGGTGGCCAGAAAAGTTTTTACCCTGTTAAGAGAGCTGTTTGACGTTCAGACAGAGGTTCAGGCAGAGAAAAAAATAAAGCTGCGCAAAAACAATGTCTACATGGTACAGGTGTCCTTCCAGCCCAAAACCATGGAAATACTTACCATTTTGGGGCTGTTGAATAAAAGGGGCAATTTTGGGCAGGGCATAAAAAGCGAATTTATTCGCCGGGATTGCTGCCGCCGCTCCTACCTGAGAGGGGCTTTCCTGGGGGGGGGCTCCATAAGCAGTCCGGAAGCCGCCTATCATTTGGAGATTATAACCACCAACGAGGTCCATGCCGGGGATATTGCAGTACTGATCAGAAGATTCGGCCTGGCGGCAAAAATAAGCAGGCGTAAGAACTGGTATGTGGTTTATTTAAAGGAAAGCGAGCAGATTGTAAATTTTTTAAGTATTATCGGGGCACACACCGCACTGCTGGAGTTTGAGAACGCCCGAATATATAAGGACATGCGCAACCAGGTAAACCGTCTGGTTAATTGCGAAACGGCAAATCTGAACAAGACAGTGGACGCTGCGCTGAGGCAACTGGAAAGTATTGAATTTGTGGCCCGGCACATTGGGCTGGAGAGATTGCCTGCGTCTTTAAGGCAGGTGGCGGAGGCCAGGCTGGCCCACCCCGACATAAGCCTGCGGGAACTGGGGGATATAATGAACCCCCGGCTGGGAAAATCAGGTATTAACCACAGAATGAGAAGAATTGAAGAGATAGCTGAAAAGCTGCGAAAACATAGGGGCAATTCCGTGCAAAACAAATCCTGAGGTTCAAGACAAGGTGGCAATATATGACCAGCTCAAGGCGGCTAAAAAGTGTACCCTCCCCGCCGGATAGAAATTCACTGCACCTGTGGTGCAGGGCGGTTAATCCTTTACGGGTTTGCTGGAACTTTGTAATAATTGTAATGTGCCGTTATATACCTTCACTGCATGTCAAAAGGTGGCTTTACAACAGCCTGGGTATGAAGGTGGGTAAAAACGTATCCGTGGGACTAATGGCTATGATGGATATCTTTTTCCCTCAGCTTATCTCCATCGGCGAAAATTCCGTGCTGGGCTATAACTGCACCATACTTTGCCACGAGTTTTTAATCAGGGAATACCGTACCGGTATGGTGGAAATCGGCAGGGAAGTAATGCTGGGCGCCAATAGCACAGTTTTACCCGGGATTATCATAGGTGACGGAGCGGTGGTGGGAGCCGGTTCCCTGGTAAACCGGGATATACCTCCGGGGGCGCTGGTGGCGGGAGTGCCTGCCAGGGTTATAAGAGAAAAGTACAAAAAGGATTGACAAATCATAGAATAAAGCAAGGAATATAATATGCATCCAGTCACCCTATGGCGGGAATTGTGGATAAACCCCTGGCAAAAGCGGTTTATAATCCCTCTTTTTATGATCAACTTCCTGGGTTCAATATACGGATATTGCTGGTACAGTGGGCAGCTTGCCGAAACTCCTTTATCCGTCTGGCTTTTCGTGCCGGACAGTCCTCTGGCCACCACCCTGTTGACCATTATGGCTGTCCTATGGCTTCTGGGGTACAGGAGCAGCCTGCTGGCAGCGCTGGCGGGCACCGCCTGCATAAAATACGGGCTGTGGGCGGTGATGATGATTACGGATTTTTGGGCCTCCGGGGGCGGGGTTTTCCCCACCGAGGTTATGCTCTGGCTGTCCCACCTGGGCATGGCGCTGGAGGGCTGGCTGTTTTTGCGCAGACTTCGGGTCACCCTGGTTACCGGCGCGGGCATTGCTGCCTGGATGGCGTTAAATGATATTATGGATTACTCTTTTGGGCTGCATCCGTATCTTTTCTTACCCGGGCAGTTCAATCTGGCTTTGGCCACCGCCGTAATCATGACGTTTGCGTTAAGCTTTCTGCTGCTGGTATTTAATGCCCGGCACCGCTGAAAGGTTGTAACAGTTATGAAACAATTACCTTCTGAATAAGCTGTTATCAGGCGGGATCAGGCAGGAGATCCTGGCTGGCGCAGAGAATTTATTAGTATTTAAAAGTTATTTAGAATTATGGATAATTGCTCACGGTCGGCATAAGCGATTTTATAAGGAGTGAAAAGGCGATGCGCATGGGTTATGGTCTCAACATAGAACAAACGCAAAGACTAATCATGACCCCTGAACTGCGCCAGGCTATAACTGTTTTGCAGCTATCTTCCCTGGAGTTGGAGTCCTATATTGAGCAGCAGTTGCAGGAAAACCCCCTGCTGGAACTCAGCGAGGAGCAGGAAAAAAGCGACGGGGAAGGGGTAGAGCTTAATGAAAAGGAGCAGGAAGCAGGACCGGAAAAAGAATATGATATGGACTGGGAAAACTATTTTAATGACACCAGTGATTTGGGATACAATAAAATAGAGAAGAATACCGAGAAAAGTGAATACACTTACGAGAATTTTTTAAGTCTGGCCCCCACCCTGGCGGAACATCTGTTATTCCAGCTTCATTTAAGCCAGTGCCCGGAAAGGATTAGGAATATTGCCGAATATCTCATTGGTAACCTTGATGATCACGGATATATACAGACATCCCTGGAGGACGCCGTTAGGCATCTGGGGGCTACCCGCTCCGAGGTGGAAGAGGCGTTAAAGCTGGTGCAGACCTTCGACCCGTCCGGGGTGGGTGCCAGGACACTGGAGGAATGCTTGCTAATCCAGGTTGACCAGCTAGGTAACAAGGACACTATACTCAGGCGGGTCATAGAAAGTCATCTGATGGATCTGGCCAAGGGCAAGCTGAGCCGGATGGCCCAGACCCTGGGGGTGCCGGTACAAGAAATACAGCGGGTGGCAGATTATATCAGAACACTGGACCCCAAGCCCGGCAGAAATTTTACCAACTCCAACGAGACCCGCTATATTGTCCCCGAAATAGTGCTGGAAAAGATAGGCGGGGAATATGTGATTCTGGTTAATGATACTTCGGTTCCCCGCTTAACCATTAATTCCACCTATCGCTCGGTCCTCTCCAAGGATAAGGATACCGATTCAAAGACCCGCCGTTTTGTGGAAAGTAAGCTGAACGCTGCCGCCTGGCTAATCAGGAGTATAGAGCAGCGCCGCATGACCCTGTATAAAGTGGCCAGTTGCCTGGTTGAATTGCAAAGGGACTTTCTGGATTATGGTGTAAAATATTTAAAACCTCTGAATCTGAAAAGAGTGGCGGATTTGGTGGGGCTGCACGAGTCTACCGTGAGCAGGGCTACTTCCAATAAATATATTCAGACTCCCCAGGGGGTTCTGGAAATGAAATATTTTTTTAGTTCCGGGCTGAGTAACTCCTCCGGTACCATGACTTCCGCTGAAAGCATCAAAAAAATGTTGCAGGAGATTGTGATCTCTGAGGATACTGCCAATCCCTACAACGATCAAAAAATTGCGGAGATATTCAAACAGCGGGGTATTAAAATCTCCCGCCGCACGGTGGCTAAATACAGGGACGAATTAAACATCGCCCCCATCCGGAAAAGAAAACGTTATTAAAGCTCGGGTTGAAGGACCGATAGTTATGAGGGGCGGCAGCCCCTTTTGGGCCGAAGGCCCTTTTTTTATTTGATGGAAAATACTTTTCCTAAGAAGGAACTGTTTTCCTGGCGGCGAATTGATTAGCATAATTACATACCCGGCATATTACATACTACAATAAAAATTGTACGAGTGTGCAATTTTTCCCAGTGCCGTTACCAATATACATTTTATAGTGACTTTCGTAGCAAAATAAAATTGGCTCCTGTCCCGGAAGTCCACCGGCTGCCACAGGCCGGTTTGTTTTTTAGTTTCTTTAAAGTAAACATATGGTACAAATAAAACACCAATTGGGGACATTCCTTCGTGGATTTGTATAGAAACAAGGGATTTTATCCAACCTGAGAAGGTGTGTTCCCATACACCAATTGGGGACATTCCTTCGTGAAATTTGTTCAGAAGCAAGGGATTTTATCCAGTCTAAGAAGGTGTGTCCCCATACCTTAGAAAGGAGTGCTGTGTATGCCCAAAAAGAGCGTAATGGATATTGACGTCAAAGATAAAAGGGTGCTGGTCAGGGTAGACTTCAACGTGCCGCTGGACCAGGAGGGCGGAGTGGCGGATGATACCAGAATCAGGGCAGCCCTGCCCACAATTAAATATCTGATGGAGCAGGGGGCCAGAGTGATACTGGCTTCACATCTGGGGCGCCCGAAGGGCAAGGTGGATGACCGCTACCGGCTCAACCCGGTGGCGGAACGGCTGCAGGATTTGCTTGGTATGGAAGTTACCAAAGTGGATGATTGCGTTGGCGATGAGCCCGCCAGAGCTATTGAAAAAATGCGGCCGGGGGATGTGCTGCTGCTGGAAAACGTGAGGTTTTACCCCGAAGAGGAGAAGAACGACCCTGCTTTTGCCTCCCGTCTGGCCAAGCTGGCCGATGTGTATGTAAATGATGCCTTCGGCACCGCCCACAGGGCGCATGCCTCCACCGAAGGGGTTGCCCGGGTTATTCCCGGTGTAGCCGGCTTTTTAATGGAAAGGGAACTGGAGATGCTGGGCCGGGCTGTATATAATCCCGAAAGGCCCTTTGTAGCCATACTTGGCGGCGCTAAGGTTTCGGATAAAATAGGGGTTATCGGCAATCTACTGGAAAAGGTGGACACCCTGATCATCGGTGGGGGTATGGCCAATACCTTTTTGCGGGCCAGAGGATATGAAACAGGCAAGTCACTGCTGGAGCCGGATAAGGTTGAGTTGGCCGGGGAGCTGATGAACAAAGCCCGGGAGAAGGGTATTGAAATGCTGCTGCCGGTGGACCTGGTGGTGGCTCTGGCCGTGGATCCCGATTCGGAGCAAAAGGTTATGCCGGCTGACCAGATTCCTCCTGACTGGATGGCACTGGACATTGGCCCCGAAAGCACAAATATTTTCGGAAAGGCGATACGCAAGGCCGGAACGGTACTTTGGAACGGTCCCATGGGCGTATTCGAAATGGCTCCATTTGCCAGAGGCACCTTTGAAATGGCCCGGGCGCTGGCCGAAAGCGGTGCGGTCACCGTGGTAGGCGGCGGGGATTCGGTTGCTGCGGTGAAAAAGGCGGGTCTGGCGGACAAAATATCTCACATTTCCACCGGCGGGGGAGCGTCTCTGGAGTTTTTGGAAGGCAAGGTGCTGCCAGGTGTGGCCGCCCTGCAGGATAAATAGCATTTTATTATTGGATTTCATGATTAAGCACAGAATAGCGATTAAATAATAAGGGGGCTGTATTGATATGCGTACACCTTTGATAGCGGGAAATTGGAAAATGTATAAAACTGTTGCGGAAACGGTTCAGTTCATTGATGAATTGAAAGGGCTGCTGGCTGGCGCCGGCGATGGCGTGGAAGTGGTGCTGTGCCCGCCTTGCACGGCGTTAAGCGCTGCTGCTGAAGCCCTCCGGGGAAGCGGTATATATCTGTCCGCCCAGAACATGCACTGGGAGGAGCAGGGAGCCTTTACCGGGGAAATATCACCCCTCATGCTCAGGGAAATAGGCTGTAAATATGTTGTCCTGGGCCATTCCGAGCGCAGGCAGTATTTTGGCGAAACTGACGAAGCAGTAAACAAAAAAGTAAAAGCTGCCCTTAAGCACGGCCTTATACCCATTGTTTGCGTGGGTGAAACACTGGAGGAGAGAGAGGCCGGCATTACCGAAAAAGTGATCGGCACCCAGGTCAAAGGAGCTCTGACGGGCCTTGACCCGGCGCAGACGGCAGGACTGGTAGTTGCCTACGAGCCGGTCTGGGCTATAGGCACCGGCCGCACTGCCTCCGATGACGATGCCCAGAAGGTCAATGCCTTTATCCGTGGTTTGCTGGTGGAAATTGCCGGCAGGGAGGCGGCGGAGAAGGTGCGTATACAGTACGGCGGCAGTGTCAAGCCGGAAAACGCTGCCGGTTTGATGGCCAGGCCGGATATTGACGGGGCGCTGGTAGGGGGCGCCAGCCTGAAGCCGGATAGTTTTGCCGGAATAATCAAGGCATCAAGGTAGATATAACTTAGGAGTGAATGCGGTGCATAAAGTTAAAGGCCCACTGTTGCTGGTAATTATGGACGGATGGGGCTTAACCGATAAAGACCAGGGCAATGCCATTGCCAGGGCGCATAAGCCAAATATGGATAAATTTTTGTCACTTTATCCCCAAACTACCATTATAGCCTCCGGTGAAGACGTGGGCCTGCCCGAAGGCCAAATGGGCAATTCCGAAGTGGGGCACCTGAATATAGGCGCCGGCAGGGTAGTATATCAGGATTTGACCCGTATCACCAAATCTATCAAAAGCGGAGATTTTTTTGCAAATGACATGCTGCTGGCCGCACTGAACAACGCTCTGAAAAACAATTCCTCCTTGCATATCATGGGGCTTCTTTCCGATGGCGGCGTGCACAGCCATATAACCCATCTTTTCGCTCTGTTGGAAATGGCCAAAAAGAAGCATCTGGAAAAAGTTTATGTGCACTGCTTCCTGGATGGCAGGGATACCCCACCCAACAGTGGGGTGGAATACATACAGCAGCTTGAAGTTAAAATAAAAGAGCTGGGCGTGGGGCGCATCGCCACGGTAATAGGCCGTTATTACGCCATGGACAGGGACAGTCGCTGGGAGAGGGTCCGCCAGGCTTACCGGGCTATGGTGCTGGGAGATGGTCTGAAGGCAAAGTCGGCTCTTACGGCAGTTCGTGATTCATATGACCATGATAAAACCGATGAGTTCGTACTTCCCACCATTATCGAGGACGGCGCCGGCGAGCCGGTGGCCAGTATCAGGGAAGGCGATTCCATTATATTTTTCAATTTCCGGCCGGACAGGGCCAGGGAAATAACCAGGTCCCTGGTTGATGATAATTTTGATGGTTTTGACAGGCCGCAGGAGTGGCCAAAAGTTTTTTTTGTCTGCATGACCCAGTATGACAAGACTATTGAGGCCCCGGTGGCATTCCGTCCGAACAATATTGTCAACACTTTGGGAGAGGTGCTGGCCGGTAAAAATATAAAACAGCTCAGGCTGGCGGAAACGGAAAAGTACGCCCACGTCACCTTTTTCTTTAACGGTGGCGTAGAATCCCCCAACCCAGGTGAGGACAGGATACTGGTACCTTCACCAAAGGTGCCTACCTACGATCTTAAGCCGGAAATGAGCGCCCCGGAGGTAACGTCTAAACTGCTCGAGCAATTGGGACAAGATAAATACAAGGTTATCATTATGAATTACGCCAACCCGGATATGGTGGGGCATACCGGCAACTTCGAAGCTGCGGTGAAGGCCATAGAAACCGTAGACCACTGCCTGGGAACGGTGGCGGAAGCGGTGCTGCCCAGGGACGGCGTGATGCTTATCACCGCTGACCACGGCAACGCCGAACAAATGAAGGATGGGCACGGCCAGCCTTTTACCGCTCATACCGTTGATCCGGTGCCGTTTATACTGGTGGGGAAAGAATATACTGGAATAAAATTGAGGCCCGGACGCCTGGAGGACATTGCCCCCACCATGTTGGAGCTGCTGGGTATCAAAAAGCCTGCCGAAATGACGGGGGAGAGTCTGATTGTAAAAGAGTAGTTCAAAGGAAGCAAGTAGGGACGGTTCTTGACTTGCGCATGGCGACTTCGACAGAAATGCCGCTGCAAACAAAGGTAAATCAGAATAGCATAAGTTGTATGTTGCACATTTGCATCCATATATTCAACAACAACGTTTTAAGAAGGAGGTACATATATTATGTCAACCATTATTGCCGATGTATTTGCCAGGGAGATACTGGATTCCAGGGGCAACCCCACCGTGGAAGTGGACGTGCTGCTGGAGGACGGGACCATGGGCAGGGCGGCTGTACCGTCCGGGGCCTCCACAGGGGCCTACGAGGCAGTGGAACTGCGGGACGGTGACAAGGGCCGCTACCTGGGTAAAGGCGTGACTAAAGCGGTGGAAAACGTAAACACTATCATCGCCCCGGAAGTGCTGGGATTTGACGCCACTGAGCAGGTGGAACTGGACAGTACCCTAATTGAGTTGGATGGAACCCCCAACAAAGGCAAACTGGGCGCTAACGCCATCCTGGGGGTCTCCCTGGCGGCGGCCAAGGCGGCGGCCAGTGCTTTTGGCCTGCCCCTGTACCAGTATCTGGGTGGTGTTAATGCCAAACAGTTGCCGGTGCCCATGATGAACATACTGAACGGCGGCAAGCATGCCGACAACAACGTGGACATACAGGAATTTATGGTCATGCCCGTTGGCGCTGCCAGCTTTGCAGAAGCCCTGCGCATGGGAGCCGAAATTTTTCACGTATTGAAAAAAGTGTTAAAGAAAAAAGGAATGAATACTGCCGTGGGTGACGAGGGCGGTTTTGCTCCCAACCTTGGTTCCAATGAAGAAGCGTTGGCGGTCATAGTGGAGGCCATCAAGGAAGCCGGCTACCGGCCCGGGGAAGACATGGCTCTGGCCATTGACGCTGCTGCCACGGAGTTTTACAAGGATGGCGCCTACGTGCTGGAGGGTCGCTCCCACTCAGCTGCGGAAATGGTGAACTATTACGCAGCGTTACTGGATAAATACCCCATTCTCTCCATTGAGGACGGGCTGGCGGAAGACGACTGGGACGGCTGGAAGCTGTTTACGGAAAAAATGGGCCGCCGCATTCAAATCGTGGGGGACGACCTTTTTGTAACCAATACCGAACGGCTGGCCAGAGGGATTGCCGGCGAGGTGGCCAATTCAATACTAATTAAGGTCAATCAAATCGGCACCCTTACGGAAACACTGGATGCCATTGAAATGGCCAAAAGAGCAGGTTATACCGCAGTGGTAAGCCACCGCTCCGGGGAGACCGAGGATGTTACCATTGCTGATTTGGTGGTGGCCACCAACGCCGGACAGATAAAGACCGGGGCACCTTCCAGGACCGACCGGGTGGCCAAGTACAATCAGCTGCTGCGTATTGAGGAGGAACTGGGCGGGGTAGCCATGTACGGCGGCAAAGCATCCCTGTATTGCCTAAAGTAAATTGTAATATCAATGGCTTTAAGCTGAATTTATCCCGGGTGAAAAGGCAATTATGCCTTTTCACCCGGGATAATACTACTATATGATCCGGCGGCTTTATGGTTATATTTGTGGATGCGGGATAATGTGTAATAATTACCTGATATGACATGAGCTGGGATGATAGACTATGGTTTTTCCCGGATATGTTTTTTTATGCTCCATAAAGATTCCGCCAACGGTTAAATAATCCCGCCAAAGCACCAAAATAAAGGTTTGTCCGTTGTCAATTTATGTTCCCCATGCTATAATGTTTTTCATATGAGATGTTAGAGGAGGTGAAAGTGTGTTAATAAAGGGCCTGGTAACCGCCTTTCATGTAATTATATCCATAGCTCTTATTGCTTCAGTTATACTGCAATCCGGGAAAAGTGCCGGTCTGTCCGGGGCTATTGCCGGAGGCGCCGAAACATTTTTCGGCAAGAAAAAAGGAATGGACGAGTTGCTGGGCAAAGTTACTGCAGTGGTAGCACTATTGTTTGGGGTTTCGTCTCTTCTGTTGGGTATTTGGTAATCTAAAAAATAATAGGGGTAGAGGAGGGTACAGAAACAAGTGGATAGTATGACCTTAGCGTATTACTCTGCGGGTGCGGGGGCACTGGCACTTTTATTTGCACTTTTTACAATGGCCCAGGTGCTTAAAGAAAGTATGGGCACACCCAAGATGAAGGAAATTTCCGAGGCTGTTCAGGAGGGTGCAATGGCATACCTGAACAAGCAGTACAAGACTTTGATTCCATTTACTATCATTATCGCGATTTTACTTGTTATAGTTCTGCCAATGCTTGACAAGCATGTCAAGGGTGTTCCTCTGATGATATCTTTTCTGGTGGGTGCTATTTGCTCCGCCATTGCCGGATACATCGGCATGAACAGCACAACAAAGTCCAACGCCCGTACCGCTGAAGCTGCTCGCAGTGTCGGTTTGAGCAAGGCGCTGAATGTTTCCTTCCGCGCCGGTGCTGTCATGGGCCTTTCAGTGGCTGGTTTGGGATTGCTGGGTGTCTCTGTTTTATTTATTATCTACAAAGATGCTACTGTTATCAATAGTTTTGCTTTTGGCGCTTCAGCCATTGCGTTCTTTGCCAGGGTCGGCGGTGGTATTTATACTAAGGCTGCTGACGTAGGCGCTGACCTGGTAGGTAAGGTCGAGGCCGGTATACCGGAAGACGACCCGCGCAACCCGGCCACCATCGCTGACAACGTTGGTGACAACGTGGGCGACACCGCCGGTATGGGTGCCGACCTGTTCGAGTCCTATGCTGCCACCACCATTGCGGCAATGATTCTCGGCAACTCCATTTACGGACCCAAAGGTGCTCTTTTCCCGTTGATGGTAGGTGCAATCGGTATTATCGCTTCCATTATCGGCACGTTCTTCGTCCGTACCAGTGAGGATGGCAACCCGCTGGTAGCGCTGAACATAGGCCTTTGGGTAACCAACGTTTTAACCGGCATAGGCGTTTATTTCGTGGCGACTTCGGTTTTCGGCAGCAAAGAGGGTTTCGGTGTTTTCCTTGCCATTGTAGCCGGACTGATTGTTAACGTCGCTGTCGGTGTTCTGACCGAATATTATACCGCCAACAATAAACCGCCCTGCTTGCGGATAGCCGAAGCCTCCAAAACTGGCCCGGCCACCAACGTTATCCACGGTCTGGCGGTAGGTATGGAGTCGGTGTTTTTCCCGATGCTCTTCTTCGCAGGCGCAATTTACTTTGCCTTTTGGGCTGTCGGCCCGTCCTTTGCACAGGGCACTTCCCACGCTATTTATGGTATCGCCATGGCTGCAATGGGTATGCTCTCCACAGCTGGTATGGTGGTGGCCATGGACTCCTTTGGTCCTGTCGCCGACAACGCCGGCGGTATTGCAGAAATGGCCGAACTGCCTAAAGAAGTCCGGCAAAAGACAGACAAGCTTGATGCTGTGGGCAACACTACCGCTGCCATAGCTAAAGGTTTTGCCATCGGTTCCGCTGCCCTGACCGCGCTGGCCCTCTTCCAGGCTTTTGCCAACGAAGTGGAAAGAAACCCGAAATTAACCGGTATTTTGACAAATGGCAAGCTAATCATCAACCTTAACGACCCTAAAGTTCTGATAGGCTTGCTGATCGGTGCTTCCATTCCTTTTGTGGTCGGTGCTTCCACCATGCGTGCCGTGGGTGATGCCGCATACGGCATGGTGAACGAAGTGCGCCGCCAGTTTCGTGAGATCCCGGGTATTATGGAGGGCACAACAAAGCCGGACTATGCCCGTTGCGTTAGTATCGCTACAGGTTCCGCCATCAGTAAAATGATCTTTCCGGGCCTCGTCGCTGTTTGTGGACCGATCATTGTTGGCTTTGGACTCGGTGCCCTGTCTCTTGCCGGTTACCTGGCCGGACTGACCGCCACCGGTGTACTGATGGCCCTCTTCCTGGCTAATGCCGGCGGTGCTTGGGACAATGCCAAGAAGTACATTGAAGCGGGCAACCTAGGTGGCAAGAAGATTGACGGGAAGCCTAACCCGGTTCACCAGGCAGCTGTTATCGGCGACACCGTCGGCGACCCTTGCAAGGACACTTCAGGTCCTGCCATGAACCCGCTGATCAAGGTTGCTGGTACTATCGCCCTGATTATCGGTTCGGTGCTGTTCCACTAGAAACAAAAACAACCGGGCTTTGTGCCCGGTTGTTTTTTGGTAGTTGCCCAGCATATCTACCGGACCGGTGGTTTGAAAGAAGTCCTATAGTTTAACTAAGTGCAGTATGCAAACAACCTGATAGAAGAACTCGAAACCCCGTTAGGCGCCGGGCATTTTGCCCGGCGTTTTATATTCGACCGGCATGTCTGCTGAGCCAATGAGTTGAAAGAAACCCTGTCTGGGTAAGCCCTAAACAAGCGGAAACGCAAGGGAGGGAATACGTGGTGTCGGGTGGCAGATGAGCTCGAAGTAGTGACTAACCCTCAGCCAGTGAAGGCGTACACCTAAAAAACAGCCGGGCGCTCGCGCCCGGCTGTTTTTCAACGGCCTCCCAAAATGTAAATTATACTGCCCAGGGAAATAACCGTGCCCAGGGACAGCAATATACACGCTCTTTGTAGTTGCTTTAGCTTCCTTTCCGTACGGTCTACCCTGCTTTCCAGGTCTTCGGCGGGGGTAACCAGCCGCGACCGGATGGAGGTGGCCAGTGAGCCTACTTCTTTGGACAGGTTATCGGTTTGTTTCATGACCTGACATCCACTCCCGCCTGGTTAATGGCATCACTTATGGCCGCCAGGATTAGAACCGGAATTTGTTGCACGGACTGTTCCAGCAGGTCCAGCCGGACTTTGATGTGGGCAAATTCATCCTTTTCCTGCTTTTGCAGGGCTTGCAGCATCTCTGCCAGCCTTCGGTTTTCAGCCACAACGGGCTCCACCAGTCTGATTTTTGCCCCTTTCATGATATCCTGGGTCAATTTCATCAATACGTCATCCTGTTGCCTGGAGGGGCTAACATTTTTATCCAATGCAAAACCTCCTTTATTTTTTTTCATCTATTTTTCATCCAGAGACTTTTTCATCATAGTTAGCAGCCTTATTAACTGGCGCTCATTATTTCTGGCAATAACCGCTTCAACCTCCCTGATGATATCGTTTACCACTAGTGATTTTACTTCCTCCCCGGTACGGCTGCCAATTTCCCGGATGATTTTCCTCAGTCTTTCATCAAGCATTCTGGCGTTTTCCATGCTTTATTACCCTCCGGTGCCTTATATTTATCCAGCCGGTTAACACTACAGCGTAATATTGCTTATTTCGCTATGCCCGCTACGCCACGGGGACGGTTCCATCGTCTTCCCTTCGGCCCTTCGCTGCGCTTCGGGGACGCTCGAACCGTCCCCATGGCTCCGCTAACCTTTAAATTGCGCTGTAGTACTAATTTCAAACAGATATTTTTCAATGATATCACCACGATTTGTTCCGCCGGTCATAGCCCGGTCCGGCCCGCTCCGGCGGCTGGCCGTATCCAAAAGCGTTCTTTTCAGGCTCTCCGCCACTTCCGCTTGCAGTTTGTGATGCTTTTCTGCGGCAGCCCTTGTCAATTGGCGTAGCAGGCGCTGAAAACCTTCATCTTCACCCTGTAGCGCCTGCAGCGCTGAAATCATGAAAACCCGGGGATATGGCAGGGGCTGGACGCCGCTTCGAGCAGGCATTTTCAACCTGACAAACAGTGATGCCTTCTCCCTTTCCAGTTGATCCAGGGTGTCGGCGAAGTTGATTACATAATATACGTCTGTTCCGGCAGTGCCGGGATCTTGCCCGTTATATGACTCTTGTCCGCCGGCGGTGAGATGCTTGCCGTGCAGAAAAACGAGGCTAATGTCCGCTTTCTCCCGGTAGTCAGTTTTTTTCGATTGCTGGTGCACGGATAGAGAGTCTGAACCTGGTGTGTCTATAAAAACAGCGTTTTTTAGCGGCAGGGAGGGGTGAAAAACCTCTACCTTTTCAGTTATGGCGGCATAGGGTGGTAGAGTGATGACAGCGAATTTTTTTCTCTCCTCTGGGTATGCCAGATCGAAAACAAAGCGTAGTATGTTGTTAAAAGTCAGGCGCACTGAGGTT
This sequence comes from uncultured Peptococcaceae bacterium, assembly GCA_964643075.1. Lineage (GTDB taxonomy): Bacteria > Bacillota > Desulfotomaculia > Desulfotomaculales > Desulfocucumaceae > Desulfocucumis. The sequence continues at coordinate 102,230 of CAZXQO010000008.1, forward strand.
AGCGGCATGCAATCTTGTACGTGCCGCTGTTTGGACAGAAATTTGGGAAGCAGGGAGGCGACTATATTCCTGTCCTCATTTTCCGTAGCGCCGAACCGTCTGAGTGCCTCGTCCAACACATCTTCAAGTTTGTCCCTGTGTATGTGCAGGAGCTGATTTCCCAGGGTGATTTCCACATCACCGATGGCGGGAAAAATATCCCGATCTGATAACAAAGCATGTAGGGAATCCAATTCTTCCTTTACCAGACGATACTTTCCCTCTTTTTTTTGCACCGGTTTAAATTCAGGCTGCAACATGGTTTCTACCACCGCTTTTTGAAGCGGGCCGTGGTGCAGAAACAGTTTACAGGCGGTGGTTGCCCGATCCCCCGCTGTTAGCAGTGGCTCTCCCAGCAGGGCGTTCAGGAAAGTGGTCTTACCTGATGAAAACGTTCCCACTACCTCAATTTGGCATTTTTCCTCCCTGAGTTTTTCCTTCAGGGCCTTTAGCCTTCCCGCCGGAATTAAACGGCAGAGGGCTTTATCACCGGCCATCTTTTCCACCAGTTCCTCCAATTTGGGGGGAGGTGAAGCCTTTCCCCCTGTTTTAGACGGTTCAGCCTGGGACGGGTTGCTCAGAAGGATTAACCGCCGGGTATAGTCTTCCAGCCTGGAATTGATTCTGCCGCTTACCAGCGGCAGGGCATCCATTGCCTCCCGGGCTGCCAGAATACTACGGGCCTCCTGATAAAGCTCCCAGAACTGCTGCAAAAACTCTCCGTCGTCGCCATTTTTAACAATTTTGTTCAACCTTCCCGGCATCCTGGTATCCATTTCCCGGAGTTGTTTGTCCATCTTTTTTAGTACCCGCCCGGCCATTTCAGTTTGCATATAGAGGGACAGTATTTCCATGCTGTTAGGGTTACGGGTGTTGATCAGGTGAACGCGGCTCTGGCCCGGGAATAGCCTGCGAACTACTTCCCTGGTTTCCGGCAGCGGGGTGCCGTCGCTGTGCCCTGTATTGACGTTAATCCAGAAGGATATTGTTTTACCGCCCTCTGGAACGGCCTTTTTCAATCTGGTAAGGAAGTCGTGGGCGGATGCGTCTATACCTCGCTGGTGAAGCAGGAAGATTATTTCACCGGGGTGGTGGCTGGTGGTCAGTTTTTCCAGCAGCCGGTCGGTTTCCAAAGACAGTCCCGTTCCCGGGGTATCCACCAGGGAGCACCAGTTCAGTATGCTGGCTGGGTGGCGGATTACTACCCTGTCGGAGCCTTTAAGTGAAATCTTTTTTCTGATCAAATCGGACAGGTATTTTTGATCTTTTACCGTCCTTGCTTTTCCCCCTACCATTACTTCCGCCGCAAAATCATCCCCGGCGATAAAGTGAACCGGGAGGAATGTGGAAGGGGATGCGTCAACGGGGCATATGTGACTTTTCAGCAGGCCGTTGATCAGCGTGGATTTGCCTGAATTTACGGGTCCCATCACCAGTATATCCGGTAGTTGAATACTGCCCGCCTGGCGTTGCAATTCAAGGGCGCTATTGATGAGCGCGTAAGCATCGTCCATGGCTACCACTCCGCTATCAGTTATTCCTACTGGAATATATTTGAATCGCAGGTTTTTCATGATAGGTAAATTGAAAAAAATAAAAAACGCCTTTGTGGCGTTGAAAAAGCGATATGGCGGCCTATAGCCGGTTTACTTTTGTTGCAAGGAATATTTATCCAGGAAAATCTCCAGTTGCTCCAGCACCTCGTCCATGGGCAGTGCCCGGGCTTCTCTTTCGGTGATAGGCCGGCCGAAGGTCAGGCCTTGCTCTTGCTGGTAGCCCCGGCTACGGCGGGGCAGCCGGAGTTCCCTGGGAAACCATTTCCGGCCTACCGAAAAGGGTGTGTGGAAAGAAAAGCGGTGTTCTCCCCAGTTTATGTTGAATTCAAAAAGGTCATAGTAGCTGTTGTTTCGGGCACAGCGGGGGCATCCCTCGCCGGACCTGGCCATCTCGGCGTAGCTCATCCCCATGGACCTGGCTTTGTTGCGGCAGTCCTGACAAAGGTGAATTTTTTGCAGTCCCTCCACCAACAATATTTCCATTTCCGGGTCTTCCCTGAAATGTATGGCCAGGGATTTTAAAACCTTTTCCTTGAGGTCGTACAAGTATTGTTGCCCCGCCTTGGCGTAATGGTTCAGGTGATAAAGATAGTAGGAGGCCCGTAGTAAATCGGCGGTTCTTTCGGGTACCGGTTCCAGGGAGGACAGGAAGTGGTCGCGGCTTTTCCTGACTTGCCGGGCTCCCACCGGTTCCAGCGCTCTGATCCTGCCCGAACGCTGGGCTCCCTGGCGGGCGTTTTCTCTGGTGGCCCAGCGGCTTAATATACCGGGCATGGCGCTGGTTAGGGAATATACCTGTTCTGGGCTAAAGAGATGTACATCCCCATGTTTAAATTTCTGTCTGCCTCTTATTTCCAGGTAGCCCTCATCGGTGAGCAGGCGTACTTTGGCCGGGGTGATGCCCAGAGCGGCGCAAACCTGGGCGGTGGTCAGCAAACGGTCGGTGTTTTGCATATGAACCCCCTCTTCGAATTGCGAAATTTGTGGTTCGAAAATCAGGCTCCATTACATAGTAACCACTCCGAGACAGGGGGAAGTGTATTTACATAAGTTTATAAAGCCCCAGCACTATTTCCAGCATAATTAGCAATACTATGGCCAGTTCCATTATGGTGGACTGCTGGGTGACAATTTCATTGCTGAGCATGGTATAGCTTTGCTGAATAATCGATATCTTTCTATCTATGCTGTCGGCCCAGGCCCGGGTGCGGAAAATATTTAGCGCGGCGCCGTATACCCTGGCGTAAAAAATGTCCTCGGTGACCCTAAGCGAATTGTAGATGCGCTCGGTGATTTCGCTGACGTCCGCCACCAGTTCCATCAGCCGGTTCATAATTCTGCGGTACTGCTTGCGCCGGCCGTATTTAGGCACTGTTTCAACATCTTCAATGGCCTGGTACATTTTTTCCATTTCCACACTTAGCAAATCATCGTAATAGCGCAGGCTAAGGAGTTGGGAATTGGCGAATTCCAGCAGGTCCGGTATGTCTGCACTGCCGGAGGCGTCGTATACCAGCGCGGAGTCCCAGGTAATCACCGCCAGATCCTCCTTGCCGTAGGAGAAAGAATTGGCCATAATGTCCCGCCTGGACTGGTCGCTGAGATCTTCCACCTCCGCCAGCAGCAGCGGCGCCGGGTCCCACTCCGGGTGCCATTTCCGGAAAAAGTAGATAATATAATCCTCCACGAATCCCGACAGGTTTGGCTTGATCAGGGCGTCATACAGAGTGTCCTGAATATGTTTCAGCTTTCCTTCAAAGATGGGTTCCAGGTCGTCCGTGTTATAAATGTATATAGCCAGCTTGTGGATATGATCATAGTCAAATTCCGGCGGCAGAGAGATCCTTAATACGACACTGATGACTCCCAGGTCATATATCCTGGCCGAAAAGGCTGCTTGCATCTGGGTTTCCTGCAGGGTAACGGTTTCCTCTCCCAGATCTATGGTAACCGGGGGGTTTGTGATTTGTATAGATTTGGGCCGGACCCTGGAAAGTTTCATCCTGGAGGCGGAGCCTGTCTGGGCCAGTATCTGTTCCACCCGCTCCAGGCTGATTTCCTCCGCCACATCGAATATCCGGTACAGCCAGAAGGAATTGGTCATATTTAACCACCATATAATATGATTTGAAATATTGTATCAGTATTTCAACAGTCCGGCAAATTTTTTAGCTTAAAGTCAAGGGGCGGTTCCCCCTGACTCACTTATTAACCCCTCATGGCTGAAGCATCCATAGCTGGAAACGGCTAAATATATTCCACAATTATCTTGAAAATAGTAAAGAAAGGAAAAATTTTTATTATCGACATATTATGACATATTAAACCAGCACAATATGATAAAA
>CAZXQO010000009.1:0-104682 GCA_964643075.1 uncultured Peptococcaceae bacterium
TGAGGTACCAAAGAAACGGCCAGCCGTGCTACCTGCACTGGCTAAAGACGGGCGTAATAACTCACAGCATGACGCAAGAAGATGTTTCAGTAAAAACAGCTGAGAAAGCCCCAATAGAACAAAGGGACAGAGTGTACAAGGAATTCCTGAACCTCCTGACCCTTCAACAGAAACACAAGGAAGAGATAATGCGCCGGGGCCTGGATGAATGGGAAATAAAAAAGAACGGCTACAAAAGCGTACCCAGGGCTGAAAAACCATGGGATATATGTAAAAGACTCATTACAAGACTCAATAACAGTGAATATGGCCTGGAAGGTATACCCGGGTTTTATAAAGCTCCTGGGATAAATGGCGGGAAGTACTGGACATTTAGCCGGCAACCGGGCTACTTCATTCCGATAAAGGATTCAATGGGCCGTATACAGGCACTTCAAAGGCGTATGGATGAGCCTGAAAAAGGCGGTAAATATATGCTGTTTAGCTCATCCAACAGGGATAGGGGCTGCTCTAGCCGCACACCGGCCCATGTAGCCAAGCCTGTAGAAATTAAAGACGCACGCATATGGATAACCGAAGGCCCGTTGAAAGCAGACATAGCAGCCAAATACTTAAAGGCTGTGGTAGTGGGAGTGATGGGCGCCGGTAATTGGTCACCGGCCATAAAGTTGCTAAAAGATATAAACGCTACGGAAGTGGTGCTGGCTTATGACAGCGATGTTAGAACAAAAAAATCCGTAAGTGAACCATACAAAAATTTTAGGGCTGCATTAATTGCGAAGGGACTGAAGGTATACCAGGCTGCATGGCCAGCTGTAAAAGGCCTTGATGACGCCCTGGTGGCCGACAAGAAAATAAATGTGTGGAGGTAATGAAGAAAGTTAACCTTGGGTAAGTGGGGCCTCCTTTGGGGAAAGGAGGTGATACCTATGCGGGATTGGCTGGTATTGCTGGTGGACTACCTTAAGCTAATCTCTCAAGTAATTACGGCTGCAGCTACAATTGCAACCGTAATGAAGAAGAGAAAAGCGAAAGGGAAACACCCCTCTCGCCATTCCAAGTAGATTACCTCTTGTTGGGGGAGCTGACCCTCCCCCACTTACCCATAATTATAAAGCAAATAAATTCAAAAATAAAGTTAAATTAAAGATATGAGGAGGTGCAAGTGTCGGCCATCAGGCCCTCACTTAATAATATGACCGAAAATCAAAAGAACGAATTTTTGAAGAAAATAGCATTACAGGCAGAATTAAACCGCTATGCGCACGGTGAAGGAAACCGCATCCCGGAAGAATGGGTCATGATAGTACAGGTACACATTGGCCATCTATTCGAGGCCATAATGAAAAAGGATAAAGAAAAAATTGAAAAAGAAATACTTCACGTAGCAGCTCCACTCATGGAATTGTACCAGGAAGTAATTCAGAAAACAGCAAGTGTGGATACAAAACAACTAATACTTCCGGATAGCGGTGACCCCTGGAATCACGCCAGAAAACTACCGGGAGGTATAGAGGAAATAAGGATTGAGAATAGGATGTCAGGAGAAATAAAGCATCTCTTCTTTAAATACAATGGAAAAACATATTCATTGTGTGATTGGACTGGTTCACAACCAGAACTGGTAAAGGAGGAAGCATAAATGCAAATAATCCTGGAAAACGAACTGGAAAAGTACGCCTGGGAAGTAATGATAGCTGCTCATTATAAATGGGAGAAGAACCACGGCGATTCACTGCATGATCAAATGGATTGGTATTTCAACAACATTAACAAAGAAGAGACAGAGGAAGCCGTTAAGAAAGAGGTTGAGCGCCGGCTGCGGGACGATTTCGACGAAGAGTCATTTTTAACGGAGGATGAATACGTAACAGCTGGTCTGAAGAATAACGGTGCTGACAATATGAGCCCGGACGAAAAGTCAATTCTGGAGGAGGAGCTGCGCGAGGAATACCGGGATTTTCAAAAAGATATTACCGAGGAAAGGGAAAAGCTGCCTGAAGAAATGCGGTACAAACTGGGGCAGATATTTTACACGTTTTTTAACGCGCCGGAGAATTTGACTGTTTTCTATAAAGGCGAAGTTATCCAATCAAGTAAGTAACAAAGGAGGTGCCCGCCGGGGAAAATGCCCCGGCGGGGCCCCCGGCTATATATGGAACAAATAAGGAGTTTGGAAACAAAGGTTACAGTAAGCAAACAGGAATTAATTTGGAGTGCTTACGAAGCAGCAGACCGTTTCATGGAAAGAAAGCTGTATCCATTCGTGAAGATAGCAGTACCGTTATATTTTTTATCTCACATTATTCTGTTTCTTGTGAGATAAAAATGAGCCATTAACGATTGGAAAGTTTGCTTGTTAATATAACTACAGAAGAAAGGTGTGAATTTAAGTGGCAGGTATAACAGTATATACAAAAAATAGGTAATTTACTGTTCGTTGCCAGGAGTATGCTAGTGAAGCTTACCCTGGCACCACATTTATATGTTTGGAGTTGGACAATAACGATGGTGATTGTGTTGTTTTTAATACTATTCAAAGGGAATATTTAGCTTTAATTAGGGACACAATCAATGAATTTTTAGGTAGTAACGAACATCTGCCGTTTGTGAAAAGAAGTGTCGGCAGAAAGGAGTGAGAATAATATGACAACCATAACAACTCCACGAGGGACAATATTCATCCAAAAAACCTTCGTCAACAAGCAAGAGGCGCGTGATAACGGATACGGGTACTGGTTTACCCACCGTGATACTGAAGGCAGGCGCATGGACATCTACTCTAAGGCGCTGGACGAGTACGGACACCGGAATAAATTTGCAGTTGTAACCCATTAACCACAGTACTAAAGCAGCACCGGCTCTATGAAACCGGTGCTGCACCCTAATTAATTAACTTGGCCAGCTAGGTCCGTCCAGGCAGGGATGTATCCCTGACAGTCACCTAAGACCCGGGTCTATAACGACCATCGCGAAAGCGACAAGGGTCAAGCCCAGTGCACGGAGTGCACGACGTCAAAAGGCGATGGGCAGCATGTTTGGTGTATAAACAGATTACGGTTCGGTAGAATCCTTGACAACAGTAGTAACTTCAAAACAGCCTCATCTTCATTTCCCAATGAAGATTCTTTTTCCCCACTTAAAAAGTGGCGGAACTTTAACGATGATGACCAGGATTAGAGGCGGCCTGCGAGTGCGGCTACGGAGCCCGGTCGTGAGCGTAAAAGCGCATGGGCATACAGGGACTGTTATACATTCGGAGCTGCGGGGCGACGAATGTATGGACAAAGCCAGTGACACATCGGTAGATGTGGTACCGGCATCGATTCGAATCACCTGCCCGGTAGGGAAGGTGATGAGTGGGGGCAGCGGTACGGCCGTAGGGTCGTTTATTTAGGACGGTAGTCATAAATAAACGACCAGAGGTCGTTGATCTTGACCTTAGCCTTGCTATTGACTTGACGCGGTAGCGGCCAAAGTCGATAGCAAGGCTAAGGGGGCTGGAGGCCCTATGCAGGGCACGGCGGTAGCCGGGAACTGCTTCCGACCGGAGGGAGGACAGAAGATTATGGCTAAAATTAAGACTATATTTCGGCAAGTAGACCAGCTTTTTGCAATGAGCCGGAGGTTTGGCGAATCAAAAACAAAAATTAAAGATCAGGGAAAGATGGCGGGAGCCATAGCGGGAGGTAAGACTTATGTTGATTACCGGGCTGCCTGCATGAGGTGGGCAGAGGATTTGGCTGAGAGGCGTGGTAGTAGTAAATTTCAGATTTGTAGCGTAAAACCGGAGGAGATTAAGAATTTTTTAGAACGGGTTGTAATGACACACCGGCCGGAAACGGTACATCAATACTGCGCGGCATTGCAGAAGCTTGAAAATATGACCAATGAACGGTTTGGGAATGTGAAGTGGAAAATAGATGAATTTGATAAGCCCAGGAGAAAACGGGAGGATGTATCTGTTCAACGTGGCCCTGCTTATACTCCCCAGGAAGCAAACCAGTTAATTAAAAAAGTAGCCCAGGTAGATAAACGTGCTGCAGATGCTTTGAAATTTATCCGCGCTACAGGCTGCAGGGCAGAAACAATATTTGGGCGACTGGTGAGTACCGGTGGTAAAGTTGTTGTTAATGGTGAGGTGGTCAAGGGGACAAAGGTATCTAGGGATTTTAAGAAGGCTATTAAAGTTGACAGGGTTGATCTGGTAAAGGGTACGGTTAAACTTTGTGAAAAAGGTGGGAAGTGGCGGACGGTTGAGTATGATAGGCGGTATCAGGGTCTTATGGAGAAATTGGCAGAAGAGAATCCGGGAGGGCCGATTTTTGCTGGATTAAACCAAACTACGTTGTATGGCTGGATAAAAACTGCGTCTTACGAAGCAGGGTTTCAGGGGCGTGGGTTGCATGGTATGCGTAAAACTTTTGCTGTACAGCGCCATGAAGAATATATACAAAGAATTAATGAATTGGTTAATAAGAAAGATTGGTATACCATCGCAAAAGAATTTCCGGTTACTAAACAAAAAGCCCAGGCTATATGTAAGAACCCTCATGGAAAATCAATTGATACATTGGCACGGTTAAAATTATCAAAGGACTTGGGGCATAACAGGATTGAAGTTACTTACCGGTATGTACCGAAAAACGAAAGGAGTTAAGTAAAATGTCGAGCAAAATAGATATAAACCTTATACATTTAGATTCATCGCGGTTGATCGGATTAGGAAACGAAACGCAAGATTACTATATAACGGCAGAAAACGCCGATATTATTTTATATACCGATAACGGTAATTTAAAGATAGGTACTGTTGAATGGAAATTTATAGATGCAGTAAAAGCAAGAGAAGATCAGGTTAACTTATTCATTGAGATGGATTCAATTGATCAAACTACCAGCGAATTATATGAGATCATGGAAAAACAATATGGTACATATATGCCAAATTTTTTGTATATTTCAGAAATGATAATTAATGAGTCATACAGAGGGAAAGGAATAGGATCAGCTGTCATAAATAGATTGGAAGAAATATACCGAGGCAATGCAAAACTCTCAGTGTTGAGGCCGTGGCCCATTACAATTGACGAAAATAAAACAGGAGAACGTAAAACCTATCAGCTTAGACTGCAGAGATTTTACAAGCGGTTGGGGTATTATGATATAGGTGAATGGTTTATGACAAAACCTTTAATCAAAGGTAGCCTTAATGCTGATGCTCCAAAGGTTATTTCGTTAAATCCTAATATTAAAATACCGTCAATATTTATCTCCATTGAAATTAACCCAGATGAAATAGGCCTAATTAAAGTAATAATGGAAGATAGATTTGAAGTTACTGAGGAATCAATAAAGTATGGTGATAACAACGATCATCTTATTGATAGTTTAAAGGCTATAAAAACCTTTATTGGTATTCTAAAAACAATGGATGAAAATTTCAAGCAAAGCGTTCTATTAAATGTAGTAGAGCTTGAATATTTTATGTGTGCTCTTGAATTATCAAGGAACATTAGTTTGGATGATGGGGATAATGCAACTGCAAAGAAAATAGAAATAATACACACCAGGATTTTACCGGCGTATATGAATTACCAAAAATTGATTCAGAAATCATTTTTGAATCAAACCATGAATGAGCGGATAAAAAGGCTTAAAGGCATCAAAAGAACCAGTTAGTATTAGCTTAGGGTAACCTTAGGGATTGAGGCAATAAATTTAACGTCTGTCAACGCCGGAGGGCGTAAAGATCGGGCTTGGCGGGAGTAAACAAGAATATATTTGGGCAGGTGAATATGTACTTTGAATAAAATGTATCGAATTACTCATGTCATGGATGTTGGTCTTAATATTTCTGTTAATATCACTGTTGGAGAATTTGAATGCTCAATTCATGAAGTAGATAAACTGGCGAATAGTAATCTGATAGCAATGTTAAAGAACGATTGTATAAATGTTCAATTTGCTGGCTCTAACTACATAATTAAAAACGAGTCAAAAGAATGCTATGAATTTGAGGTTTGCACGAAACGTCTTCCGGAACCTATAAATGTAACTCTTTTGTCAAGTGAAGAGAAAATGCAGTTATTAAATAATAAAGCATATATGACTGGTCCTGAAGATTACGAAAAAATCAATTGGAATATTACAAAAGTTTACAACAAAATGAAACATGCTTATCCAAATAAGAATGAATTTTATTTATCATCATTAGCTTACTCTGTCAAGGAACTGGAATTAAATAATGCAACGGTCTTGGGGTATCAGGCCATGGCAGGAAGGATGTAAACAAGCATATTGGGGCAGGTAAAAATATAATAGCAGTAGCCAACCTTACCGGGGTATATCCCCGGTTTTTTGTTTTTTATAGGGATTTATTAAAATCTCCCCAAAAGGCGTGGAAGTGGAGGCATTTAGATGAGTGAAATTGTTCGCGGCAGATCCAGGGGCGGGTACCTTACAGTTGAAAATTACATAGAAGACGGACTACTCGAAATAGGAAGTATTGATTTAGCAGGATTTTATGGTGCCCTAAAAAGATTTGTGGATAGGCGGGAATGTGTAGAGGGAAATACCGCTATGCCATGGACAGTTGAGCTATTTTGCAGTAAATTTAAAATCGGCAAACAGAGGTTTTACAGGTTATCGGAGATGTTATGGCAAGTTGGGTTATTGGATGTTGCAAAGGATTTCGGAGTTTTAAGTTCTGAAAAAGGTATAATGGGCTGGCGGAACCGGTATGTTGTACACGATTTTCCCGACTATGATGGTCCTCTTCGTTTGGCCAGGGAAGGGTCGTATAAATATAAGAGAAGCAATACTGATAATACAACATCGGAAGATGAATCTGAACTAAAAATCAATAGAGAGCAAGTCGTTGAAGGTGCTAATGAAGGCTGCTGCAGTAAAGAAGAGACTTGTGAGATTGAAAATAAAAGCAAAGAGGGGGTATTTCTATATCGGAATACCCCGGAATATATGTTTGGGGGTATTCCCACTGCAGGTATACCTGCAGTGGAACGACATATAAAAGACAAGGGATCTAAAACACAAGATACTATAAAAACAAACATTCATCCATCTATCCATCATAATAAAGATAATGATCGCGCGCGCGCGAAAACCAAAGATAAATTATCTGTGGATAATGTGGATAGTGTGGATTTGAAGGAGGAGTCGCTAGATACGACAATCATTAAGTCTCTTTTGAAAGCTGCTGGCTTTGAGGGTTCAGAAATGGAAACAGATTATATTGCCCAATGGACTGATAGTTTTCATGTCGACATGATTGAACATGCCTTGAAAAAATCTGTTTTAAACGGCAAAAAGAACTTGTTTTATGTAGGTGGTATATTCGAAAGTTGGTTGGAAAAAGGCGTAAAAACTATGGAAGAGGCGGAAAAGGAATCCCGTTACGATTTAAGAGCGAAGGTCAACCAGGGTAAACAAAGCGAAGAAGGGGTTTTAGATCTCCCAGGCCACAATGTATTTGATAATTATTTGAAACGTCATGGTGGTGGATGATTTCTTAACAGAGGATTTGCTCATAACCATGGAATCATGCAGGAAAAGTCTCATGAAGCCGCAAATAAAGAATCATGAGAAGGTATGTGATTGACGGTTTGTATATGTCATGAAACCGTGTGAGATGGGAATATTAGCCATGGCGCATAAGGGGGTATGATCAATTCGTTGGTTGCTATACTATGCTGTGATAATTAATATAATTGGGTTCACGATAATGGGATGGGATAAGATGAAGGCCAGAGTCGGTGCATGGAGGATACCGGAGGATAATTTAATTCTAATTGCATTGCTCGGTGGTTCCATGGGTATCTTTTTGGGAATTAAAATATTTCGGCATAAAACGCGACATATCAAATTCACAGTCGGGATACCGCTTATTTTTTTGCTCCAGGCAGCGGTGGTTGTATTGCTGTTTTTTAGAGGTGTTGATTATTAAAAAAGTCATATACTGAAAAATATTGTCGTATACCCAAAATAAAGTTGTATACCTTCAACTGCTGAAAACCTGTAAAACAGTTTTTTTTGTCACGCAAAATAAAAATGTATACTAATAAAATCGGCCTGAGAATACAACTTTATTTTTTAAGGTGCTCCGCGTGACTGCAGTAAAATCAGCTCTTTGGCCTTCAGTAGTATACAACTTTATTTTCGGATTACAGATACCGGAGGATAATTTGATATTATTTGCATTACTCGGTGGTTCCATGGGTATCTTCCTGGGAATTAAAATATTCCTGCATAAAACGCGACATATCAAATTCACAGTCGGTGTACCGCTTGTTTTTTGCTCCAGGCAGCGGTGGTTTTATGGCTGTATCATTGAGGAACCGGTTGGAGTTAAGCAATATATAATACACGTCTAGAAGGGCTTGATAGTTGGCTAGTTAATAATGGTGTAAAATGTCGAAATATAGTGAAATATGTTTAGAGGAAATAGTTAAATTATATTGGAATATGTTTATAAACATAATTGAGCAACTTATTAAAACTATTTACAGTAGCCTTATGGCAAAAAGGGAGGTTGTAATGTGAAAAAAATATTGTTTTTGGTTTTAGCTATATTTTCTTTAACTCTGTTTGGGTGTTCGTCAAGTTCAGATCCAGATGCTGTTGCTAAAGAATTTATCAAGAATATCAAGAGTAATAACTACGACAATGCTTATGATATGCTATTATTGGATGCAGGAGAAAATGATCTGCTTTCAAAAGAGAATTGGAAAATCGCTATGGATAACCGAGCCAAAGAGTTGGGTGATATCAAAGAGATTCACTTTGATCCTAAAGAAAAGGTTATAAAACAGAATAATGATATTGTGTATTCCTCCTGGGTAATGCGAAAAGAAAAAGAAGATTTTCATGTATCCCTAACAAAAACAGATAAAGGATGGCGTGTGCTGCCGGATAATCTATTAGAGAGGAAAATAATAGATGTAAAGTATACTTATAATACATATCAAGGTAACTATGATGACTATATTGTCGATGATGCTACTGTTAAGATTAATGACAAGTATCAATTGAAATTCGAACCTACTGGGAAGGTATATAAATTAACTGTATTTCAATATTATCCACTAACAAAAATCTCTATTAGTCGCCCTGATTCAGAAGAGATTGTTTCAGATAAAATTAAACAAGAGTATATAATAAAACCAAGTAAAGAACTGGATGATAAGATGGTTAGTATACTTGCAAGTATGCATGAAAAATATATAAAGGATGCAGTGGAGGGGTTTGGTTTTGTGAAGAAAAATACTGCTTACCTTCAGGCAAAAATAGAACCATATAAATCCACAAATTTTATATTTACAAAGGAAAACAGTGACTGGAAATTATTAAATAAAATAACATTTACTACTTATTAACTGGAAAACAAAACATCATGTTGCTTCAACTGGCGGTAGTTTTGTGGCTGTATCATCAAGGAACCAGTTTTTCATGGTAACTGCAACTGGGTCTGGCACACATTCGTGCTGAGGCTTGATTTGCATGACCCTGAGTGAGTCATGTGGACGGTCATGATTGGTGCCAACACCAACCGGCAGGGAAAGCTTCGGGCTTGACCAAAAACCAACATTAAACACAAGAAAATTGTCGGCATTAGAAATATACCAGAAAGTCTTTAATACAATTTTTATCCGTTTGATATGCCATCGGCCTAACTCGTGACTTCAGTAACGAGTTAGGCCAATTTATTGGCAATTAAAATTTAGTTGACGTTTTACAGTATACACTTTTATCCAAGATCAAGGCTTTGCCCAGGTTATTCGCTTTCATCATTCTTTTGTAGTTCACGGATTAATAATAGTATTGCTTTTTTTATGTATTCAAAATTTTCTTCATTATCCCCATATATAGATTCAACCACTAGCATCCTATCAGCCTCTTTCTGCCCCAGGGAAATCAGGTTATACTATATCTATTCATCTCAGGTAAGGAGGTTGCTGGTTTTGCGCGTGGCATTTTATGCCAGGGTAAGTACGGACGAACAGGCTGAGCGGGGCAATATACAAAGTCAGGTTGACTTTGCAAAGAAATATTTTGATTTATACGGTCAAACCAATGGAATAGACGGGTATGAATCATATCTGGATGATGGCGTTTCCGGCATTATTTCTTTAACGGAAAGGCCAGCTGCAGCTAGGATGCTGGCAGACGCAAGATCGGGGAAATTTCAGATTGTATACGTTTACAGGTTGGACCGGTTGGCCAGGTCGGTTAAGCACGTCCTTGATACATACGAATTTCTTGAAGAGATAAATATATCTCTTCGAAGTATGACAGAGCCGTTTGACACCAGCACTCCAACCGGAAAGTTTTTCATGACCCTTCTTGCCAGCATTGCTGCATTGGAACGTGATACTATATTGGAAAGAACTATGCTTGGAAAAGAAAGGGCTGCCAAAGAAGGGCGCTGGTCTGGCGGCCAGTACCCTTACGGATATCGCATCGGCGATGATAGAAAGCTTGAGATATACGAACCGGAGGCCGAGGTAGTAAGGCTTATTTTTAAGCTTTATTTGGAAGGCATGCGGACAGTGCCATTAGCTGAATATCTTAATGCTCGTGATATACCGACACCTACCAATTCAAAGAAGATAAAGCACGTCAGCACAGGTAAATGGCATGCAGGGCATATCAGTATTATATTGAGGAATATGGCTTACATAGGGAAGTATAAAACTCTACAGTGTTCAAAATATAACAAGGAAGGGGTAACCCTTTATATACCAGCTATTATACCGGAAGAAAATTTTAAGAAAACCCAAAAAATTATTAATATAAATGCTGATAGGGCTAGGAGTGGGAGAAAAAGAGTGTTTTTATTGCGCGGCATAATTTATTGCGGCCATTGCGGCTACGCCATGATTGGAAATAACAGTAGTGGCAGAGTTTATTACCGCTGTGCAAAGCGCACAAGGCACGGCAGTGGTCCGCCCATATGTGATAGCAAACAAATCAAAGCCGATCAGTTAGAACAGGTTATATGGAGTGAAATAGTAAACTTCATAAAGAACCCAGGCGATGTAATAAGGATGATACAAGAAAAGATTCAAAAAACATATAAAAATACATTGCCTGCAGAAAAAGAAATGAAAGAGATTGACTCGGCAATACTTGAAAAGAAAGCTGCCCGTGGACGGATATTATCACTTGTAGGAAAAGGATATGTGGGAGAAGATGAGGCTGGTTCCGAGCTTATGAGTACAAGCCGTGAAATGGAGGTGTTAAAACGCCGGCGCGAGGAATTGTTTGGCCTAATACTGCAAGCCCAGGAAGAAAAAAATAATGCTACTGATATCGCGGTAGCATTAAATAAATATGAGAACGTTATCAATAATTTAAAGCCGATACCAGAAATAGTAAAACTGCTGGTTGAGCGCATTGATATTTATACGGAGACAAAAGATGGTAAACCGTGTCATCGGGCGGATATAAGGTATCGGTTTACTCCGGATTCCCGTGGGTTGGATTTAGGTGAATCAACACATACCATAACTCAAAACATTTTATTAACGCTGTAAAAATTGCCCGTACCTTTGAAAAAAATCTGGACGATCTTATTATTTTTGCTGGGGCCTGCCAATCTTATTACGAGGGGCTGCTGGAAGCCGGCGCCAATTTCGCCAGTTCCCCCAAAAGAGTGCTCATTCATGCCTACGATCCTGTATTTGTAATGGAAAAAATCGCTTATACATCAATTTTTGACCCCATTGCTTTAAAGGAAATAATTGCCGGTACCATTACCGGTTTTGACGGTATCGGCGGTCTGGAAACCCGGGGAAAATACAGGCTGGGCCTACCAAAATCCCCTTATTAACTCAAAAAGCTGATGCCGTAACCCTTTCCTGACGTTGGGCATATGATGGGCTTGAAGGACGTCAAGGAGGGGTTTTAATGGAAAGGCTTTTCAGAACCCTGAAAAAATCCCGTAATGATCTATTAAAAAAGAAAAACGTAATAGGTGTGGGAGTGGGTTATAAACAGGTTGGTATGGAGCGCACCAGACAGCCGGCACTGATCGTGTTTGTGGAAAAGAAAGAGGCCGCAGGTGAACTGCACCGGGATCATGTAATACCCCCCACCGTGGACGGTGTGGTCACGGACGTTATAGAAACCGGTCCGGTAAGGTTGCTGGATATCCGCACCGACAAGGCCCGGCCGGCAGTGCCGGGCATGAGTATTGGACACTATAAGATTACAGCCGGTACATTCGGCGCGGTAGTACGTGATTTAAAAACCGGAGAGAAACTTATCCTGAGCAATAACCACATACTGGCCAATGCCACCGACGGAAAGGACGGCCGGGCAAAAATAGGTGATCCCATATATCAGCCCGGAGCCTTTGACGGTGGCAAAGAAGCGGATCAAATTGCCACGTTGCTCAGGTACGTGCCGTTGCAGCGTAACGCTGGTGAATCACGGTGTCCGGTAGCCGCAGGAGTGGCCACAGCGGGCAACGCCTTAATTCGGCTGTTCAGACCCAATTACGAGATGAAATTTATAAAGTACCGCAACACCGCCAATATAATTGACGCCGCCCTGGCCCGCCCTGTCAGGCCGGACATGATCGATGACGATATTCTGGAAATTGGCAGGGTTGAGGGTGTTAAAAAGGTGGAGATTGAGGATAAGGTTCAGAAAAGCGGCCGCAGCAGCAGGCTTACCCTGGGAGAAGTTACCGCCTTGGGTGCGTCGCTGCAAGTTCAGTTGAACGAAAGCGAGTACGGCGTATTTTCTGATCAGGTGGTTTGTGACATGAAATCGCAGGGGGGCGACAGCGGCTCACTGGTACTGGATCAGGAAAGACGGGCGGTTGGTTTGCTATTTGCGGGCTCGGAAAAATATACCATATTTAATCAAATAAGCAATGTACTATCCGCTTTAGAAGTAAGATTTTGATAAATGAATACCCCGTTTAGTATGTCCTGCTTAAAGGCCACCGGTGGTTTTTCGGGGGAGGTAGCCATGGTTGATTATGGGCCTGAATCCAGGGAGGTCGCCATGGCCTTGCTGGGAGAAGATATACCGGCTATCGGCCCCAGGCTAAATAACAGGGCCGAAGCTATAAAAACAGTACGCCGTTACATGGGTGCCATTGAAAGGATGGTTAAGGGGCCGGGGATGGTGCCCTACAGGGTAATGTTCGTGAGGCAGCCGGACAGTCGTTATAAGCTTGTAATCAGGGGGCCGGCTCTGGACCTGGAAATAAATAACGTTGATGAACTTATGGTTAAACGCTTTCAGAAATCTTTCAAAAAAGGGCTTTTCATTATTACCAGCTTTTTTGAGGATAATGAAATACTGGAATGCCTGGCCCTCACCGAAGGCCTTGGCGCGGTACTGTATTCGCTTCATTGAAATGGCGGGCCGGGTCGTTCCGGCAATATGATGCAAAACATACCCGCCCGCTTGATTAATTGTAACTGATCTGTCCAAGGTCAAAAGTAACCTAATAGGACCTTCGACTTTTGACGCATCTCTGAATGGCATTATATCCCAACTAGCGGTTATTTGGTGTTATATGGTGTTATCGTAATTTAGAGGTGGCTGTATTTGCAAAAAATGTAGATAAAGATAAAATAATGTATTTGCCACTTGGAATTACCATTTGCTAATATTAGCCTGTGCAATCTTTCCTGTTTGTACAGGCTATGGTTGTTCAGACATAGTTTGTATGAGAGGGAGAGATGTGCGTAAAAAATCGCTGAATCCCAAAATAAAATTTTTTGGGTACGGAGGAACCAATTCTATGGGGTGAATCCATAAGTATTTATGGTAGGTTTTGTCTTTTTACCGAACCCGTCAGCTAACTCCGGAAGCGTAAAAAGAAAGGGGTTTTGCCTTGAGTACCAGATTCAGAAATGTTGTTACCTGCATCATGGCGTTATTGCTAGTGTTATCCTTTGCTTTTGGGGCATCAGCTGCGCCAGCTGCTACCGTAACCGCTGCAAATTGTACGGTATCGCAAATAGTTACCGGTTCACAATGTGTTCCTCTGCTGCCAAACACCGGATCTTCGGACACTGAGCAGGCTTGTTACCTGGCAGCGGCTTTGCAGAATCAGCTTGTGGACAGGCTGTTCTCCCAGAGCGCCGCAGCACCGTCATGCATTACAAGGGTACAGGGTTTAAGCAGCTCTTTGCCACAATCAGTCGATATCCAGTCAATGGTTCAACTGATTAACAAGGAAAGGTCTGGCGCAGGGGTGCCGGCGCTGCAGGAAGACACCAAACTTGCTCAACTGGCTGGACTAAAAGTCCGGGATATGGTTCAAAACAATTACTACGGGCATACTTCTCCCACCTACGGTAGCCTGGGTAATATGCTGCAGCAATTCGGGGTGGAATGCAAGTATGCTGGTGAAAATCTGGCCCTATCCACATCTGTTGCCAGAGCTCACGCGGCACTAATGAAATCTTCCGGCAACAGCGCCAATATCGTCAGCGCTAAATATAACAAAGTAGGAGTAGGCATTGCCACTAAGGGATCTTATGTATATGTGGTAGAGATCTTTACTGGTGACGGAACGGTTGGTACCGGGGGAAGCGTGCAGCCTCCGCAGCCGCAGCCGCAGCCACAGCCGCAGCCGCAGCCACAGCCACAGCCGCAGCCACAGCCGGACCCCAGTGCATCAAGTCTGACTGCTGATGAACAACAGATGCTCAGTCTGGTCAACGCAGAGCGGGCTAAAGCAGGTGTGCCGTCACTCAAGGTAAACCTCCAGCTTACCAAGGTGGCCAGGTTAAAAGCCAAGGATATGATTGACAACAATTATTTTGACCATAATTCTCCGACTTACGGCAGTCCCTTTGATATGATGAAGCAATTCGGCATTACCTACTATACTGCCGGAGAAAACCTTGCCGGGGCACCTACCGTAGATATGGCCCACACTAGCCTGATGAATTCACCAGGCCACCGGGCCAATATACTGAACAGCAATTTCAAAGAAGTCGGCATCGGCATACTCGACGGCGGGCCTTACGGCAAAATGTTTGTGCAGGAGTTTATAGGCTAAGGGTACAGTTATATAAAAGCGTTTAGAAGAGGATCTGAAAAAGGTCCTCTTTTTTAATTTGCAAACATAACCAGGCAAACCCAGTCCTGGTTTTATTTACTATCAGACAACAGCCTGTCCGCAAGCATTTTTTTAAGGAACGATAAATATATTCTTTTGTCCGGGTTTATACAAGGGATGCGGGAATGTTGGAGAAAGAGGGGGATAATAAGCATTTTTTACTCGCCAGTGAATGTTATAAGGCACATTTGACGGACACCCTCATATATTAATATAGAATGTCTTGAAAGGAGGAAGATTGCATGGACACAACCGTAGCACCAACAACCGTAGCACCAACAACCGTAGCGCCTGGTATGGAAAGGCTCCGGGTCAACATGGTGATTAGTGAGAATACGGTGCAGACTGTGGTCCGCGGTAAAATTTCCGTACCCGATCCCAAGCCGGATGTGGAAAAAATTTTGTCCACGGATAAAACGGTAAGTGTGAAGAAAACTGAAGTGCTGCCGGACAAAGTAGTGGTTGAAGGAACTATTAACATACAGGTTGTATATGTGGCATTCGAGCCTGCACAGTCGGTGCATCATTTTCATGACAGGCTGAGATTCACCACTTTCGTAGATGTTCCAGGCGCCATGCCCGGTATGGATGTCAATGTTAACGTGACGGTTGAAGATGTCAGCATTGTACGGGCCAAAAAAGATCCCCGGGACTATGACGTGTCTGCTGTGCTGGAGGTAATGGCCAAAGTTACGGAAGTGCAGGACGTGGACGTTATTACTCAGTGCCCCTCCGGGTGTACCTGTGAGACCGAGACCATCAATGTGGATCATGTGGTAGGCAGCAACGTCAGGCAGGTTATCATATCCGACGTGTTTGACGTCCCTAATGAAAAACCGCCGGTGGAAAAGATACTTGACGTGGACGCCAAAGTGGAAATCACGGATACCAGGGTGCTCAGGAATAAGGTAATCTTTGACGGTATTGTTACCTTGCAGGTGCTGTATGTGGGCATGCTTCCAGACCAGCCCGTGCACCAACTGCATCATGATTTCAAATTTAGCGATTTTGTGGATGTGCTCAGGGCTATGCAGGACATGGACGTTCGCTTTAATGTGATGGTAGAAGCTGCTGATGTGGATATGGCAAGGGGTAACTGCCCTGATCAATTGCAGGCAAATATAGTATTAAAGCTAACCGCCAATGTAGTTGAGCCCCGGCAGGTTAACGTCATTACCAACGTAAGTAACTGCAGCATTGACCCCGTTTTCACAATACTCCGGGTGGATTCACTGGTGGGTGAGGGAACGCAGTCGGTGGTGGTTAAGGACAGATTCAGCACCCCGGAGCCCAAGCCTGATGTGGAAAAGATTCTTGACACCTCAGTGGACGAAACAAAGATTACTGAGAAAAAGATTGTCAGGGATAAAGTAATTGTCAAAGGTTACGCAGACGTTCAAATCGTTTATGTGGCGGCCTTGCCTGATCAGCCCGTACACGCTATGCACAGGCGTGTCCATTTCAACACCTTTGTGGAGGTGATGGGCGCCCGGGAAGGCATGGACGTGGATGTAGAGGTGGATGCGCAGTTTTTAAACTCCTACTATGAAAGCTGTCATATACATGTGGAGATGGTGATAAAAGTGACCGCCCGGGTAACCGAATCCATGCAGCGCAAAGTATTAACCTCCACCGCCGTACCCACAACACCTGCGCCTACGGCCACGCCATGCCCGCCGGGGGGTACTTTTGATTACGTAGTAAAGCAGGGCGAATCGCTTTATTCCATTGGTCTCATGTACGGCATTCCGGTGCAGCAGATGATTGATGCCAACCCGCAGCTGCCGAATCCCAGCGATATCAGTCCGGGGATGACGATTAAAGTGCCCTGTGTGGCCAAGGGATAAATAACTAAAGGGAGGTTTAAATAATATGCCCATTGAGTATATGTTACCCGTGCCGGATGAACTGCGGTGTGTGGAGGTTAAATTGCCCATAGTGCTGGCCGACCTGGAGGCCCAGACGGAGGTTGACAGTACTTTATGCATGCCCGAGTTATGCAAAAAGGTGGATCATATTGACGTAATGGTGCAGGACCTGGAGGCTGATCCCGTATTCGTTCACGAACACGAGTCCAACTGGTCCATCAGTTTCAACAAAAAATGGCCCCATCATTGCTGTGAACACGGCGGCCGGGCCTTTGTGAAAAAGGTTATTGTGCACGGCACCCTGCATAAGCAAATATATTATGTAAATCAGAATGATGAGGTAAAACACGTCGGGGAGGATGTCCCCTTCACCAAAATGATCGAGCTGGATGAACCGGAACCGGTTATTGATGTAGACAATGTATGGGTAAGCTTCCGCCGTGCCAGGGCCGATATTACCTGGGATCTGGTCAGGGCCAGCAGGCTGCGGCAAGTAGGTGTAATCATAATACGGCTGAAAGTGGTGGAGGAGCGTCAGGTTTTCATCAATGTTTGCCCGCGCATGGAAAAATGTCCCAGGAAAAACCTGCTCCGGGACCCCGGATTTGAGCAGTGGATCGGGGATATTCCCGTGGCCTGGGGCGCCATCAATGTATTAAGGGTTACGGACAATGTGCACGGCGGCAGCTATGCAGTCCGGCTGGGCTCCGACGTTACCGCCCAGTCTGCGGTATTTCAAGTTGTCAGAAAGATACATCCCGACCACAGTTATCGTTTATGCTTCTGGGCCAGGCGGGCCAATCTGTTGGGGGTTACCGTAAACTGTGATTTTACCATGACTGCCAGTGTGATTTATTATGATACAGATGGAGAAGTGCTGGCAAATCTCCAGCAACAGTGGAGCTCTACCTCCGTTGGTCAGGCCTGGACACAGTTTTGCTTCGATGCCGGCCCGCCGCCGGAGGAAGTATCTTACGCCCAGGTATTTATAGCCTGCAGGCCGGAATCCACCGGCAACAACTGTTTTGTTGTGGTTGACGATGCCTCCTTGATGTGCGTCAAATAGTTAACAAGGGTAAAAAGCTGTTTCACGTGGAACAGCTTTTTTTTTGCCTGCAGGTAAGATAAAGCTGCTGCGGGCATATATTTACCAGTAAGCTACCCATTTTTGCCGCAGGAGAAAGAAATTAAGATTTGTAAAGGGGGATAATTATGCCGGAAACCGGTTTCAGCGAAACCAGCCTGGAAAACACTCTGTTCCAGCTGCTGCAGACTGAGTCCGCCAGGACCATGGGTTCCGGGAATTTGCTGGTGATGATGAGCCTGGTAAATTTAATGGGGCTTATTGATATTATCAACCGGCGCCTGGGAGAAGAGACGGGCAAGGAAATGCCGGAGGCAGCCACAGCTCCGGGAGCAGCAAGGGAGGCGGCAGTAGGAGAAGGCGGCGGCGGGGGTAACGCGCTGGATCCCTCGGCTTTAATGGGCATGCTTAATCATCTTATGAAAAACCGGCCCCGGGCAGCTGGCGAGCCGCCCGGAATGAAAGGGGAGCCTGAGCAGCCAGAGGATGTGCAGGGTGCTGGAGGGCCGGCTGCCGACGGCAAAGTTAGCTGACACCCGGCTACGCCACAGGGACGGTTCCATCGTCTTCACTTCGGCCCTTCGCTGCGCTTCGGGGACATGGGGACATTTCTCCGACCCCAGAGCCAGGCTCTAAAGAGAGGTGTGTCCCCATTCCTTTGCAGAGGGGTGTTTCCCCGTACCGTATAACCGTCCCCATGGCTCCGCTAACCTTTAAATTACGCTGTAGTGTTAGTTTGTACCGGCTTTGTCTGTAAAAGATACCTTTTCGTTTGGCTCGGAAAATTTGGAGTCCGGCGAAAATCCCCCCTCATTGGTGCCAGACTTGGCATTCTGACCTGAGTCCGGTTTATCCGGAGATGGAGCCGGAGGCCGGTTGATTTTATTCAGGCCGGCATGAAAGGTTTCCATTCCCGAGCGCAGGGACTGGACGGCGGCCTGGGTGGATTGGATGAAATTAGCCAGCTCCGCCAATTGCTTGTCAATATCGGTATTGTTGCCAGTCATGGCCAGCAGCAAGGGGACCATCAGGGGGTGTATACCACCTCTGGGATCGACCAATATTACTACCTCCTTAATTAACTAATTTTAATTAATGTATTTTATGGCCCCAAGGTAAATATTGTTACTGTATATATCTGGCCGGATCCGGCCAGCAGGAGGGGAGAGGTTAAATGGATAGCCGAAATACCAACCTTATGGAAAGCATTCTGGATAAAATTCTGGCCTACCAGTCCCGGCAGGCGTCCGGGCCGGAAGATATAATGCTGATGCTGGGGCTGGTTAATTTATTCGGCATCATCAGCGTGATGAACAAGCATGTGGAGGCAGCCGGACCGGCAGCCATGAGCCGCCAGGGAGGCACCGATCCGCTCCTGACCACTCTGCTTACAACTCTGATGACGCAGCGCATGCAGGGCGGGCCGGACCAGGAATTCAACAATCCCGGTGGCGGGGGTGGTTTGAACCCTGCCTTACTGATGAGCCTTCTGGGTAACCAGGGCCAGCGACCTGATCAGGCACTGCTGATGAATTTACTGGCCGGCATGATGAACAACCCACGTCCGGCCGCCCCTCCGCCACAACAGGTTAGGTGCCAGCGTGGTACTGCTTGCCCAGGGCAGGCGGAGGCGGTTAAACCCCGCGGAGTTGCGGAAGCGGTAGCAAAGCCGGAAGATCCCGGGGGTAAAGATATCAGGGAACCGGATGGCAGGGAAGAAAAACCCGGCCCGCAGCAAGCCGGGAGCGGCGGGAGCGGGTCGCTGATCAAAGCAGATTACGAGCCCGAGCCTGGGTTTGGCCCGGAAAGTGCGCCGGGGACCGGCGGTGGGATGCTGGTATGGGATAAGCGGCTGGGGTAAGTGTATATATTTATTATTTACGCAGCAAATTATATAGGGCCGGGCGATTAGCCCGGTCCTATATATTAGCGGCTGCAGGTGATACTGTTGAGTGTAAGGATTATAGCCCTTTTTATCGCAGCCCTGGCCGGGGTCACCATGGCCCTGCAGGGTACTATGAATTCGGCACTGGGCAAGAAGATTGGTTTACTGGAAACCGTTTTCGTGGTGAATTTAGTCGGCCTGACGCTGCTGATACTGATGCTTTTTGTTTTTCGCCTGGGGAGCGGAAGCATAGCTGCCCTCAGCCAGGTTCCCTGGTATCTTTATCTGGGCGGCATTCTCGGGGTGATCATAACCTATGGAGTTATTCGCAGCATTCCCAAAGTAGGGGTGGCGCCGGCCACAACGGCCATCATTCTAGGGCAGGTTTTTACGGCAGGCCTGATTGACAGCCTGGGGCTCTTTGGTATGAACAAGTTGCCCTTCAACTGGTGCAGGGTGGCCGGAACACTTTTGATGGCCGGCGGCGCCTGGCTTATTTTAAGGAAATAGCTTGACGGGTGCAAATGGGCTGCGAACCCGGGGACAGACCGTCATGTTGCTGTACACGGATTAAGGGCAGATTCGTTACAAAATATCAAGGTAACTACTACTACAGCGTAGTATAGTAACACATCACGCGCGTTATATTCTTTAAATCAATGTGGATGAATTAGAGCTTACGGGATGGTTATTAACTGCCCGCTTTGCAGTATGTCCGGGTTGGCAAGGTTATTGGCCTGGATCAGGGCGTCCAGGGAGACCCCGAAGCGCAGTGATATTTGCCACAGGGTATCACCGGGCTGTACTGTGTAGGTTTTACCACTGCCTCCAACTGCCGGTTCCGTTGAAGGGGTATTACCACTCAGGGGGCTGCCGGTAATATGCACCGGCGTGCCAATGCCGACCAGGGGAAAAATCTGTTCCACATCATAATTATACATTCTTATGCAGCCCGCCGAGGCGTATGTGCCTATGGAAGCGGGGTTACTGGTGCCGTGGATGCCGTATACCCCGTTTGGAATACTAAGTCCCATCCAGCGGGTACCCAGCATTCCCCCCGGATTCATGATTTTATTGACGATGGTGTAGTCTCCGGGGGGGGTGGGCGTATGGGTTTTACCCACTGCCACCGGAAATTCCCGGGGGGACCTGTTACCCTGGAAAAACAGCAGTTGGCGGTTGGCAGTACTTATGGTCAGATAGGTTCCCGCGTCCCTGGCGCGGATTTCCTCACTCATATTATCAGCTCCTTTTTGTTTTTATTCCGCTAACAGCCTGTAAGACTTCGTCCTCAAAGGTCGGGGATCAACAGGCTGTATAGCTCGTTTTGTTGGGGACATTTCTCTGACACAAAATCCAGACTCCAAAGAGAGGTGTGTCCCCTGACCTTTAAGGGGGGAATAACCCCTTCCGAATCCAAGGTTCACTTATGTTGAATAATTAAGCTGTATTCTTAACTATAAATATTGTATGTGCATCAACCTGGAAGGTACCGGGCCGACAAAGGAAAGCCATTGCAAACATATGGTTTGCAATGGCTTTCCTTTGATTAGAATACTGCTTAGGATTGTTTTGGTATAAAGGTATTGCACATGGTATGGGCGGATTGTTTAACTTTTTTGGTGCCGCTGGACAGCACTTCAATGCCGTCGGCATGGCATTCAAAATTGTTGTTGTAATGACACTCCTCAATGCCGCATTTGCTTACATTGGAAGGCATGTAATCACCTCCTTTCTATGATATGTTTTATATTAACCCCGGTACGTAAGCTTCATGCCGGCAGGAATATCTATTTGCAAAGCAAATATTAACAATAAAAAAGGGAATAATAAAATGGAACTCAAAGCATACGCTAAGATTAACCTTACCCTGGGGATAAAAGGTCTGCGTGCGGACGGCTACCACGAGGTTGAGATGCTGATGCAATCCGTGGGGCTGCATGACTGCCTGACTCTTGCCGGCGCTAACGACGGTGCAATTGTTATAGACTCCGATTCAGGGGACATTCCCCCGGGCCCGGAAAACATTGTATATCGGGCGGCTGTTCTACTAAGGGATTACACCGGTTGCCAACGTGGTGTAAGGATAAATTTACAGAAAAGCATCCCTGTGGCGGCGGGGCTGGCTGGTGGTTCCACTGATGCAGCAGCTACTTTAAAAGGTTTGAATGTTGTCTGGGAACTGGGTTTAACGGAAAGGGAGTTGTGTTCCCTGGGGGAAAAACTGGGGGCGGACGTCCCCTTTTGCCTTTTGGGGGGAACTGTTCTGGCCCGGGGAAAAGGAGAGGTGCTTACTCCCCTGCAAGCGGCAGAGCAAATGGGGGTGGTACTTGTAAAGCCTCCCTTTGGTGTTTCAACCGCTGCTATATATAAAGCGTATGATGGACTTTCTCCGGGGCCGCAGCCGGATACCGGGGCTATGCTGGAGGCGCTGCACAGCGGCGACGTGTACGCCGTATCTGCCTTGCTCTGCAATGCGCTGGAAAGGGTCACGGTGATAATGCATCCAGAAATAATTCATATTAAAAAAACACTGCTGGCTGCCGGGGCCTGCGGAACATTGATGAGCGGCAGCGGCCCCACGGTTTTCGGGTTGTTTACGGGGTTGAAAGAGGCCGGGGAGGCAGCCGGGAAATTAAATTTCCCGGCGTACAGGATTATTGTTACCACAACCCTATAACCACCGCCCACAACAGTGAGCCTCGAAATCTTTGATTTCGTTATCTGAACTTTCTTAGGTTGGTGACATTCCTCAGCCCAAAGTCAGGCATTAATTGGGGACATTCCTCCGACCCCATAGCCAAGCCCTATATAGAGGTGTGTGCCCCGACCTTCGAGGACGGGGTCTTACAGGCTGTTAGCGAGATAAAAAAGCAGCAATTGGTATTTTTATTCTTGTGTCTCCGCAGTTACGGGGCATATTAATAAATTGACATATGTTTGTTTGCTTGCACAATTTTGACGGTGCGGTTAAAATAGTTATGTTCGCAGTTCTGACGCCGTAAGCGGATTTATTTTGACAAGTTGGTATATTTATGTTTTTATTAACTATATTCCGTAACAAGGAGGAATGCGGTCATGGAAGAACCGAGGCTGGTCCCAATCAGGCTGGATAATTACAAACCACTGCGTGAAATGGTTTTTGAATCAATGCGTGAAGCAATTATACAGGGACGCCTTAAGCCTGGTGAACGCCTGATGGAGATACAGCTTGCCGATGAAATGGGCGTAAGCCGCACTCCTATCCGGGAAGCTATTAGAAAACTGGAACTGGAAGGCTTCGTGGTAATGGTTCCCCGCAAGGGAGCTTTCGTGGCTGGTATATCCGTAAAGGATATTGTAGATGTTTTTGAGGTTCGGGCGGCCCTGGAGGCGCTGGCGGCAGGGCTGGCAGCGGAAAGGATTACCCCGGACGAACTGGAGGAGCTTGAGCGCTCCCTGGTGGCAATTTCCGAGGTTAGCACCAAGGACGACATCGACGCCATGGTGGAAACCGATACTAACTTTCACGAGCTTATTTACAGGGCCTCCAGAAATGAGCGGCTTTTTCAGATCGTAATACATCTCAAGGAGCAAATTCAGCGTTTTCGCACCACATCTCTTTCCCAGCCTGGCCGTTCCAAGGACGCACTGGAGGAACACCGTAAAATGGTAGAAGCCATCAGCGACCGCAACGTGGAAGTGGCCCAGAATCTGGCCAGGGAGCATATAGAAAACGCGGAACAGAGCATGTTAAACGCCTTGCGGGAGGATAAGCAATAATGGTGGATGCCCTGGTTCTGGCGGGTAGTCCTAATGACGGGCCGCTTAAGGAGTGCAGCCCGGCCCGTTATGAAGCTCTGATTTCCATCGGCGGTAAAACCATGGTGGAGTACGTGCTAGATGCGTTAAAGGCGACCGAGAAGATAAACCGGATTGTGGTGGTTGGCCCGACAGAAGAGCTGAAAAAATTATTGCCCGGGGATATTACGATGGTTACTGCCGGCCGGGATTTGATGGGTAATCTGCTGGAGGGGCTGAAGTACCTGCCTGGAGCGCAGCGGGTTTTGATGGCTACCTGTGATATTCCCATGATTACTACACAAGCCATAGATAATTTTTTGGATCTGTGCAGTAACCGGGAGGCGGATCTTTATTATCCGGTTATCCCCCGGAGGGAAGTGGAAAAAAATTATCCCTTGACCTGCCGTACCTATGTTAGTTTTAAAGAGGGCCAATACACCGGTGGCAACCTTTTTCTTTTCAACCCGGCAGTGGTGGAGGGGTGTATGCTCCAGGGCCAGCGGCTGGTGGATGCCAGGAAGAGCCCACTAAGGCTGGGCCGTATGCTGGGATTGACGTTCCTGCTGAAATTCCTGCTGCACCGCGTTACTCTGAAAGATGCGGAGGCCCATGCTTCCGGCCTGCTAGGTGTTAAGGGCGCAGTGGTAATCAGTAACTACCCGGAAGTGGGGGTAGATGTTGATAAACCCAGCGATTTGGACCTGGTTATGGAAAAGCTTGTGGTATAAGGAAGGGGGACACACCTTCATTGGTTATCTAAATCCTAAAGTTTTAATAGTTCACGAAGGAAAGTCCCCAACTATGTGAAGCGAGGGCCCGGGTTTAAACCCCGGGACCCTTTTTTTCATCGTTCAGGAAAGTATATGTTGCTTTAACGTATTAAATATTATCCAAGTGGACAGTACGGGCATCATCGGTAGTGCTGGCATTCACCGCCCTTGTATTTGCCTTTTTAAATATGCATACAAAAAAATGCTTTGGTCATCCTAATGGTTGAGGTGAAAGCTCAGTGGTTAAAATCAAAGATCGTATCCTGTTAGGCACCCTTGGTGGGACGTTATCTGCGTTCGCAGCTAGAATACTTAATAGGATTAACTATAATAAGGGACTGACCGATATAAGGTACAACCAATTGGCAGCCCATTTAATGCTTCCTAAGAGTAAAACCAAAACCACATCTGGTATATTGCTTGGAGCAATTGTCAATAACATCAATGTAGCTGCCAATGGGGTAATGCTTACCTACATCCTGTCCGCAACAGGCAAGGATCACGCAATCTTAAAGGGCATGGGTGCAGGTGCATTTTCATGGGTCGTGGTCGACGGACTGGTGGCAAGCCATGTGCTTAAGGTCAAGAGCGGAAAACCAATAGGTCCAATTGTCCATTTAGCGGAGCATCTCTTTTATGGAGCTTTATGTGCAACATTCATAACGCAATTTGGGGATGATAGTCTTTTTCCTCCCAAAGAAGAAAAGCCTTTAGAAAGAACTCCTTTGGTGCACACCGGAATAAATTAGACTGTCGATTCGAAAGAAGTGATTTATGGTAACCTGAAATAGAACATAGCGATTAGCAAGTTAGAAGTTTATAACGCACTCCAAATATGTAATGCAGCACCGGCTCAATGAAACCGGTGCTGCACACAATGTTTATATAGCGAAATAAAAGATATTATGCTAGAAGGGGGTTAAAATTAGCATATTCTTTTAATCCTCAACCTTCATAGTATATCCAAGGTTATCGTGCCGGGTATCTATATACAGGGTTCCGTCGGATTGGAGACTTGCATACATCACGTCGGCGGTTATTTAAAGCAATTTGGCCTTTAGTGCTATTGATCACGCCTCTCAAATCTTGAGTTGATTGAATGTAACATTTATTATTGACTTTAAAACGAATTATGATTGTTCTATCAGTTCTTTTTTCTTCCTTTGTACATGGGATTAATACCCCATCTCCTTTAATATGCTTGATAAAGTACGCAAGCGTTCACCAATAAGCTCATCGTCATTACTAAGAACCTGGCCGAATAACTTAATATCCTCATCTATCTTCTCATTGTCAGTGCATACAGCTACTGTCATAGCATCACCCTGTAAAACCTATTCTGTCAATAACAGGTTTTTCGGTATCATATAACTTTTCATACCGATAAGCCTCTTGAAAATGAAGTTTTGCTCTGCAAACGAGAATTGCAAGGTCAAACACACGGTGAAGCGGTAATTCCTCAGACTGTCTAGACCATTTTTCTCCTGTGTGCCTCCATACTTTAGCTGAAATATCTACCTTGCCTCGGTCATTCCACTGAGCTGATCTTTTGCGTCGGTATTATAAGTGTATCTGCCATCAACATTTTCATAATTGTCAGATACAATAAGGCCACCCGTTTTACGGGTGGTCATGACTTTGGACATTTTCCGGCGGGACAATTCAAAACCAGCGAAAGATGGTAAGGAACATTAAACATTTCATGGTTGGTAAAATTATGTAATAATTTTGTTAAATGGCTATTATCTCGCTAACAGCCTGTAAGACCCCGTCCTCGAAGGTTTGGGATCAACAGGTTGTAAAGCTCGTTTAGTTGGGGACATTCCTCTGACACTAAATCCAGACTCCAAAGAGAGGTGTGTCCTCCTTTATGCGCTCGCTCTAAGGGTTTGGTAGGGAAATAACCCCTTCCGAACCCAAGGCTCACTTATATTATAGTGTTATGGAGGGTTAGTCATGGCTGAGGATTTAATTACCCTGGACATGGTGTACACGGCCAGGCGGCGGCTGCAAGGAATTATATATACCACGCCCCTGGACTATTCGGCACTGTTCAGCCGTCTGGCCGGGGCAAATGTATATTTGAAACTGGAGAATATGCAGAAGACGGGCTCATTCAAAATTCGTGGCGCATTTAATAAAATTGCGGGGCTTTCCTCCGGGGCAGGAGAACTGGGCGTGATAGCCGCCTCAGCCGGCAATCACGCCCAGGGGGTGTCCTATGCTGCTACCCGGGCGGGGATCAAATCACTGATCGTTATGCCCGAGGGCGCACCGCTGTCCAAAATCGCTGCCACGGAAGGGTATGGAGCGAAGGTGGTGCTTTACGGGCAGGGCTATGACGATGCCTATCGCCGGGCGCTGGAAATCCAGGCGGAAACCGGGGCGGCTTTAGTGCACGGCTTTGATGACCCGGAAATTATTGCGGGCCAGGGAACCGTTGCCCTGGAGATAATAGATCAACTGGAGGGTCTGGAGGCGGTGGTGGTTCCAGCCGGCGGCGGAGGATTGCTGGCTGGGGTGGCGTTTACGATGAAATCCTTGAAACCCTCCGTGAAAGTCATAGGAGTGCAGGCCCGGGGGGCACCAGCCATATACATGGCCAAAAAAAACGGAGGTACGGCAGATCTGCCAGCCACCGCCACCATAGCGGACGGCATCAGCGTACGGGTACCGGGCCGGCTGACTATGGAAATAATAAATAAATATGTGGACGACATACTACTGGTGGATGACGAGCAGATATCCATGACTATGCTCATGCTGCTGGAACGCTCCAAGGTAATGGCTGAGGGGGCTGGCGCTACCGGGTTGGCGGCGGTAATCAAGGGTCTGCCGGAACTAAAAGGTTTAAATGTGGCCACCTTAATCAGCGGAGGCAACATTGACGTTAATGTCCTTTCTAATATAATTGAAAGAGGTCTCGTCAAATCCGGGCGGAGGCTAAAAATTAGGACGGTACTCCCGGATCGACCTGGTAGCCTGATTAAAGTTTTATCTCTCTTGGCAGAGCACCGGGCCAACATAATATATATCAATCATGACCGTACCAGACCCCAGGTACCCCTGAAGCAGGCCGAGGTAGTAATGGACCTGGAAACGGAAAACCATGGCCATCTGGAACGAATTATAAGTGCTTTAACCGCGGCAGGCCTCAATTCTGAAATATTATAAATTTTTTGAATTATTTTTTTTAAATTTTTTGGTATAGTGAAGGATTTTTTACGGCAATGGAGAAATTAACCAATAATGCCAAAAGCGGAGAAATTATTGGGAAGGTGGTGAGGGGATTAGTATGGTAGTTACCGATGTTAGGGTGCGTAAAGTCTTAGCGGAAGGCAAAATGAAGGCAATTGTTTCGGTAACCCTTGACGATATGTTCGTCATACACGACGTCAAAGTTGTGGAGGGCCAGAACGGACTTTTTGTAGCTATGCCCAGCAGAAAAACACCTGATGGCGAATTTCGGGATATAGCGCACCCCATCACTTCCTCAGCCCGGGAAATTATTCAGAATGCAGTACTACAGGCTTATGAGGCCGCCATTTGAATAATATATTGTGTATTGTAGGGAGCAGAAGCTCTCTTTTTTATTTTTAGCACCTAAATATAACCCGGGACAGAGGAAAACATCATTTTTTGTTGAATAAATATTTTTTGTTGGGTAAATAAAGGTTGAATAAAGAATGCCGGGTAAAAATAAGAAATAAGGTAAGAGGACACACCTCTATTTGGGGCCTGGCTTTGGGGGCAGAGGTAATGTCCCCAACTTATATATTGTGAACAGGGGGACTTTTTAATGAGTCTGGCGGCGGTGGTGTTGGCCGCGGGCAAGGGTACCAGGATGAAATCAGATTTGCCCAAGGTTTTACATAAAGTATGCGGACTGCCCATGATCAACCATGTGCTAAATGCGGTGGAAGGGGCCGGGGCAGATAGAAGGGTAGCCGTAGTGGGTTTTGGCGGAGAACTGGTGGCTGGGAAAATTCGGGAGAGAGCGGAGACGGTCTTCCAGCAAAGCCAGTTGGGAACAGCCCATGCCTTGCTGCAGGCTGCAGGTCTCCTGCAAAACTTTAAAGGTAAGATTTTGGTGGTTTGTGGCGACACGCCACTGATTACAGCGCAAACACTGCAGGATTTGGTGGCCTACCACGGGCAAACCGGGGCCAGGGCTACGGTGCTTACTGCCGTGCTGCCGGATCCGGGGGGGTACGGCAGGGTAATCCGGGATCAAAGTGGCAACGTTATACGCATAGTGGAGCAGAAGGACGCAGATGCCGGAGAATTGGCGGTCAAAGAAATAAACACGGGTATTTACTGCTTTAATAGTGAGGGGATTTTTGCAGCATTGTCCGATTTGACTCCGGATAATGCTCAGCATGAATATTACCTCACGGATATAATCGAAAGCTATGTAGGATCAGGAGACAAGGTGGGGGCTTTGCCCGTAGTCAACGCTGTGGAAATAATGGGCATTAATGATCGTTGCCAACTGGCGGAGGCCGAAGGAGTGTTGCGCAGGCGGATGCTGGAGAAGATTATGCTATCCGGGGTAACTGTTTTGGATCCTTCAACCACCTACGTAGATAGTGGGGTGGAAATAGGCCGGGACAGTGTCATATACCCCAATACCTTCCTGGAAGGCGATTGCCGTATGGGGGAGAGGTGCTTTCTGGGTCCCGGCGCCCACCTGATCGGTGCAACGCTGGGTACTGATGTAACGGTGCGCTATTCGGTGGTGGATGGCAGCGAGGTGGCCGATGGCTGCATTATAGGCCCCTATGCCTACATCAGGCCGGGTTGCGAACTGGGCAGGAAGGTCAAGGTGGGAGATTTCGTAGAATTGAAAAAAGCTAAAATTGGTGACGGAAGCAAGGTTCCCCACCTCAGCTATGTGGGGGATGCGGTTCTCGGTAAAGGGGTCAATATCGGGGCCGGCACCATTACCTGCAATTATGACGGGGTAAATAAATGGCCTACACTTATCGGCGACGATGCCTTTATAGGCAGCAACACCAACCTGGTGGCACCGGTCAGGGTGGGTGAGGGGGCTGTAACCGGGGCTGGCTCCACCATAAACAAAGATGTCCCGCCCGGGGCCCTGGGGGTGGCCAGGGGCCGCCAGCAGAATATACCGGATTGGAAAAAACGGATGCGGGCCGGTAAAGAATGATATAAACCGCATTCCTGCTTAACCGGTTCCTGAATAGTTGAATAAAGTGTATGTAAGATTGTTTGGTTTATGAAAATTTTAAAGTAACAAGAGTACGTTCCCCTCATTTTGTTTCTGGAGGTAACAACGCAGATGTCATCACGAAAAAGGCTCAAAATTTTTAGCGGTAACGCCAATCCCCAACTGGCAGAGGAAATAGCCAATTATTTGGGTGTTTCCGTGGGTGCGGCCAAGGTTACCCGTTTTTCCGACGGTGAAATACAGGTCAAAATTAATGAAAGCGTCCGCGGCGCTGACGTGTTTATAATTCAGCCCACCAGCCAGCCCGTGAACGAGCACCTGATGGAACTTCTGGTAATGGTAGACGCGGCAAGAAGGGCTTCGGCCAGGAGGATAACAGCGGTTTTACCCTATTACGGATATGCCAGGCAGGACCGCAAAACCAGGGCCCGGGACCCCATTACCGCCAAACTGGTGGCCAACTTGCTAACGGCCAGCGGAGCCCGCAGGGTAATCACCATGGATCTGCATGCGGGCCAGATACAGGGTTTTTTTGACATACCGGTGGACCACCTGCCGGGGGTGCCCATACTGGCCCAGTATTTCCTCCAGAATAAATTGGATAACGTGGTGGTTGTATCCCCCGACCTGGGCGGGGTGACCAGGGCCAGGGATATGGCAGAACGCATCGGTGCTCCCATCGCCATCATAGATAAACGCAGGCCCGAGCCTAACGTGGCCGAGGTGATGAACATAATCGGGGCTATCCAGGGTAAGACGGTAATCATGATTGACGACATCATCGATACTGCCGGGACAATTAACCAGGGCGCCATCGCGCTAAAAAAATGGGGAGCCGGGGATATCTACATTTGCTGTACCCACGCTGTACTTAGCGGTCCTGCCCTGAGTCGCCTCCAGGAAGCCCCCATCAAGGAAGTACTGGTCACCAATACCATAGTAGTCCCCGCTTCAAAAATAATTTCCAAAATGAAGGTTCTTTCCGTAGCCCCGCTGCTGGGCGAGGCCATCATCAGGATTCATGAGGACTTAAGTGTTAGTAAGCTCTTTGACGACAAATAAAGAGCAGCATTTAGGAGGGGCTGAATGGCTACGCCACGGGGACGGTTCCATCGTCTTCCCTTCGGTCCTTCGCTGCGCTTCGGGGACGCTCGAACCGTCCCCATGGCTCCGCTAACCTTTAAATTACGCTGTAGTACTATAGGCTATCAAATATTATTCTATTAAGTATGATTAAAATTAAAAAGGGACAGTTTGCCTTGTTTTAACAAACTGTCCTTTTTTCGTATACGTCAACAGTGATGTATCAGCGGATAAAAACTATTTTATTTCAGTTTTGTCCGGGGTCTGTACGGCCTCTTCTTCCCTAACCCCGCTGCCGTCCTCCAGAGGCGGGTTTTCTGCAGTTTGCCGGGCAGCCGTAACTTCTGAGGCCGGCAGGTCTTCTATAGGTTCCTGCCCTGCGTTATCTTTAGCCGGCGGGGGGGCATCAGCCGATGTTTTTTCAGCTTTCTCCCCATGTTTTCCGTTGAGACTGTCTTCGCAGCAGTGGCAATGTACCTCTTGTTTTTCGTCTTCTCCCGAATAGCGGTATGGTTCGTTTTCGGTGGTCTGTTCCCCGGAGCATTTTTCTTCTCTTTCCTTTTTTACCTTGTCCAGGGTTTTGTTCAAGCTACTTCCCAGATCCCTGGTTTTTTGTACGGTTGTAGTCCAAAGCTGGCCTGTGGATTCCCGCAATCCCCGGATTTTTTCCTGGAAGCCCCCGTCCATTTTGATAATGTTTTCCAGAGCGTCGTTGCTGCAGATAATCACTTTTTTTCCGACAGTCCGGACATGGTTGATGTCCAGGAACGCGCTGCCTTTCATCCAGGTACTCAAAGGGCCGCCGCTGAATTCAAAACCGACTATGTCGCCGCTTTCCAGGTCTACATAATATTCGTCCACGTTGCCCAAAGCAGTGCCGTTTTCGGCAATCAATTTCGAGCCGGCGATTTCGTGATTTTCATTTAGAAGCTCCATGATTTCAGGCAGGCTGGCGCCCTTTTCCGCATTTGACCTGCGTTCTATGGTAAGAGCATCATCCCCGATGCTGCGGACTTTGCTGAAGGGAATGAATTTTAAATCCTTGAACCAGCCCTTCTGTTCTATAATCAGGGCGGCCACTGCTTTTTTGGCGGGGTTTACCACCAATCCCTTAATGGAGCCGACTTGCTGGCCTTCGGCCAGGCTGATCACCGGCATAGAAAGAAACTGCTTACTTTTACGCATAATATTGACCCCCCTTACATTCATTTCATAATATTGCTATGCTGGAGCGCTGATATTTATGACCAGAAAAAGGGAATACTAAAGGAAACAAACGGTACTTTTTGGGGGGGGTTTTTCTGTGTCCGATTATGGCATTAGTGCCGAAATGCGCAGTGGGAGGGGTAAAGGCTACCGCCATGAACTGCAGGAAAAGGGAATGATCCCTGCTGTGGTTTACGGCAGGGAATTGGGCAGCATTCCGGTGGCAGTGGACGCCAGGCAGGTGGAGAAGATACTGTCGTCAGGCGCTGGCCGCAATACGCTGATCAATTTCCAGGTCACTGGTGACGGGGGGGCCTATACCGTTATGCTTAAGGACATTCAGTACAACCCGGTGCGGCGGGAGGTTGTTCACGCCGACTTTCAACAGGTTAACCTGAGTGAAAGGATTAATGCGTCCATACCGGTTGTACTGGTGGGTGAAGTTACAGACGGAGTATTGCAACAAGTCGGGAGGGAACTGGAAATATCCTGCCTGCCCGCTGAGATTCCCGAATCAATAACCGTTAACATTGCCGGCATGACCCCGGGCAGTGTGCTGAAAGTTTCTGATCTGGTCATCCCTCCGGGTATCAGGGTGCTGGATGATAGCAATGAAATTTTGGCTACGGTGCTGACCAAAACCGAAAGAGCCGTGGATTTGGATGTGCCTGATGAAAAAACTCCTGCTGAGGCTGTGAACGGCAAAGAAGAATAAAACGAACTCCGGATACCATATCTAACCCCAAGCATATCCTGGTTATATAACCGTAATTTTGTATTGGGGTTAAATTATGTCCCGCGAAAATGAAATGAGCGGTTCCATGGGGGATAAGCATTGCCCACAAATTAAATAATAGCTTTTAAATATTCAATATCAATAATATTATTTATAAAATCATTTATTTTGTCTCTTCTCTTTAAAACTTCTAATTTGTGAACAAAAAAAGTGTTTGTTACTTCAAAATAACTTACCAGATCAGAGCATGATTTAATACTTAATGATTCTATCGCATAAACCAGCTCAGAATCCGGAATCAAATAATCGGTTGCCCAACACATGGCCCGATATTCATCCCGGCTGAGGTTCAGTTTGTCTGGATAACTAGGTTGGGTAATTAAAAAATTTGATTTGGCTACAGTATAATAATGGCCCACTTCTTCGGCAAACACACAGCGAAATTGTTGCTTTCTCCACTGTAGGGATTTGTCAAGAAGTATAATGGGGAAATCATATACCCACAAATAAAGTCCATCCAGTTTTGGGTCGGAGTGGTGTAAGTCTGTATACCTTACTTCAATATCTTCCTTCTCAGTTGTTTCCCATAGAGTCTGAATCTTTGTATCCATAGAGCACTCCGTTTGTGTCATTATTTGTCGAATGATTCGAAAAACCATAAAAACTACCTTGCGGTAGTTTTTATCGGTTAAACCCAGGCGGGTTTTTTAAAGCTAATATTTCTTCTTGGCTTTCCTTTCCTTTCCTCAAGGATTTTTGCCACTTCCTCTTTAATCAAATCCCGCAGGTCCGGCGAGATTTGCATCATTTGCCGGGATTGGTGGCTGGCCGCAACTACCGCTTTTTCCAGTTGGGCATCTATATTTTTGCCGGGCAAATCGCTTTTAATATTTTTTATATCCCCAGGCTTATATTGCTGGCAATTCATAAGTTTTTCTGATTTTGGCAGTTCATGCAGAATGCATTTTATGGCTGACCTTTCTTCCCGGTTCAATACTCGTTCGCCAATAGTTACCTGCTTATTCCTGTCTTCCAAAATTTCAATAATATCAACTTTTAAATTTCGGTTATTACCCAACAGATAGTCCGTTGAAACTCCGTATAACTCTGAGAGACGTTTAAGCAAGGTGGTGTCGGGATCGCGTTCCCCCCGCTCATAGTTCGATAAAGCCGTATTTGCTATGCCGAGAATTTTAGCTGTCTGAACCTGTGTCAGGCCCCTTCGCATTCTGGACTTTTTCAATCTATCCCCTAAAGTCATGGCAACCAACCTCAGATTTGATTTTAAGGTATTATACCATGATTTCCACAAAAAGAAAAATATTTTCACGTTGGGCAAATTATTCATTGACATGGACACATGGCAAAGCTATAATGGTGATACAAAATTTGCATTACGTGAATATTACTGGTTAAATATAACGCTCAGCTTGTCAAGTATAAACACAATGCTTTACGCAGCGTAAACCAACATACTTACACGCAATGTAAATTTGATTGCGAGGTGTTGTCTATTGGAAAGGGTTTCAGAACAATTAATAACCCAAATCCGAAAAAAATCAAAGGAAATTGACAGGCTCCAATACGGGGAGGTTATCCTTAAAATTCAGGATAGCAAAGCCGTATGGGGTGAAATAAAGGAAGTATGGAAGGCTGACTCGTATAAACGGGAGGCCCGGGCTTAAAGCCCGGGCCTTTAAATTTTTCCCGGGAGTGATTGTGTTGAAAGATTTAATCCGCGAATACAAAAAATCTCTGGGGTTGTTGCGTCAAAGCAGTATATTGCCCATACATAGAAAAAGCATGATTTCAGATACCGTATGGGCGATACAATACATGGAAACCGGTCACATACCCGGCAACAAGTGGAACGTGGCCAGATGGAGCCGTGATAAAAGAGAAGTATCAGTGGACCCATTTTTAATTTCACGGTTCGTGAAGAACAGTGATCCCGTTAAATCCGCTCCTGATTGGATGGCGCAACTTGTGGAAAGGTTGACGTCTTCCCTGACGGCCAAGGAGAAAGAGGCCTTTGAACTGGTTCGCGGACATTGCTATTCTTTTGCCCAGGCCGGGCAGCTTATGGGCTGCAACAAGGGCAGTGTGCAGAATCTGGTGCACCGGGCTGAGAAAAAAATAGCCCTTGTCGTACGAAAGCAAACAATAAGTGAGAGGGAGTTGTTCAACACCGAATCCAACGATACAAAAATCCTGGCCGGTATTGATTACGGTATCTCTCAATTCCGGTAAATCTTATGATGACGGTTACAACCGGATGACAGGAGGTGAAAAACACTAAATATAATGAGAGCGGCAATAAGTCAAAAATTAATTAGCGATATTCCGGAAATTGAAGGCAGAGTGTTTGAATTTCATACCATAGACGTGAACACAACAAAGCCTTATCTGGTTTTAAAACAGGGAGCAGACTCAAAAGTAACACCCCAAGCCGATTTATTAAAAAACATTGGAGATGCCAGAACTTTTTCGGTTCGCATCGGACCGGACGTAACTCCCTGGGCGGGTTTCTTAAGAAACATTGAGATATGGCCATATGTTTCACGGTCTGGGGCATTTCAAACAGTAGACGGCCTGGTTGAAAAAATTATCACGGCCCTTGAGGGGCAGCAGCTCATGTCGGGTGAAGGAGACTTATTCACCTGCCGTTTCCTGGGCACCCTGGCCGGCGATTGCGAAGATACCGGGCTGGATGTAATATCCAGGGGATTGAAATTCGTCGTGCTTGCAGTACAACCTGTCCCAGCAACGGACAGTGTGGAGAACGACCCGTGGCTGGAAGCTTTGTCGGCATGGACGGAGTCGCTGCTGGGCACGGCCTGGGCGGTCTACCGTAATGCATGGCCGATGGATTACAGAACCCCCACTGTGCTTTGGCGTCTTTCCAATGTCGAGATAAGCGAACGCGCCCGGTCATTCTTCGAAGTGCAAAAAACATTCACGGGTCATGTTTTAGGCGCCGGCGTAAATGAGCAACAGGCGGCAATTGTTATGATAGCCCAACAACTGTGCAGCGCGGTAAAAATATTACTGGACAGCGCTGATAAGCGGTATCTTACCGTAAGCTGTCCCAGGGCTGATTGCGAAGCAGACGCCTTCAACACCGGACAGCTGTCAGTGACCCTTAAACGGCTGACAAACAGACCCGTGGAAAACGCTCCACTGATTTCAGCCGTGCACAATAAGGGAAATATTTAATATTGCATCCCAAACAAAATTATAATTGCCTGACCGGAAAGCTCCAGGCATTGCCGGAGCTTTTCTATTTAACTAACTAAAGCGGAGGTGGTGGTGGGGTATCATTCTTTTGTGTCTTAATGGCACACCGCCGGCTAAATAGCCGGTATTAAATTATTAAAGGAGAGGATTTCTTAATGGCAGGCGGAACATGGTCGGCGACTGAAATACCCGTGCTCCCGGGACTGTATCTGAATTTTGAAGCTGCTGCCCTGGCGGCAATACAGCCCGGCGCCCGGGGAGTGGTAATTGCTCCGGTAAAAGCCAACTGGGGCCCGGTAAGGGAGTTTGTGGAGATTAATAGCGAGGCGGCTATAAATGATTATTTCTCTGTCGACGATACCAACGGCGCAACTGCGGCAACAACCCTTAGACTGATTCTTTTAGGAGGGGCCAGCAAGGTATTGGCCTACCGGCTGGCTGACAGCAGTGCGGCCAAAGCCGGTAAAACTTTACAGGACGGGTCGGCAGCGGATGTCCTGGCAATAACAGCCAGGTATGAAGGCAGCAGGGGCAATAATTTTAAAATCACCGTAAGGGACAACCCTGTTGACGGCATAAACAAACAGGATATACAGCTCTTTGAAGGCTCTGTCCTGCTCAGAACATTTACGTTTGACAAGGGCGCGGCGGTGGTAGACAATACGGTGGCCGCCATTAATAACGACACTTCAAACAAGTGGGTAAGCGCGGCCAAACTGGCCGGCGGCGACGGCACCATTGCCAATGCAGCGGACCAGATGCTCACCGGCGGAAATTCCGGCATTGCTTCAATAGGTTCTTCGGATTATACCGATGCCCTGACGGCTTTTGAAACCCGGGAGTTCAACCTGCTTGTGCTGGACGGGGTATATGACCCGGCCATACAAACATCCGTGGTGTCCTGGGTCAGCCGGGTGCGTGAGGAAGGAAAAGGTATAATAGCGGTACTCGGCGGACAGGCGTCCGATGACACTGCGTCCGACGCGGTTAGCAAGGCCGTAACCAGAAGCGCCGGGTTTAACCGCGAAGGCGTAGTTAACGTCGGGGTGGGCGCGGTTCTGGACGGTGCAACCTATTCCAGCGCACAGCTGGCGGCCTATGTGGCCGGGCTTATTGCCGGCCAGAAACTAAGCGAGGCAACAACCTACGCGCCATCTCCTTTTGATGACGTGACCAGGAGATGGACCCGTTCCGAGATGGAACAGGCCGTAACGGGGGGCGTTTTCCTGTTCTTCCATGACGGATTGCTGGTAAAGGCGCTGCGCGGGATGAATTCCCTGGTAACCCTTCGCCAGGGGCAGGACAATTCATGGAAAAAGATACGGACCATCAGGGTCATGGATGCCGTCAACGCGGACCTGTTAAGGGCCGCCGAAGACAATTACATCGGCAAGGTTAACAACACCGAAGAGGGGCGCATTGCCCTGATCGGGGCCAGCAAACAGTACATGCAGTCCCTGGCGCAGGCCGGTATTATCGAAAATGCCGGCTGGGATGTATACCTGGACCCGGATTATTACGGAACCGGCGCCATCAACACCCCGGAGCCGGACCAGGTATATCTGAAGTGGGAAGCAAGACTTACCGACGTTATGGAACAAATATTTGGCAGTTTTATTGTAAAGTAGGAGGTGGCTTTAAGTGTCTTTGGATGCCAGCAGAACTATTCTGGGAACCTATGGCCAGGTTTTTATCGACGGCCAGTGGCAAACCAATTTTAATAACCTTGTGGCCAATGTTGAAATGGACAAGAAGGAAATTCTTCTTTCCGGCGATGTCTGGAAGAGATATAAGAAAGGCCCTCTGAAAGGGACCGGCACCATGAGCGGGTTTAAAGTAACCAGTGCTATGCTGCAGCGGGGTTTCAGCAAGTTTGAAGTTATCTCCAAGCTGAACGATCCCGAGGCATACGGGTTTGAAAGGATCAGGCTGAAAAACGTTCTGGTTGACGGTCTGCAGCTGGCCAACTGGAAAGCCGGGGAGCCGGTGGCGGAAGAAGTGAAGTTCACCTTTGAGGAATACGAACTTCTGGATCCCATTGTGGCATAGGGGGTGTACGGTATGGATATGGAAAAAATGACTGATGAACAGATTATCGGAAGGCTATTGGAGGCCGACGCCCTTCCCGAGAAGACCGTTACCCTGCCCCGCCTGGGCATCCCGGTGACCTTGAGGGGATTAACCGGGAAACAGGTTTTCAGCATCAGGGAGCGCTGCACCGAGCGCAGGGAGCGCCGGGGACAGGTTATCGAGCGCATAGATGAAGAGGATTTTAATGTGGCCCTGATTGAAGCGGCGACGGTATCCCCGAACTGGGGGGACGGCAAGCTGCTGGCGAAGTATAAGGCTTCCGGGCCGGAGGAAATTATCAAAAGGGTATTGCTGGCCGGCGAGCTTTCGGCCCTTGGCGAGACTGTTCTGGATTTAAGCGGCTTCAATATTTCACTTGACGACGTAAAAAACTAATCAACTCCGGGGGGCTGCTGGGGGTGCTGCACTTTTTGTGGGTGCGGCACCACCTGCTTCCCGGGGATTTCTGGAAGCTGCCGCGGGGTGAACAGCTTATTCTATTAGCCAGTACGGAGATTGAGCTGGAAGCCGGAAAAAAGGCGCGCGAGGAGGCTCAGCGGCGTGGATAGTATTAATTATAAATTAAACGGAACTTCAGGCGGTCCGGGGGACGAAGAAGCAGAACGCAGGAAAAAGGCCCGGGAGTTGCTAAGAAAATATTATGCCCGGAACGGATTATCAAAAATATCCAATAAAAATTCCGTTTACGGTAGGATACCAAAAACTTCCCAGTCCTATTTCAATAACTTTAATGCGAATATTTATAGTGACCCGCTCAAAGTATACCCGTATAAAGATTTTCGATTAGAAACTTTAAAAAATATAAAGCAAAGAAAAGTCGCTGCTAACGCCCCTGTATTATCCAACAACAAAAAGGCTCCCCAATTAAAAAAAGACGCGGGGCAAAATAAAAAGTATTGGGAAGATGTAAACAAGACTCTGTACGGGGCAGCAAACGTAATGTCATATTTTATGACCGGCGTGGGTAGTTTAAGCGATTTCGCAAAGTATTTGACACAGGATTCGACAAAGGGTTCGTCAAAGATTAAAGGAATCTTTTTAGCAGGCAAATCATTTTTGACAAAGGGTTCGTCAAAGATTAAAGGAATCTTTTTAGCAGGCAAATCATTTTTGACAAAGGGTTTGTCAAAGATTAAAGGAACCTTTCCCAAGAAAATAACAGATAATATTATAGGAGCAGGATTAGCAGGCAAATCATTTTTGACAAAGGATTTGTCAAAGTTTAAAGGAATCTTTTCCAAGAAATTAATAGATAATTTTATAGGTGTAGGAGGGGCAAGTAACCACCTTGGGCGTACAGTTAATTTAATTAAAATACTTACTACTAAAAAAGGTGATCGCCTGAAAGAAGCTGTTTCTATTGTAGGTGGAAATGTGGGTGCGAAGTTTGCAACCAATTTAACAAGCAGGTTAGTTGGCAGGTTAATAACTGGCAGGTTAATTGGAAGATATGCCGGTGGTGCATTGGGTGGTTTAATAGGTGGACCTGCAGGAGCTATGCTGGGGAGCATTGTGGGCAGCTATGTTGGTGGAAAGTTAGCCGGATGGGCATTTGAAAAAACAGGTTTAAATGAAGTTAGTAAAAAAGCCTTTGAGAGATTAAAACAAAATTTCAAGAAAACCGGTGAAAAGGCTTTTGAGAAATCAGGTGATTTGAAAAAGGTTAGTGCAAGACTTCTCCAGAGAATTGCCATTCCGGTTAAAAACACCGGGGCTACAAGGCTGGCATATAAATCCAGTGATGTTAAACTGCCTGTTCCCAGTGATGCAGTATACAAAAATTTAACTGAAGGGAGTTATACAAACAATAATTCGCAGGTTAAACAAAACCTTTCAGTAAACGTTACTGTTAACAGCCAGGCGGATGCCGGCGGACTGGGCGATGAAATAGCCTCGAAAATTGCGCGGGAACTCCGTAAAGCATACCAGAACAGAGGAGGCGGCATCGGCCATGCCTATGCCTGACTTTATTATTTAGCCGCTTTTAGGAGGGGAGGCAAACCCATATGGATTTTATTCTGACGGACCCCGGCGGATCAGCCCTACAGCTTCCGGTAAACCCGGAAGAAGTAACAATCCGGCGGGAAAAGCAATATGAAACGGTTAATATAATGAATCTCGGGGAAATTGACTTTCCCACGGGGGAGAAGGTAAAGGATATTACCTTCTCTTCTTTTTTTCCAAAGGAGTATGACCCTTCTTTCTGTTGTTATGCCGACCTGCCCGACCCGCAAGAGGCCATGAACAAGTTGACGGCGTGGATGATAAGCCGCAAACCCGTAAGGTTAAATATAACTGGAACCATTATAAACGCGCCGGTGTTGATATCTGCCCATACCAGCACCTTCAAGGGTGGCTATCCCGGTGACGTTTATTACCAGCTGAGCTGCCGGACATGGCGGGAGATTAAGGTCAGGACCGCCGCGGAGGCGGCGGCGTCATCCTCCCTGACGGGCGGCCTGAAGCTCCCGAGGCAAGATTTGAAGCCGGTTGCAAAGGAATACAAGGTAAAGCCCGGCGACAGCCTTTGGGCGATAGCAAAACTTAATTACGGGAACGGCTCAAGGTGGAAGGATATCTATGCCAACAACAAAAAAATAATCGGACCCAACCCGGATTTAATTTACCCGGGGATGAAGCTGGTGATGCCTGAATGATTAATCCGGGAACCGGTAAATACGAGGTGGTTCTGGCCGACCGGCATTATCTCCGCGAACTTGTGGAAAGCATAACATTGGAAGAGTCCCTGGATGATATAGCGTACCACGCGGATGTCAAACTGGTTGTGACTGCTGATTTCCCAGCCATTGCTCCCGGGCAGGAGATTCGGGTCTCCGGCGTCCCG
This sequence comes from uncultured Peptococcaceae bacterium, assembly GCA_964643075.1. Classification (GTDB taxonomy): domain Bacteria; phylum Bacillota; class Desulfotomaculia; order Desulfotomaculales; family Desulfocucumaceae; genus Desulfocucumis. The sequence goes on from CAZXQO010000009.1 coordinate 40,895, forward strand.
TTTGGCGAAAACGTTATGAAATACCTGTTGCAGCCGGGCGTGGTATGGGAATGCTACAGCACTTCCCGGGGGCAAAAACACCTTAATGTTACGGTTTATGACAAGACGATATATCTTTCCAAAAGCGAAGATGAATATCTGTTTCCCGCAGGACAGACGGCAACCCAGAGGCTGAAAAAATATGCCGCCGATTGGAATATTGCCCTGGCCCCCGGGCCGGCCGACACAAAAACTCCGCTGGCCAAGGCGGTTTACCGCGCTCAGTCGATTTACTCGATGATAAAGGCTGATTTAACAGACACAGTGCAAAAGGGCGGGGAGATGTACCGGGCGAGGATGACCCCCAACGGGCTTGAATTATACAGGATTGGCAGCAATGCAACCGTCTGGGCGCTTGAAACGGAGCAGAACCTGGAAGAAATAAACCAGCGCCGGACGCTGGAGGGGGCTGTTACCCGGGTAAAGGTTCTGGGCAATGCTCCCGAAGATAAGCGCTCCCCTGTGCTTGCCCTGGTTAATGGTGAAACGGAAAAACTCGGAACGCTGCAAAAGGTGCTGACCGACAGCAAAATCACCAACCCCGGCCAGGCCAAAACCGCCGGGCAAAAATTGCTTGCCGGGATTCAGGAAACGGTGACTGTCAGAAGCCTGGATATCAACACGATAAGAGCCGGCGATAAAGTAAGCCTTAACGGGTGGGACTTGCTGGTCATGTCTGTGAAACACGAACTGGGCAGCCCCGGGCACATGGCCCTGGAACTGGCCGGCGCCGAATTGGTCAGGAGGCGGTATTTCAATGGACCCGTTTAAGCAGATTGTTACCCTGATGGATGCCAGGATGACGGATAAAGCGAACCGGGCAGTATCCGGAATGCAGTGCGAACTGGGCACTATGACCGCGGCGGGACTTAAGCTGGATAATTTTAAACATGAAATAAAGGATCACCTGGTTGCCGATTGGCTGGCTAAAATATATCTTCCGGCTTTTTTCCTGGTAGGAACCGCCACAAGTCCGGTTGACGTGCAGGGCAACCCCCTGCCGGGAGCCACCACCTCGGCTTTGACAAAATATAGTTTCAATGCCCGGGAAATTGAGGATGTGCGTCTGGAATTAAAGCAAGGATTAAAATCGGGTGACAGGGTTATGGTTGCACCGGTGAACGGCGGCCAGGATTTTGTCATATTAGCGAAGGTGATGCCAAATGCCTAACCTTTTTCCGAGTGAAACAACAATTACAAACCCTGAAAATAACGAGTTCAGCGCCGGCGATGTGGTATTCGGAAGAAGCTGGCGCTTTGATTTTGATGCCGGAGATTTTATTCTGACTCCTTCCGGCAAGGTGGCGGCTGCGGATGATCTCCAGGCTTATACGGAGTGGTGTCAAAAAACTCTGTTGACCCAGCGCTACCGCTATATCATATACAGCCGGAATTACGGGAGCGAGTACGAGGAGCTTGTGGGGCGGGGATTTTCAGAAGCAATTATTGAAAGTGAAGTTGAACGCATGACCAGGGAGGCGCTGACGGTTGATCCCAGAACCGGAGAAGTTGATAATTTCTCCTTTTCCTGGCAGGAAGACGCCCTGTATTTTACCTGTGATGTCACCACTGCCCGGGGAGAAAAAACAACCGTAGAAGGAGAGGTGAAATTGAGCTGATGTCAACACTACCGGATTTTCTGACAGATGAAGATGAGTATGCCATTCTGGACAGGATGCAGGCCAGGGTACCGGATGACATAGACAAATCCGAGGGCAGCTACATTTATGACGCTCTTGCCTGTGTTTCTAATGAATTAGCCCAAATGAAAGTGGATATGGGGGAATATCTAAACTGCGGTTTCGCCGGCAGCACATTTGGCGAATATTTGGATGCCAGGTGCGATGAGCATGGGATTACCAGAAAGGCGGCCATCAAGGCCACCGGCCAGGTGAGATTCACCGGCGCGGCGGGAACCGTTATCCCGGCCGGCACAACGGTGAGCACCTCTGCGGACCTGGTGACAAATACCGGGGCTGTGGAATTCATAACCGGGCAGGAGGCCGCCGTCCCGGCAGAGGGTTATGTGTCTGTTGACATTGAGGCGGTGGAAGCCGGCAAAACAGGCAACGTGGCGGCTGGCGCCGTTGTGCTGCTGGCAACGCCTGTGAACGGGGTATCCGCGGTAACAAATGAATCTCCTATAACAGGAGGAGCGGACACGGAATCGGATGATGACCTGAGGGCAAGGTTTTTTGCCAGGGTGAGAACCCCGGGAACCAGCGGAAACAAGTCCGACTACATGCAATGGGCTCTGGGAGTTGCCGGTGTGGGAGCGGCCCTGGTGATACCGCTATGGAACGGGCCGGGCACCGTGAAGGTGGTGCTCCTGGACAGCGACAAACAGCCGGCCAGCCAGGCCATTGTGGATGCGGCGCAGGAGTATATTGACCCGGACCCGGGCCTGGGGGAGGGGAAGGCGCCCATCGGGGCGGCGGTCACGGTGGAGGCGGCCACAACCGTAAACGTTGACGTAACAGCCACGGTTGTTCTGACCGGCGTCAGGACCCTGGCCGAAGTGCAGGGCCTGTTTGAAGCGGCGCTTGCGGACTACCTGGAGAGCATCGCCTTCTCCAGCGACCCGACGGCGCGGTATGTGCGGATCGGGTCCATGCTGCTGGATACCGAGGGCGTGCAGGATTACAGCAACCTGCTGGTTAACGGGGGAACCGGAAACGTGGCCATCGCGGACGGCCAGGTGGCCGTCAAAGGGGCGGTGACGTTAACTTGAGCGCCGACATTCTAACCAGCGCGCGGGGCAAGGCCATGCTGGCCGACTGCCCGCAATACTACGAGACAAGCCGGGTGTTCAAGTCATACCTGCAGGCCGCGGGTCCGGAGCTGGACCAGTTCAAGCAGGGGGTAAACGAGGTTCTGGACCAGTGGTTTGCCAGGAAGGCCGGCTGGGGCCTGGACAGGTGGGAGGAGGAACTCGGCCTCATAAACTACGCCGGCAAGCCCGACAACCAGCGCCAGGACAGGATTATTTCAAAAATCCGGGGCGTCGGCACGGTAACAATTCAGCTGGTTAAGGCCGCCTGTGAGGCATACGACGGTGGCGCCGTGGAAGTGACCGAGCAGCCGGAGCTTTACCAATTCACCGTGGAATTTGTGGACACCTATGGAATTCCGCCCAATCTGGATGATTTAAAAGCGGCCATTGAAGAGATCAAACCTGCTCACCTCGCTGTGTTTTATAAATTCCGCTATCTTCTATGGGAAGATCTCGATGCTGTAAACATCACCTGGGACCAGCAGGACGCCAAAGCATTGACATGGGAAAATTATGAAACGGGAGGTTGGTTAAATGCCTGATGTTACACCAAGACTCGGGTTGAACAAACCATTAGGGAATGAAGTTGTTAGCCGTGCGGCATACAACGAAAACGTTGATTTGATAGATCAAAATGCCGCGAAGGCTTCCGACTTTGCTGCACATTTGGCCGATACTATGCCGCATAAGTTTGTTGATGGGGCGACGACATATCGTTGGGGCCTGAGTGTGGTTGCCAGTGTAGTGATGTTTAATTATGAGGAGGTGGTATAATGCCGCAGATTGGAATAGCTGATAAAACTACGTTGGATGCTGTAAACACGAAAGCTGGAACCAATACAGATGCAGCGGGTACTACGACGTTATTCGCAAGACTCAAACAAATATATGATTATCTTACCGGCAATCTTAGTAGTACCAGGGCGGCTAAAATTGATAATTTAGACGCAGCTATTAGCAGCAGGGCTACTGCTGCAGACTCACCTAATCCGTCGTACTATACTACCACTAGGGCAACAAAATTTAGCCAAGATACTAATACCAAGGGGTGGTCAGTTGGACAACCTAACCAACCTTTTTAATAATATAATAATTAACCACGCCGCCCAACTGGGCGGCGTGGTTTTAGGCATTTTTACTTTTCTAGTTGCGCCAACGGCAGCGTTTTATGCGCTCTGGATTGCAGTCCTTATGGATTTGCTAAACCGCATAGTCGCTCAAAGCATTAAATATAACGGATTTTGGCAGGCTACGAAACAATCCCGGATATCGTCTAAAAAAATGTTTCAGGGGACGGCCATAAAGACAATAGCGTATTTTTTTATGACTGTGCTCGCCTACCAGTCTAAATATATAGTTGAAATAGAAGCCGTACCCATTTTTTTCAGTTCAATGCTGTTTTTAGTAGAGGTGCATTCCATCATAGAAAATCTTATTGATGCAGGAGCAGAGGACCTAAAGCCTCTGCTCCTGCGTTTTAACAACGAAAAAATAAAGGCGGTTCGGGGTGCCGGTGATTTGGTAAGCATCAATAATTCCAATAAAAAGGGTGAGAACAAAAATGCTGATTAACAGCCGGGGCAATGATGTGAAGGAACTCCAAACCAAGCTATATCAAGCCTGCTTCGAGCCCGGGCCTTTAGATGGCATCTTCGGCTTGAAAACAGAAAATGCGGTCCGGGAATTTCAAAAAAAATATGGGTTAATCGTGGCCGGCATAGCCGGGCCCAAAACAATCCGCAAACTTAACGAAGTAATCACGATAAAACCCCATAAGGCGCAGGATAAAAAACTTTCGCCTCATTTTAATGAGATGGAATTCGCCTGTAAGGGCGACGGCATGGTATATGTAGAACCTGAACTGATTGAGAAGCTGGAAAAGCTCCGTTTGCAAGCTGGGTTGCCAATTTTTATAACCTCAGGCTATCGCTCCCCCTGGTATAACGAAAAAGTTGGAGGAGCAAAAGAAAGCCGCCATATGCGGGGACAGGCCGCGGATATTGTGGTTAATAACATGCCTCCTGCGAAAGTCTCAAAATTAGCGGAACAAGCTGGTTTTGGCGGTATTGGTATTTATAATAAAGCAAATTTTACTCATGTTGATATTGGCCCATCCCGACGGTGGGCTGAATAATTTTTAATAAAGGGTGAGCTTAATGGAAAAAACACTGCTTGAATTGGGATGCGATATACTGATAGTTTTTATCACCTTCTTTTTAGCAACAATCACAGAATATCTCCGTCGTCGTATTGGCAATGTAAAACTGGAAAAAATACGGCATGAATTGGAAACTAAACAGGAGTTAGCTCATATTGCTGTTAAATTTGCTGAACAGGCTTGGCATGATTTCAACGGTCAAAAAAAATTTGAAGAGGCAGCCGGATGGCTGGCTGCCCAAGCTCAAGACAAGGGTATAAAAGCAACCGATTCGGAAATAAAGGCACTAATTGAATTTGCCCTGCGGGAAATTAAGGATCATCTGGGAGAGGCATGGGTAGAAAAAACTCTACCATCTTAACAGAATAGGGTCGGTAAAACCCGCTGAATATATAGATATCGGCAATACGTACTTTGCCGTACTGTCGAAAATAATCGAAATAACACGAACTAAAGTTATGCAAATGAGCAATAAATTGTTGTATGATACCATAAAATACCTGTTATCTTAATGGCTGTTTAGCGGTATGCCCGGGGGATGCAATTCTAAAAAGAAAAGGGGTCTGGAGTGTGAATAAAAACATGGACAGATCAGCCGGGAGACGTTATGGCAAGGAAAAGTACCCGTATGTTTTAGAATTCCGTGATATCGGTGCGGCCAAACCTGTTAACAGAATTTTTTTCCCGGCCTGGCAGCTTAATTATGCCAACACCGACGGGACGGTATCTGAAAAGCTAAACGGTTTTTACGTTGGCCTGGCGGAGGGCGGGTGCGGAACGATTATAACCGGCTGCGCAGTGGTTTCTCCGGATACGGTTGCCTTTGACCGGGTAATACGTATAGATAAGGACCGGTTTATACCCGGGCTGAAGAGGCTATTCGGGGAAATAGAGAGGCGCGGCAGCGTTCCAGCCATTCAGTTAATCCACTACGGGCGCCAGGCGCTGAGTACGGTTACCGGCTCTGAACTTTTGGCGCCGAGCGCTATACCCTGCCCGGTTATGTCAAAGTATGATTCTGGTTATAAAATACGGGAGATGTCCTTGGAGGATATCAACCGGGTGCGGGATGATTTTGTCAGTGCGGCGGAGCGGGCTGCGGAGGCGGGGGCCAAAATGGTGGAAATACACGCCGCCCACGGGTATTTACTAAACGAATTTTTGTCGCCCTATGCCAACCGGAGAACTGATGCATACGGGGGCACTGTGGAAAATCGCGCCAGGTTAACACTGGATATAATCAAGGGTGTGCGGGAAAGACTGGGCCAGAGCGTGACCATCAGTGTCCGGGTAAGCGGTAATGAATTTGTGGACGGCGGTTTGACTCCTCATGATTATAAAGAAATAATCCCCTTGCTGGAAAAAGCCGGGATGGACTTGTTGCATGTTTCCGCCGGTGTATATGAATCCATGGAGCGCATCGTGCCTCCTTTGACCTTGGGTGACCTTCCCCATGTGGACATCGCTGCTGAGTTGAAAAAGTATGCCAGCGTGCCTGTTTGTGCTGTTGGTTCGGTGTTTACCCTGGAAGCGGCCGAGGTTGTTGTGGCCTCGGGCAAAGCGGATTTTGTGGCCATGGGCAGGGCTCAGATGGCCGACCCTGCCATAGTGCGCAAATCCACAGAGGGCCTTGAGGCGGAGATAAAAAAATGCCTCGGGTGCAATAAGTGCACATTCTGGACTACCGGTGATCCGGAGGTTTATTGCAGCGTAAATCCGGACTACCGGAAGAATAATTAGATCAGGCGGAAAATGGAGAATTTACTTAAAGCATTAACAAAAATAGACGTGCTGTCTCCGCCCAAGCAGTATATCACAAAACTGTTGGAGGCAGTCTGCCGGCAATTGGGCTATTCCTTCGGATCGGTGATTGAACTGGATCATGATGGCTGGGGATGGATGTTTGCCTCGTACAACCTGCCGGAAAACTATCTGGAGACGGTAAACCAGACGGCGCCGATACTGTCCAGCCCCTCTGGAGAGGCCATTAAAACGGGAGAAATTGTTGTATCATATGATCCGCTGAGTGAAAAACGGCTGGAGCCCTGGTATGACATCATTGAGCAAAACGATATCAAGATCATAGTATGGGTGCCCCTGCTGAATAAAGGCAGAGCCTTCGGAACATGCGTCCTTTACGACAATGGGGCAAGGCAGATTGATGAATTGGAATGGCATACCCTTCAGCAAATAGGAGTGACCATATCAATTGCCCTGGCCAGTAACCAATACTTGAATAAATTGAATGGTAAAACCAGGGAGCTTGAGGCGGAGGTTGCCAGGCGCAAGCAGGCGGAGGAAACCATTCACGAGAGCGAAAGGTTTCTAACAAACATTTTCACCAGCATCCAGGACGGCCTTTGCGTGCTGGACACCCGGTACAACATTATCAGGCTTAATCATACCGCAGAAAAACTTTACGCGGGGAACCAGACAGTTATAGGTAAAAAGTGCTACCAGGTGTTGCGGGGGAGAGATGCCATATGTGACGGATGCCCGGCCATCAGAACCCTGGCCGGCGGCGAATCAGATCACGAAGTGCTCCCTAATAAAAATGCCGCCGGAGAAATTATAGGCTGGTCGGAAATATACAGTTTCCCTTTAATTGAATCCCTGACAGGAAAGATCAAGGGGGTAACCCTGTATATCCGCGACATCACGGAACAACGTAAAATGGAGCAGGAAATGTCCCGCTTTGAAAGGCTAAACCTGATCGGTGAAATGGCGGCCGGGATCGGGCATGAAATAAGAAACCCCATGACCACCGTACGCGGTTTTCTGCAATTACTCGGTGGCAAAAAAGAGTGCTCTCAGTTCAGGAACTTTTTCGATCTGATGATTGAAGAACTTGACCGGGCAAACAGCATTATTAGTGAATTTTTATCCCTGGCCAAAAACAGGATGACCGAATTTAGCCTGCAAAATATCAATGCTATAGTAAACTCCCTGCACCCGCTTATTGATGCAGACGCCATGAACATGGATAAATATGTTGAAGTGAAACTGGAGGATGTCCCCGATCTTTGGCTTGATGAAAAGGAAATACGCCAGCTCATACTTAACCTTGTGCGTAACGGGCTGGAGGCTATGGAGGGGGAAGAGGCACTGACTATCAGAACCTACACGGCGGAAAATGAGGTGGTGCTGGCAGTAACGGACCGGGGCAGGGGCATTGAACCAGAAGTGCTTGAAAGAATGGGCACACCTTTTTTCAGCACCAAGGATAACGGCACCGGTCTGGGGCTGGCCGTTTGTTACAGTATTGCCGCCCGTCACAATGCCTCCATTAAAATTCAAACCGGCAGCGAGGGCACTACCTTCACAGTGCACTTCCGCCAGTGCTGCCTGCCAGAGCAGCACCCAGAGCGCCAATCAATTGGGGATTTTCCGGTATAATCACCTCGCATTTTATCAAATCCTGCAACAAAGCGACCATGCAGACATTTTTGGCAACCCCTCCTGAAAAGACAACCGGCCCCCGGCAGCAAACCCTCTGGAGAAGGCAGAACCGGAAGAAATTATAAGGATTTCTTAGTGCCTAATAAATAGCCATAACAAAAAAACCGCTTAAAGGCGGTTTTTTTGTCGATAAAAAATTTGAATAACCATGATCATTTTAACCTCCTGATAGCGTCTTCTTAAAAAGGGAGAGTATTGCAATTGTCTTGCGTATCCTTCGATATTGGTTGCTTCCACCACTCTTTCAAATTTCAAAGGTAAACCTTGTCTATATTTGTCTGAATTTTTGTATCGATTTTTGCAACACTTTTTATAAATAAACCATCTATTAATAAAGATTATCTTTTAATGGATAAATAAGGAGGCTTCCCTTTGTTTTCTTTTCCCCGAGGCAAAAGACCATCCATGGAAGATTGGTTCCCGTATTTGTGTTCACCGGCGGATTTAACAGCTTCTTACACACGTTGCCGTATAGCCGGGGTGCCGGTTGAATTATCGAAACCGCAATCTATTTTGCCGGAAACTCATCTTACTTCCCGGCTGGCGGCAAACAGTCTTCTTCTCATGAATACTGACCAACTGATTAATTCCACCTGCTATTTAAGACCGCTAAAAGAATATATTTTTATCCTGTGTGACCCGGAGTTAACGGCACTCAAGTTATACGCCCCCCCGGGAAGTATTGAAAGCGGCTGAAAAAATGGGAGTTCATCCAGGTACGGTTTTAACCGAAGAAAGCTGCGGCACAAACGCTTTATCTCTGGCGCGGGCAGATGGCGAGATTGTAGCCATCAGGGCTGAGCAACATTATTCTACCCTTTTCAAAAATTGGTGGTGCGTGGCCGGGCCGGTCAAAGACGGAGAAGGAAAAATCGTAGGCTATCTTGATATCTCAATGTCTGCGGCAAAGGAACTGGGTCTCGCCGCACAACTTTTGAAAAGCCTGCTCATTTCGATAGAAAAACAAATCCATATTTTGAGCCTTGAACGAATTATAGCCCAATTAGACCCTTTGTTACCCCTGCTACCGGAGGTGGAGAAAGAACTTACAAGCCGCGAGAAGGAGATTCTAAAATTATTGCTTCGTAGGATGAGCAGCAGGGAAATAGCAGCAGCGCTTCATCTAAGTGTGAACACGGTTAATACTCATCGTAAAAATATCTACCAGAAACTTGGCGTGGAAGGTTTGACCGGCCTTCTGGAAAAATTGACTTCAAACCTGGATCAGTCAAATATTGAACCAGTGTGATTTTTGACATTACATAATTTATGCCAAATGCATTGCTTTCCCGCAACAGTATTTTGTTGCGTTATTGCTGAAAATGCACGATTCCCATGGATTCCAGGTTAGTGATGACTAACAATAAAATAAATGTAAAAATACCTAATTTTTAGGTATGACAAGATATGCCTTGAATGCTATTTTTAACTATAAAGAGCTACGGTAATATGTCAATCTCCAACGAAAAGAAATTTTCTGGAGAATAAGTAAAAAAGAGAACAAAAAACCAACTCACATCCCGGACGCGTTGGAGGTAAGTAACATAAATGGAAATGGACCTTTAATGCAGCTAAGCTATACCACTCCTTTGCCCCTTGGGCTTATAAAGTTGGTTGCTGCTCAGCAGAGCATCAACCATACGCATTAATTTGCGCGCAGTTAGAACCAAAGCACGGCGATGATGGTGGGTAGTGCTTTCACGGAACTTGCGGGCATAAAACTGCTTAAATCCCGGTTCAGTACGGCGAACGGAATTGACAGCTTGTATAAAATAATAACGCAAATAAGAATTACCTGTTTTTTATTAACGGCGTATCATCAGCAGTAAAATCACCGGATTGGTGAGTTCTCCATGTTAAACCGGCATATTTGGCCAGTGCAGAGTCATTTGGAAATCGCCTGATATCGCCGATTTCTGCAATTATGCCGGCACAAGGCACGGACCAAAGTCAGGTACAGAATCCAGAGTATGCCTAAAGTGAGACAACTCCTTGACAATAGCTTTATCAATTATACTGACCTGTTTTTCAAGACAGCGTATGGTATCAATGCTGGTGGCAAGGATCAGATTAACTGGTTCTAGCAGGCCTCCTCCAAGCCTGTGAGCTTTGCGGGCATCTTTAAGAGCCCGGGCGATTGCCTCGGGGTTATCAAAGTGTTTTTCCTTTTCTCCATAATAAAATCAATCAATTCATCCAGTGGTCGGGTCGCAATTTCTTCTGGAGAAAGAAATTCAGTCAATAAAGCTATAGAAGTCGCACCGAACAGGTTGCTGAAAACTTCATCCTGGCTAAGAGTGTTAAATTTTAGGAAGAGGTTGGCCAAGAAATAATTTTTTTCCCGGGTAATACTCTGTGTCAGGTGGTAGCGGAACCTGGTCAAGCGCTGCAAAGGGAGGTAGCGGAAATCTACCTGGCTGTTCTCCGGCAGGCGGCCAAAGCGCAGGCGGTCGGCAAAAACCCATGCATTTGTCCAGTCATCTTTATGTAGGTTAACATAAGTTGGATGTTAACTATAGGGCGGGCCAATAAAAAGCAAGGGTGGGGGGTGAATTCAATGGACAATTAAAAGTGGTTCGTGAGGCAACCTGGGAAGTTCGCTACAACTATCGCCCAAAGACAGCCTGCACAAACCACATTATCAAACTTAATGATATCATAATTACGGCTTCATAGGCAACGTATGACAGGTAAGAATTTAGTTGGTAACGAGACAAAACGGAAAACAGGATTAAATCTGGTTGTTTTGCGAAGAAAGCTATAAGCCTGACAATTTGAAAAAGGGAAACGATGACATCAGCGGCCTGTTCCTGGGAACATATGCTGAAGGTGTCCTGAATTCAAGTTATGTGCCCGCATGGCGATTCGGTGTAATAGTTAGTTCCGGGCGCGTAACCCAAGAGGATTTCCGACTTCGCCTAAACGATGGCTAGCTATATAGTTTTAAAGGTTAGCTCATATGGGCCAAGGAATGGTCCTAGAACAAAGTAATGAAAGGTGGTTTGTTACGTGATTTATAAAAAATGGAATAAAACAATATCCCTTTTGCTTGTTGTTGCTTTACTCATGATGGTAGTACCAACAAGTGCCATGGCAGCGCCAGTAGGAAGTGATACACAGGGTACTACTTCTTCCAGCCCGGGGGAACCTTCTTCGGTTGAACAAGTAGTCTATGATGAAGTGGCTGCAGAAAATAATCACGATTGGAACACATTGCCAAGTTATTGGGTTAACGATCAAAAGGAATTGCTACATTCATTTATGGCAGATACAACAAATAAGGACAACTTTATTGGATTGTACGATATAACCTCAGCACGAATATCAGAGATAAAGGAACTTCCAATAAAATCCGTTTATCCTTTTGTTGACGTAAAAAATTATATGGAAAATTATGGAAAGATAAAAGTATTCTATGTAGGTATTGATTATGCTGTACACGAGGAAAGTATGTTTTATTACAATGGAGTGAATTACCGATTAGCGGTTGTGGTTCCAGAAAATGGCCAGTGGAAACTTGCTGAAATGGGAGATGCTCCGGTGGGCTCCTTGGTTGCCTCTAACGATGGTTTTGGTTCATCGGCAGAAAAGATTTCCGCAAAAATTCATCAAGCTCGTAATAAGGGCTTGTTCATTAATCCTGCAGGAAAAATCATAGCAAATGTCGCTGCTACACCAACTGAACTAGCGGAAGAGAAGGGCTCCAAGGCCCTTTCGATAAATCCATCGGTGACTGGTGATCATGTATGTCCATCTAATATTTCGATTTATCTAACAAAGAGTGTTAACTACCAATTTTATGGCTTTTCGCAGCCCCACACCCAGTCTATAAACTTTTATTATTACCTAAGAAATGTATTACCTGATGAATGGGATTATACATGGCCCGCAGAATCCCTAAAGGCTGGTGCTGAGTGCGTAAAGATGTTTGCATGGTACCATGTATATAATCCTAAATTTCCTCAGTATAATGCTGCACTGACGGATTCCTACACAAATTCTCAATCATTCCAGGTTAATACAGCACAAACCAGCACAACTAATGCTATTAATGCTGTAGGTGGTTATGGCATAGAAACTCGCAATTCATTACAACTGTTTGAAACAGGATACAGAGGTGGAAATTATGACGATTCATGGTACCATTATGGCTTAGTTAGCCAGTGGGGCACCAAATGGTGGGCTAACCAAGGTAGTAAGGACTGGTACGCTATGCTACATTACTATTATGATAATTCATGGGCTACAGGCAATCAATTGATACTGGAGTTCTCTTATTAAATCCCAATCCTTGTTAAAATGGCTGGCGGCCTTCGTTAAAACGAATGGTTGCCAGCTTCTAATTTCTATCATTTTTGTATATAACAATAAATTGCAGCTCTGTCTCCCCGCAGTCTCTTTTAAACGATCCATAATACGGGCCAAATCGTTATAGAGTTGTTGATAGGTCTTGATAGTTTTCGGTCAATATGGCATGATTATTGCAAGTATAAAGAATTGTGCCATTGGCTGAAAATTAAGGAGGAAATAGAGACTAATGAAAAGGTGGTATTATGGTTTGATTGGCGTTTTGTTATTAGTTGCCTGGTCAATGCCTGACTCCTCACCTGACAACAAAAATCAGGAAATATCAAACAATAAGCATGTATTCAACACACCATATTATTCAACTCAATCTACAGAATTTATGCAAAAACTAATTCTTCCTGACGGAAGGATTATTACTTCAGAAGATAATATCAGCGCCAAATTTGATAATATAGATATTAGACTCTTGACAATGGCTGTAGTAAAAAACAAATATAATCAATTGCAAAGCACCGTTGGTATGCATGCAGAGATTATTTCGCAAGAGAAAGTAAACATACGTTCAGGAAAAGCTGTATTAGTCTTAATAAAAGTAATACCGCCAGTAGCTAAGGAAATTCAAAATGATCCAAACAACAATAAGCTAGAATTATGGTTGATTGCATTTCGTCCATATTCGCAACGCAAAGACATGGAAATCGCCCATACCTTGCAAGTTAAGTTTAATTGTAGCCCAATTATGGCAAAAAGAAAGATTCTAAACATTTCGAATGGTTGGCGGCTTCCATAATGGGTATTTTGCCCAACCCCTTGTCATGCATGTCATGGGGACGGTCCTTTTAACACGCAACAGAAATGCCGCCGGAGAAATTACAGGCTGGTCGGAAATATACAGTTTTCCTTTAATTGAATCCTCAACAGGAAAGATTAAAGGGGTAACTCTGTATATCCGCGACATCACGGAACAACGTAAAATGGAGCAGGAAATGTCCCGCTTTGAAAGGCTAAACCTGATCGGTGAAATGGCGGCCGGGATCGGGCATGAAATAAGAAACCCCATGACCACCGTACGCGGTTTTCTGCAATTACTCGGTGGCAAAAAAGAGTGCTCTCAGTTCAGGAACTTTTTCGATCTGATGATTGAAGAACTTGACCGGGCAAACAGCATTATTAGTGAATTTTTATCCCTGGCCAAAAACAGGATGACCGAATTTAGCCTGCAAAATATCAATGCTATAGTAAACTCCCTGCACCCGCTTATTGATGCAGACGCCATGAACATGGATAAATATGTTGAAGTGAAACTGGAGGATGTCCCCGATCTTTGGCTTGATGAAAAGGAAATACGCCAGCTCATACTTAACCTTGTGCGTAACGGGCTGGAGGCTATGGAGGGGGAAGAGGCACTGACTATCAGAACCTACACGGCGGAAAATGAGGTGGTGCTGGCAGTAACGGACCGGGGCAGGGGCATTGAACCAGAAGTGCTTGAAAGAATGGGCACACCTTTTTTCAGCACCAAGGATAACGGCACCGGTCTGGGGCTGGCCGTTTGTTACAGTATTGCCGCCCGTCACAATGCCTCCATTAAAATTCAAACCGGCAGCGAGGGCACTACCTTCACAGTGCACTTCCGCCAGTGCTGCCTGCCAGAGCAGCACCCAGAGCGCCAATCAATTGGGGATTTTCCGGTATAATCACCTCGCATTTTATCAAATCCTGCAACAAAGCGACCATGCAGACATTTTTGGCAACCCCTCCTGAAAAGACAACCGGCCCCCGGCAGCAAACCCTCTGGAGAAGGCTGTGGGCCTTCTCCGCTACCGCCAAATGAAGGGCACGGGCGATATTCCTTCTGTCGCAGCCGTTATGGAGCAGGGAAATTGCTTCCGACTCTGCAAAAACAGTGCACATGCTGTTAATCTTTATACCCGGGTTGCCTAGCAGGGCATCATTACCGAATTCCTCCGGGGATGGGTAGCCCAGTGAGCCGGCCATTACCTCCAGGAACCTGCCCGTACCTGCTGAACATTTGTCATTCATCTGAAAGTCCACTACCTTACACCTGTCGTCCAGCAAGATAACTTTGGTGTCCTGGCCCCCAATGTCCAATATAGTTCCTGCATTAGGAAAACTATGGGTGACACCCAGGGCATGGGCTTTAATTTCTGTAATCACCAGGTGGGCGAATCCCGCTCTGGCTGCATGACGTCCGTATCCTGTGGCGGTTATCCGGTTCGCTGCAATCGGCGCTGTCATTTGCCGGGCTGTTTCCAGGGGGGTATAGCCGGTGTCCCGGAGTTCCGAGCCGATTATCCTTGAGTTTTCCAGCACCACCATACCTATAGTCCTGGAGCCGATGTCTATGCCAATACTAAGCATGGTTAATCACCCAATCAGTTCGAGAAAAGCCTCTATTCTCGTTTTCAGCTGGCCGGAATCCTCCTGGCCGTAGTCCGTTTCAATTTTAAGCAGCGGTATCCCCTTTTCCCTCAATACTTTTTCCACGCGATTGGCCTCCACAGCGTAGGGATCGCAGAAGGTCAGGGAGCAGTGAATTATCCCGTCGGCCCGGTATTCCTCTGCCAGCCGGGTCAGGTCAGTCATGCGGTCTTCATTAGGAGTGAAGCAGGCGCAGTTGATGCCGAGGTATCTCTGAGCCAGTAGTTCCTGCATTTGTTCCAGGTTTTCCCCTGTTTCGGGCACGGTGTTGGCAAAGTAGCGCAGCCCGGTGCACAGTTCCTCGGCCACGATGACCGCACCGGAGCTCTCGATGATGTGGGCCACCTTCCAGTTGGGAATGGCCATGGGGGTCCCGGTTACGATAATGCGGGGAGCGCCGGGATTGCTTACGCCGGTACCTTCCCTGATTCTGTTCTCCAGTTCATCACACAGGGCGTTTACTCTTGCTGTAAACCGTCCCACGTCGTCATACATGGCAATTTGTTCTATCAGCAGGCTGTCCTTGCCGCTAATGGGAGTAGGCGTGGTCTTTCTGAGCTCCGCCAGGCGTAATAGGGCCCGGCGTTTATCGTTGACATCCTTAATGGACTGCTGCAAAGAGTCCGCTGTTATTTTATTGCCGGTCAAATCCTGCACCTTTGCCTGAAATTCTCTTATTTCATCCAGCCACAAGGCCCTGTCCTTTTCCCTCTTCATCTGTGGGGTTTCCATCACGTGTACCGGGACGTAGTCATTCAGTATCTCAAAGGCTTTCTTTTTTCCGTCGCAGGTGGTTTCTCCCACCACCATGTCGCAGGATTCAAAATACGGGCAAACTCTGGCCAGTTTGAAGCCCATAAATGATTTAATCAGCGGGCAGATATTCCTGGGAAGCACCTTTTCAGCCTGGGCGGAACCTATTTCTATGCCGGAGCAAAGCCCGATGCAGACACCACCGGCGGCCCGGATCAGCTCTTCCGGCACGAATACGCAGAAAGTGCCCACAATTTTGCCTCCGGAGGCCTTGTGTTCCTGCAATTCCTGAATGCGCAGACCGTGGATTTCGTTAATTACAAAGTCGAAATACTCCATTCCCGCCGGCCGGTTTTGCTGGCTCAAATAAACATCGCCGTAGGTCGGCGGCAGGGCCTGCAGCAACTGGTCGTGGGACTCCAGGTCCAGTCCCAGGGACTCCCACATCTGGCGGTAGTCATTACCCATAAAACATACCCCTCCTTAAAAAATTAATCGCCGGATTTTTCAGCCCGGGATTTATTAAACGGCAGTTCAAGTTCTTAAGGCATATTATCATGCGGTTATTTTATCTGTCATATTTAAAATTTTTATAAGCTTGGCTTAAACTATAAAAAATATTTTTAATAGACGAAATCAGCAAGGTAATGGGAAACCGCAGATATACTTTAGAAAGCCTTAAATGCTGTAGGGATAAGAAGATGCGTAATGATTTGATAAGAGAGATAAGGGCAACTACCGGTGCGTCTGTTCGTAAATTGTCAAAGCTTCTGGGGATTAGTACTACAGCGTAAACTAAAAGTTAGCGGAACCGTCCCCATGGCGTAGCGAGCATAGCGAAATAAGCAATATTACGCTGTAGTATTAGTAAAGATATTATTTTTTGAGCGCAAATGCGACAGGGGAGAGAAGAACGTCCCCATGTCGCATTCGAATAAAATGAATTCCGGATACACCATATCTAATCCCCAAGCATATTCTGGTTATATAACCGTAATTTTGTAAGGGGGTTAAATTATGTCCGGCGAGAGTGAAATTAGCGGTTCCAAGGGGGATAAATACTGTCCTCCTGCTATGACCAGCATGCTGGCGGACAGGATCAGGGAACTGATAGGTCAACAGGCAACGGTTTACATGTATGATATGGTATTGACAGGCATGGTTCACTATGTGGGCATGGATTATATGGAACTGCATGTGATGTACGACAACATGATGAGAATGGTGTTGATTCCACTTTATTCAGTGATGGCCGTTGTGCCCGGCGGGCCGCTGCCGGAGAAGGAAGTTGCAACCACCGCACCACCTATTATCACGTCTACTCCGGGTATTCTCTAGGAGTCCGTTTAAAAACTGCGCCTGGCATTTGGGAAGCGTGAAGTGAGTGGTTAGAAGTGAGTATCTGTAGGGGATTCGCAGAGCGAATCCCTTCTGCAAAACGATGTGTACGTTTTTACAATAGTCTCCTAGGCGGTTGAAGAAGCGCCCCAGGTGGGGCGCTTCTTTTGGTCCTGTGAGGCAACTGTTTCGGTTGCCTCACAGATACCAAATCCTCCGCATTGTATGAAACTCCAGCCTGGCAGCATTGAATTATCTTGGACCTGTTTTACCTTATTGCCTACTGCCCGGGGACTATAGTAAAATTTGTTGAGACGGAGGTGAAAATATTGTTTCTGGTGGCTGGTCTTGGCAATCCGGGGGGCAGGTATGAGTTTACCCGGCATAATGCAGGTTTCCGGGTGGTGGACAGGCTGGCAGGCCAGCTTGATACCAAGGTGACCAGGTCTATGTTCAAAGCCCTTTATGGTGAGGCCGTGGAGGGACCTCAAAAGATTATTCTGCTGAAGCCCCAGACTTATATGAACTTAAGCGGGACAGCACTGCAGGCCATGATGAACTGGTATAAAATAATGCCCCGGGAATTACTGGTTATCTATGACGACATGGATCTGCCGGTGGGTAAAATCCGCATTAGAAATAAGGGCGGCCACGGGGGCCACAAAGGCATGATATCAATCATAGAACAACTGGGAACCAGCGAGTTTGCCCGCCTGCGTATAGGTATAGGCCGCCCGGAAATACCGGGCTATGATCCTGCCGACTGGGTTTTGGGGAGATTTTCCGGGGATGAAGAAAAAGCCATTAACGATGTGGTGATAAATGCTGCTGAAGCAGCGAGGCATATAATTAAAGAAGGCGCAGAAGTCGCTATGAACAAATATAACCGGTAGCAATACCGGTTATTGTTAGAAAATTGCCAATAATTTATATTTTTCCCATGTTAGATATAGGATTTTATAGATTCTTATAGAATATGAAGGATATAAATTTGAGGTGCTTAAATGTTGAAATTTTTGTTGTTTCTCATGCAGACTATACCGGAATCGTCAGGCATGATCGCTTTCAGTCTGGCCCTGACCAGGGTAAGGCTGCGCTGGGGAATTATACTGTCGGCGGGCTCGGTTTTTGCTGTGATAATTTACTGTATAAGGGAATTGCCTGTTGCCTTTGGACTGCACACTGTTGTCGGTATGCTGTTGCTGGCAGTTTTTATCAGCAAGGCTACAAAAGTATTGCCCTCCAGAAGCTTTGCGGCCGTTTTCGCCTGTTTTGCCCTGCTGGCTCTACTGGAGGCTCTCATGTACGAAGCAACAACCAGTTTGTTAAACAGGGAGATAAAGGACATAATGTCGGACTATCTGCTGTGGAGAATAATAGGACTGCCCCAGGCGCTGCTAATGAACATTGCCGCTGTTTTAGTATCCAGGTATAGAAAACCCCTGGAAGGCATGTGGAAAATATAAAGTTATCTTGCATTCAGCAAGTGCTGAGTTGGGGGCGCACATGTTACTTTAACGACTTCAAATTTTTTAAAAAAAATAGGGATGCGGTGGAAGTATATAGGGTTTTTGGATGTTGTTGTCGAATTGAATAATTGCCGGTCATCAGGCGCTAAAACATATATACGAGGTAATAACCATGACAAAAATTATTTTGTTTCTACTGCAGGGTATTCCGGAATCGATGGGCTTGATTGCGTGCGGTCTGGCTCTGGCCAGGGTTAAGCTGCGCTGGGGAATTATACTGGCCGCGGCACTTGTGTATACCTTGATCATCTATGCCATAAGGCAATTGCCGGTCACTTTCGGGTTGCACACGGCTGTGGGTTTGTTACTGGTGGCGGTTTTCATCGCCAAAGCCACCAGGGTAAAACCCTCAATAAGTTTTGTTTGTGCCTTTGCAAGTTTCTCCATCTTAGCCCTGCTGGAAGTACTGATCTGCGAGATGGCTGAAAAATTGTTGCACACGGATATAAATAAGATAATATCTGACGACCTTATGTGGAAAATGGTAAGTTTTCCCCAGGCTGTATTATTGATCATAATCACGCTGCTCATAGCGAAATACAAAAAACCCCTGGAAGGCATGTGGAAAATATGAGTTACCTTGCATTTAGCAGGCGCTGTGCCGGTTATCTGGGCCGGAAAACAAACCTGCCGGAGGAAAAGGAAATAATTCTAGCCTATGTTATCGAGGTGCTGGCGCTTAATGCCGCTAATATTGCGCTGACGCTGCTGCTAGGGGCCGTGCTGGGAGTATTCCCGGGAACACTGGCCTGTCTTGTGACCGTGGTATTATTCAGGCACAGCGCCGGAGGGGCCCATTCAGAGTCCCCCTGGCGCTGTGCCGCTATAACTGTGGTTATCATTCCCGGGCTGGCCTTGCTGGCGTTATATATAGTCCGGCTGGGCCAGCCTTTTATCGATATTTTTACCCTGGCATCTTTACTGACCGGCTTGCTTGTTATTATACGCTTTGCTCCGGTGGACAATTCTGCCGCGCCTATTATATCAATGCGCAGGAGAAGAAAGTTAAAATATATAGCCATAACAACTCTGGTATTGCTGGCTGTGGTTGTGTTCTTATTGCGGGAACTCGCCGGTGTAACTACCAATGACATACGGGTATGTATCAGCCTGGGTGTTTTATGGGTCGGCTTCATGCTTGGCGGCTGGGGGCACGGGTTAATGTCACTCATCGACAGCATTAAAATATTTAATCAGAGGGGGGGGTAAACCTAATGAAAAGACTAGTTGCCAGAGTGTTTGTTTTTGCTGTGACAACCCTGCTTTTACTGGCCAGCGTTGCTGCCGCGTCTACCTGTTCTATTTCGTCTTACCAGCCTGAGGTGCCCGCATCGCTGAGGAAATAGTAAATCAAAGGTTATAGGGCTGCCAGCCGCCTTGCCTTGCCTTACATAATGTATGACAGTTGATTAGTACGGTATAAGTTGGGGACATTCCTCTGACCCCAAAGTCAGACATACGTTGGGGACATTCCTCTGACCTCAAAGCCAGGCCACAAACAGAGGTGTGTCCTCCGACCTTTATACATAAGAGGCGATTAAACCGCCTCTTATGTATAATACGGATTAAAAGGGGTGACGTAGTTGACGCCGGGAAGCGAAAAGCAAAGGGAAACAGAACTCCATGAATACCTGACAACTACGCACATGCTTTGTTTGCTGATTATGGTATTGGCTTTAATTTTGAGCAAAAAATTTATTTCCAATAATATATACCCGGTCATAAATATCCGCTTTTTTATATTGGCCGGTTTATTCAGTGCAGTCGTGGTTTTGCTTTTCAGAGCACAAAACCATTTACTTGCTGAAAATGAAGAATCCGTTTCCTTTGCCAAATTAGCCTATCTGGCCTTTCCACTCTTTGTATCCTCTGCCACATTAATGATTATTGATGACAGCCGCTACCATCCCGAAATACTACTATTGCTGCCGGTACTGATAACAGCCTCCATGATGGGAAAAAAAGTCGGCCTGGCCATGGCCACCGTATGTTCGGTATTAGTATTATTTAACCAGACCGTAATAATGGGAAAACAATTCTTTCCCGCTCTGGAATACAACCTCATGCTGATCTGCCTGGTTTATGTAGTGGGGTGGTTCGTGGGCGGCCTGACGGATATTGAGGCCCAGCACCGGCAGCATTTGAACGAAAGTTTGCTTTCTCTGAAAAATGAAATCAATACCCGCCGGAGGGCGGAAGAGCAACTGCGCATACAGTCTTGTGCCGTGGAGCAAAGCCCCAGTATGGTGATTATAGCTGATACTACCGGCAGAATAGAATACGTCAATAACAGTTTTTGCCGGATTACCGGTTATGCTTCCGGTGAGGTAAAGGGAAAATATTTGCGTGATTATAACGGGCAGGCTTCCGGAGGTTTTATGCGGATATGGAAGGACATTGAAGGGGGAAATGAATGGAAAGGGGAGATTGGCAACCAAAAAAAGACCGGCGACAGTTACTGGGAATACGCCACTTTTTTCCCTTTACGGGATGCTAATGGCACCGTAACACATTTTTTAAAATTTGCCGAGGACATCTCCGAGCGAAAACAAATGGAAAGGGATATGGCCAAACTGGAACGTCTGAATCTGGTGGGGGAAATGGCAGCCAGTATCGGACACGAGATAAGGAACCCGATGACCACCGTACGGGGTTTTTTGCAAATGCTCGGGGGCAAAAAAGACTGTATGCACTATAAAGAGTATTATGATCTGATGATCCAAGAACTGGACCGGGCCAATTCCATAATTACAGAGTACCTTTCGCTGGCCAAAAACAAGCCGGTAGATTATCAGCTACACAATCTTAATACCATCGTGAAAACATTGTATCCTCTGCTCTCGGCGGATGCCGTCAATTCCGACATGTATGTGGAACTGGAGACTGAACCCATACCCGACTTTACGGTAGATGAAAAAGAAATACGCCAGCTTTTATTAAATCTCGTGCGGAACGGTCTGGAGTCCATGCAGCCCGGTGGTAAATTAACCATAAGCACCTTTCCTGAAGGGGATGATGTGGTTTTGTCGGTCCGGGACCAGGGCTATGGTATCAACCCGGACATTCTGGACAAAATCGGGACCCCCTTTTTTACCACCAAGGAAAGCGGAACGGGTCTTGGCCTGGCAGTGTGCTACAGCATTGTGTCCAGGCATAACGCCACAGTAAAGGTGGAAACCGGGACGGAGGGAACGTTGTTTACAATTGTATTCAAAGTTTAATCGTCATCGCCAAAATAGGCGTCAATTATTTTTTCGGCAACTCTTTTCCGGGCGTTGGACTGGGCTACCCGTATTAAAAGCAACCAGAAATAACTCCGCAATATCTCTCTTTTAACTGGATACCTGTTCTGTCTTCTCCCTGATCAAATCAAACTTCTTCATCAGCGAAAGCCTGGAAGAAAAATGCTAAAGGACTAAAACCACCTTTTTCTGTCAAATATATAGCCAGGTGCCGGTTGTTGAATTGTTGAATTACTCCCGAGTAATTCAACAATTCAACAACCGGCACCTAAAGCATGTATTTTTCGGTTTGCTGGAAGCCCTGTGGGACGGGGTGGGTAAAAAGGATGTTCCTGCAGGGGTCATTGCTTTACTAAGCCATACAGTATTTGGTTTGATTACCTTTTTTACCATGCGTTCTACCGGGGCAGTGGGGCCGGCCCTGACTTTTGCTTATCTTGCCCATGTGGGATGGAATACTGTGGTGTTGCGTCGATAATAAACATTGAATGATTTGCAGCAGACTTACGCATACCATAAAATACCAGATGTTGCTTGACGCCCCGGAAACCCAGGGATATAATAGGTGCAGCAATGACGGCACCTATTATCAATGTTCCTACTTGTCTGTGCTATAGATTTTGGAAGAAGCTTAACCGGAAAATATTGGTTTTTTACTTTGTACCATTAACATATTTATTTTAACCTGTTACTTTGCATAAATTTAATTAACCATATAAACGAGTAGGGCTTTAGCCTTTGCTGAAGCTCTTTTCGTTGTGCCCAATCGTTATGCCCAAGGAGTACATATGCGCGGATTAATGGCACCATTGAAGAATATGAAAGAATTCCAAAGTCTGTGCCGGGGGCTTGGCAGAGGCCATAAGCAGCAATTGGTTTTCGGCCTTGCCGGTTCCCAGCGCGCCTATCTGGCCGCTGGAATTGCAGAAAGCTGCGCCTCTCCGGTTTTAATCGTTACTGCCGGGGAACAGGAGGCCGGGCTGCTGGCTGATGATTTGTCAGCCCTGCTGTCCGGGGCGAGGGTATTTCATTTTCCGGTGCTGCAACTTTTGCCGTATCAGGTTCTGGCCCACGGGCGGGAAGTGCTGGCCTCCAGGCTAAAGGTTCTGGAGGCGCTAATAGACGGACAGCCTTCCGTTGTTGTGACTTCTGCGGAGGGTTTGATGCGCCGCCTGTCACCCCCGGAAATATTCAGGAGGGCGAATCTGGAAATAATGGTGGGCCAGAGGATCGAACCGGAGAAATTAAAATACCGTCTGGCAGAACTGGGCTATGAGCGGGTTGACCTGGTGGAAGGCCGGGGGCAGTTCAGCGCCAGGGGAGGCATTATTGACGTTTTTCCCTCCACCGGCGACATGCCCTGCCGGCTGGAATTTTTTGACGATGAGGTTGATTCGGTGCGCAGTTTCGACCCGGATACGCAGAGATCAGCGGAAAAATTAAGTAAGGTGAATGTATTGCCGGCCGGGGAACTGGTGCTGGAGCCACCAGTCAGGGAGGCGGGAATTCAGGCCCTGGAGGCTGAATTCCGGACCCAGATGAAAAGAATCTCCAGGGAGTCTTCCTCGGAAGCCAGGCGCCACTTGGAGGATATGGCCGGTACGGCCCTGGAAAGAATTCGCACGGGGCTGCACTTTCCTGGACTGGAGCAGTTTTTACCATATTTTTATACCCACCCTGTAACTCTGGCGGATTATTTTCCAGCCGGGGTCCCGGTTCTGGTGGATGAGCCGGCCAGATTCAAAGAAGTGGTGGAGGTAATAGAAAAAGAAAGGGCCGAGACTTACGCGGATCTGCTGGCCAAGGGCAGGGTGCTGCCCGGGCAGTACAGGGGTTATGCCGGCTGGCAGGAGCTCGAACAGTCTCTGGGGCGCCTGAATGCGGTGTTTCTTTCCTTTCTGCCCCGCCAGCCCCAGTTTCTCGGTGCTGCTAGCGTGGTTACCTTTCCTGTTAAGGGTATGCATGTCTTTCTGGGAAGGGTGGATATTCTGGCAGATGATGTGCGGCACTGGAAACGCAATGGCTATGCCGTTGCCCTGCTGGCAGGCAGTGGGGACAGGGCCAGGCAGTTACTGCAGGGGATGAAGGATGCCAAAATCGATGCCTACCACATCAGGGAGATTGCCGGTGATATTTCCCCGGGCAACGTGGTAATCAGCGAGGAATCTCTTTCCGGCGGCTTTGAACTGGTGAGCGGTAAGCTGGTGGTGGTTACCGAATCGGAAATGTACGGCCAGAGGCACAAGTCCCGCCGGAACCGTATCCGTCAGGCTCCTAAGCTGG
Organism: uncultured Peptococcaceae bacterium; assembly: GCA_964643075.1. Lineage (GTDB taxonomy): Bacteria > Bacillota > Desulfotomaculia > Desulfotomaculales > Desulfocucumaceae > Desulfocucumis. The sequence continues at coordinate 65,219 of CAZXQO010000009.1, forward strand.
ATACCTTTACGGAATTGAAAAAAGGTGATTATGTTGTTCACGTCAACCACGGTATTGGCCGGTATCTGGGCATTATTTCACTGAATATAGACGGCATTAACAAAGACTACCTGCAGGTTAAATATGCTGGGGAAGATAAGCTTTACGTACCCACCGATCAGGTGGGTATGATCCAGAAGTACCTTGGCGCAGAGGCAGATGCCCCGAGGCTTTCCAAGCTGGGCGGGGCCGAGTGGAACCGGGTCAAGGGAAGGGTTAAAGAGGCTGTCCGGGAAATGGCCCAGGATTTACTTGCCCTGTATGCCGCCAGGGAGACCGCCCGGGGCCATGCCTTCGGCACGGATACCGTCTGGCAAAAGGAGTTTGAGGCCAATTTTCCCTATGAGGAAACTCCCGACCAGTTGCGGGCCATCGCAGAGGTAAAAAGGGACATGGAGCGCTCCAGGCCTATGGACCGCCTGCTGTGCGGCGATGTTGGCTATGGTAAAACCGAAGTGGCCCTACGGGCTGCCTTTAAGGCCATTATGGACGGCAAACAGGTGGCCGTACTGGTTCCCACCACCATATTAGCCCAGCAGCACTACAACACCTTCCGGGAGCGTTTTGCCCCTTATCCGGTAAAAGTTGAGATGCTCAGTCGTTTCAGGAGCCTCCGGGAACAAAAGGCCATTATAGCCGACCTGACTGGCGGAAAGTTGGACATAATCATAGGCACCCATCGCCTGGTACAAGAGGATGTTGTTTTCAAAGATCTTGGCTTTTTGGTGGTGGACGAGGAGCAACGTTTCGGGGTGACTCACAAGGAGCGGTTAAAGCAGCTTAAAAACAATGTGGATGTGCTTACCCTTACTGCCACTCCCATACCCCGTACTCTGCATATGTCGCTGGTGGGGGCAAGGGATACCAGCATACTGGAAACTCCCCCGGAAGACAGATTTCCCGTGCAGACCTACGTGCTGGAAGAAGACCCGGCCATGATCAGAGAGGCCATATTGAGGGAAATGGGCCGGGGCGGCCAGGTTTTTTTTGTCCATAACAGAATTATGGATTTAGACAGGCTGGCTTCCTGGCTGGCCGAACTCGTCCCCGACGCCAGGCTGGCCATAGGCCACGGCCAGATGAAAGAAGACGATCTGGAACAGGTCATGCTGGATTTCATGGATAACCAGTATGATGTGCTGGTTTGCACCACCATCATTGAAAGCGGTCTGGACATTCCCAATGTCAACACTCTGATCGTCAAGGACGCCAACAATATGGGACTGGCCCAGTTATACCAGCTGAGAGGCCGGGTAGGTCGCTCCAGCCGGCTGGCTTACGCGTATTTAACCTACCGGCGGGACAGGATTTTAAATGAAGTGGCCGAGAAGAGGCTTGCCGCTATCAGGGAATTTACTGAATTTGGCTCCGGCTATAAAATTGCCATGAGGGATCTGGAAATCCGGGGCGCCGGAAACCTATTGGGAGCGGAACAGCACGGCCACATCGCCGCGGTGGGATTCGACCTTTACTGCCGGCTGCTGGAGGAGGCGGTGCGGGAGGCCAGGGGCGAGGAGCATGCGGGGCCGGTGGAAACTTCCATAGAGCTTCCGGTGGAGGCCTACCTGCCGGACGGTTACGTGCCGGATAGCAATCAGAAGGTGGAGTTATACCGTCGCATTGCCCATTTTCGGGAAGAATCCGAGGTGGGTGATATGGAAGAAGAAATGGTTGACCGTTTCGGCGACCTTCCTGCTCCCGCCAGAAATCTGCTCAGGATAGCCGCATTGAAAATTACAGCCGGAAAGTACCGCATGCGTGCCCTGGCGGGGCAGCCGGGTTTCTTTAAACTGCAGTTTGCGCCCGGCCATAGCCTTACGGGTGAAACACTGGTCAGGCTGGTGCAGACATACAAAAACCGCGTAAAATTCAACGACTTGGGCGGAGAATTTGAAATAAAATTAAAAGCGCCCGGTTATGAAGACAACTCCGGGCATTATCTGGATGTACTGGAGGACTTTTTAGGGGAACTGGGATAGGGGAAGCAAGGGGACGGTTCTCGTGCTTCTCCCTTGTTCTCTTCGTTAATTTTTGGCTATTGCGGATTGATCGGCCTGAATATATAATCAAACTTATTGGGGAGGGATAGTATTGAATAAAAAATCAATTAGTTTAATTCTTTCGTTGGGAGTTGTTTTCCTTTTATTGCTGGCTGGCTGCGCTGGCAATTCAGTGGCAACTGTAAACGGTGTAAATATCACCAGCCAGCAGTTGGACGAGCAGTTGACGTCTTACAAGGAGTATTATAAGCAGCAGGGCATGAACCTGGAAGGCGAGGATGCTGCCCCTATGGTGGAGATGCTGAAAGCACAACTCCTGGAGAGCATGATTAGTCAGGAATTAATGCTCCAGGAAGCCAAAAAACAGGGGTTTACCCCGGACCAGAAGGAAATAGAAAAAAACATAAAAGAATTTAAAGACACCTATAAAACAGAAGCTGAATTTAAAAAAGTTATGGCCGCTAACGGTCTTTCCGAGTCCAAGCTTTATGACCTGGCAGAAAAGCAGTATCTTATAGCCGAGTTGCAAAAGAAAGTTACCGCTGATGTGAAAGAAGCTACCCCTGAGGAGGCCCTGAAATACTATCAGGAAAACAAGGAGCAGTACACCACACCCGTACAGTATGAGGTGAGGCATATTCTGTTCTCCACCATGAACAAGCCGGGCGGTCAGGCCAAGGTAGAGGCTGACGCCAAGGCAGCGGCCCTGTCTGTGCTCAGCCAGCTTAATCAGGGCGGTGATTTTGCAGCCCTGGCCAAAGAAAAATCCGAAGATCACGGCACTGCTGCGGAAGGCGGCCTGTATACATTTAAAAAAGGCGATGCGGTGAAGGAATTTGAAGCTGCCGCACTAGCCCTTAAACCGGGCGAATATACCAGCGCCCCGGTGAAAACGGAATTCGGTTATCACATTATTAAACTGGAAAAGATTATACCTGCAACTACAATGTCCTTTGAAGAAGTTCAGCCGGAAATAATAGCGAAACTTACGGACAAGGCGAGGCAGGAAAAATTCTCCGCATACATGACAGAAGTAGCCGGCAAGGCTAAAATAGTCAATAATTTAAAGGCAGAACAGAAAGACACGAAGAAAAAAGAATAGTATCGAATAATGAAAAATTAATTAAATGTCCATTGGTAAAAAATGAATAAATCCTTTCCTCCTGCTATATACTATCTGTGAAAGTTAATTCGTTAAGATTATGCAGAAAAAGGAGGGAAGGGTGATAGATGAAAGCCACTGGCATCGTGCGGCGCATTGACGATTTGGGCAGGGTTGTAATACCGAAGGAAATCAGAAGAACGCTGCGCATACGTGAAGGGGATCCGCTGGAGATATTTGTTGACAGGGAAGGTGAGGTAATCCTAAAAAAATATTCGCCCATAGGCGAATTGGGCGATTTTGCCAAGGAATATGCCGATTCCCTCTATGAAGCCCTGGGACACATTGCCTGCATAGCCGACAGAGATACAATAATAGCGGTGGCAGGAGCGCCGAAGAAAGAATATGTCAATAAAGCCATCGGCCCGGCCATTGAAAAGGTAATGGAAGAGCGCAAGGCTGTAATAATCAATAGCCCGGGGGAGGAGACGTATTGTAAAGAGTGTATGATCGTAGAAGACGGTGAATGCAAATATTCCTCCGAGGTAATAGCTCCTATTATAGTCGAGGGCGACCCCATAGGTGCAGTGATTCTGGCATCCAAAGAACCGGATATCAAGATGGGAGAAATGGAGCTGAAGCTGGCAGAAACAGCGGCGGGATTTCTGGCCAAACAGATGGAGCAGTAATTTCCTTCTGTACTCCAGTCTTGGTATACATGGTGAATGTACGCCGGAAACTGCTAACGGTTTGTGCGGCAGCGATATTCAACAAACAATAGTGCCGGTGTCCGGTAATATGTATTACCTGGGCACCGGCTATATCTTTGGCGGTGGTTGGAAATACCACTTTTTTTATGTGCTATAATGAAATGTCAAAAGTGTTAGGAGTCAGCATGAGAGAACGGTTTATCGTCTTGAAATATTCTGACTACTGACTCCTGAATACCTGAAATAAATATGTCGGAGGTATAAAATGGTTGCTGGAGAAATTATACTGGCGGGCTTGGGGCCAGGCGATCCATCCGCCCTGCCGGGTGCGGTGCTCGAGGAACTGGCGGCTGAGGGGCAGAACTGGCTCAGGACCGAAATTCACCCGGCGGTAGCGCGGTTAAAGGAAAAAGGCATTAAATTTAACACCTTTGACCATTTATACAGGATTGCTGTTGATTTTGAGCATGTGTACCACCAGATTGCTGATAATATAATTGCAGCCGGCAGGACCGGCCGGGTGGTATACGTCGTTCCCGGCCATCCCCTGGTGGCCGAAGAGTCGGTGCGTCTGATACTGGAAGGTGCGAAAAAAGAGGGCATAGCGGTGCGCATCATACCTGCCATGAGTTTTTTGGATGCCCTTTTTGTGTCTTTGAGGATAGATCCGGTGTCCGGGCTGCACTTAGTGGACGGGTTGAGGCTGGACAGGCAGTGGCCGGATCCTGGAACCGGAACGATAGTTACTCAGGTATATAGCCAGTTGGTGGCTTCAGATATTAAACTTTCGCTTATGGAATATTATCCCGGGGAACACCGGGTTACTGTAATACGGGCCGCAGGGGTATCCGGGAAGGAGAAGTTAGAGGAAGTGCCTCTTTTTGAGATGGACAGGCTTTCCTGGTTGGATCATCTTACATGTCTTTACATACCTCCCCTGGCTGACTACCATGGGCCTGCCAGGTACCCCCTTGATCCCCTGGTGAACGTGATGGTCTTGTTGCGCTCAGATAAAGGGTGTCCCTGGGACCGGGAACAGGATCACCATACCCTGAAAAAATATCTTCTGGAAGAATCCTACGAAGTTTTAGAGGCCATAGAAACAGGAGATATGTATAATATTTGTGAAGAATTGGGAGACTTATTACTACAAATCGTTTTTCACGCCCAAATAGCTTCTGAGGAAGATTATTTTGATATAAATGATGTGGTGGCGGGAATAACTGAAAAAATGCTTAGGCGTCACCCACATGTTTTTGCGGGAGCCGAAGTAAAGGACAGCTCCGAAGTCTTGGTTAACTGGGAAGCAATAAAAAAGCGTGAAAAACAGGACAGGCAACAACCGGCGGCACAATCTGTGCTGTCCGGTATCTCAGGCCATCTGGCGGCGCTGATGAAGGCTCAGAAGATACAGGTCAGGGCAGCCCAGGTTGGTTTTGACTGGCCGGACTATAGAGGTGCGCTGGACAAGGTTTATGAAGAACTGGAGGAGATCAAGGAAGCTATAAAACAGGAGAATAAAAAGCAACAGGAATCCGAAACAGGCGATTTATTGTTTGCCGCAGTGAATCTGGCCAGATTGTTGGGAGTTGATGCGGAAACGGCCCTGGCAGGAACGGTGGGAAAATTTATCAATCGCTTTAATTACATAGAGGAAAAAGTAACTGAAAAAAGAAAAGATTTAAAAAGGTGCAGTCTGGAAGAGCTGGATTTTTACTGGGAAGAGGCGAAAAAACATGAAAAATCTACAAAAATATAGGAATTATTTTCAAGTAAGGAGGAAATTTAAGAAATAGCGCGAATAATTAAGTGCATTAATACGTAAATTTTGAGGGGGGTATTTAATGAACAAGGCAGATCTTATCTCGCAGGTTGCAGAAAAAACCGAAATGACCAAGAAGGATGCTGAAAAAGCGGTATCTGCTCTTCTGGCCAGCATCGAAGAAGCCTTATCAAAAGGAGAAAAGGTTCAGCTTGTAGGCTTCGGCACCTTCGAGATCAGGGAAAGAGCTGCCCGTAAGGGGCGGAACCCGCAGACCGGGGAAGAAATCAGCATAGCTGCTGCCCGGGTGCCGGTATTCAAGGCAGGTAAAGCTCTGCGTGATACCGTTTCCTCATAAATAGCCGGCAATAACCAGACTGACAGGTCTGGTTATCCGCTGTTGAGGGGGATAGTTTTATGAGATTAGATAAATTTTTAAAGGTTTCCCGTGTGATAAAACGCCGAACGCTAGCTAAAGAGGTTTGTGACGGCGGACAGGTTACACTTAACGGACGGGCAGCTAAAGCAGGTACCGGGGTGAAACCAGGAGATATAATCATAATTATTTTCGGTTCTAGAAAGATCAAGTTTGAAATTTTATCCGTACGGGAAAATGTGCCTGCTAAGCAGGCTAGTGAACTCTACAACATACTTGAAGAGTCATTTGAGAGCGGAGTTATTGAATTAAATTAGGGGACATTCTTTCTCGGATTTGTTAAGAAGAAAGTGATATAGCGAATCCAAGAAGGTGTGTTCCTTTCCCTTTTTTATACGAGCCCCTGCAAAGGGGCTTTTTTAATGTCAGGGGACACACCTTCTTGTGTTTGAATAATTCTTTACTTTTGAACAATTTTCACGAAGGAATGTCCCCAACTTATAAAAATACAATATGGAAACCGGGCATAATATATTTTCCTCCGGCAAGAATAACAAAAAAAGTGGGGGAATGTCATGTTTGCGCGACGGTTTTCTATTTGGCTGGCAGTTATCTTAATGGTCTCTTTGGCTGCAGCTTCATGTGTCCGTAAGCCGCAGCAAAAACCCTTGCCCAAGCGTTATAAAGACGAGCCCTTGATAAGCCTGTACATTAATGAAACAGGGGAAAAGAAAAATTTAAAAATGGAAGAATATATCGCCGGTGTGGTGGCGGCCGAGATGGAGCCTGCCTGGCCGGTAAATGCCCTGGCCGCTCAGGCCATCCTGGCCCGTACCTTTACCATGGAAAATATAGAAGCTGGCCGGCTCAAAAAGCTGCACGGTACTGATGCTTCCACCAGCGTAGAGGAATTTCAGGCCTATGATCCCTCCAGAATTAATGATCATGTACGCCGGGCCGTGGAGCGCACCAGGGGGGAGGTGGCCACCTACCGGGGTGATTTTATCAAGGCCTGGTTTTCCGCCTGTGACGGCGGGGTTTCCGCCTCCGCCAGTGAGGGGCTGGCCTATACCAAAACCCCAACTCCCTATGTTAAGGCGGGGGTGAAGGACAACTGTCTCTCTATTACTACCCCGGAAAACCGTCACTGGGAAAAGTCCATCCCCTTAAACCAGGTGAGGGCGGCGGTTAAACAGATTGCCGGTCGGGATCCGGGGAGTGCCACTGTGGTAAAAATTGCGCAGAAGGGTCCTTCGGGCAGGGCTGAAAGAATTCAGATCGGTGATGTACAGGTGGGAGGGCCTGCCTTAAGGCTGGCCCTGGGTAGCGATCAGATCCGCTCCATGTTCCTGGAGGAGGCATCTCTAAAGGGTGATAAACTTATTCTAGCGGGCAAAGGATTCGGTCACGGCGTGGGTATGTGCCAGTGGGGCGCCAACCTAATGGCCCGTAAAGGAAAAACACCGGAGGATATAGTAAATTTTTTTTTCAGGGATATTAAAATACAGAAGATTTGGTAAAGGTGGTTTTGTACCACCTTTTTTTCATATTTTCCGAGATGTGGCATAAATATGAATTAAGTTTAAAACGGGTACGGCGAAGGGGGAGAGGCTGTGGAGGATAGAAAAAAACACAGGCTGACCCTCACGGAGCGTAAACACCTGGTGCTGGAAGGGGTTCTGCATGTGGGCAGTTTCGATGAAAAAGAAATTACCCTGGATACCAGCCTGGGTTTTTTGTCTCTGAAGGGGGACGGCTTGCATATCACTCAGTTAAATCTGGATGAGGGTGTCTTAACCGTCGAAGGATTTGTTGCCTCTATGGAGTTTAATGAAAATAAAACATCAAGGAATAAGGGCAAAGGCATTTTAAACAGAATTTTAAAATGACGGTTAACTGCTCAGGAGTCGGAAGTCAGGAGTCAGAATGAGAGAACGGTTTATCGTCTCGAAATATTCTGAATTCTGGCTACTGACTTCTGAATACCTGAATAGTAAACAATGACGGTTTATAATTAATTAACCGGTTATAACTTTTCCAAGTGGTTTTGCCATTCCGGAAGGAGTGAATATGAATTGCCCCTGGCTGAGCAAATTAATGTTTTTATGATGCTGGTGGGCACGGGCATGCTGGCGGGTTTCTGTTTTGATGTGTACAGGGTGGCACGGGATGCCCTAAGGTTGAAGAAAACAGGCACCTATTTTGGTGATATTTTTTTCTGGTTGCTGCTAACCGGTCTTGCCTTTTGCCTTTTACTTAAGTACAACTCCGGCGAGGTACGGATTTATGTATTTGTGGGCCTTGCCCTGGGGTCGTTGTTGTACATGCAATTGTTAAGCGGGTATGCGTATCGTATGTTAAAACGTTGCTTATTAATACTGGGCAGAATAATAAAATTAGTTTTAGCAGTCTTTTTATTTGTGTGGAAGATAGTTACTGCTCCCTTTAAAATAACCTTTCTGGTAATAGCGTTTCCGTTTCAACTTTTGGCCAGGGTATACTACTCGGTGGGCAGGGGCATAAAAAAATATGGTGCTCCTATTTTCCCTTTTTTTGCCGGGAAGGCAAAAAAATGCCTGCCACTGTGTATAAAAACTATTTGGACAAAGTTAAAACCACGTAGATAAGGCCACAGGCTTCGTTTGTACGCGCATATGGAAGAATGTGGAAGATAAACTCATCCAGCCGACTCATATGGTAAAATATGGTACTTGCGTACCTGTGTTAACATATTCTTAAAAGCGCAGGGGGTGTCCAGCTTGGGATGAAAGGCTTTATTGCCCTTGCGCTGATAGCGGCCCTGGTGGCAGGTGCTGTGTGGATAGGTGATATCATTCCTGCCATTATGGAAGCCGGTAAAACCACCCCGGCTGTTCTGCAGAACATTTGCCGGGAATTAACGGGACTGTACAGCATTGAAAGGAAATACTACATGACGGCAGTAAGTGTGGCCGTCGGCTGGACAATGAGCGTGATGTCTTTGGTTTTGCCGCGCAGGGTCTGTTTTATTTTCAGGAGGTGACCGGTGTTCTTTCCGGCACGTCGGCAAGAAAAACTGCATAGGGAAAAAATAATGATCTGCCGGTGGAAAAAATCCTCCGGGCCCGGCGGAGTTACCGGCTCCCCGGCGCATATCTTCCCCAGACGGGGAATGTTCAAGTTTTGATTTGAATCTGGTTTAAACTCAATTTATCCGGGGTGGGCAGAAAGATGTTTGGCAACCCCAGGGTAGTTTAATCCTGTCGGATTAAACGTCTAAAGAGCTACCACAATAATTATTAATAACGTTTTCCCGGGGGTGGTGTATATGATTGTGCCGTCTGAAATATGTGCCGGGGAGTGCCGTCCGCCCTAAGAGGCATATTCTTTAACGGCCACAGCCCAGGGCCCGGGCGGGGCCAAAGAGACAGCAGGGAACGGAAGGGCAAAATTTATTAGTTTCCGGTTAGGATACCATGACTTTCTTCATAGGCGCCGCCTGGCGCAATTAAAAAGACTATCCGCGGTAGTCTTTTTTTTTGTAAAATATTCTTTAAAGCGTTGCCGGTAAAGCAGGAGATTTTAATAGAACGTAGAATTGTTGTAGTCATATTGTCCATAATTTGTAGTACGATGGACTCCCTGGTGAGGTGTTAATCTCCGGTGAGGTGTTAATTGAATAATGAAACTAGAAATCCGGGGAGTGGAAAAGCTCAGTTTCAGAGAGCGACAGGTTGTAACACTTAAGGAAATGGGAGTCTCAAACGCTGAGATTGGCCGGCGCCTGGGTCTTAGTGGCAGCACTGTAGCCACCCTGATTAACAGGGCCAGGGGTAAGGGCTACGAAGTGGTTATCATCATACCTGGCTATAGCTTGGGTTTGTCAGGGCCGGACGAGCAGGAAGAGGAGGGTTAAGCTATATGACCTCCCGTAAATATAATGTATATGAATTTTCGGATTCCGAGCGCAAAGACAGGGTAAAAAAGCGCCGGGTTTTCAGGCCGGGTATAAAGTGTATGACTGCATTGGCATTTTTCATGCTTTTTTATATGATATTTTCCTTTGGAACTAATTTTGACCGTCTTCATACAATGCAGCAGGATGTTGAAAAAATTGACTCTCAGATAAATGATTTGCAAAAGAAAAATAATGAACTGAGACAGCAATTAAAAATGGCCCAGTCGGACGCTTTTGTGGAAAAGATTGCCCGGGAGGAACTAAATCTGGTCAAGCCCGGGGAAACAAGAATAGTGCCGGTACAGACCAAGCCCCAAAAACCGGCAGGGCAAGTTAATGTTGGTGTACCCGGAGAATAAATCATTTCTTGACACCATCCCAGCCAACTGCATATAATTTAAATAGGTTGTTTTCGGGATTATGGAGGAGGAAATTTAAAAGTATGCCGTTGGAAGTGGGCAGTGTAGTGGAAGGTCTGGTCACCGGAATTACCAATTTCGGGGCATTTATTCAACTGCCCGGGGGGGAAACCGGACTCGTTCATATCTCGGAAATAGCCGAGGTTTATGTCAAGGACGTAAACGAGTTTTTAAAACAGAATGACAAAGTTAAGGTGAAAGTAATATCAGTCGACCCCCGGGGTAAAATAGCGCTTTCCATCAAACAGGCCAAGCCTCCCACGGAAAAACCTGTTTATGAAAAGAAATTCGCCCAGCGCAAGAGGTTTGAGCCTACCTTTGAGGATAAGCTGGCGAAATTCATGAAAGAGAGCGACGAACGTATACAGGTGCTGAAACGCAACACCGACTCCAAGAGAGGCGGGCGGGGAGGCCCTGGTCGTAGATCAGAGTGAACTAAGGGCATTTCCCGCCAGGGGAATGCTTTTTCATGTTTTTAAAGGAGTATTCTATGAGCGGGGATATAAAAAAAGTTGCCGTGATCGATGTGGGCAGTAACTCCACAAGGCTGCTGATAGCCGGGGTTCACCGTGATGGGAAGGTTGAGCCAATACATACGGATCTGATTACTACCAGGCTGGGCGAGGGTATTAACAAAGGTTTGCTGCTGCCCGGGGCCATGGAGCGAACGGTGCAGGCTATGGTTTGTTTTAAGACTGTCATTAGTAGCTGGAATGTGCATAAGTTGGTTGTGACGGCCACCAGTGCCGTACGTGATGCGGCCAACAGACAGGAATTTATTGATCTGGTACGGTTTGAGACGGGATACAAAATAATGGTCCTATCCGGTCCCGAGGAGGCCTTTTACAGCTACTATGGCGTGGAGAAAGGGCTGGGGGAAGGACTACAAGGGCTTACGGTGGTGGATGTGGGTGGCGGCAGTACGGAGTTTACCTGGACGAAACAGAATTCCCTGGTGTGCGGCAGTACCAGGGTCGGTGCAGTGCGCATGACCGAGGGAGGACATACCGACAGCAAAATTATTGAGCTGTTAATGCCAGCCCTGGCCGGGGTGAAAAAATCTTGTCCCGCTGCCGTGGTGGGCGTTGGTGGAACCATTACCAATCTGGCGGCCATGGATTTGAAGCTTACGAAATATGAACCCGACAGGGTGCATGGACACCGGCTGTATATTGAAGGTGTGCAAGATCTTTTGGATGCCCTGACGGCGCTGGGGACAGAAGAAAGGAAAAAGTTTCCCGGCCTGCAGCCGGCCAGGGCCGATATAATCGTGGCCGGCTCAAGAATTATTTTATTAATTATGAAAGAGCTGGGCCTTCCCTATGTAATCGTAAGCGAGACAGACTTACTATATGGTTTGGCATCAGACAGCATTTATAATGTCGAAAGAAAAAATGTAATACATTACCAATAATGACAATAATTACCCCCACCCCCGTACTATAATGTAATTTATACAGAAATATAGCGGGGGTGGGCTTTTGTTTGAAAGAGTTGATGTATATCCCTACCGCAGAGCGGAAGGTAAACAGGGAGGGAAGAGGAGGGCCGGCATCCGGGTAGCCGATTCCTTTAAGTATATCACCAGGCTGGATATCAAGAGTATTGTTAGACCCGGATTTTTATTAACGGTGGTGGCGGCATTTTGTCTGGGCCGGGCCATTCTGTTGGGTGAACTGGCGCCTTTTGCGCCTGCCTTTGCCGCAGCCTGCGCAATTTTTTTGGGTGCCGGAGCGGGCTTTGCGGCGGTGCTGGCGGTTTGTTCGGGTCTTGCCACTGTTTATTCCGGAAATAATTTAATTGCCGGGTTGGTAACATCTTGCGGTGTTTATTTTTTTGTTCGGGCTATGCCGGAAAAATATACATCCCGCTGGCAGGGTCCGGCCATGGCCGTGCTGGCCCTGACCCTTTCCGTGAAAGCAATGTTACTAAGCTTTAACAGTTCCGATGCCTATAGTTATATTAATGTTTTGTTTGAGGCAGTTTTTGCTGCTGCTCTTACCCCCGGCCTGGTTCTAGCACTTAAAGCACTGGGCAAAGTAAACGGCGCTAAACCCCTGAACACGGAAGAGGTGGTTTGTGTACTGACTTTAGTTGCCGGGGTGGTTGCCGGAACGGGTGACCTGCATTTGTGGCACGCATCGGTAAAGGGCATCCTGAGCCGCCTGATAATTATGCTGAGTTCCCTGGCCGGTGGCGCCGGACTGGGAGCTGCCGCCGGCGCGCTGGTGGGAGTAATTCCGGGTCTTGTTTATACTTCCCTGCCTTTGCTAGTAGGAGCCTATTCCTTTGCCGGCGTGATTGCCGGTCTTGGTAAAATGCTTGGTAAACCCGGTGTGGTGATTGGTTTTTTGCTGGGTAACATCATACTGTCCGTTTATATAGGCGATTTTACCGGTTTTACCGAGATCATGTCGGAAACTCTGGCTGCCTCACTAATTTTTCTGTTAATACCATTGAAGTGGATAAAAACCTTTACTTTTTCCCTGTCTCAGGGGCTGGCCCCGGGAGAAAAAGAAGAGGCGGCAAGCACTATCCGGGAAGTAATGCAGGAAAAAATACGTAATATTTCCTTGTTGTTCATAGAGTTGTCCAGGGCTTTCAGCCATGTTTCCGCTAGCGCCGAAGAAAGCGCCAAAGACAGGGAGCTGGACTCATTGATGAAGGAAATAAATAACAAAGTTTGCTTCGGCTGCGGTATGTACCGGGTTTGCTGGGAGAAGGATTTTTACCGTACTTACCAGCATGTTATGGAGATGTTTGCCACGGTGGAGACTTTTGGCCGGGTTACTGCTGAGGATATGCCCGGTGAATTTAAGAGGCGCTGCACCAGGCCCAGGGAGCTGGCCATTACCGTTTCCTGCATTTATGACGCCTATAAATTGAACAGGTTTTGGAGTGCAAAGCTATCTGCAAGCAGAGGAATGGTGGGCGTCCAGCTAAGAGGTCTGTCCGGTATAATAGAGAATATTACGGGTGAAATTGATTTTAGCAGTGGTGATTTTAAAGAGAGGGATATATCTTTAAAATATATTTTGAAGGAACAGGGCTACCATGCCTATCAGGTCAGATTTGGGGATAACGGGACCGGTAGTGAAATTTTTGTAACAGGAAAGGCCTGCGGGGGAACTGCGGATTGCCGGTATAAAGTTGCGCCGGCAGTCTCCGGGGCTATGGAGCAGTCCTATTATGCCAGCGGGTGCTTCTGTAACGGCCTGGCCAAAGGAGAAATCTGCAGCTTCCGTTTATACCAGGGGCTGCATTATGATGTGGAGATCGGTGTTGCCTGTGACGGCAGGGACGGCGGCAACGTTAGCGGTGACAGCTACTCCTTTACCCAACTCAGCGGTGGGAGGTTTGGGGTGATCATCAGTGACGGTATGGGCTCCGGGGAAAAGGCTGCGGTCCAGAGTTCAGCCACTATCGCTATTCTAAAAAAGTTGATGGATTTCGGTCTTGATATGGAGACCGCTTTGAAGACGGTTAATTCCATTTTAATGCTGCGCCTGCCGGAAGAGACCTTCTCCACGGTGGATATGACGGTGATCAATCTATATACCGGTCAGGGGGAAATCATAAAAATAGCTTCACCGCCGAGTTATTTAATCAGGGCCAAAAGGGTCATGCAACTTCAGGGGAACTCCCTTCCGGTGGGAATCGTCAGCGATATTGAAATAAGCACAGCTATTAAAAAGTTCATGCCCGGGGACATGCTGGTCATGGTCACCGATGGAATTGCAGACAGCCACCGGGGTTCGGGGGACAGGGAGTGGTTAACCGGTGTTCTGAGGGAAGCGGCCGGCATGGACCCCGGCGAACTGGCAAACCTCTTGCTGGATCTGGCCCGCAGCGGGGAAGGGCAGAACCATGATGATATGACGGCGGTGGTTGTGAAATTTATTAAGCAACAGTAGAAGCTTTCTGGACTCATGGCCCCGCCCTGGGAAGTAAGAAGGGGAAGCAAGGGGACTGTTCTCGTGCTTCCCCCAGAGGGAGTCCCCTTACACTAGTTGGGGACATTCCTCCGACCCAAGAGACAGGCTTCAAAGAGAGGTGTGTCCCCTTTCCTTAGATCGGGGTGAGGGACCGATAGTCCCGAGGGGCGGCAGCCCCTTTAAAATAAAGATAGGGCCGAAGGCCCTTTTTGTTTGACGGAGGGGAGGAAAATTAAATATGCTGTGGAATCAGTAAAAATGGTGTCAGATCTACTTGACTTAATTGCGGGTGGTGTTGTCCACTGGATTTGTTGGAACAGGTTCAGGCCACGGTATTAAAATTTTCCATGTTCACCCCTGGGGATAAAGTACTGGTGGGAGTATCGGGAGGGGCTGATTCTGCGGCCCTTTTTCATCTATTGTTCCGGTTGAGAGAAGAATTAAAACTTACACTTTTTGCTTGCCATTTAAATCATATGTTCAGAGGGGAAGAAGCCCGGACCGACGCGGAATGGGTTGCTGCACTGGCCGAATCTCTTGATGTTCCGGCAGTCATAGAAAATTTTGATGTTCCCGCCTATATGATCAGGTGCGGCCTGCCGGCCCAGGTGGCGGCCCGTCAGGTACGTTATGATTTTTATCGGCGAACTGCAGACCGTTTGGGGGCCGTCAAGGTGGCCCTGGGGCACCACGCCGATGACCTGGCGGAAACCGTGCTGATCAATTTGATCAGGGGCGCGGGTCCCGCAGGGCTCAGGGGCATACCGCCTGTACGTGACAATTTTTATGTGCGTCCTCTTATTGAGGCCAGAAGAGCATGGATCGAGTCTTACTGTTCTACATATTGCCTCTCTTACCGGCAGGATTCTTCGAATCTAAAACCTGTGTATACCCGCAACAGGATTCGCCTGGAGCTGATGCCCCTATTGGAGGAAAAATACAATCCTGCCCTGGTCGATACCCTTAATCGCCTGGCCGGCATAGTTCGTGAAGAGGATGAATATATGGATACCGTTGCAGCGGAAATACTGGTGACGGCAACAATTCAGGCTAGGCCGGGTTTCGTCAAGCTATCCCTGGGACTCCTCGCCAAAACACCGGCTGTATTGAAAAGGCGAATTCTGAGGATTATATACAAGGAACTGGCCGGTTATCAGAATGCACCTGATTTCAATCACATTGAAAATGCCCTTGGGCTGATGGAATATAGTCCGCTGCCGGGCAGGCTGGAATGGCCCGCTGGTATAAACCTGCTTAAAAGATACGGCGAGTTGGAGATTGTTAAAGGTGATTTATGGACCGAGACTCCATACTATTGTTATACACTTAATATTCCGGGCACCACCTGCATCCCTGAAACCAAGGCCACCATTGAAGTACAAATGAAGAATATCAGCCAGATAGCTGATCCGAAGACTTTGCACCCGGGGGAAGTGCTGCTGGATTACCATAAATTGTTAGGTCCAGTAAAGGTGCGCCGCCGAAAAGACGGCGATTTGTTTTGGCCGCTGGGGTTTAAGGGTACAATAAAATTAAAGAAATTTTTTATTGACCGGAAGGTTCCTAAGGAATTAAGGGGAACAGTACCCCTGGTGGTTTCAGGTGATGATGAGATAGTCTGGGTGGCCGGTATGCGCCCGGGTGAGAAGTGGAAAATTACCGAAGAAACTGAAAAGTGTTTGCACCTGAAACTTGTTACAAAACGCTGCAAGTAATATCAATGTACTAAAACATTGCTTTTAATTGAAAGGAAAAACCTTATATGGTAAAATACCCATTATGGGGTAACCGGGCTCGGAAGGAGTGGCTTTGTTGAACAGAGTCCTGAAAAACCTTAGTATTTATCTTCTTATCGTACTGGTAATAATCGCCTTAATTAAACTATCCTCTCCGGCTGGCACCCCGCCGGAGCCCATAGATTATGACCAGTTAATCGCGGATCTTTCCAAGGGTGAAATAGCCACCGTAACAATCCAGGCGGAAAATAATACAAATTTGATTGCCGGCAAGAAAAAGGACGGCACCAGTTTTGAGAGCCGGGGACCTCTGCCTGATCCTGGGCTTTTAAGCTTGCTGGCGGAAAAAAACGTTCGCTACAAATTTGAAAAACCACCCCAGCCCAGTTGGTGGGCCGGGCTTTTGAGCAGTTTGCTGCCCATTCTCATATTTGTGCTGTTGTTCTTCTTTATGATGCAGCAGACCCAGGGCGGCGGCAACAGGGTGATGTCTTTCGGCAAAAGCAGGGCTAAACTGCATAGTGATGATAAGAAAAAGATTACCTTTGCGGATGTGGCCGGGGCCGATGAGGTTAAGGAAGAACTGGAAGAAATAGTGGAGTTTCTGAAGAACCCCAAAAAATTCAACGAATTGGGTGCCCGTATACCCAAGGGGGTTCTACTGTTCGGGCCGCCGGGAACCGGTAAAACACTGCTGGCCCGGGCGGTGGCCGGTGAAGCAGGAGTTCCTTTTTTCACCATCAGCGGCTCCGATTTTGTGGAAATGTTCGTGGGGGTCGGGGCGTCCAGAGTACGGGATCTTTTTGAACAGGCCAAAAAGAACGCCCCCTGTATAGTTTTTATAGATGAAATAGATGCTGTGGGCCGTCAGCGGGGCGCCGGCCTGGGTGGAGGTCATGATGAGCGGGAGCAGACATTAAACCAGTTACTGGTGGAAATGGACGGCTTCGCTCCCAATGAGGGCATTATTATCATCGCTGCCACTAACCGTCCGGATATTCTTGATCCGGCGCTGCTGCGGCCTGGCCGTTTTGACCGGCAGGTGGTGGTGGATGTTCCTGATCTGACCGGTCGCAGAGAAATATTAAAAGTTCACGTCAGGGGAAAACCTATTGCCGGTGAGGTTGACCTGGATGTACTGGCCAGGCGCACCCCCGGGTTTACCGGTGCGGATCTGGCAAACTTGGTTAATGAGGCGGCCCTCCTGTCGGCCAGATTCAATAAAAATGAAATTGGCATGAAGGAGATGGAAAGTTCCATCGAAAGGGTAATTGCAGGCCCTGAGAAAAAAGCAAAGGTTATCAGCGACAAGGAGAAAAAACTGGTTTCCTACCACGAGGCGGGCCATGCCCTGGTGGGATATTTGCTACCTAATACCGATCCCGTGCATAAAGTATCCATTATTCCCAGGGGGCGGGCAGGCGGTTATACACTTTTGCTGCCTAAAGAGGATCGCTATTACATAACCAGGTCAATGCTGCTGGACCAGGTGACCATGCTGCTGGGAGGCCGTGTGGCGGAAGCAGTGGTCTTAAGGGAAATCAGCACCGGCGCCCAGAATGACCTGGAGCGGGCCACGGGAATAGTGCGCCGTATGATTATGGAATACGGTATGAGCGATGAACTGGGACCCATGACCTTCGGAAGCAAGCAGGAAACCCCGTTCCTGGGCCGCGATCTTTCCAGGGACCGCAATTACGGTGAGGAAGTGGCCACCAATATAGACAAGGAAGTCCACAATATCATGGATAAGAACTACAGCAGGGCCGAGGAACTGCTAATTGAGCACATGGACACTTTGCACCTGATAGCCAATACATTGATGGAGAAAGAAACCATAGAGGCTGTCGAATTTGGGGAATTAATGAGTAAAGCCGGAGAAAAGCCGCATGAAGATTAAAGACCGGATTTAACGATTAACTTAGGAGGCATAACATATGGAGAGAACTTATACAATGATTAAGCCCGACGGAGTACAGAGGGGTTTAGTGGGGGAAATTATTTCCCGCTTTGAGAAAAAGGGACTTAAAATAGTAGGTCTAAAAATGCTGCAAATACCCGGGGAAATGGCGGAAACCCATTACGGTGAGCACAAGGGTAAACCATTTTTCGGGCCACTGGTGGATTACATTACCTCCAGCCCCGTGGTGGCTCTGGTTCTGGAGGGGAAAGATGCCGTATCGGTGGCCCGGGAAATGATGGGCGCCACCAACCCCCTGAAGGCGGCCCCCGGAACAATAAGAGCCACCTATGGTATGGATATTGGCAGGAATGTGATTCACGGCTCCGATTCAATGGCCAGCGCCGAGCGGGAAATAAGCATTTTTTTTAAGCCGGAAGAATTGACGTCCTACAAAAGAGAGCTGGAAGCCTGGATATATGAATAGCAAAAAAAAACGGTAATGCCGGGACGGTGTTTACCGTTTTTTTTAGCTGGGCGGCGGCGCAGAAAAAAATAGTCTGACAAAAGATGATGTAATTACCAGGCCAGGCAGGAAAAACAAAAGTCACTGTTGAAATTTTATATACAATATTAAATAATTGCAATTTATGGCATCCTTGAAGAGGAATAGGATTGCCCTAAGTTAGAAAAAATTAATTAATAGGGGGGATTGGTTAACTTACTTTTAGATTTGCAAAGTATTTTAACTGGAAAAAGAGAAGGGAGAGGAATAATTAAATGTCTTACGATGCAACCAAGTTAAAGGATTTCGAAATAGCTGAATTAGCGGAAAGGGAGATGCCCAGTCCGGATGAGTGGAGAGAGAAGCTGGGCCTCCAAAAGGATGAGGTTATTCAGTACGGCAGAATAGCCAAACTTGATTTCATGAAAATTATCGACCGTCTGAAAGACAAGCCCGATGGTAAATATATCAACGTTACAGCCGTTACCCCCACTCCTCTGGGCGAAGGTAAAACCACAACCACCATGGGTCTTGTGGAAGGTCTGGGCAAGCGTGGCAAGAACTGCGGCGCCGCTATCCGCCAGCCTTCGGGCGGTCCCACCATGAACGTTAAAGGTACTGCCGCCGGCGGCGGTAACGCCCTGGCCATCCCCATGACCGAATTTTCACTGGGCCTGACCGGCGATCTGAACGACATTATGAATGCCCACAACCTGGGCATGGTTGCCATGACTGCCCGGATGCAGCACGAAAGAAACTACGACGATGCCGAGCTTGCCAAGAGGAACCTGCGCCGCCTGGATATAGACCCTACCAATGTTCAGTTGGGCTGGATCATCGACTTCTGCGCCCAGGCTCTGCGTAATATTGTCATCGGTATCGGCGGAAAAATGGACGGCTATATGATGCAGTCCAAGTTCGGCATTGCCGTGAGCTCTGAAATTATGGCCATCCTGGCTGTGGCCAAGGATCTCAAGGATATGAGGGAAAGAATCGGCAAAATTATTGTTGCTTATGACAAGAAAGGCAACCCGGTTACCACCTCCGACCTGGAAGTTGCCGGCGCCATGACCGCTTTCATGAGGAACGCTATCAACCCGACACTGATGAGCACTGCCGAGTACCAGCCAGTGCTGGTTCACGCCGGCCCCTTTGCCAACATCGCCATTGGCCAGTCCTCCATCATTGCAGACCGCATTGCGCTCAAGATGTTCGATTACAACGTCACTGAGAGCGGATTCGCTGCCGATATCGGCTTCGAAAAGTTCTGGAACGTGAAGTGCCGCTTCAGCGGACTGACCCCCAACGTTTCCGTACTGACAGCCACCATCAGGGCGCTAAAGATGCACGGCGGCGGTCCCAAAGTGGTGGCCGGACGTCCCCTGCCCGAAGAATACGTCAAGGAAAACGTTAGCCTGGTGGAAAAGGGCTGCGCAAACCTGGTGCATCACATCGCTACACTCAAGAAGGCCGGCATCAACCCGGTGGTTTGCATCAACGCCTTCCACACCGACACCAAGGATGAAATTGCTGCGGTCCGCAAGGCCGCCGAGGCTGCCGGTGCCCGCTGCGCCCTTTCCGAGCACTGGGCCAAGGGCGGCGACGGCGCTCTGGAACTGGCCGATGCAGTTATCGACGCCTGCAACGACAAAGTGAACTTCAAATTCCTCTATCCGCTGGAAATGCCGCTGCGTCAGCGGGTTGAAACGATTGCCAGGGAAGTATACGGCGCTGACGGCGTATCCTGGACTCCTGAGGCCGAAGCAAAGGCCAAAATGTTCGAGTCTAACCCCGAGTACAAGGATTTCGCCACCATGATGGTTAAGACTCACCTCAGCCTTAGCGCCGACCCCACGCTAAAGGGTGTTCCCAAGGGCTGGGTCCTGCCGGTGCGCGATGTACTTATCTTTGCCGGCGCCAAGTTCCTCTGCCCCATGACCGGGACCATCAGCCTGATGCCCGGCACAGGCTCCGACCCTGCATACAGGCGGATCGATGTGGACACCGAAACCGGAAAGGTTATGGGATTATTCTAAGATTAAAAAAACATACAAAAAAGCCCCGGAATTTCCGGGGCTTTTTCGTTTAAGGTCAGGGGATACACCTTCTTGGGTTTGACTAGTTCTTTACTCTTTAACAATTTTCACGAAGGAATGTCCCCAACTTGTGTTAGGGGACACTCCTTCTAGGGTTGTATAAAATCCTTACTTCTTAACAAGTTCACGAAGGAATGTCCCAACTTTTTTGTTTCATATTGAAGGATTTGCAATAATAACTACAGAATTAATATTTTTAATTATAAGAAATATTAGTCACCATACTTAACTGCGGGGTTTTTATGTATTAACGCATAAAAATATGTTATATAATTATTTTATTCCGGGCAATTATTTCGCAGGTTTATGGGTAATTCATATTGGCAAAAACATTATCAATCAAAAATTATTAGAATCGGGGTGTGCCCATGTCCAGACCTCCAAAATGTCGCCGGGTTGAGTTTCTTCCGGAGTTGACTTATTTTAAGCCTGCCGGCGTTCCCATGAAGGATCTAGCAGAGGTGATTCTGTCCGTTGAGGAATTGGAGGCCATCAGATTAAAGGATTTAATGGGTTTGGAGCAGGAAGAATGTGCAGTAAATATGGGCGTATCCCGCCCCACCTATCACCGTATACTGTCCGCAGCCAGGGCCAAGGTAGCTGATGCCCTGGTAAACGGAAAGGCCATCAGGGTGGAGGGGGGTAATTTTCAGGTAGCTGTGCGCCGATACCGCTGTACGGGCTGCGGTAACGAATGGGAGGCGCCCTGTAAGAGGGGAAGAATCCTCGGGGAAATTGCTTGCCCTTCCTGTAGCTGTGCCGAGGTTCGCCGGATTAACCACGATGGGACATTGTTTAATTGCTCACGATGGAAAGATGGTATAGAACAGGGTAACTGCAAGGAGTAATACATCTTATCGGAAGCGAGGGGGAAGCAAGGGGACGGTTCTCGTGCTTCCGGGATTATTATCTGCAGTAACTTCCGTCGGTTGATCAACAGACCGCTCTGACGGTCTGTTTTCATTGTGATTACGGAAGTAACGGGGGTGGACCTTGGACAGGCTGAAGGCAATTATTAACGATCATTTTTATATTGAGTGTCTGGCCAAAAATGCGGACAGGGAGAAGGAACGACGTTTTTGCAGGCATGACTACCGGCATATGGATGAGGTGGCGCGGGTCAGTTATAATATACTGCTGGATAGCGGCGGCCTTGCTGAAATTGCAGTCAGCGGGGAACTTTCCGGGTCGGACGTAACTCGTGAGGTGGTATACGCCGCCGGGCTTCTTCATGATATAGCCCGCTGGGTACAATATGATACCGGCGAGGACCATGCTCTGGCCGGAGCCCGTCTGGCCCGTGGCACCCTGGCAAGGGCGGGGTTTGATGCCCGAGAAAAAGCAGTGGTCCTGCGGGCTATCCGGGAGCACCGGCGGGGCGGACTGGGGGCCAGCCTGCTGGGTAAAATACTATGCCTGGCAGACGATCTGGCCAGACCCTGTGCAACATGCGAGGCCAGAATGGACTGCTATAAAATCGAACAGATGGAAAAAATAAAAAGTACATTTTTAATGGCCCGGAAAGCTTGAACCGGGTAGTACTACAGTGTAATTTAAATGTTAGCGGAGCCATGGGGACGGTTCGAGCGTCCCCGAAGCGCAGCGAAGGGCCGAAGGGAAGACGATGGAACCGTCCCCGTGGCGTAGAGGGCATAGCGAAATAAGCAATATTACGCTGTAGTGGTAACGAAAAAATAGTTTTAACCGGGGTGTAGGTAATGAAAGTAAGAAATCTGGTTGTGTTGAATAAAGAGGAAGCACTGGGAGAACTCTCACGCATAGGGGCCGACCGGGCCGGTTGCCGCCTGATGGCGCCCAAGGCTGTGCACCGGCTGTTGAAAATATACGGATTGTCTCCCAAGCAGGCCAGCATATTAAAACAGGAAATGCTCAGCAAGGGCGGGGAGGCAGCGGTGGCCAGAGGGGTACTGGATGCTTCAGCGCCAGTCAGTGATGTTATTCTGATGGGTACCCTGAGGCAGTATGATGAGCTGATTATTAAGTTGAAAATGCAGCCCTTCGGCCTGCCCTCTCTGGCGGAGCAGATTAAAACCGTGCTAGCGAATAGTGAGGGACGACCTGTTATACACATGAACTGCCGGGGGAGAAGCATAACCATCGGGCGCCGGACACTTATTATGGGTATTCTTAATATAACCCCGGACTCCTTTTCCGACGGAGGCAGGTTTTATGACCCCGGCCTGGCGCTGGAGCATGCCCTGCGCATGGTGGAGGATGGTGCAGACATAATCGATCTGGGGGGTGAATCCACCCGCCCCGGCCATGCTCCGGTGGGACCGGAGGAAGAAGCGAAACGGATAATACCGGTGCTGAAAAGGCTTGTGCGGGATATTAAGGCGCCGGTATCTGTGGATACCAGCAAGGCTGCGGTAGCGGAGGCAGCCTTGGAGGAGGGCGCGCATATTATTAACGACCAGTGGGCTTTCAGGTATGATGAGGACATGGCTGGAGTGGTAGCCCGCTTTCAGGTGCCGGTTATTCTGATGCATAACCAGAAAGGCACGGATTACAGGGAATTGATGGGTGATATGATTGAATATTTTGCCGTTAGCATAGCCCGGGGCATGGATGCCGGAGTTAAGCGCGAGTATATGATTATAGATCCAGGCATTGGCTTCGGAAAAACTTCGGAGCAAAATATTGAAGTGATGGGGCGGCTGGGGGAACTGGAATGCCTGGGCCTTCCTGTATTAATCGGCACATCCCGCAAATCGCTGATTGGCAAAGTATTGGACTTGCCCGTGGATCAGCGACTGGAGGGCACTGCTGCCACGGTCACCCTGGGAATTGCCAGTGGGGTGGATATTGTCAGAGTGCATGATGTCAGGGAAATGGCAAGGGTGGTAAAAATGACCGACGCCATGGTGCGCCGTAAAAATTCCGGGGTGCAGGCCGATGGATAAAATTTTACTGTCTGGAATGAAATTTTACGGACACCACGGGGTTTTGCCTCAGGAGAGGGAATTGGGCCAGAGGTTTGAGGTGGATGTGGAAATTATGCTGGATCTCGCCCCTGCGGGACGGGATGATGATCTGAGTAAAACTATCAGTTATGCTGATGTTTACGCAGTGGTGGAGAATGTACTGACAGGACCTCCATTAAAATTAATTGAGGCGGTGGCAGAAAGGGTAGCCCGGGACATTTTGGGCAACTTTCCCGTACAAACTGTAATGGTCAGAGTCAAAAAGCCGGGAGCTCCGGTGCCGGGTAATTTTGATTTCATGGCTGCTGAAATTGAGCGCAGCAGGTAATGTTGATACGGCAATTTATTGACGTTAAATCTGGACAGCGTAAATAATTTGAGAAGCGGGATGTTTTTTTGAAAAAAATTGTATATATTGGTTTGGGTTCGAACCTGGGCGATAAAGAGGAAAATATCCGTTTTGCCCTGAACATGATTGCTGAAACCCCTGGGGTGGATATATCAGGAGTGGCCCCGCTGTATAAAACAGCGCCGGTGGGGATGGAGCAGCAGAACTGGTTTTTAAATACTGTGGTTGAAGTTTCTACCGATCTAGCCCCGCTGGAGCTTTTGCACAGGCTGCAGGAGATAGAAAACCGTATGGGACGGGTCAGAAAGGTGCACTGGGGTCCAAGGATAATCGACCTGGACCTTCTTCTTTACGGAGACGAAGCAATAGATATACCCAGGCTAACCGTTCCCCATCCCATGATGGGTGAAAGGGCTTTCGTACTGGTTCCGTTGTCTCACCTTAATCCTGATTTGGTGCTACCCGGTTGGGGCGGGGTAGCCGAGTTGGCCCTGGAGACGTCGGAAAGACAACAGATATCCTTACACCTGATAAAGTAAAGAAAAGTTTGTGCCCCGGCTCATACACAAGGTAAATGAGAAAGAAAGGCAACGTAGGTGTTGTCCTTTCTTTTTTTACATTAAAAATCCTTCTGTCAATATGGAATCTAATGAATGCTCAGGGTAAAAAAAGATTGGGTTTCCACTGGACAAGCACTTACAACAATTGGTAGCCATATTATACAAAAGTAGGAAAATAATTTTGGGTATTTTTTATCTCGCACTTATATTTTCAACAGTTGAGAGAAGGAGGACTGCTATATGGATGGTTTCGGGGAGACAGTTTTAAGCATATGGGTGACGGCTGGAATAAAAACCGCTGGGTCCGGCAAAAAAATGAAGCCGCAAGTTAATCCGGAAGCAGAGATAAAGTTACTTCCGGATGTATACTTGACCCTGCCGGCAGGGGAGTCGAAACAGGACGAACAGAATGCCGGTAAAGACGAAAAAATAAATGAAGCGGCAAAAGTAGTTGACGAAGTGCAGAAACACACTGAGCCGGAGGCCTTAATTGGTGAAAGCAAAGAACCCGAAGGCAAAAACGCAGGCGACGACAGGTTGGAAACATGGGAAGAGCTTTTTAAGGAAGCGGCAGAACTGCATAAAAGGGGCGTGAACGGGGATAAGAAAGCGGTAATGGAGGCCGTAGAGTATCTCATGTTAAGAATTTTTGACAGTGCCGTAAATACCGAACTGGATAACTTAGATAGCATATTTCTAAGGACCGGACAGAGTTTCAGGCTTCCAAAGGATTTCTTTCGACGTACAGCCACGGCTATCGCCTACCTGGAGTACCTGGTGAAGCACTACGGGGAAGATCAAACCTTCCCTGTGGATATCTACTGGCAGTTCCTTTACGATTTGGGCGAAACCTACCGGGGCCTGGGTTTAAAAAAAGAATCACTGAATGTATGGGAAAAACTCCTCTCCGTCAAGCCCGACTCTAGATTCAGCGTGTTGATCCAGGAGCAACTGGGCTATCAAGGGCGCAGCGGGAGTAGTAGAGAAATCTTTTGACTTTGGGCAGCCTTTGCCGGAAAACTGGGCTACATCGAGCCCGATCTCTGCCCCTGCAGTGTTGTCCTGCCTAGGCTTTTAATAAGGGACAGGCTGATTGACCAAATATCCATTATATCTGTACGGAGTGTCTGATCAACAAATAAAAGCCCGTAAGGGCTTTTATTTAGTAATGCCGGATACTGTGCGGGCACAACTATGGAAATCATATGGAACAGTATGCGAACCGGTAAAGATATTCAAGCCAGATGTACCGTTTTTATATGTCGTAGATTAAAAGAAACGGTTTCTTCATTGGCCGTTACCAGTTCGGCAAAATTGTTTTCTATTTTTTGGAGTATTCCTATTTTATTGGGATCAAAGCCCAAATCAAGGATTACCATGTTTTTTTTTAGCTTTGTCAACTGCTCTTTAAAAGTGGGAACTGCTGCCGAAATCATTGAAGGATAAACACGTATGTGCTGTTTGCTCATTGTATAGTAGGTCTGGTTATGATTGCGCAAGGACAACCATTTTATGTGGTCAATAGTAATAATAATGGTTTTGTGAACGGGAGAATTAAACAATATATAATCATGAAAGATGTCTCCTATACAACCATGCACCGGTTGGTTGCCGGCAACATAAATTTCAACGAATAAACCCTTCGCATTTTCTAGTATTTTTCTATAAGAAATCATGTCGGCGCCCATGCCAATAGGGCTATGTTGAGAGAAGTTATCCAATTCAGAGACTGGGCTCAGCCTGATATGCAGTATATGAGCCATAGGAATATAAAAAAATTGTTTTCCATCATGCAGCACAGTGATGTCTGAACCAAAATCTACAAGTATACCTTCGTGATGCATGCCTCCCGCGACTTCTATGTGTATATTTTTCCCCGCGTAATACTTCAGATAATTATTCACAATAGCACCCCCCCGCTTTTAGAATAGCAGTTTCGTCCAATAATAAAGGCATAATAAACTAACCAGCAAGCCAATGGGTATGGTTGCAGTGGTAACGCTGAGGTAATCCTTCCAGGAAACCGGTATCTTGTATTTTTTCAAGATAAACATCCAAATAAGTGATGCCAGTGTCCCTGTCGGCAATATAAGTGACCCTATGTCGCTCCCGATAATGTTGGCAAGATAGGATACCTGTAATGTTTGCTGGTCCAGTCCCATTTTGGTTATGGTAAGGGTTCCCAGCATGACGGAAGGAAGATTATTGAACAGATTCGACATAACAGTCAGCAGCAAGCCCATTATAAGAATGGCTTTGTAATGGTCGTTCGAAACAGGCTCCCGGATTAATTCGATAATTGATGATGTTAATCCGACATTATGCAGTCCGTAAATAATAGTATACATACTGAAGGCAAATATCAGAATATGCCATGGGGTTTTTTTTACAATATCAGATACGCCTATTGACTGCCGGTACCACCTGATGATAATCATGACCACTGCGCCAATAATTGCAATCAGTTCAATGGGAATGCCGTAATTTGACAGAATAAAAAAGCTTGCTCTAACTACTATGATAATTGCCATATAAATCCGGAACATTGTCCATTCGATAGAATTTTGCTCATTCTGGCTTTGTGATAACGGGTGCGGTAGTTTGATTGCTTCAATTTGCATGGGTAATGGTATGTGTGCCTTTGGATAATGGACAATAGTTTTGGGAATGTTTTTTTTAAAGTAAATAAAAAGAAGCAGACTTATTATAAAAAGCCCTGCCATTGATGGTACAAACATTATTTTTGCGTAGGTCACTAAGTCCATGTTAACTATTTTAAGTGCAATTAAATTAGCCAGATTGCTTACACCTATGGGTGCGCTTGAAGCTGTGGCAATTATCGCCCCACTGAATAAATATGGTTGTTTTTGGTGTGGTTTTAGATTTAGGAGTGTTACAATTTCTATTATGATAGGAGTAGTAATTAAAATGCTGCCATCATTATTAAAAAACATCGTCATTAAAAAACAGAGCAATATAACATACCAATAAAGCAGGATTCCTGAACCTCTAGCCTTGGTAACCAGGTTTAAAGCTGTCCAGCGGAAGAACCCCACACTCTCCAGCACAATTGACATTACTATAGTAGAAATGATGGTTGTAGATGCTCCAGTTACAACTACCAATATTTTATGAAGATCAAATAATGTGACTGCCCCTGTTAAAACGATTAATGCCGCTCCAACCGAGGTTGGGATGCATTCATTTAAGCCTCTTGGCCGCCACAGCAAGAATAGTATGCTAATGAAAAATATGGTTATTGTGAGTGTTGCTTTGGTAGTAAGCATTGGTATTGCCCTTTCTGTTGAATTGTTGCTGGCGATTCATCAGGTATGTTTGAGGTTTCTTCTTTAGTTGACATGATGGCGGGCTTAACAAAAGAAAACAATGCTAAACCAGCTAATAATACAAATAGTAAAATAATAATAAGAAAAAACATTTTAATCCCCCTTTCCCAGTCACTGCAAACATACAGGTTTTGTGTATAATATGTTTATATATAGAAAGTGACACATTATTTAACAACAATGCATAGCTTAATTATGGTAGCGATGGATTTTAATGGTATTATTGATATATTGGTTTTATATGGTAAAAATAGCAACAATTAAGTAGTGCTGCTTATGAAATACCAATTAATGGCTATAGAAAAATTCTTGATTATGATTGTAACGCGTTACCATAGTCTTAAATATCATGTAATAAATGCCATAGATTTAAAAAAATAGATCTAGTGGCAATATTAATCGGGAGGTTTTAATATGGTGAACACCATAGCTTCAACAGGGGAACGTATCGTTGGTCAGGGCAGGACGCAGTTATTATGTGAAACCAGTTTTTCAGTCAAACCCGCCATGTCGAGGGTGTTGGGGGAGTTATACGATGTGGAAATTACTGATTACACAGTGTTCATTGACAAGGTCTTAGTTAAAGGTATTGTGGAAAAAAGCTTCTTTTATAAGCATCCACACCTTGGAAAAAGGAACGGAAATAGGGATGACGGAAAAAAGGATGACGGAAAAAAGGGCGATGAAAAAAGGGAAGCCGGAAAAAGGGACGACGAAAAAAGCAGAGATGGCAAAAAGGATGAATACAAAAAGGGAGATGCCTATAAAGCTGATGAAAAGAAAGACGATAGGGTAAAGGATGTCTCCAGTGAGTTCATTAAGTGGTTGTTTCAACTAAACCTCGGTCAGTCGGTATCCAGTGACGTGAACAAACAGGAGTCAAGGCAGGAAGGTAAAAATGTAAGACTAAAGAATCGTTGGTTAAATGATAATCTATCGTATAGCGAGTTAAATGACAACCTAACGTATAACAGGTTAGATGATAACCTGAAGTATAGCGGGTTTACCGAGGGCATAAAAGAAGACGGGGAAAAGTATATGACTGGCTGGTGCGCCCGGATCGATGAACATGACGGTATTGTTCATTTTTATCAGGAGACTCTGGAGTTTGCCGGCGTTATGGAAATACCGGGGGTTAAACCTGGAGACATATGCCATGTTGAATCTGCGGAAGTTAGAAACTATGATTCTGTCAAAGCTACGGAAATGAATGATGATGGTTTGGTCAATGCCGGCAGGCAAATTTTCTTAATAGAGGTTGCCCTGAAAGCTACCCGGAAAGAAAATAAGAGTACGATAGAAAAGCAAGATGATTTTGAAAAGTCTATTCTAAATGTAAAGCCCGTTCTTGTTAATAGTTGGGTTGAGGTATAATTTAAAAGATAATACACGGCGAGATTTTTATTATGGCTGACATGAATTGGGGACATTCCTTCTAGAATATGTTAAGAAGTAAGGGATTTAGTCAACATCAGAAGGTGTGTCCCCATACCTTTACAGAAAAAGAACAGCGACTTTTATTGACTATATAAAGTCGCTGTTCTTTTTTTAGTTCTCCCAAGTCTCTTCCACAATTTCTAGAAGAAGCTTGTTTTGATCTGTTTGTATGGCTCTCTCGTCCCAGTCGACAGAAAGATAATATGGAATATGAAACATATCCTTCAATCTCCTTTGGTTCAGGTAACGGGTTGATACCTTGATTTGAACTTCACTTGGTGAAATAGGTCTTGTTGCTGCCAAACAGAATCCCCAATCGCTTCCGAACTCAACGATAAAGTCAAAATGATAGGGCAATACATAAAAACCGGCTGCTTTAAGAGTAGCTTGAACGGCTGCAAAATAATCGGGCATTGTAGAGGAAGAAGAGCAGGCAATCGTTATTACTCCTTCCGGCTCTAAATGCTCTTGCAATATTTTATAATACTCTACACTAAAAAGAAGACTAAGCTCCGGGCACTCACTGGCTGGTTCAGGGAGATCCTGAATGATTATATCCCATTTTTCAGAAGAGTTTTCCACGAATGCCCGGCCGTCCTGGATTACCGTACGAACTTTGGGATGGTTCAAGGAGCCCTTGTTGAACTTGACCAAGGGTTCTAAATTTTTGCCAAAATCCATTATGGTGGAGTCAAAATCAACAGCCGTTATCTCACCCACATCAGGATAAAGGAGCGCTTCACGTGTAGTGATGCCGCCGCCGGCACCGATGATCAGGATACGCTGTCTCTTTTTGGCAACGGCCAGAGGCACATGGATAAGTGCCTCTGCGTATTTGTTTTCATCTTCCGTTGTACTGAACATTTCGCTTCCATTTGCGAAAACATGATATTGCCCATATTGTTCGACCAGGGCTATTTTCTGAACTGGGCTTTTGATTTTTTTAATTACGCGATAGTTCCCACCAGGTTCCTCCTCTTCGAATATATAATCCCTAAGCGAACCTGCCCCAAAAAAACGCCAGCAAAACCAAATCAGAGACTCGGCTATTGCTGTAAATCCTATCCCCATTCCAAACCATAGAAGTTGATAATGATCAATCATGACCTTATTCCCTCCCAGTAAGTATATTTCTTTATCTTATGCGCATATAGCATAAAATGCCAATGATGATAAAATATAGTTACTTTGGTTAGTTATGGTGGCATAGTTTTTTCAACCCATCGGTTCGGTAGAGTCCCTGGCGAATATTTAACCCCTCTCCGTTTTAATGGGAAAGGGGTTTTATTATAAATATAAATTGATGGTTTTTTTTCATATTTCTGCACAATTCCCAAAAATAATCCATATTATGAATAAAACCCAATATTGAAAAGGAGTGCTGCTTATGCGGGATATGAATAAAGAAGACCTGGAAAAATTACTTCAATATGGAAATTTCGCCGAATTATTTGAAATATTTATGAAATGTAAACCTTGGGAGAAAAGCAGAGATCAGGACTACAATGGCTCGGATGGCTCCAAGGACTCGAAGGGTCATAAGGATCAGAAGTATTGTAAAGACCAAAAGGGCCATAAAGACCAAAAGGACCAAAAGGACCAAAAGGGCCATAAGGACCATAAGGACCATAAGGATTGCAAAGATCATAAAGATTGCAAAGATCATAAGGATCAAAAAGATCATAAAGATCAAAAGAATTGTAAGGAATGCGGATATTATATGTATTATAAGCATTATAAGCATTGTAAGCATTGCAAGTATTATAAGGATCATAAGGATCATAAGGATCATAAGGATCATAAGGATCAAAAGTCCAAGGGATGAAAAGTCATTCTTAATTCAAAAAAGGTATTCCCACATTTTAATTGGGAATACCTTTTTTGTGTATGCCAGCATGGGCGTCATCTCTTGGCGGAAGACCCGAACGGGGGCTGGCGAGTGCCTACCGTTAGCCAAAGGCAAGGGTGTCTTTGGAATTTCATCAACCCTTGGGGACCGCCTAGTGCGAGCCCGCATGCAAGGTGGTGTGAGATGCCGGGGGCTTGCCGCCCCCTCCTGCTCGATTGGGTTTTTCCCGCCTATATTACTGTTGTATAGGCAAGCGGACGCCGGACCGATTCTGGGGCCACGCCTGCTTTTAAGGCTCTCATCAATCCGACAGCCTCAAGATAGTTATCTACTATAAAAAGTTTCCCCG
The DNA here is from genome assembly GCA_964643075.1 of uncultured Peptococcaceae bacterium. GTDB lineage: Bacteria > Bacillota > Desulfotomaculia > Desulfotomaculales > Desulfocucumaceae > Desulfocucumis. The sequence continues at coordinate 96,572 of CAZXQO010000009.1, forward strand.
CTGCAAAAGGTAGTTCTTCCAGTTTATTTTGCATTAGATTTTTGTTTTCCTTTACAGCAATAACCGGTATGCCTTGTTCCAGAGCAGCAAGGGTTGGCAAACCAACACACCCGTCTGGTATAACAAGGCAAGAAATATCAGCAACAGATAGGATCCCAGAATGACCGTATATTAAAGAATTAATAATTCTCGGACTTTTGTGAAGTCCTTTTAATATACAATGAAGGGAAGTGGTGGTAAGTGTTTCTGCCGATTTTCTCGGGTCGACCACTCCGAAGTCATCGTCATATTCATCGGACCCCATCATAGGCGAGTGGGCTGAAGGGATGTCAAACAACATGGAAATAGCATGAGTGAGCATTGCCTCAACTCCGCCCCAAGGATTAACAATATTACTATCGTCACGGAAATAATTCTCGTAAATATTGTCAGGTACTTCTATAAGTGTGGATATAGCCACAGCATCATATTGAGATCTATATTTCTCCAATATTTCACAGAGGTGTTCAAGTTGCTGAATTTGACCAACCGCTCTGCCAGAGCTTGAATAAAGAGCTTGCATTTGTATTTTCTTGCTCATTTTTACAACCAGCGGGCAATCAAGTCCTAATGATGCTCTTGCGGCTGAGGCGGAATTTATTGCTGCATCATGAAAAAAGCTGTCTTCATGTTTATCTATTGCCAGCATAACACGGTTAGAATGGACTTTTTGTATACTGACAGTTCCCATTAATAACCGTGTTATTACACTACCTTCGACGTAAAGAGCATTTTCAGGTAATTCATTAATATCGGCGGCATTTACCACGTTAGGGTGAGTAATTAAATTATTACAAGAAGAAGCCAATAGCCTGGCTACTGCTCCACCATCACCTGAGTGACCACCTATTTCAGCCCCAACTCCTGTGGGTATGAGTAACACTGTGTTAAATTGCGTAGCATTCTCATAACTTCTAACACTTAAATCAAAGATTGAATTCTTGGCAGGAGAAACCAAATTATTTATGTTTGAGAGTATGCCCAATTCACAGTGGTATCCTTGCTTATCTGTGTGTGTAATGACAAACCGAACAGGAATTTCTTCTGAATTCAATTCCTTTACAATCATCCCTGATAAATATTGTAGCAAGTTACTATGGTTATCAACTGCAGGAATTACATACTTTCTTTCGCTTAACAACATCTTTCTTCACCCCACACCTTGATATAAAGTCATCATAAGTAAATCTTCTTTTAAGCACCAACTCTCTTTCTAATGTATAGGCATAAATAGAAGGTAGATTAATACCATTAAACATATTAGATTTAACCAACGTATAAGCGCCCATACTTTTAAAAATAATTTTATTTCCAATTTTCAATGGTTGATTAAATTTATATTCGCCAAATATATCCCCGGCCAGGCATGAAGCTCCTGCCAATATATACTTGTATTTGCCGTTGCAGGATTCTCCGACAATGTCAGGTTTATACTGGTACATAAATACTTCCGGCATGTGATTTACCGTAGTATCCAGTACAGCAATAATACGATTATCACTTTTGAATAAATCAATAACGGAAGAAACTATATAGCCTGCATCTCTAATAATTCCATTGCCAGGTTCAATAAAAATATCCAATTCATATTTACTCTTTAAAAGGGAAATTGTTTCAGTCAAAACTTCTGCATTTTCAGATTCGTCAAATAAGTACCCCCCACCTAAATTAATCCAGCTTATTTTTTTAAGAGCGCTTGGCAAATAAGCCTCAATATGTCTAACTGTTTCTAATAAATCATTAAAATCAGTTGATTCGCAATTCGTATGAAAAAGAAAACCACTAATACTTTTTATGAAACTAGTATCGTTAAGCTCATGTAACAGTTCAGTGAGAGGAACACCTAGTTTTGATTGCTTGCAGCAAGGGTTATATCTATCATCTTTAACAAAAGATAACTGCGGGTTTATTCTTAACCCCTGCTTGATTCCAGACCTTAGTTTGCTATGATATAATTTCCACTGGGATATAGAATTAAAACTAATATAGTCACATAGTTCAGATATATTTTCTATTTCATCAGGACACAAACCAGGTGTTGTCATGTGAATTACGTTGTTCTTTTTTGCGACGTTTTTTGCAAGCATTGCTTCAAATAGCGAACTTACCGAAAAACCATTGTTCAACGGTGCCATTAAACGCAATACATCAGCAAGTGCACAAGTTTTTAAAGGATATAAAATGTTACAGTCCTGAATCTTGCGTATATTATGTAGTTTTTTTTGAATTATTTTTTCTATATAAACAAATGCTGGAGTAGAAATTAAATCACTTGCCAATAACATCTAACGGCCACCCTTCAAATACATTTAAAGATCTGGAATCTGTAGTATTATATTGAGTAGTTGTGGCAATGGTTACCATAAAAAACTAAAAATACCACATGGCACGTGGCACCTCGCTTCAGTCAGTGCTGATATCTCATTATCGTTTCTGACGTATAACCTGAGACGGGTAATGAACATATTTGGAAATGAAGAGATATTAAGAAGAACCGGTAGTATCCTGTCCGGCTGTAACGCTGATATTGTCAACGGAAGAATCCTGATAGCCGGATATGGAAGCGCTAACGGAGTAATTAGAGCCAGCCGGCACGCCCGAAATATCTGAGGACTGTAAGGGGTATTGACTTGGATGTGATATATTGATAAAAATAATAATATTAAAACTAATAATGGGCAGGGAATTATTATGCGAGAAAAAAATAATGACCAAGAAAGTCAAATGAGGCTAATTCTTGGGTTATACATACTCAAGATACTTCAGCAAGGGCCTACGCACGGAAATAAGCTGGCAGCGGAAATAAAACGGCGCACACAAGATGCCTATACACCTAACACAAACGCCTTGTACCCCCTGCTTCGAACGTTGGAAGAACGGGGATATATAGTCGGAGAATGGGATAGCCCAGTTACTCGCGGTAAGCGAATTTATAATATTACAGATGCTGGTATTGCTCGTATACCCGCATTGGAATCAATGTTGGAGGAACGACTAATACAGGCTGTACGTAAGATTGCAATTTTACGAACGGACTTACTCGGACATTAACTTCTATACATATGGGCTAAGGAATTTTTTGCTACTAAAGGGATGTGGCTATTTTGGAAAAGCAGGAAGCCCTTAAGACCCGGCATAAGTTGTAAAAATTGGACATGACGGCGGTGGCTTATGCAAACTATTGCACGTGATAAACATTATAAATGGATAGTTTTATCAAATACTACGCTGGGCGTTTTAATGGCAACATTGGACGGAAGTATTGTCATGATTTCACTGCCGGCAATTTTTCGGGGAATTCAGATTAATCCCTTGGCCCCCGGTAGTACCACCTATTTACTCTGGTTATTGATGGGTTACACGGTGGTGACTGCCACCCTGCTGGTTTCCTTTGGCAGGATTTCTGATATCTTTGGACGGGTACGCTTATACAATTTAGGCTTTGCCATTTTCAGTTTTGCTTCTATATTATTATCGATAACTCCCGGCAAGGGAGATACCGGGGCGGTAGAATTGATTTTATTCCGTCTTTTGCAGGGGGTCGGCTCCGGATTTTTGTTTTCTAACAGTACGGCCATTCTTACAGACGCATTCCCGCCTAACCAACGGGGGATGGCTATGGGGATGAACCAGATTTTTGCAGTGGGTGGTTCTTTAATCGGTTTACTTGCCGGTGGTTTTTTGGCTGACATTCACTGGCGTTTAATTTTTTTGGTTAGTGTCCCGGTCGGTCTGATTGGAACCGTTTGGGCCTATCTTAAATTGCAAGAGACCGGTAAAATATCGCGTCAGCAAAAAATTGACTGGTGGGGCAACGGTACTTTTGCAGTGGGCTTGACTGTGCTGCTGCTGGCCCTAACCTACGCCATCATGCCTTACGGGCAATCTAAAATGGGCTGGGGTAACCCGTTTGTGATCGCCGGTCTAGTCACCGGCGGCGTTCTCCTGGTGGCTTTTGTATATATCGAACTACACACAGAAATGCCCATGTTTCGTTTAAATCTATTTCGCATCAGAGCCTTTGCCGCCGGTAATCTGAGTTTATTTCTGTCATCAATAGCCCGGGGAGGGCTGCAATTTATGTTGATCATTTGGCTGCAGGGTATTTGGCTGCCGCTGCACGGTTACAATTTTACCCAAACCCCTTTGTGGGCGGGCATTTATATGATGCCCATGATGATAGGCTTTTTTTTGATGGGTCCACTCAGCGGTTATTTGTCTGACCGTTACGGCGCCCGAGGGTTTGCCACGATGGGTATGCTGTTATCAACTCTCGCTTTTGTGCTGTTAACCCTCTTACCGGCTGATTTCAATTATATGCCCTTCGTTCTGATTTTGCTTCTCTCCGGTGTGGGGATGGGCATGTTTGCGGCACCCAATACTACCGCCATAATGAATACCGTCCCACCGGAACACCGGGGCGCTACATCAGGGATGCGGGCAACAATTCAAAATACCGGGACAGCTTTAAGCATGACTTTATATTTCACCATACTGATCATTGGGTTGGTGCATCATTTACCGGGTACCATGTATCACGGACTGGTCGAAGCCGGAGTACCGGCGGCAGCAGCCCTGCAGACGGCCAATTTGCCCCCCACCGCAGCCTTATTCGGCGCTTTTTTAGGGTATAATCCCATGGCCCAACTGCTTCCCACGTCTGTCCTGCAACATTTGCCCCAGGCCAGCCGACAGCTAATTCTGGGTAAAACCTTCTTTCCTCAGTTGATTGCTCCCGCCGTGATGTCCAGTTTACGCCTGGCCTTTTATATATCGGCGGTACTGTCACTCATTGCGGCCATTGCTTCATATTTTCGGGGTAAAAGAGCGCCTGCTCCGGGGGGCCAGCACCATTCATAATCCGGCTTGAATACGGCCATAATTCGTTTTTTGGGGGGTTAGTTATTGCGATTAAAGTTGAAGTCCTCACTAGACTAGAGGGCAGTAAGGCAGTAATAGGCTTTCTTAGTCATAAGGGGGTATTTGGGGTGAAATTATTCTATCCGCTAACATTCCCAAACTATTAATATCTAGATGTATAGGAGGATTGAAGAATGCAGACCAATCGCTCAGCACTTTTGGTGATGGATGTACAAAACGGTATCGTGGAACGTTATACTGAAAAACCGGAAGTCATGGCTCCATTCCAGCGTGCTGTGAACACTGCCCGTCGTGCGGGAATTCCGGTGATTTTTGTTCGTGTTGCGTTTCGTGACGGCTATCCAGAAGTGAGTGCAATGAACAAGTCATCCTCGGCTATCGTAGGACGTGGAGGCATGACCATTTCCGAGTTTTCGACACAGATTCATGACTCGGTGGCACCTCGTCCGGATGAACTTGTTGTTACCAAATTGCGCGTGAGTGCATTTGCCGGTAGTGATCTTGAGGTAATCCTACGCTCTCGTTGGATTAACACGCTGGTCCTAACGGGCATTGCAACAAGCGGTGTCGTCCTTTCGACTCTGAGAGAAGCTGCGGATAAGGATTATGGGCTTATCGTACTTTCTGATGCGTGTTTGGATACCGATCCGGAAGTCCATCGCGTGTTGGTTGAGAAGCTGTTCCCACGTCAGGCGGATGTTTTGACCGTGGATGAGTGGGCCGATGTAATGCAGTAACAAGGCCTCAAATAGGATTGTCTTTTGATAAAGAGTTAAACCTGCCGCAAGTTACCAGGCTATTTGCCGTAGTAAATAGGCGGATTTAACTCTTTATCATCCCGGTAACTGTAACCGAAAGCCCTATATTTCGAGGAGTTACCAGGGCTTTAGTTTTCCACTTAATGATGAAACAATCTCGATCCTGTCATAACCATTATCATGCCATATTCGTTGCATGTATTGATTACAATATCATCTCTAAGTGAGCCACCTGGTTGTACAATATATTTGACCCCACTCTTATGTGCCCGGTCAATATTATCTCTAAAAGGGAAGAATGCATCTGAGCCCAATATTACATTTTTCAAACCTTTAAGCCACGTTTCCCTGTCATATTCAGAAAGTCTTTCTGGAACTGCTTTCAGCACATCATTCAGAATATTTAATTCGTATGCCGTTGCATCATTTCTGACAAATAAGTCCATAGCGTTATCTCGCTCTGGTCTTCCTACTCCTTGCTTGAATCTAAGACTTAGCACCCTGGGATGTTGTTTTAAATACCATATATCGGCTTTATCACCTGCAAGCCGGGTGCAGTGTATTCTTGACTGCTGACCTGCACCGCATCCGATGACCTGACCGTTTGAAACATAACAGACAGAATTAGATTGTGTATATTTAAGTGTTATCATTGCCAATATCATATCTCTTCTTGCTTCAACAGGCAGATTTTTATCATCAGTCACTATATTCTTAAGGTCGTCAAAACTTGGAACTACATTATTTCTTTTCTGCACAAACTCTATACCATATATCAATCTCGTTTCAAATTCAGCAGGTTCATAAGATGGATCAATTTCTATGATGTTGTACTTCCCTCCTTTTTTCTGCTTAAGGATCTCAAGGGCTTCAGAGGTATATCCTGGTGCAATTACACCATCAGATACCGCCCCTTTCAAAACAAGTGCACTAGCTTCATCCACTGTATCACTCAATGCCGCCCAATCACCAAAGGAAGACATTCTGTCAGCACTCCTTGCACGTACATATGCTGCAGCAATAGGTGATAAATCAATGTCATCGACAAAGTATGCCTTTTCTTGTTCCTCAGTCAACGGCAGTCCGATTGCTACTCCGGCCGGGCTGACGTGCTTGAAGGAGGCAGCTGCAGGCATGTTTAACGCAGCTTTCAATTCTTTAACAAGCTGCCACGAGTTCAAAGCATCCATAAAATTGATATAGCCAGGATTACCGTTTAATATTTTAAAGGGGAGTTCGCCACTGTTGGAACGAATTTCTGATGGTTTCTGACTTGGATTGCACCCATACTTTAATTCATATGACTTCATAAAAATCCTCCTCGTAAGCTATTTTGAAAAAATCAAAATGTTTTTTGGATGATCATGGTTATTCCCATGATCATCGGCCTGACAGACTTCAAATTACTATTGCCTTGGTGGTTACGCCAGATGGGTATCCTTGTTACTGGCGGGTGATGCGGGTAATACCCAATAAAATTAAAAACCACCTGAGCATTGCTTCTACCCAGGCGGTCGATAATTATCACCAATCATGCTTCCCTATGGTTATTCCCATTTTTCCGCCAGTCGCATGATTTGTACGTTAATAATCTTTTCATGATAAATATATTATCCAAAGCAGAGATGTCAACTAGAATTTTTAAGTTATTTAACATGAAATATAAAACAAATTTTCCCAATAAATTGCATGATAAATAATCATCTACATAGAATGATTTCCACAGGAAGTCAAGTATTCCTTCTTTGTTTGTATTCCGGGAATGAAAAATTGTCCAAATTGCACATTACAAATAAAGCCGAGTAAACTCAGCATTTAAAGAGCAGCGGTCAATAGCAAGCTGATGTTAGACTTGGCTATGACATTCTCACTGAGATCTGTCAGGTTCCTACCCGGCTAATTTCGACTATCCCTGCCGGTTCGAGAGACACTGAGCCATCTATACAAATCTTCGATGACCGTACGAAAAATTAATCCTATGATCTCCGGGTATTTGAATATAGCGTACTTGGAGCCGGGAATAATTCTCTCCGCTAAATTGGACCGGTCTCCTAAGTGCTCCTCCGCGGCTATACCGCATGGCAGCTTGAGAAAGCCTCCGCCCCAGAATATATGATTTAATAGTCTGATTGATCACCGCCCGGAAAATACGATAGAAATGCATGGGAGAAATGTAATACAGGGACGCCAGTTCCATCTTCCGGTGCAAATTAGACTCAATATATTGTATGGCATCATTGACTATTTCAATGTAATCCATGAACTCCCTCACTATGTAACGAGGCAGGCTTTACGTTGCTCACCAAAGATTTTTGGGGCATTGCACGGCTGGCAGCTACGCATGCAGGTCATAAACAGTGTACGGCTGACTTGATTATATTAGGGCTTGCTGAACGGGTTAAAATCCCATATAAATCAAGGAATTTGAAGCAT
>CAZXQO010000010.1:0-102970 GCA_964643075.1 uncultured Peptococcaceae bacterium
TGAGGTAATTTATAAGGGCATCCATTCCCGGACGCTGTATTTTGCTGAGCAATTCGTTAGCATTTATTTTCATTTCCATTACCATCCTTTTATAAAAAGATTTCCTGGGGCCGAGTCTACCCCGGCCCCGGAGAAGAGATTGGGAGAGGAGATTTAAACCGTATGCCGCGCCCCCGCCCAGCCGTTTCCGGCTCCACATCCACCCTTGCCCGTCGCGGAAGGCTGCAGCGTTTGTTACATTCCTACCGCCTTTGCAAACACCTTCCGACGCTCCAGCAGCGTTTCCCTTACCGCTTTCACCACATCCCGGTAGGTATACATCCCCATCTTCCGCAGTCTCTCGAACGGTTCCGCAGCCTGCTGTGACTGAGACATGCTGCTGTACTTTTTGGTAGTCTCAACCTCACGCCTAACAATGTCTTCTGCGGCCAGACTGACCTTGCCGGGGTCGGTGCTTTTTGCCAAGGCCATGGCTTCTTCGAGCAGTTGATACCTATTACGGCGGGCCATCAGCTTACCAGCTCCGACCAGGGTATTTTCTCCATCGTCCTGATGCAGCAGAAAAATATTACCCCCGCAAACTCCTTGCATGCCCTTCCCGCGAACTCATCGCGGCGTTCAAATTCAAACCGTACCCCTCCGGGTACCTGCTCTAAATCGCGGACATTCCTCACCTGTACCATTAGTCTGCCAGTCCAATCGCCATCAAACCGGAGTAAGTGAAACAGGTTACTTAGTTTGTACTGCAGTGTATGCATCCCCTGCACTATCTCCAGGATGCTGCCCAATTCCATGCCGCACTCCGGGCCACAGACCGGGCCGCCTGCTGTTTGCCGGGGTCCGTCTGGGGTAAAATCTCCGGGCCGTATCTCAGTGTTGCAGGCTATACAGTTCATGGATCCTCCCTCCTTGACCCCGCGCCGGGGCCGTGGTATCATTGAGTTAGATAGTTTTATATGCCGCCTTCGGTTCCGCCACGAACCCGAGGGTTTTTTTGTTTTTGCGGCGTTGAATCATTTTGTCTATGGGAATCACCTTCGCAACGCGCAATTTATATGCGTCTATATACTCTTCCAGTGCCAATATCTGCTCCATTATCTCTGTCAGATCGGGAATTTCATCATCGGTAATGGCGTTGTCTTCCGCGATTTCAATAAGCCTCTCTATGTATTTTTTGGCCGCATTGAAACCTTTTAGTAAGCCGATTGTGGCCCCTGACAAGTCTTTTTCCTCTACCCGGTGCGCATATCTTTGTCCGATAGGACATTCTTCCGCACAATACCAGGCTGTCAATGTATTGTGGTTATATCTAATCGCCATATAATTAACCTGATCAGGTGTAGGAGTTTCGCCTAACTCTATCTCCGCCAGTGTCCTTGCACAGAACGGCAACCCTTCTGCTGCCTTGTCGCGACTTGTAAAACCTGCGTTCAAACGTGCAATGGCATACATGTTATCCGCTGCTTTAGATACACTTTTGGCCATTTATTTCACCCCCAGTCCGTGATAATCTTTAATTCGTAAGGCCACCCCCGCCCCGGTATGTTGTCCGGAAGCTGCCGGGGCAACACCCTACCTTTAGTGCAGTAAATACTGCTTGTCATAAATAATCACAGCGTAATACCAGAATAATATCCATACCGTGAATCCAAGAATCCCTAGCGCACGCACCCGCCGGCCAGCATAAGCCGGTGCTGATACTTGCCTAGCTTTCGCTTTACCGTTTCGGGTACTTTCCGGGCGGTTAGCCGGTCTAACTTCGACTCGCAGGCTGGGCATGTGTCGCGGGTTCCGGAGTCGTTGCCGCAGTATTTGCATTGCAAAGTTATACCTCCTTTGTAGTTAGCTTGCTGTAGATATCGGATGTTCAGTTACCCCGGACCAAGCCAGCAGTTCTTTTGTCCGATAGCGATACATTCGCTTGACTTCGCTCTCGCTAGGTATTTCAAACCAACAACTGCTGGGAAGTTTGCCTTGAATCCTTAATTCATCCAACTTCCACCGGCTTATCTTGAGTAATCTGGCCGCTTCGACCGGCTTTAGGATGGGGTCTACTGCTCGAATTAATAGCTGCTCCGGAACGTCCGGAATATTTAATGCTTTTGGTTTTGGTCTTGGAATTTTCTTCCCGCAAGTCGAACAAAATTTCGCACCTTCTGGGGCCTCGGAACCGCATTTGCATTGCATGGGATCACCTGCCTTTCATTGGTATCAGTTGCTGCGTCGTTTTGCAATCATTTTGCAGTCGCCGCGACTGCATACAAAATTTTACATAGCAACTATAATGATGCTACCAAGACGCATCGCGAGGAATACGCCATGGCCACTAACTATCCGCCGTTTACTATTCGCATACCCGAGCCAGTAATGAATAAGGTTCGGGTGTTAGCTAAACTCAATAAACGCTCTATAAACAGGGAGATCGAATATTTGCTCGAGTTACATCTTGCCGAGTATGAAAAGCTACACGGCGAGATTGCAATTGAGCAATCACCTGCCTTTCGTTGATTAGTTAATTAATTGAGGAGGTTCTGCTGTGTACTACATGGTCGAACTTTTTGCAGCCAACGATCACAATGAACTTGAAATGCAAATGAACTCATGGCTGCGGGCTAAAAAACCAAGCAGGGTTATTGACTTAGAGTTCGTTGCCGATGGCGCGGCGTTTACTTACTGCGTTTTACTGATGTATGTGCCACGCGAGAAGCCGCTGCCGAAGTAGTTAGCCGGTGCCGGTTGGTTTTTCCTTACATGACCCCTGGTCATCTGTTTGCTCATAAAAAAGCCAATCTACCTTAACCTTAAATATGCTGGCCAGTTTTATCCTGGTATGCCTACGTGGTTCCCTGTCCCCTGCTTCTATGCGTGCTATCATACTTTGCGAAACACCAACTATGTCCGCTAATTGTTCCTGAGTTAAACCTGCATCCTCCCTTAAACCGGCCAACCGTTTATTTTTCATCTTATTCACCTGCCTTTATGACCAATGGTCATTGTCGATGATTTTAGTATAATGACGTACGGTCATATTGTCAATGGGTATTTTAAAAATTTATACCCACTAGTCATAGTATCTTTATTTATGACTGGCGGTAATAATATAATCATTGTGGGTGATAAATTTGGACTTGGAAACATTTGGTGTGCGCCTAAAAAAGCTACGTGAATCTGAAAATATGTCTCAGGAAGAATTAGCTAAGCAATTGAATTTGAGTCAAAGTAGTATTGCTTACTATGAGTCAGACAAAAAACAACCAGGACAGAAAACGGTTATTAAAATTGCAAAAATTTTTAATGTAACCATTGATTATCTTTATGGTGTTTCAGACGACCCCACCCCACCGCAATCCAAGAAAAAAGAACCAACCCCGGAGGAATACGTTCTCTCAGCTAAAACTCTTGCCGATGCCACATTAAGAATGTCCGAACTGCTTAGCGCCAACCATATTAACGAACAAGGGTTTTTGCAATTAGCCGAATTGGCATATAAAAAATTTGGCCTACCTCCTGTGAAGGATACAGAAGAAGCCGCGCATCTGGAGCACAATATTCCTGCAACTGGTGTTTTTGAAAAGGTGGCGGAAGACAGAAATGAATATAAGCCTTGATTTACTCAAAAGCATGGCAAAAATATTTGGGATAGTTATTCTGTACGAAGAACTTCCTTCAGGTCAGTCAGGGAAGGCGAATGCAGAAACAAAAACCGTAACGCTTGACGTGTCACTAAAGGACAACCCCAGGCAGCATAAATGCGTCATGGCGGAAGAAATAGGGCACATACTGTTCCCGCCCCGGCCTGGACATATCCGATACCACTCTAGAGGATTCTACGACCACGAAAACTGCAGCATGGTCAAGCACATAGTTGCCCAGGACGAGCGAAAAGCACTCGACTGGGCAACAGGCGTCTTAATGCCGAATGTCGAATTTAATCGAACCATGGCGAATGGTGGTTATTTAATTAGTGAAATAGAAGAAATGTTTGAGGTCGAGGACTGGGTTGTACAACATAAAATAGGATATTACAGAAGAAAAGAGAATGAAGCAGGAAGAAAGGTGAAATGGAGGGATATAATCAGGAGAGAGAATAAAAAGGATGAAGATGAGCCACAATAGTGGTTTTTGTTATTTAATGGGGTAGTACCATATTATAGGATATATGACTAATAACGACCATGTGTCGATTATTTAAATAATAAAAGGGGGAATTATTTAAATGGATGAAAATTTAGGAATTGGTAACGAACAAAAGAAAAAAGGCTCAAAGATACCCGGTTTCAGATCGGGTAAAACATGGAAAAAAATTATAGCGAGTATCTTTTATTTATTTTTTGCACTAATAATTATTGGTACCCTAACCTCAAACGACAGCGATACTAACACTGCAAAAAATAACGAAGCAAAAGAAAAGACATATGATTTAAAATTTGAACCTAAAGTAACTACGACGTGCGGTGATGGTATAATTACGGTTAATGCAGATATTAACTGTCCTGATGGGGCTGTTATGCAGGTTTCACTCATGTCCGCTGATTTAAAGGAAATATACAACGACAAACCAACAGTCAAGGATAAAAAGATTTCAAGCACATTCAAACTAACAAATAAGGATACAAAAAATTATGCTGGCATGGTAACTTTTCAATTTAATGCTGACACTATTGCACAACCGGAAAATGTTAAAACTGTATATGGTAGCCGAGGAGAGAAGTTAGAAGGCGATAACACAAAAGAAGCTAACTTCAAGGATGGCGGCACAGGCAAAAACGCCTCTTTAATTTTTAATGTGTCTTATCCGTCAACTGAAGCAGTTAAACAAAAAATGGATGCCCTGTTTAAAGAATTTACTGATACGATAATAAAAAGTTCTAAAGGCTTAATTGTTTCTATAGAACATCCTTCGCCAGCTATAATACATATGCAGGTATCAAATGCATGGTATCTTTCATCCACCAACGAAAAACAATACTTTGCCGAAGAGATGCTTAAAAATTTTACACAGGTTTTAAAAAATATGGATGGGCAGGATGCTATTGTTTTTAGTATTTATGATGAATCCATGAACAAGGTTGCGGAATCTAAATTCTTGGGCGGCATGGAAATAATAAAGTAAATCACGAAAATATTTTGTTAAATCTACAAATATGAATGAGTTATTCCACGTGAAATATTCCCGGCTGGTGGCCGGGAATATTTTCAGCCACTTAAGCAAACACAAGTACGGAGGGGGTTATTTTTATGCCCGGCCACATGACTGAATTAGAAAAAAACAAAAAATATTATTTGGTCGCTGAGGCAGGCCGCAACCCTTCAAACGGCAAACGCAAACGAATCACAAAAACCTATAAGGGTACGAAAAAGCAGGCTCAGAATGAACTCTCTCGCATGGAGCTTGAACTTGAAAAAGGTACATATATTCAACCCTCCAAACTCACATTCGGCAAGTTCTGTAAGGACTGGATGGAGGACTATGGAAAGATTAGATTATCGCCCACCACACATAGACGGTATGACCAGATTTTAAGATTAAGGGTTATTCCCTGACTTGGCGCCATTACTATGGACAAACTTAAAGCATACCATTTGCAGCAGTTTTATAAGCGCATGATTGATACTGGCCGCCTCGATGATAGCGATAAGCCATTGGGAACAGCCAGCATCATTTATCACCACCGTGTAATTCACCGTCTTCTGGAAGTAGCCTATAGGCAGGAGATAATAAATAAAAACATTGCCGATCTGGTTGAGTTGCCGATCCCCAATGATGATGATTCAGATGAAAAAGACAAGGTTGCAATATTGACCCCCGAACAGGTTAAAATTCTTGAGACTGCCGTTAAAGATTCAAAGAAGTGGTCAAAATATTATTCCTTGATATTTGTTTCTGTTCGCACTGGCCTCCGGCGCGGCGAACTCCTTGGCCTTAAATGGGGCGACTTCAATATTATTGATGAAGAGAAGAAAAAGAGCACACTGTCAGTCAGAAGATCTCTTGCCTACACCCCCGAACTGGGAACTTTTTTTAAAGGACCAAAAAACAAAAATTCCAAGCGCACCATTGATCTATCAAAAGAAGTTTTCGCTTTTCTAAAGCAGCATCATAAAAAACAATCCGAAATTAAACTAAAGCATACAGAATACCATGACGACGACCTGATTTTTTGCCGGCGCAACGGAAAACCGATGCACCCTGACACGGTAAGTAGTTGGTTTCCGGTGTTCCTGTCAGGAATCTTTTTGCATAATAAATGTGGTAAATTTATTGAGAAGCAAGATTTCTGCCCGAACTGTGAAAGAAAGCTATCCAAAGAGGATGTTATTACATTGCCCCGCTTAAACTGGCACGCATTAAGACATACCCATGCCAGCCTGCTCTTAGACCAAGGGGAGGACATAAAACTTATATCTGCCCGCCTAGGGCACAGCACCATCCGGATTACCTATGATCTTTATTCCCATCTTATGCCAAACAAGCAAGAAGAGGCTGTGAACCGCCTTGATGAAATACTGAAATAGCAGGGATAAAATTAGCGTCGGGCAGAAAATGGGCAGAAAAACGCAAAACAGCCTCCGGGGGCAAACCCCGGAGGCCTTGATTTCTTGGAGCTGGAGATGGGATTTGAACCCACGACCTGCGCATTACGAGTGCGCTGCTCTACCCCTGAGCCACTCCAGCAAGATATTAATTTGAACTGACGAGCCAGCCGCTTTTGGCGCATATATATGTTAAGGTATTTTATTATCATTGTCAAGACGGGGCGGACCGGGCAACAGGAAAACAGGGATGGAAAAAAAGGTGTGCTTCACCTGGACGCTGTCACTTTTAAAATTGGTTCATCATAAAATACATAAAATATAAAAAAAGTAAAAGCCCTTACAGGGCCTTTACTTAATGAAGCAAGTTAGCATATAAGGCTTTTTCCTCAGGCTCGTACTTTGCTTCGAATTTACCTCTCCCGGTGATGCCGAAATGATTGAAAAACCCTTTGCCGAAAACCTTTGTTTTTTTCATTTCAATACCGCCTTCATCCACAGCTTTAATTCTGATAGTATGGGTATCCCGGTCAAAGGCCAGTTCAATCCTGCTGCTGTCAAGTTTTTGCCTTGCCACGTTATTTAACACTATGGAAGTCTTTGATACCGAAACTACCGGTACCTTTTCCATTCTTTCACCGCGGGGCTTATATACCTCAAAGGACACTATATAATACCTCCTTTATAATAATAGTTTGCCACTTCAATTCAATAAAAATACGCGAATTACTGGTTTTACGGCAAAAAAATGAATTTGTATGCAATTACGGGGGTTGATACCATGGCTTTTCAGTATGGTGACGTTATATTAGCTCATGGAGATAACCTTTACTCCGATGCCATTCAAGGCTTCACCGGGAGTTTCTTTACCCATGCGGCTATGTGCGTAGAGGAAGGAAAAGTTATCGAGATGCTCTTTGACGGTTTTCATTATAAGGACAACAGCTACATAGGCGGCCACAGGGCTTGTATGGTAATCAGACATAAATACCTCTATTTGTCTCCACGGCCTGTAGTTCAGAATGTACTTATTAGAATGAAGAAATACGTTGCAATGCTGCAGCAAAACCCACCAAAATACGACTATTTTGAAATAGCCAGGCAAGCGGTTAAATTGCTTAAGAAAAAGGGCCAACATTTTTTAAGGGATGGTGAAGACTATTACAGCCTGAGTGAACTAATGGAGGCGGGAAGAAAGCTGATCTGCTCGGCGTTAATAGATTCGGTTTATGAAAAGGCCGGGATCGATCTGTTCCCGAACCGTGAGCCATTCAGCACCACCCCTGCGGATATAGCTGCCCTGACCGTCGGCGCCAATCCCACTTTCCTTGTGATTACCCGCTACATGCCCCGGTCTTAATTCTAGTGAACTTTTTGGTAGTTTCCCTGTGAGGGGTTAAACCCTTCGCTTTTAGCCATGCTTCCTGGTTTTTGCAGAAGGACTTGGGCTGTTGGAAAGCTTAGCCCTTTACAAATAGCATTTCATAACAAAAATACAATTATTGCTTTTCTAGCTTTACTCCTTCCATATTGAGCAATCTCCGTTTCACGGGCAGTCCGCCGCCGAACCCTCCCAACGTACCGTCATGACTGATTACCCTGTGACAGGGTATGACCAGTAATATTCTATTGGAGCCCATGGCCCCGCCCACAGCCCTGGCTGCCCTGGGATTTCCTGCCAGTGCGGCAACCTCCCCGTAGCTTCTCACCTCACCCCAGGGTATATCTTTAACCACGGAAAGAGCTTTTTTTCTGAAAGGCGAGTATAAACTTAAATCCACTGGCAGGGTAAATACAGTGGGCTCTCCAGAAAAATACCTCTCCAGCTCGGTTTTTACTTTTTCTGCAAAATCACTTTTCCACCCCGCCTCCCTAATGTTCACTGGACACCTGGAGGAAACCTCCAGTAATTCTAGCTCCAGCTTTTCGCAGGCAGGGGACAGTGTTTCTTCGGGCAAGGTCAACACCACCAGGCCGTTGTCCGACCATGCCGCGCCGGCATACCCGGCACCGGTATTAATACATCCCTTTTCCAGTATTAAAATAACAACCACCTTCTTATTGTTACACGCTGAATAATTCCGTGGAAAGGTATCTTTCCCCGCTGTCGGGCAAAAGCACGACAATCATTTTTCCGCTGTTTTCATCCTTGCGGGCTAACTGCAGAGCGGCGAAGGCCGCCGCTCCAGAAGAAATGCCTACCAGCAGTCCCTCTTCCCGGGCCAATCTGCGGGCGGCATCCATGGCATCAGCGCCGTCCACTTTTATCACTTCATTGAGCAGCTCTCTTTTTAAAATAGTGGGTACAAAACCGGCTCCTATACCCTGGATGGGATGCGGGTGGGGTTCCCCGCCGGACAGCACCGGTGAGGCGGCCGGCTCTACAGCCACTATTTTCACTTCCGGTTTGTTCTTCTTTAAAAACTCCCCCACACCGGTTACTGTCCCTCCGGTCCCCACCCCGGCTACAAAAATATCGACCTTTCCGCCAGTATCCCTCCATATTTCCGGACCCGTGGTAAGGTAATGCATCTCCGGATTGGCAGGATTGACAAACTGCCCGGGCATGAAAGCCCCGGGGTATTCCCCGGCCAGTTCTTCGGCTTTCTGAATAGCCCCTTTCATCCCGTCAGACCCCGGGGTCAGTACAACCTCGGCTCCGTATGCCTTAAGCAATGTTCTTCTCTCCACGCTCATAGTTTCGGGCATGGTAAGTATAATCCGGTAGCCCCTGGCAGCGCATACCATGGCCAGGCCAATACCTGTGTTGCCGCTGGTAGGCTCAATAACAACCGTGTCTTTGTTTACCAGTCCCTGCTCTTCAGCCCCGAGTATCAGGTTGAAAGCAATCCTGTCTTTGACGCTGCCGCCCGGATTAAAGTATTCCAGTTTGGCCACCACAGTAGCGGCGCTTCTAACGGCAAAATTATTCAGCCTGAGCAAGGGGGTCATCCCTATTAAATCGGTTATGGTATCAGCTATTTTCAATGTTTCAACCTCTTTCCTTGAAAAGTATGCAAATGCTAAGACATCCTGTCCAGTTGCAACCCGATCTCAGTATTCCACTTAAGTTGGGGACATCCCTTCGTGAATTTGTTAAGAAGTAAGGAATTTAGACAACCAAGAAGGTGTGTCCCCTGACCTTAAAAGAGAGTCAAGAGAGCACTCATAATATACATTTTACTTGATGCTAAACAGAAAAAATTTTATACTATCAAAGACGTAATTTAAATAGAAGGTGTTGCACTGTGGCATACCAAAACGGTGCCGGGGATAAAAAAACACCCCGACCAAAAAAATTTTCGGCAGTTGCCGCCGCTGCGGCTATAATCCCTGTATCCCTTGCACTCTGGCAGCTTTTCCTGGCCTTTGGAAGAGCCAATATTTTTGGTTTCGGCGGAGGTCCCAGCGTTATTCCGCTAATCCAGCAGGAAGTGGTGGATAATTTTAAATGGCTGAGCACTGAGGAATTCACCGATGCCCTGGCCATGGGCAATGCCCTGCCCGGACCAATCGCCACCAAAATGGCCGCCTACGTGGGCTATAAAATAGCCGGTCTCGGGGGGGCGCTGGCGGCCCTGATAGGTACGGTGGTACCAACAGCCGTTGCCATGCTGGCGCTGGCGGGATTATATTTTAAATACAAGGACACTCCTCAGATGACAGGGATGCTCAAAGCCGTCCGGCCAGTAGTTGTTGTTTTGCTGATACAAACGTCATGGGAAATGGGACTGAAATCTTTTCCCATCCCGGTAACCTGGGTAATTGCACTGCTTGCCCTAGTATTGCTTTTTTACTTTAAAATACATCCCATCATTTTGATCGTATCCTCCATGCTTTTCGGCCTGTTTTTCCTGACCCGCTGACTACCGGTTCCCACAGCAACCGATGGCAAATAAGAAAAGATGCTTAATTTGAAATCACAAGTTTAACACGGGTCATCAATATCAATAACACAATCCTCTTCAGGCAGGAGAGGTGCTAGAATCAGCGTTGCAAACATAAATCTATGACAATGATCATCATCGATGGTAGTGCTTCCTTCAGCAAAGTGCACATGCTTTTGCTGTGGTTCAGGGTCTTCCGGGTTAACAACAATTGGCAGACCGGTCCTCACGCCAACTTCATGATGGTGGTCAAAGAAATCTGTATTAACTAATATTTCGTGTACATGGCCACCGGGAACAGGTATAACCTGGCTGGTTACCCCCGCAAACCGGTGGTTATGCCTTTCATCACATTCCTCTGCCAATTTTGTACTTCCTAGAAACTCATGATTATGGGTCTGTGTAGTTTGGAAAATGGCTGGGTCAACCGGCATAGTAGTGGTCATAAAATTTTCCTCCTATTGTTTAATATTACATTTTATGCATAATGACGATTAATTGCCACGTTATGCCATTGATTAGTCATTTGCATGAACATATTTAACAGCACTAACGGAGAAAGGCCCCTGCCAGTAGCAGGGGCCTTTCTATTAGGAGGATTTCCGTAATTACATCATGCCGCCCATGCCGCCCATGCCACCCATGCCACCCATGCCACCCATGCCTGCCATAGGATCTTTATCCTTTTCAGGCTTATCGGCGACCAGAGTTTCGGTGGTAAGAATCATGGCCGCGATACTGGCTGCATTCTGCAATGCAGAACGGGTCACTTTGGCCGGGTCAACGATACCAGCGTTAATCATGTTGGAATATTCCCCTGTCAGGGCGTTAAAGCCCACCCCGGACTCGGCGTTGCGAACTTTTTCCACCACCACGGAGCCTTCCATGCCAGCATTGTTAGAAATCTGACGCAGGGGCTCTTCCAATGCCCGGCGAACAATCTCTACACCGGTCTTTTCGTCCGGGCTGTCAGCCTTGACATCGTTCAGAGAGCTGACGGCCTGCACATAAGCCACACCACCACCGGAAACGATACCTTCTTCCACGGCGGCCCTGGTGGCGTTCAGCGCATCCTCGATGCGGAGCTTCTTCTCTTTTAACTCGGTTTCGGTGGCTGCACCAACCTGAATCACAGCTACACCGCCGGCCAGCTTGGCCAGACGTTCCTGCAGCTTTTCCCGGTCAAAATCGGAAGTAGTTTCTTCAATTTGCTTTTTAATCTGGCTAACCCGACCGGTAATTTTGTCCTGGGCGCCAGCGCCGCCCACGATGATGGTTTCTTCTTTCTTTATACGTATTTTGGAAGCTGTTCCCAGCATATCCAGAGTAGCTTTGTCCAGTTTGAGTCCCAGTTCTTCAGTTACCACAGTACCGCCGGTAAGAATGGCAATATCCTCCATCATAGCTTTGCGGCGATCACCGAAGCCGGGGGCTTTAACCGCCACGCACTGGAAGGTGCCGCGCAGTTTATTCAGCACCAGGGTGGCCAGGGCTTCCCCTTCAACATCCTCGGCAATAATCAGCAGAGGCTTGCCGGACTGCACAACCTTCTCCAGCACAGGAAGCAGGTCAGCCACGGCAGACACTTTCTTGTCAGTGATAAGAATAAATGGATCGCTGAGATTGGCCTCCATTTTGTCGGTGTCGGTAATCATGTACGGGGAAATGTAGCCCCGGTCAAAGTTCATGCCTTCCACTACTTCCAGGGTGGTTCCGATACCCTTGGATTCCTCTACAGTGATTACACCGTCTTTGCCCACTTTTTCCATGGCATCAGCGATAAGGTCGCCAATGGAAGCATCGTTGGCAGAAATAGAAGCTACCTGGGATATGGCGGCTTTGCTCTCCACATTCTTGGCCGCGCCTTTAATGGCGTCCACTGCCTTCTCCACTGCTTTTTCAATACCCTTTTTGATAATCATGGGGTTGGCGCCGGCAGCCACGTTTTTCAGGCCTTCCCGCACAATGGCCTGGGCCAGTACGGTGGCTGTGGTGGTACCATCTCCGGCCACGTCGTTGGTTTTGGTGGCCACTTCTTTGACCAGTTGGGCGCCCATGTTTTCAAATGGGTCGGTCAGTTCAATTTCCCTGGCGATGGTCACACCATCATTAGTAATCATCGGTGAACCGAATTTTTTCTCCAGCACAACATTGCGGCCTTTGGGGCCAAGAGTTACTTTAACAGCTTCAGCCAGGGCGTTTACGCCTCTTTCCAGGGCGCGCCGGGCATCTTCGCGAAAAATAATTTCTTTACCAGCCAATTTTATTTACCTCCTTGTATGTAGGTTTTATCCAGAATATTCTTTACTCAATTACGCCCAGGACGTCGGCTTCACGCAGAATAAGATATTCCACCTCGTTAATTTTAACTTCGTTGCCGGCATACTTGGAAAAAAGCACTTTGTCGCCAACTTTCAAATCAATGGCAACCTTGGAGCCGTTGTCCAGCAAACGACCGGATCCTACGGCCACAACTTCGCCTTCCTGGGGCTTTTCTTTGGCGGTGTCCGGCAATACGATACCGCTTTTGGTAACTTCTTCACTGGGCAGAGGCTTAACAACTACCCGCTCGCCTAATGGTCTGATCACAAGGAACCCTCCTTTAAGTATTTATTATTATTATTAACTTTCTTGTTAGCACTCATTCATGTCGAGTGCTAATACTCAAATAATATAATATAGAACGGCAAAATCAAAAGCAAACATCTACACATGAAAAAATAACCCGTTTTGGACCGTTTTCATAAATGAGGAATGTTTATCTTTTAATTTCTCCTTCTATATCATGCTGGCATCATTCTACAATATTCATATTCTAACAATATTTTCTCCCGGGGAAAAATTTTTATACCATTTTTTTCTGAAACCGAACGGAAAATCGTCCGGATTGTTATATGTTTCCGCATTCCCCTCCCCTGCCCGTCAATATTTCCAGGGCATGAGGCAGGACGGGCATGATTACCTCCAGGCATTCACGTACCGCCTTAGGGCTGCCTGGCATGTTAATAATCAATGTTTTGTGCCTGATGCCGGCTACAGCCCGGCTGAGCATGGCCCTGGAAGTCTTTTTCAAACTTTCCAGCCTCATGGCCTCAGGTATGCCCGGCACCGTCCTCTCCACCACGTCCAGGGTGGCCTCCGGGGTGTTATCCCGGGGGGAGAAACCCGTTCCCCCAGTGGTCAGCACCAGTTCCACCCCACCGTGGTCGGCCAGATCAATCAATGTTTGGCTGATGGTATCCAGGTCATCCGGAATAATTTTATATGCCACCACATCAAAATTAATTCCAGCCAGCATATCTTTAATCACACCGGCGCTCTGGTCAATTCTCTCGCCCCTGGCGCCTTTGTCGCTGGCAGTAACCACTGCAACCCTGTACATCAGTCTTCCTCCTTCTAAGGCATGGGGACATTCCTTCGCAGGCTGGATAAATTGCAGGTGTGTCCCCTTTCATCTAATCAGCTTTCCCACATTATTTTGCCGCAATCCCGGAGATCGTAACCGCCCAGGGAAAGCACCTCTTCCCGGAATTCCGGCATTTTCAGCACCTCCAGCAGTCTGGTGACATATGGCGTATCCCAGTACTCCCCGGGAATACAAAGGTCGTAGCGCTCCTCCACCACACTAACGAAATCCAGCCCCAGAGCCTTCGCCGCGGCCCGGATGCCCATGCCTGCGTCCGCTGAACCGCTGGCCACCGCCGCAGCCACCGCCATGTGGGTATACTCCTCCCGCTGATAGCCATTAATAATTGTAGGGTCGATACCCGCTTCTTTTAATTTGAAGTCCAGCAGTATTCTGGTGCCGGCCCCCCGCTGGCGGTTGATATAGCTCATATCCGGCCTGGCTAAATCCCCCACGCCGGTTATACCTTTGGGATTTCCTTCGGCCACAATTAAGCCCTGCTCCCGGTAAACCAGGTTTAAAAGCACTATCCCCCGGCCGGATAACAATCTTTTTATGTAGGATACGTTGTAATCCCCCGTCTCCTGGTCCAGCAGGTGGGTGCCGGCGCAGTGGGCCTCTCCCCGCTTAAGGGCTGACAGACCGCCCAGGCTACCCACATGGGCAGAGGAGAGGCTGGCCTCCGGATGTATTTTGCGCAAATAATTGGCCAGCACGTCCAGGGCAATGTCATGACTGCCGATAACGACAGTAGTTTCCCGCACCTCTTCAATTGATCTCATCAATTCCACCGGCGCAGTATCCCCGGCGTTATACCCTTCGGACAGTCTGGGAACCCTCAGCATCCCATCCGCCCGGATCATGGACATGATCACTCCCGCTCCCCGGGATATGGGTGTGGCTATGATCTTTTCCCCCACCCGCCCCAACTTCACCCGGACAAATTCCTCAACCCCCATGGGCGATACAATTTTGCGGGATATAAAACAGTCCACCTTGGGTCTGACGGGCGGAACCGAGCCCAGTTTTCTGTATACTACGGGCCGCACGAACAGATCCATTCCCAGCACAGCCGAAACCGGGTAACCCGGCACGCCCACCACCGGTTTTCCGTCCACCAGTCCGAGGATTACCGGCTTGCCGGGCTTTATGGCCACACCGTGAGTATATACCTCGCCCATTTCAGCGATCAGTGCAGCGGTATAGTCCTCCCGGCCGGCGGAGGAACCGGCGTTGATCAATACAACATCCGCCCCGGACAGGGCGCTTTTCAGCCGTTCCCTGAGCAGATTGTAGTCGTCCACAGTTATATCATAGCGAATGGGCATACCTCCCCATTCCTCCACCAGCGCCCCGAATACCCTGGTGTTATATTCAATAATATCCCCTTCCTTAAGCCCGGCGCCTGGCTGCACCAGCTCACTGCCGGTGGGCAACAGGGCTACCCTGGGCCGGGGATAAACATATATTTCCGTTACCCCGCCGGCCAGTATGCCTCCCAGGTCCACCGGGCGCAGCCTGTGGTTGCCGGGCAGGATCATTTCCGTGGCCACCACATCCTCCCCGATAACCCTGACGTGCTGCCAGGGAGAGGCGGCGGCAATTATTTCAAATTCTTCTTCGGCCACAAAATGAATATCCTCGATCATAATCACCGCATCACAGCCCGGGGGCAGGGGGTCGCCGGTATCAACCATGTGCACAAACTCACTCATGGTTAATTTTTTAGGAGAGGTTTCCGAAGCGCCAAAAGTGTCCATGGATCTGACGGCCACCCCGTCCATGGCCGAAGCGTTATAATGGGGGGAGGAAACCCTGGCGTATACAGGCGCAGCAGTTATCCTGCCGGAGGCCTTCTCCACCTCCACCAACTCCGGCCTGCCCGGATTCAGTGCCCCGGCCCGCTGCAGCAATTCCATATAACCGGTTTGGGCCTCCTCCAGGGGCCGGTCAGATAAATATACATCCCTTTTCACTGAGGGGTCACTCCTTGCATGTTGAATTAGGGGAAGCAAGGGGACGGTTCTCGTGCTTCCCCCGCTGTATTAGAAGGGTTTAATCCATACATATTCCCCGGCTTCGACGCCTTCCATTCCGGTGGGAATATGTGCCAGCCCGTCGGCCTTGACCATGGTGGAAATAAGCCCTGATTTCCCCAGCACCGGTTCAGCGATTAGCTCACCAGCCAACTCTTTTAGAATTATCCGTATATAATCATCCCTCCCGGCGGCAGAGCGAACATTTCTGTTTATTCTGGCCCGCAGCGGAAACTCCAGTCGTCTCTCCACATCGCTGGACGGGTACTTCCCCGCCCTGAGTAACGGCTCCACCAACAGCGCAAAGACCACCATGGCGGAAACCGGGTGGCCGGGCAGACCGAAAACGGGCTTACCACCCAACACAGCACCGATGGTAGGCTTGCCTGGTTTTATGGATATGCCATGAAACAGCACCCCCGGCTCACCCATGGACTCAATTACCCGTAGGGACACATCCCTGGTGCCCACCGAACTGCCGCCGGAAAGCAAAACCATCTCCGAAGTGGCTATAGCCTCATCCATGGCCTCTTTTAAGGCAGTAAAATCATCCCTGACCACACCTGCCAGCACCGGAGAAGCCCCGCACTGCCTGGCCAGCCCATACAGGGCGTAAGAGTTTATATCCCTCACCTGGCCCGGGCCGGGCGTCTGATCCGGCGCCACCACCTCGTCACCGGTGGAAATTATAGTCACCCTGAAAGGTTCCTCAACCTCCAGGGTGTGCACCCCCACCGCCGCCAACAGTCCCATGTCCTGGGGACGGATGATTTGACCGCTGCTCAGTACCATACTTCCAGCCGCTACATCCTCTCCCCGGCGGACAATGTTTTCTCCGGGCGCCACAGGCCTGGTCACGCCGATGGTCCTATCATCCAGTTCTTCGGTATGCTCCACCATAACCACCGCATCCGCCCCCGAAGGCAGCATCCCCCCCGTAGGTATGCGCCAGATCCGGCCAAGGGCGATGGGCCCGGCTGCTTCCCGGCCCATAAAAATTTCTCCCTCCACATCCAGATAGGCGGGCAGACCCTCCGAGGCACCGAAAGTATCCCGGGCCAGCACCGCAAAACCGTCCATGGTAGAGCGATCAAATCCCGGCACATCCTCCGGGGCCAACACATCCGCAGCAATTCTCCTGCCCAGGGTTTCCGTAATGGAGACTAGCTTTTTCACGCCACACACGTTCAAATGCCGGGTCAGCATCTCCCTGGCCTCATCCACAGTCAGGGCTTTAAACAATTCAGCCATTCATTTCCCCCACAATTCCTTAGAAACAACCCAACTCGCAGGCTTTTATCTTTATCTTCAACTGATCACAGGCTGCCCCCACCCTGGCGGGAGAAACACCCAGTTCATCAGCCAGCTTCCTGGCCTGGGCACACGTCAGCCTGCCTTCCCCGGCAGCCGCCTGGACTGCCTCTATAACCCTTTTTTCCGTTTCCACAACGTTTCACCCCCGTTATTAATGACCATGCTACGGCAGATGTAAATATCCTTAGGTGTAAAACAACTGTTGATTTCCAGTAATTACAGATGCTTCGCCGGGAAGAACTATTATCCTGCTGTAATATCCATAATAAATATTCTTGCCGTTTAATGTAGTATAATCCTGATTAGGCAGCGACTTCATTGAAAGACGATTACATTATCTGGTAATATGTATATTGATAATATAGTTAAATATAGATACTCATATTAGCATAGTTGGGAGATCAATCATAATGACTGAAAAAAGGTTGAAAGTACTCATTATAGCCTCAGAAATAACCCCCTTTGCCAAAACGGGCGGCCTGGCCGATGTAACCGGTTCCCTGCCCCGGGAACTGGCGGCCCCGGAAAACCGCTCTGCCTGTGAAATAAGGCTGGCCATGCCGCAATACAAAGAAATCCCGGATGGGGAATATCTGTATGATTTCCCGATCCAATTAAAAAAACGCCTGGAAACCTGCATTATCAGACAAACTTACATCCAAGCATCCCAGCCGCCGAAGAAAAGACATACATCAAAGCCCGTGCAGCAAGAAACACAACGAAAAGCGAAGGATATTCCAGTTTACATGGTTTCCAACTATAATTTTTTTGGGCGTGACGGATTATATGGTTATGCTGACGAGGCCGAAAGGTTTTTCTTTTTCTGCCGAGCAGTACTGGAAATGCTCCCCCGCCTGGACTGGCAGCCGGACGTAATTCACTGCCATGACTGGCATACGGGTCCGGTGCCTTTTTTGCTGAAAACCCACTACCGATCCGACCCCTTTTTTGCCGGAACAGCCACAGTTTTTACCATTCATAATTTACAATACCAGGGCAACTTTCCCCGGGATGTATTGTATGGCCTTGATTTGGGTGAACAGTACTACAACCCCGGACAGCTGGAATTTTACGGCACGGTAAGTTTCATGAAAATGGGCATAGTTTTCGCCGACATACTCAACACCGTAAGCAGAACCTATGCCAAAGATATACAAAAACCCTGGCACGGGGAACTACTAGACGGCGCCCTGCGGGAGAGGTCAAAAGATCTGTTCGGCATCGTCAACGGCATTGACTATAGCGTGT
Organism: uncultured Peptococcaceae bacterium; assembly: GCA_964643075.1. Lineage (GTDB taxonomy): Bacteria > Bacillota > Desulfotomaculia > Desulfotomaculales > Desulfocucumaceae > Desulfocucumis. Next base: position 18,426 of record CAZXQO010000010.1, read on the forward strand.
ATAACCCCGCCACAGACCCATATATCCTCAGCAGTTATGACCACCGGACTTTTGAGCATAAATTACCCAATAAAGCCGAACTGCAGCGGGAAATGGAACTCCCTCAAAAAAACGTGCCGGTACTGGGGATAGTGTCCAGGCTGGCAGAACAAAAAGGTCTGAACTTGCTAGAAGAAATAGCCGGCCCGCTCTTCGACAACGATGTACAACTAGTGGTCCTGGGCAGCGGAGAACAGTATTATGAAGATATTTTCCAACGGATGAAAAACAGCTATGGTTTGAAAGTAGCATTTTCAAGAGGCTTTAATGATTCTCTGGCCAGAAAAATATATGCCGGGGCAGACATACTGCTGATGCCTTCCAGGTTTGAACCCTGCGGGTTAAGCCAGTTAATCGCTATGCGCTACGGTACCGTCCCGGTGGTCAGGGCCACCGGGGGACTGGCGGATACAGTGCAGGACTATAACCCGGCAGACGGCAGCGGCAACGGATTCATTTTCAAGGAATACAAAGGACTATCCCTGTATCAGGCTGTCATACGGGCTCTCCATATATATTGGGAATATCCCGCCAAGTGGAAAAGTTTGGCCCAACAATGTATGAGTATGGATTTCTCCTGGCGGCAGGCAGCCGGGGAATACCTGGCACTTTATCGTAAGGCAACAGCCAGACTGGTTAATGAACAGGTGATTGGCAGCGAGAAACAAATATAAGTGAGCCTTGGGTTCGGAAGGGGTTATTACCCTTCCGAACCCTTAGAGTGAACTTAGTTTTTGCGAGATAAAGGAAAGAGGTCCCGGGAGACGGGGCCTCTTTCCTTTAAAAAAGGCCATCACTCGCGCCTGTCTGGCCTAAAACTTTTACACAACAATTTTTTCCCACCTGGCCATATATTTTACAATAAACAGCTACATCTCGCCGGCAGACTTTAATATTCCGCCGACTTGCAGAATATACATTTATTAACTGCCTGACATATTTAAACATACAGTAATATTAAAAATATATACCCGGGGAAGGGGTTGAAGAATTTGGGCATACTCAGCGAAAAAGATATGTACTTAAAAGCAGCCGAGAGGGCCTTTTATAGAAATCCTTTTTCAGACCTGCTGATCATATCTTTCTCCGCGCTGAACAGTGATGATGACAGCTGGAAAGGCCTGCAACTGCCGGTGCTGCTGGTACCGGATAACGGAGACGTGCCGGGGGCAACCAGGCGGGAAATAGCCAGAAGAAGAAGAGTGAATCTATTTGTATGGGGTCATCCGGACGCTATTACGGATGCCATTCTTGATGAACTGGCAGCTATGACCAGGGGCAAGGTGTACCGTATCCTGGCTCACGAAATTAAAAAGGAAGAAACAGACGCCGAAGAATATTTAAGCACGACAGAGGTCAGCGAGAATTTACCTGCACTGGAAGAAGAGAAGGCCAGCGAAAGCGCTGCAGAAGCGCAGGAGACTGCAGCGCCGGATACCGTCACCGGCTCCGGAGAGAATTGTCAAGGGGAAACAGAAACCGGAGGAGTAATAAGCACAGTGCAGGATAATGTGGCGGGGGAACCTCCATTGGCTGAAGATACTGACGAAAACGTGAAATGGCCTGCCGATATTCTGAAAATTCACGAAGGCCAGCCGGACCAGGAGGATAATCAGGAACAGGAGGATAATCAGGAACAGGAGGATAATCAGGAACAGGAGGCACTTACAACTACAGAGAATGAAACAATCCCTCCCGCATATACGACCGGAGCAAGCCCTGAAATAAACGGAACCGCAAATACCCAGGCACCTGTAGAAGAGGGCGCTGCCACCGGCAATGATGATATCTTAGCGGCTTCTAAAGAGGATTTCCCGGTTCCGGAAGAGTTAATCAACGCCTTAATGGCAAGCCTGCCACAAGGAGTAATTACGCATGAAGAAGTAACACTGGAAGAAACGGCCCGGGAAGAGGTAACAGATGAAGAAGTTACACAGGAGGTAACAGTGCAGGAAGAGGAACCCCCGGAAGAATACCTCCCTGAGGAAACACAGGTAGAAGATGAAGAGATTATGGAAGAACAGGCATCGGAAACAGATGCGCCCCGGGAAGAAACTCCGCCGGATGATCCTACTGACGAGATCACAGCAGAGGATGAAAACGCTTGGGAAAACGCTAAAGAAGAGGATAGCGCCGTAAAAAATATAATCGTTTGGCGCTTCCCTAAATAACTCCGCTAGTCAGGACCACCCGTAAAACGGGTGGCCTGCTCTAGCCCTATAAGGGCTTATTACAAGCCGGCACCTAAAGGTGCTGGCTTGAACTTCGGTCAAGCCACTCAGCATTTATTACCTGGCTAACCCCTGAAGGGGTCTTCCAATTCTTTGACACTTACCTTATCCACCATCTGATCGTGCAGCTCCTGTTCTCTTACATATTTTGCTATGGTTGCTTCATTTAACCCTACTGTACTTACATAATACCCTGTCGCCCAAAAATGCCGATTCCCAAACTTATACTTCAAATTGGCATGTCGGTCAAATATCATCATCGCGCTTTTTCCCTTCAAATACCCCATGAAACTTGACACGCTCATTTTCGGTGGAATTGATAGCAGCAGATGGATATGATCCGGCATTGCGTGTCCTTCTATTATTTCTACACCTTTATACTTACAAAGATCCTTAATTATCTTTGTTATATCTGACTTAATCCGCTTATATATTACCTGCCTCCTGTACTTCGGTGTAAATACGATGTGGTATTTGCACATCCATTTTGTGTGTGCTAAACTTTTATCCATAGAAATTCTCCTTCCTTTTTGCTTTATGATGGCTTGAACAATCATCATTATAGCGGAAGGTGAATTTCTTTTTCTATAACTATAATTCTTTGTCTCCACCCGTATAACGGGTGGTTTTATGTTCGAAACTACGTTTCGAACTTGCTAAAGCAGATAACAAGACTCCCTGCCTACCCGGCAGGGAGTCTTGTGCTAAACGAGCTGGTTTGGCACTGTTTACCATTGTCAACCGATACAAATAACAGCAGGATTATGAATTTCCGGCCCTCTTTTTCCCCGCCAGCCTGGCCACACCGTACAGCACCCCAAAGGTGAACAGAGTACCGGCAATACCGGCAGCGGCAGTGGCCACGGATTCATTTTTGATACCCGGGAAAAGATAGTCCGGTATCTGCGAGGTAACGGCAAGCTTACCCTCACTCTTCTCTAAAAAGCCTTTATCCTCCGCCACCCTTTCCAGTCCGTCCGGGTGGGATGAGGTCAGGCAATAATAATTCTGGAAAAAATATTATTAAATTTTATACTCGTGAAGGAAATTACAAACAAGGGACAAATATATTTATACAAAATAGAAGCGGGAGGTGTCAAAGTCATGCCAGGAACAAAAAAAGTCCGTGAGCTAATGCTACCCATCTTCGAATACCCCGTAGTATATGAAGATGACACTCTAAAAGACGCGATCAAAAAAATGAAGTCCATTCTGGGAGAGGGAAAAGAGTACCGTTCACTGATGGTTTTCAGCAGGACCAAAAAAGTCGGTAACGAAGAGCAACTGGTTGCCATATTAACTGTGCGGGATATCCTCAACACCATTAAAAGAAACCGAATGCTTTACGATAACACGGAACTGTTTACCCTATCCTGGGCTTTCTTTTACCACAGGACACCGCTAGAGCAGTATACAGTAACCAAGGTTGGACAATCTGCACGGCCCCTGGTAAAAGCCTTTTTGCAGGGAGATGATGATGTTATCAAGGCTATAGAATTAATGATGACACAAAATGTTAATATCATACCTGTATTTGAGGATAAGAAGGCTATAGGAATTATTCGGGCGCTGGACATCCTGGATTATATCGGCGAAATGTTGTGAAAACACCCACCAATATGTCAAACTTAATCCGTTCGCATAAAACCCCGGGGGCAACTACTGCCCCTGGTTTTCTATTTCATCAGGCTTTTGGGGCTAACGGTGACAAAACCGCTGAAAATGATTGCCGGGGCCGCCACCGGGGAGCAAAGCGCCACCGGCCAGGAGCTGGTCGACCCGGTGGCGGAATTAAGCAGGATAGCAGCCGACCTGCACAAATTTATGGAGGAATTCAAAACCCGGTAGAGAATATATTTAGCTCATGAGGCAGGGCAAAAGTATGGCATTTTTCCAGGATAGGAAATAAATTATGGATAATGGTAAAATAAAGTGCCTGGGGCTGGCCTGCAGCCCCAGGCTTAACGGTAACACCTCCATATTGCTGGAAAAGGCCATTGAAGGTGCGGCAGCAGCCGGGGCCGCCACGGAAGTGGTGAGGCTAGTAGATTTCAGTGTTGCACCCTGCCGGGCCTGCGATGGGTGCTTTACAAACGGCAAATGCGTGGTAAAGGACGGCGCAGCTGCTATATTTACCAAAATACTGGAGGCCGACCGCATCATCATGGCCGCACCCATTTTCTCCATGGGCATGAACGCCCAGGCCAAAGCCCTAGTTGACCGCAGCCAGCAGTTCTGGGTCACCCGCTATGTTTTAAAGGAACCGGTTATACAGGACAGCCATCTGCGTCCACCCCGCCGGGGCATCTACATTTCCGCAGCCGGCACCAATTTACCCGGGGTTTTTGACGGCGCACTAAGGACAGCCCGCTATTTTCTTAAAATGCTTGATATTCAGTGGGATAACAGCTATTGCTATCCCCTTACGGATAAAATAGGGGATATAAAGGGCAATCCGGAGGCCCTGGAGGAGGTTTTCCGTGCCGGAACACTGCTGGCCTCCGGAGGTTAAAATGCATCTTAACCTTAAAACAACTTCAGTTTACTGCTCCTGCCGATTTATAATAAAATAGTAAAGCAGGGCAGAAAAGTCGAAAGGAGTGCCGCATTTGAAAATTCATTATTTACAGCACGTTCCCTTCGAGGGTATTGCGTATATAGAAAACTGGATAAAGGTAAACGGGAACGAAATGGCTGGAACGAAACTCTTTGCCGGGGAAATCCCGGCGGCGGATATGGATTTTGATATGCTGGTCGTCATGGGCGGTCCTATGAATATTTACGAAGAGGATAAATACTCCTGGCTAGCAAAAGAGAAAAAATATATCGAAAAAGCTATCACGTCAAAAAAAGCTGTGCTGGGCATCTGCCTGGGGGCACAGCTCATTGCCGATGTACTGGGAGCCAGGGTGTATAAAAACTCCTACCGGGAAATAGGCTGGCATCCCGTCTCCCTCACCCCGGAGGCAAAAAACACTGCTGTTTTTAACGGCTTGCCCGAAAGGTTTACCGCCTTCCACTGGCACGGTGACACCTTTGACATTCCTGCTGGAGCTGTACGCACCGCAGAAAGCAAGGCCTGCCCCAACCAGGCTTTTGAATATGAGAAGAGAGTCATCGGGCTGCAGTTTCACCTGGAAAGTTCTGACAACAGTATTGCTGCACTAACCCAAAACTGTGGGGATGAAATAGTAGAAGGCAACTACACCCAGACCCCGGAAGAAATCACGGCGGGATTTAAACATATAGAAAAACTAAACCGGCTGATGGAATCTTTACTGAACCGCCTGACTGGGATGGTCTAACCAAGGTACAAACTGATAAAACGCTCTCCGTACATGTCTCTTGAGATAGGATTATATGATAGTACCAAATTATATTTACCGCAGAGTATGTTAAAAGTATGCAGCAAAGTTTTTAAAAAAAGAGCCAATTGAATTCTCATAGAATTGACTCTTAAGAACTTGGCTAGGAGTGGCTATATCAGGCGGCTTTAGGGGTTGGTAAGCAACTATAAAGAAATAACTTAGATTGTTTTAACAATTATTTTGTTGGGGTGAATTCAATTATATCATATTCAGCTACCTCGTGAAATACAAATGGATCTTCGCTAATTATCTGTTTTAATTCAGATTCATTATTAACATTCGCCAAAATGACACCACCTACTCTTGGATTTCTTCTACCTGAAAAGATAAACTTAGAACCTTTATAATACTTGTCCAAAAACTCAATATGTGCTTCTAATAATTGATCAATTTGTTCCAAAGGCTGTACGTACTTTACCAGAAGAATATACATGGATTATCCTCCTTACTTATCTCAACTTGGGATTAAAGTTTTATTATTTGCGAACTAATTATATCATATTTTTCAGATTTAAAGCGAACGGAGTGTTCCATCGGTCACTATGCTGGTGTGCGTCGTGACGCATTTCAAATAAAATATTCAGCAATAACTACGATTCGAAACCTCTATTAGACCCAATAATACCAACCCGGAAAATTTCAGAAACATGTTTATTTAATGGAACAATCAATATATTATTACGTCCAAACATATAGTAAGGACGATAGAAATACTGATTAACTAGAGGTTGATGGAAAATGAAAAACACGTTTTCTTCTCAGCAAGTGTAAGATGATGAATCGATGGTGGTGCTCTTGCCAGCCCCGTTACTCCCGATCAGACCAACAAATTCACCGCTGCCGACGTACCGTATCCGTACGGGATGAGTATCCCGCGATCAGGTTCCGGCAAAATAATGCATATGTGTTAACCGGCATTTTGCTGCTCCAGTTTCTTCTCTGGTCAGGGAACCAGTTATATTAAATAGATTTCCTAACATGAATTCCCATGATAAGCAAATTTATTATAGGTCAAATATTGAAAATATGTCCTGAAAATTATGTCGAACTACAAATAAAATGTGCAATAGTAGATAAAGCTCTACCACTACCCCCAGCTTTTTGTATATTCATCCCGCCTATGGGTATACTTTACTTATAAAATTCATGGGGGTTCTTAATATGAATTTGGGGGATAGGTTAACCAGAGGATTCGTGGCGGGAATGATTGCAGCTATCGTTACGAATATCTATGGTTTTATAGCATATGCCTTTAAACTTAGCACATTACGTTACCCGGACTGGCTCGGAATAATAATGTTTAACCATGCACCGCCCTTTAATTCTTTTCAGATGATTTGGGCAATATTAGTTCATTTAATTTTTGGTGGTATTACTGGTACAATTTTTGTCTATTTAATCCCTCAGGTTACTAGTAAAAACCTTCTTTTTAAGGGATGGTTATTTGGTACTTCAGTTTTTTTAATCATTTATTCCCTTGATCTCGTGTTACAACTAGAGGGATTAGAAAATATGCCAATAAAAACTACGTTATCGGACTTTATTGGAGCTTCTATCTATGGCTTAGTTTTGGCTGAAGTGACAAAATGGCTAACAAATAAGTCGCCTGTTTCATAGATAATTAGCTTGGAAGCATAAGGGAAAACTATTACTGCATATTACAAATATTATATACATTAGCAAAAAAATGATAAAACCAAACTATTCCACACAGCAACACCCGTACCCTTGCGATAAACCTCTGGAGATTTTAGCTTTAAGATTATTCCACGCAAAAAGCTGCCCCGGCATTGACCGGGGCAGCTTTAATTAACAATGGTTTTATGCTGTTTTCTCGACCTTGACGGCGCAGACTTTAAACTCCGGTATTTTGGCGATGCTGTCCCGGGCTGGGTTGGTTAGCTTGTTGATGGCTACCTCCGGGAAATGGAAGGAGGTAAACACCAGTCCCTCGGGAACCACATCGGTTATACTGGCGCCGAGTTCCACGCTGCCCCGGCGGGAGGTAACCCTCACCTTATCCCCATCAGCTATTCCCAACTTCACGGCATCGGCGGAGTTTATCTCCAGGTACTCGGTGCCGTAATGCACTTCCAGCGCCCCGGTGCGCATGGTCATGGTGCCGGTATGATAATGAACACGCCTACGGCCGGTGCTGAGCACCAGCGGGTACTGTTCATCCGGCATTTCCGCCGGTGCCACATATTCCACAGGGCTGAACTTGCCCATGCCCCGGGAAAATTTGCCTACGTGCAATACCGGTGTGCCGGGATGTTCCGGGTTGGGGCAGGGCCACTGAATTCCCCCCTGCTCCAGCCGCTCATAGGATATACCGGCGTAGGACGGGGTAAGGGACGCTATTTCCTGCATAACCTCCGCCGCCGAGTTATAACTCATGGGATAACCCATGGCGGTAGCTACCTGGCATAAAATCTGCCAATCCGGTCTGGCTTCGCCCACAGGCTCGACAGCCTTGCGCACCCTCTGTACCCGCCTCTCGGTATTGGAGAAGGTGCCGTCCTTTTCAGCAAAGCTAGCCGCCGGCAGCACCACATCCGCCAGTTGGGCGGTTTCGGTAAGGAAAATGTCCTGCACCACCAGAAAATCCAGCTTATTCAGAGCGTGAACCACATGGTTTGCGTCCGGATCGGACAGCACCGGGTTCTCGCCCATTATATACATGCCTTTAATAGTACCGTGGGAAGCACCCTCCAGCATTTCGCCTACGGTTATGCCAGGTTTGGCCGGCAGGCTCTCAACTCCCCAAGCTGCAGCAAACCTGGCCCTGACATCATCCAGCCCCACACCCTGATAGCCGGTAAACACCGCCGGCAGGGCACCCATATCGCAGGCTCCCTGGACATTGTTCTGGCCCCGCAAGGGGTTGACCCCGCTGTTGGGCTTGCCGATATGACCGCAGAGCATGGACAGATTGGCCACCGCCAACACATTGTGTGTACCGCAGATGTGCTGGGTGATACCCATAGTATAAAGTATGGTGGCATTTTTAGCCGTAGCGTAGCCCCGGGCCACTTCCCTCAGGGTAGCAGCTGCAATGCCGGTAATTCCCTCTACATATTCAGGTGTATATTTTCCCACGGCTGCCTTAAAGGCCTCAAAGTCCTCGGTTCTTTCCGCCACAAATTCCTTGTTGTATAAATCCTCGGCTATAATCACATTAGCCATGCCGTTTAGCAGGGCAATATCGGAGCCCGATTTAATCTGAAGATGAACATTAGCCAGTTCGGCCACTTCAGTCCTGCGGGGGTCCGCCACCACCAGTGTGGAACCTCCCCTGACGGCCTTTTTCACCTGTAGCCCGATAATGGGGTGCGATTCTGTAGTGTTTGTGCCAATGGCAAATATAAAGTCGGCCCCGGCCACATCCCCGATGGGATTGGTCATAGCCCCGCTTCCAAATGCCGTCGCCAGACCGGCGACAGTAGGAGCGTGTCAGAGACGGGCGCAGTGGTCAATATTATTGGTACCGAACACCGCGCGGGTTAATTTGCTCAACAAATAGTTTTCTTCATTGGTGCAGCGGGCGGAGCTCAATACCGCCAGGGCATCAGCACCGTTATTATCCCTGATACTTCCAAGTTTCTCCGCCACCAAGCCAAGGGCCTCCTCCCAGGAGGCTTCCGCAAACTGGCCGTTCTTTTTAATCAGCGGTTTAGCCAGCCGGTCCGGGTGGTGGATAAAACCATAGCCGAAGCGGCCCTTCACACAAAGGGCCCGGCCATTGACATCCCCGTCGCAGGAGGTTACTCCCACTACTTTACCGTCCTTGACATTGAGATCGAAATTACAGCCGGTGCCGCAGTATGGGCAGGTGGTACGCACCTTTTTGATTTCCCAGGTACGTGCCTTGGACCGCAAAACCTTTTCCTGCAATGCTCCCACCGGGCAAACCGCCACGCAGTTGCCGCAGAAAACGCAGTCGGAACCGGCCAGGGTGGTATCCATGGCGGGAGCTATTTTGGTGTCGAACCCCCGGTAGGTATAGTCCACCACATTGTTCCCCTGAATCTGGGCGCAGGCCCGGACACATTTGCCGCAGAGTATGCATTTATTCATATCCCTGACAATGAAGGGATTATCGTCTTCGATAGGGTACTGGTGCATGGCCCCTACGAAGCCGCCTTCCCTCACCCCATACCTATAGGCATAGTCTTGCAAACGGCAGTCTCCGTTTCTGCCGCAGGTAAGGCAGTCCAAGGGGTGATTGGCCAGCAACAGTTCCAATATGGTTTTTCTGGCTTCAATTACAGCCGGCGACTCAGTCTCCACCACCATGCCCTCGGTAGCAGCGGTGGCGCAGGATATCATTAAAGCTCTGGCACCCTTTACCTCCACCACGCACATGCGGCAGGAGCCGTCAATGGTAAGCTCCGGGTCATAGCACAGGGTAGGTATAAAAACGCCCATTTTTTGGGCCGCTTCAAGTATGGTGTTGCCCTGAGGAACGGTGACCTGCTGACCGTTAATGGTTAAATTTACTTCAGCCACCAATTAACCTCCTTTCCTTATTCAAAAGGGTGTACGACACCATTTGTTCACCGGGACCGGTAAAACGAAAAACCGGAAAATCCCGGTGACACCAGGCATCATGAACCCGATAACTACTGCTTGTTCTCCACCTTCTTAATTTTATCCAGCACACCTTCCAGCCCCAAGGCCTCCGCCCAGGGAACCTCCGTGAACTCCCCGTCCTTTTTCAACTGCGGAGCCTGAGGCTGATCACAGTACAGCAGTTCCAGCCCCAGGCGTCCTTTCAGGCAGAGGGGACGGCCCGGGCCGGGGGCCTTCGCCGCTACGCCGATAACCTTGCCGTTTTTGGAAACAAGGTCAAACTCGCAGCCGCTGTCACAGAAAGTGCAGGTAACAGGCTTTTTCTCCATCTCCCAGACCCTGCCCTGACCGGACAGACGCTTGTAGGAAAGCGCGCCCACCGGGCATACCGCCACGCAGCGTCCGCAGTAAACGCAGTCCGACTCACCCAGGGGAGTATCCATGGGAGCTGCAATCTTGGTGTTGAATCCCCGGAAGGCGTAATCAATCACCGCCCGGTCTTTCACCTGGGCACAGGTGCGCACACACCTGCCGCACAATATGCATTTATTTAAATCCCTTATTATATACGGGTTGCTGTCGTCAATACTAAAAGAGTGCCTTTGCCCCTCAAACCCCGGCCCCTTCACGCCGTAGCGGAAGGCATAATCCTGTAAAAGACAGTTGCCGTTCTTCTCGCAGGTAAGGCAATCCTGGGGATGGTTGGCCAGGATAAGTTCCAGTATTGTTTTACGGGCTTCCACCACAGCCGGGGATTCGGTCTGCACCACCATTCCCTCGGTAGCCTCGGTAACACAGGAAGCAGGCAGGTTGCGCATGCCCTGTATCTCCACCACGCAAATCCGGCATGCCCCGAAGCCGGTTAGTTCCGGGGTGTGGCAGAAAATAGGGATGAAAAATCCTGCTTCGGTGGCCGCCTTCAGTACGGTAGTACCCTTGGTCACGGTTACTTTAACCCCGTTTATGGTTAGCGTGACATTCGCCACTTACACACACCTCCCAGCATTAAACCTTTTCAATGGCTTCAAATTTACATCCCATCAGGCAGCTTCCGCATTTGATGCACTTGGCCACGTCGATCACGTGGGGCATCTTTTTCTCACCGGTGATAGCCCCGGCCGGGCAGCTCCTTAGGCATTTGCCGCAGCCCTTACATTTTTCCGGGTTGATCCGGTAGGTAAGCAAGGCGGCACAGTTCCCCGCAGGGCAGCGTTTATCCTGAATATGGGCAATATATTCGTCTTTAAAGAAACGCAGGGTTGACAATATGGGGTTGGGGCAGGTCTGTCCCAGACCGCACAGGGCAGTGTTTTTAACTACCCGGCCCAGCCTTTCCAGGGTATCAATATCTTCCATTTTGCCTTCCCCGTTGCAAATACGGGTGAGTATTTCCAGCATCCTGGTGGTGCCCTCCCGGCAGGGGGTGCACTTGCCGCAGGATTCCGACTGGGTAAAGGTAAGGAAGAATCTGGCCACATCCACCATGCAGGTGGTTTCGTCCATGACCACAAGACCGCCGGAACCCATCATGGCCCCCACCGAGATAAGGGAATCGTAATCCACCGGCCGGTCCAAAAGCTCATCTGGCAGACAACCGCCGGAGGGTCCGCCTATTTGCACGGCCTTGAACTTTTTGCCGCCCTGAATACCGCCGCCGATGTCAAAAATGATTTCCCTCATACTTATTCCCATGGGAACTTCTACCAAACCGGTATTGTTCACTTTACCGGTGAGAGCGAAAATTTTGGTGCCCTTGCTCTTTTCGGTACCCATGGCTGCATACCAGGAGCCGCCGTTACGCAAAATTTGCGGCACATTGGCGAAGGTTTCAACGTTGTTCAGACAGGTTGGTTTGGCCCACAGACCGCTGTTGGCCGGGAAGGGAGGCCTTACCCTGGGCATGCCCCGGTTGCCCTCAATGGAGGTGAGCAGAGCGGTTTCCTCGCCGCACACAAAGGCGCCGGCGCCGGCTTTGATCTTAAGATGGAAATTGAAACCGGAATTCATTATATTATCGCCTATTATGCCGCGTTCCTCGGCCTGGGCGATGGCTATTTTCAGCCGTTGAATGGCCAGCGGGTACTCGGCCCGCACGTAAATGTAACCCTCGTCGGCGCCCACGGCGTAGCCGCAGGTCATCATGCCCTCCAGCACCGCGTGGGGATCGCCCTCCAGCACACTGCGGTCCATGAACGCGCCGGGGTCGCCCTCGTCAGCATTGCACACCACATATTTTTTGTCACCCTGGGCCTGGCGTACAAAACCCCATTTCATTCCTGTCGGGAAACCGCCGCCGCCCCTGCCCCGCAGGCCGGATGTTTTTACCTCATCAACCACCTGATCAGGTGTCAGTTCAAACAAAGCCCTGGCAAATCCTGCGTAGCCGTCATTGGCGATATAGTCGGATAAAGCCTCCGGGTTGATATGGCCGCAGTTATGCAGCACCAGACGCTTCTGGCGGGCATAAAAGGGTACCGTCTCGTAGGTTTTGGCAGCTTCCCCGGTGTTGGGATCTTTGAACAGCAGCCGCTCCACTACTTCGCCCTTGATCAGGTCGCTGGCCACAATTTCTGCCACGTCTTCCTCTGCCACCCTGGTATAAAATGTTTTCCTGGGCTCCACGATCATCAGCGGGCCCTGCTCGCAAAAGCCGTGGCAGCCGGTGATTTTTATCTGTACTTGATCAGCCAGCCCGTTGGCCGCCAGTTCGTCTTCCAGTTTTTTAACCAGTTTGCCGGACCCTGAAGAGGCGCAGCCGGTACCGGCGCAAATCAGCACCTGTAGATTTGCGCTACCCTCGGAAAGATTAATAGCAGCCAGGAAATCCTGTCTTTTCTGTCTGCAGGTTTCATCCTGGTGGCAAATGGGGCCCTCTTTACGGCACTTAATATAATCTTTACAGGGAGTAGCCGGTGCGTGTGTACATTTGTCGCAACATTTATCCATAAGGTTTTCCATTTCTCACGGCCTCCTTCCTATTCGTACTTTTCCAGCGTACTTACGGCCTTGTCCGGGGTAAGGCGGCCGTGTGTATCATCATTAACCATCATTACCGGGGCCAGTCCGCAGGCACCCAGGCAGGCCACTGTTTCCAGTGTATAGCGTAAATCACCAGTAGTCCCGTTTTTACCCACGCCCAGTTTTTTGGATACCCCGTCAAATACCTTGGAGGCTCCCCTTACGTGGCAGGCCGTGCCCTGGCAGACGCGAATAATATTGCGCCCCCGTGGCTTTAAGTGGAACTGGGCATAGAAAGTAACCACTCCGTATGTTTTGCTGAACGGAATGCCCATCCCCCTGGAAATCTGCTGCATGACCTCTTTGGGCAGGTACCCGTATATCTCCTGGGCTTCCTGCAAGAGAGGTATCAGGCCGCCTTTCACTACTCTGTACTTGTCCAGCGCTTTTTGCAACGCTTCCTGTTTGGTAGCATCATCGTTGTGACCGCATTGACATGACAAATTAAAACCCTCCTCTCAGTTCTCTCCCCGCTTTTATAAATACCCAATGAAGGCCCCGGCGAGCCCCTCCCGGCAGTCCACCCCCGAACAGCCGGAAAATATTGAGAGCGTTCCCCACCCGAACCATCAAAAATTAATCAACTAAACTTTATTACCCTTTCCTCGGTAACCAGTATGTGCATCGGGCAGTCATGAGGCCCCGGAAAAACGTTTTCCTTTATTTGCAGTTCAAAAGCTAAAGCGACAAAAATCGTACCCGGCCTGGTCCGGGGCAAAAACCGGTCATAAAAACCTCCTCCGTAACCCAGCCGTTCACCATTAAGGTCAAAGGCCACCCCCGGAATGATCACCATGTTCAGTTCCCGGGGATCCACAGGCCTGATACAGCCGGGAGCGGGCTCCAATATGCCCCAGGCTCCGGGAGCCAAATCCTCCGGGTAGTGCATTATTTCCGAGGGAGTCAAAAGTTTATTGGTAATATCGGTGATGGGAACGGCCACCCGTTTGCCGCTGCCAAGGCAGTGCTCAATCAGGGCACCGGTCCGCACCTCGTTGCGGAAATCCACATAAGCCATTATTATCCTGGCCTGAATATATTCTTCAAGACAGACTATCCTTTTTATTATCGCGGCACTTTTTTCCTCTACCTGGGCAAGTAACATGGCTGCCCTTTGTTTTAAAACATCTTTTCTTAATTCGCCCTTGGTCATCACAATTCCTCCAAAAATCAGACTATAATGCATAAACCTCTTTCCCGTCCAGAATCCTGATCCAATGATTAATTAATCATTTCCACGACTACTGGAAATCTTTCGGGCAGTTCCAGATAACTGCGTCCGGTAATGTCACGCCCCTCAGGGTCAAAGGCAATGGCGGGAAGGATTAACAAACCCGTTGCCCCGGCGTATAACTCCACGGCTTTGATCATGTCGCTCACCGTTAGAAGGCCGGCGCAGCCTATGGAACCCCCGAAAAAATCGTTTTTGACCGCCAGCATTGGTATGTCTTCCCCGGGAAGAAATTTGTGCAGCCCCGCAGCCATAATACTGAATCCCAGTTCCGATGTCAGCAGCAGGGGCTTCCGGTTGCGATGCCTTTCGACCACCCTGCCGATACGTTGCACAACCCCCGGCTCCAAATCATAATCCATCACCAGCCCCGAAAATGCTCCGGGGTTCTTGCCCAGCACCAGACTCATTGTCTGGCCTTTTCGGGATATGGTTATTTCAGGGCTCTCCGCTTTCAATACCTTTTTGAAGGCGTCTACCCGGCACGCTGGAGATTTGCCGTTTACCGACTCAATAATGTCACCGGGCTTTATCCCTACCAGGGCCGCCGGTGAGTCAGGCACCACACCGGCCACCCTGGCCATCAGATCCGACAGCCCGGGCGGTTCAACTGTGACCGGAACCGCAACATCTTTTTTAATTCGCTCTACAAATCTAGCCAGCTCATCATAAAGATTGCCGGGTATTTGACAACCGGGCGGGGCGTAACGGGTGTGCCCCGGCAAAAAAATCCTCACCGACCGGGCACCGTACCGGTCCAGTGCCCGGACCGTCCGCGCCATGTCTTCCCAGCCGGTAACATGGGGCATGGCCACCATACTGCCGTGGAACTCCACCCTGCACCTGTACAACAGCTCAGGCGCCCCCACCGCCACCCCGGCCAGAGAATCATGCATTAATATAGACCGGTTTTCGGGAGCAGCACTGTTCAGGGACAGGGTTATTTCCAACTTACCCAGGGAGGATAAAAATTCCACCAGCTCTGGCTCAAGCAAAGTGCCATTGGTGGTAATTTTGATCAGGGTCCGGGGAAAGCATTTCCTGATTAGGCTGAGGATTTCCCTGATACGGGGGTGTGTGAAAGGCTCCCCCTCCATAATCCGGGTTACGGACTCGCCAATTACAAGTGGTAAGCTGGGATCAATAAATAAAAGCATATTCTCAACATCTTGCACGGCAACCGGGGAAATACTGCGGGAATCAACATCCGGCGGATTTTGGCGATGGCTGCAGAAAATACAACGCACGTTACAGGTCGAAGTCAGGGGCAATATGTTGCTCTGTGCCGCACTATACATTAATAAATCGTTTTGCCGTTTTTTCGACATATTTTGCTTCACAATTTCACCCACAGGATAGATCCCTATAAATAAGTTATTAACAGACTTATCAACATTATCCACAGGCTTAATTCCACAGAACAGTCTTTCCGGGCAAGGTAGGTTCAGTGCAAAAATTCCCGCTAACCCTTGCAAATACTGATAAAATCTATTAAGTACAGGTTATATGCTGTAAATATTTGGTAATTTAATGTTGTGGATAAAACTCCCAAACCAGTACTGACAACATTTCACCAGCATACGTCAATATTTTTCCTCACCCAGCTTCAATCCGGGCACAGCATTAAGGGTAAGTGGGGCAAAATCTCCCCGTAAAAATTTATAGTAGGAGGCACAGGCAATCATTGCCGCATTGTCAGTACACAAAACAGGAGGTGGAATAACCAGGCGCAGTCCCCGGGCACTACACCCCAGAGCCAGGGCATCCCGCAGGCGGCGGTTTGCCGCCACCCCACCGGCCAGCAGCACCGTCTGGACGTCGAAACGAACGGCGGCCTCCAGGGTTTTATCCACCAGCACATCCACCACCGCCCGCTGAAAACTTGCTGCCAGGTCGGCCCGGTCAATTTCTTCCCCCCGCTGCAATGACCGGTGACGGTAATTAATCACGGCGGATTTCAACCCACTAAAGCTGAAATCAAGGCTGCCTTTCTCCAGATAAGCCCGGGGCAGCACCACGGCATCCTCATCCCCCTGTGTAGCCAGCCTGTCAATCAGGGGACCGCCGGGATAGCCCAGCTCCAGGGTACGGGCTACCTTGTCAAAGGCTTCGCCGGCGGCGTCATCCCTGGTCCTTCCCACCACTTGGTAGCTTCCATGCCCGGACATCACCACCAAATCGGTGTGCCCTCCGCTCACCACCAGGCACAACAGTGGGAACTCCAGGCCAGGCTCTACTAAAAAATTGGCGTAGAGATGTCCTTCCAGGTGGTTTACCCCCAGCAGGGGTATATCCTGGGCGTAGGCAATGGCCTTCGCCGCGGCTACTCCCACCAGCAGCGCCCCTACCAGACCGGGGCCATAGGTTACCGCCACCGCGTTAAGTCGTGAGAAATCAGTGCCAGCCTGCTCCAGAGCCTCTTTTATAACACCGTTAATGAGCTCCAGGTGTTTGCGTGACGCTACCTCAGGCACGACCCCGCCGAATTTTTTATGTACATCAATTTGGGACGATATTATGTTAGAAAGTATTTCCGTGCCGTCTTGTAGTATCGCCGCCGAAGTTTCGTCGCATGACGTTTCCAGGGCCAGTATTAAACGTGCCATAACAACCACCCACCCACAATATTCGCTGCTACATGGAAGTTATTATATCACAGGGAAGGCTTCCGGTGTAACAGCGCCCAGCCCCCGGCGATGTCTCTAGCGGCATGGCGCCCGCCGGGCAAAAAATACAGCCCGCTCATAATATGTTATACAAAAGATCTGAATTCTGGGAAGGGCCTCCCAGGGGAGGATATTACGTATGTCTTTTACTACCAGCATACTTACTTACAACATACACCACGGCGCCAACTCCCGGGACATAGCGGATATTAAACGTACCGGGGAAGTAATTAAATATTCCGGCGCGCTTCTGGTGGCCTTGCAGGAAGTGGATTTCCTTATGCCGCGCAGCTTTTTTTCTCCCCAGGCGCGGCGCCTGGGGAAGATGCTGGGCATGCATTATTTATTTGGAGCCAACGTTAAATGGCCGGGCGGATGCCGTTACGGCAACGCTATATTGAGCCGCTACCCCATCACTGGTCAAAACATCCCACTCTCCGGGCAGGGTGAAAAAAGAGGTTTACTAAAAACACTACTATGCCCTCCCGGCAGACGTAGCAAATTCTATTTTCTCTGCACTCACCTGGGACTGTCTTCCGCCGATCGCATGGAGCAGGTTAAAGAAATACTGCACATAGCCAATACTTTAACAATACCGTATATACTGGCGGGGGATTTTAATGCCGGCAAGGATTCAGCGGAATTTTTACCCCTGCAGGAAGAAATGCAGAATACAGGCGATTTAATTACGGACCGATATGTAACCTTCCCTTCCTACCGGCCGGGGTACGGGCTGGACTACATTTTCGCCTCCCCACACTGGCAGGTCAAATCATGCCGCATTTTGGACAGCGACGCCTCCGACCACCTGCCGGTTCTGGCCGAACTGGAACTCCCCTGATTTTATGTTAGTACTACAGCGTAATATTGCTTATTTCACTATGCCCGCTACGCCATAGGACGGTTCCATCGCTTTCCCTTCGATCCTTCGCTACGCTTCGGAAGCGCTCGAACCGTCCCCATGGCTCTGCTAACTTTTAGTTTACGCTGTAGTATTAGTAGTTAAGCATATGACGATAACATGACTCTCTTAAAATGGTAAAAAGTGCCGTAGTTAATCCCCCATTTTATGACCTCGGCGGCAGGTTTACAAATCACCCCCGTTGAATATACAGGATATAGGGACAGGTTTTTCATAACCTGTATAATTATTTACAAGGAGTGTTATATATGGTGAAAAGCATTATTAGTTCCATAATTGGCAGGTTCACGGGTCAAAGGGAGGTTGCGGCCGCGGCGGATACTACCACCGCCCCCCGCCGTCCTGCGCCCCGCAAGGATAACGATTATATGAAAATAGTGGATGAAATTGACCGCATGATTAACAGTGGAGAAGTATTGAACATCAGGAAAAAAGAACAGGGTATGAACGTTTTTTATTATCTTGGTGACAAGAAAATCATCAATATTAACAAAACAGGTGAGCCCACCAGAACCATCTTCCTTTTTTCCGGTGCTAACCATTTGGCCAGGGATTTGAATACCAGCGGCTTGCGGGCTATAAACAAAAACGAAGCCCGCTCCAAGGGATACGGCTACGCCAAAGCCCTGTACACCGGCACAGACCCCGAGGTTATCAGAAACATGGTGAAGGCGGCCAAATAATGCCTCAAGTATTCTGAATTCAGGAGTCAGAATTCAGAATACTTCGAGATGATAAGTTTTTCTCCTATGCTGATTGCTGACCACTGAGCAGTTACATGCAAAATATTGGGCGTACACCTAAAGAACCGCGGCTAAGCCGCGGTTCTTCTTTCCTACATTTCTTCGTCTTTTAAAATCTCCTTACCGCAATAGCTGCAGAATTTGCCTCCCTGGGGCAATTCCACCTTGCAGTCGGGGCAAAAGAGCGGTTTGGGTGAAAGCCTGTCTATTTCAGCTTCTGCGGCCTTGATATCTTCTTCCAGCTTCACCGTACTCTTGCACAGTCTTTCAATTTCCTCGTCCTGGCCCTCGGTCCCACGGTATTTCTGATAAACCAGCACGCCCAGCCCGCTCAAATTATTCTCCATTTCTTTTTCCAGCCTGGATATTTCATACTTCAACTTGGTAATCTCAATCAATTCGCCGGAACGCTTGGTAATCTCCAGGGCTTTACCTCCCACACCCTTGGCCTTTTCACCTATATTTTCCCCGATGTCCCTTGCCTTGCCGCCAATTTCCCTGGCCTTGTCACCCAGCTTTTGAAACAGTTCCATAACTACACCTCCTGATATTGGGATTTAGTTAGTTACCTGGTGACAAAAAGTACATATCCGGCCATAAATTTAGTTCTTTACTACAGACAATCCGGATGATGTCAGCACCACGGGCAGTCCTGTGATATACCCGGGGCGTAAAAAGAATTTTCGTTTCCCGCCGATACATTTTACCCAGCCTCTGTCCAGCAGTTCACTAATTAATAGTATGGCCTCTGTCTCGTCCACGCCTATTTTATCCAGCAGGTCCGGCATGAGGTCGTCGGCAAAAAAATGGTGCATCTGCATATCATATATTTCCATCAGTATTTTCTTCAGTCTTTTCTCCATTAAGTCGTAGTTTTCTGCTGACATTGGCAACACCTCTTATTGTTGTTATCTTATCATAACCTTTTCCATTATGGCAATTTTCCATACGATAAAATATGAAATGAATTTTTATAAAATTTTTAATCGCGGCTAATACTCTGGGTCTATTGTATTGTCCGGACTGTAAAACTATAATAAGTCTAAGCAGCTAATATAATGGGTAAATTGCTATTTTTTGTGTCAGGCGGTTACCACTAAAAGAAGGTGATGACCAACATGCTTCAGGATGTCATGGAACTACAAACTCCCAGGGGCAATGTCGTTATTGAGGGCCCGGCTCCAGGAGATTACCTTGAGACGCTTAGCATGAACGGTAATTTAAATAATTTCAGGCCTGCCCAGAAACAAAAACAGGCTCTGAGCAGCATTGCCCGAATGCCAAAAGGCCTAATTTATATCACCAGACACCAGAAAGAAATAGTAGGCTATGTAACCTTTCATCCGCCGGACGAATACACCCGCTGGAGTAAGCATCCCAGGATACTGGAAATGGGCGGCATAGAAACAAGCACAGACTGGCGCAACTGTAAAATTGGTATAAACCTGTTGAAAGTAGGATTTGCAGCCAAGTTCCTGGAGGACTTCATAACTATCACCATGGAGTACGCCTGGCACTGGGATCTCAGAAACAGCGGCCTGGATGTCTGTCAGTACCAGAAGATGCTTACAGGTATGTTCACCGAAGCCGGATTGAAAACAATATCCACTGACGATCCTGATATATTGGAGCACCCCGCCAATGTCCTGATGGCCAAAATAGGGCCAGGCGTATCCAAGCAGGACATACAGCTTTTTGACTCCATGCGTTTTATACATGAATTCGGCAAGTCCGTACAATTTTAGCGCATAATAAAAGGGTTATCATCCCGGGGGGTGAAGCCCTTTCATTATTTAATACCCCTTATTTTATCTTTTGCTTCCGTCAGTGATCGGCTCATACTTAACCGGTGTATTCTGGTAAGATTAGCTTAGCCTGAACCTGCCTGCCATGGCGTCCAGTTCACCGGCCAGACGGGAAAAGGTTACGGTAGATTCTGCCACCCCTTGCACAGTGGCAGCCTGCTGCTCCGCCGTGGCGGCCATATTTTTAACAGCCAGGGCTATTTCTCCCACCGCCCCGGTCACGTCCTCGATCTCCGCCACCAGGCTCTGCACCCTTGCTATGATCAGCGTAAACAATTCGCCGACCTCATTTACTACAGTGGTACCGGCATCTACCACTTCTACGCCCTGCTGCATGGCCTCCACAGCCCTGCCCGTCTGGAGTTGGACCGAATTAATAACACTGTAAATATCCTTGGCGGCAGTGGTAGATTTGTCGGCCAGGTTCCTTACCTCCTCTGCCACCACCCCGAAGCCTCTTCCCTGCTCCCCAGCCCGGGCCGCCTCTATGGCCGCGTTAAAAGCCAGCAACTGGGTTTGCCCCGCAATATCACTTATGAAGTCAACTATATCCGTAATGGCCCTGGAAAATTGGGATAATTCCCGGATATTAGCGGAAACCTCATTGGTGCACCCGGTTATTATTTCCATCTGGCTGGTGATTTTTTTAATACCTTTGCTTCCTTCACCGGCAAAACCAGCTGCTTCCCTGGCGGCCAGGGATATATCCCGGGTTTTTATGCTTACCTTTTCCACAGTGGTGTAAACCAGACCCGTGGCTGCCGCGGTATCGGCGAGAGTGCAGGCAGATTCCTGCAAACCAGTGCTTAAATGTTTAGCCGTAACCGCCACCCGTTGCGCTTTATCGTTTAATTGGCTGGCTATATCCCTCAGATTAATAAGCATGGTATTAAAAGAACCAGCCAGCCGACCCAGTTCGTCACTGGTTTTAACCATAAGTTTCTCTCCTGTCAGGTCACCCCCGGCAATCCTGGCGGTTTCCCTCTCCATAAGGGCGATAGGACCAGCCATCTTCCCGGATATGACAACCGCCATACCAAAGCCTAGAAACAGCATGATTAACGCCATAACCCCGATAGTCAACTGGGCGTCTTTTACCCTTCCATCATTGGCTCTTTGCTCCCTGGCCAGATATTCATCCTGGATCTCTATAATATTATGAGCCGGATCAGTTATAGAGTGAATAACCTGATCGTTGGTTTTTAGTAATTCTTCCACACTTGCCTGGTAATTCGTAGTTCCCGGCCAATCTTTTTCCACCCGCTGCCTCATGGCGTTTTCTTTATATGCTTTCAGCTTGTCTGCGTACACGATATAATAATTATACCGGCCAATCATTCCGGCCAGCAGCTTTTTTTCCTCGTCGGTTCTGAGCAGATTTCTTACTTCGGATATCTTCTGATTAAAATTTGTCTTTAGTTTCTCCGATTTATCAAGGTTCTCGCTATTATAATTAATTAAATAGGTCTGGAACTCGACAGTAAGCTCATCGAATATCATGAGCGCTTCCTGAGTGGTTTTGATAATTTTAGTCTTATTGTTAAGGAGATCATTATACGATGAGCTTAAGCTAATCATTTGATAATAACAAGTCATACCAAGAACGAGGTTAAAGAGTAACGCCAGAGAAAAACCCGCCATTATTTTTTGCTTGATGCTGAAAACCGTTATCCTCTCTGCGAATCTCTTGGCCAGCAGTGAAAATTGCTGGTTGCCTGGTGCGCTCCCCGGCTTTTTTCTGAATAGTGTAATGGCCGCAGTAAAAATATTTATTAGGATATTCTTTCCGCCTTCGAGCCGATGGTTTCTTCCATTGGATTTACGTTTTGATTTTTCCACCCAACCACTTCTCTCGTATTTTATTACCAACAACTATTAATAAAATACAAAAAGTGGTTTAAGCTGACATTAAAATAGCTTTAATAATTCATTAACAAACTGATCTTATTAAACTCAATACATCATATCACAGCAATTAACCGCTGCTTTTCGCGTTTCCTCGCCCGCCGCTGGCTACGCATAATTAACCTGGAACAATTATCCACCAGATTTCGTCTAATCTATATATAAAATTATCACAGGAGGCCAGGATGACCAAAAAACTGTTTTTTCTCACCATGTTTTGTATAGCAATGACAACTTTCCCTGCCAATGCCCCGGCTTCTGAGACCTTCAGCGACGTATCCTCAAACCACTGGGCTGCCAACACCATTGAGTTAATGGCTAACCAGGGCATAATCTCCGGTTACGAGGACGGCACATTCCGGCCTGATAATACAGTGACCCGGGCGGAATATGCCACCATGCTGGTTAAAGCCACCGGTATGCAGGTTGACGAAGTTAGCACCCCTACCTTTGCAGACCTGCCCTTAACTCACTGGAGCCTGCCCCAGGTGGAGAAGGCCAAAGATTTTTTCAACTACACCAAAACCGGAAAAGGATTGTTATTCCGGCCAGACGTACCAATATTGCGAGAAGAGGCTGTAGCTGCGCTGGCCAGAGCGAAAAAGCTGGAGGAGCAGGCGGACTGGCAGGATAGCATAAAATGGTTTAAAGATCACGATGAAATTTCGCCGCTATACGGGCCGGATGTTGCATCTGCCCTGAAGGAGGGACTAATCCGGGGATATGATGACGGCAGATTTAAACCCACCGGCCAGCTAACCAGAGCCGAGGCGGCTGTGTTAATCCACCAGGCCTTTTTGCACACTGAAACCATCAGCTCCTGGATTGAAAGCGGCATAGTTAAGCCACTCACCGAAACACAGGATAGCTACACGATTCTGACGGATAAATTAAACAACAAGTTTGGCAGCATTGCTGTTAATTTCAGCCCGATAAATGTGACCTACTACGCCAAGGATATAAAAATTGGTACTGAACAAGAGGACATATTGTATGTTTTCGCCAGAATCGACCCACTAAAATATTTCTCCTTCTCCGAAGCCGACTATCACACCAAGCCTGATGAAATAAAAAAGTTTATATGTGACACAACTCTATGGATAGCCAAAGACAACCCCGGCAAGAAAATACTTTGCATCCTGGGCTACGACAATATGATTTATTATAATCCCGAAAAAATTTTTGAAACCAGGTATGTAACGTATCTGCCCGGGCAAGAGGGCTGGTACATCAACAGATTTTACGCCGGAGCCGTTGCCCGGAATAGCAGTATTATTGATTCCTGGCGAGAAGATTTATAGAAATTTGCGTTAAAACCAAAGTCTTGTAGTTTCTGTATTTCCGGAACAGTGTTATAGGTGCCGTTATACTTGCATAGTATACCTGCCAGACAAGCACTGACCATAATCATCCCAACATCTCCCTTCTCAAAACAATAATTATTGCTATATTTTACTCTATATATGTACTCCCCTGCACCCACAAAATTATAGCGCCCGGAAATCCGGGCGCTTGCAAAGCCTAGCTAATGGTCCAGTTGAATCCGTTGTTGTTGTCCCAGTTATTGGCTGAATCCTTAAAACAAATAATGGCCTGATTATCCGCCAGTCTGATAGTTTTCTCCCAGCCCCTGGGAGTTCGCTCCATCTTCTGGGTGTCGGTATTGCTCCAGTGCCTGTGGTCGCCGAAACCGCAGTGCAGATATACCTGGTCGGCACCCGACTTTGCCAGCAGACCATTATAACAAACCATGGCCTCATTGGCATAGGCAGCAGGCTTGACTTCCACACCTTTCTGATAGTCATTCCATGCTTTAATCATAATCATCCACATACCTCCTAATTAAAAATATTAGGAACCCATGTGTTATAATCCCTCAAAATAAAACTCTTATGTCAGCCCTTTATTACCATTTTAAAAGAAAAGCATCAAATTACCCACAAACTGTAGGCCACGAAATTTATCCCTTGTTTCCTTCCGGAAACAATAAAAACCTGCCATTATTCCCGGGATGCGGCAAAATATTTAACAATCCCTGCATATACACTAAAAGCCACTTTTGTCTGGTATCCCGGGTCTTGCAACAGTTTTTCCTCCTCCTGGTTAGAAACAAAACCAATCTCCACGATAACTGATGGCATTTGGGATTTTCTGCCGGTAAAGTAATCTACCTCCTTAGGCTTGCGTCTGGTATTTTTCAGCAGGCGGGTTACTTCTGCCTGAATGGATTTGCTTAATTCCTTGCTTTCTTCGGACCCGGGCTGGGAAAAGGTCTGGGCGCCATGCTGCCGGCTGTCGGACTTAAAGCTGTTTACATGAATACTTACAAAAGCGTCAGCCTTATTTTCATTCGCCATGTTTACCCGCCTGGAAAGATCCTGCCTTTTTTTAGCCAGCAGACCGCTGGTATCGGGATCACATAGCATGGTATCCGTCTCCCTGGTAAGAATCACCTTAGCCCCTGACTGTCGCAAAAAATCAGCCAGTTTATTGGCTACAGCCAGGGTGATTTCCTTTTCTACTGCCCCACCGGAGCCCTTGGCTCCAGGATCAATACCCCCGTGCCCGGGGTCAACAACCACGACCCTGTTTACCATAACCCGGGAAAGAGCTTCGATTGACTTTTTTTCCAGCGTCCCGGATATGAATCCGGCAACTAAAAAGCCCAGGACAGCAAGAAAGGCTCCCACCAGCCAATAAGACCTCTTCGGGAGCCTGATAAATACAGGCAACAAAAATCCCTCCTTTTTCATTGGCCTTGAAGTTAATAATAATTTTATGAAAAAGAGAGGGAATATATGAAAAAAGGAAGGTTGCCCTTCCTTTAACGTTTCGAAAATTGTGAAGCCTTGCGAGCCTTTTTGAGACCGTATTTCCTTCTTTCCTTCATCCTCGGGTCGCGGGTTAAAAAGCCGGCTTTCTTTAATGCCGGCCGCAGGTTGGGATCCGACTGCACCAGCGCCCGGGCCAACCCCATCCGTGCAGCCCCGGCCTGGCCGCTAACGCCACCGCCAAGGGTCTTGACATAAACATCGAAGCGGCCCGCAGTACCTGTAAGCTCCAGGGGCTGACGTACCACCATTTCGAGCACCCTGCGCCCAAGATAAGCCAGTACCTCTTTATTGTTAATGGTTACTTTTCCTTCGCCTGGATAAATATACACCCTTGCCACCGCGTTCTTGCGGCGGCCTGTGCCGTAAAATTTGACCTGAGCCAAAGATTTTCCTCCTTCCATCACGTTGCAGCAGCTGCTTTCATTATTCCCTGGTCATCTACCTTGACCAGGCTTCGACCTTTTGAGCCTGATGTGGATGTTCTGGTCCGCGGTACACCTTCAATTTTTTAGCCATGGCCGCTCCCAGGCGGTTGTGGGGAAGCATGCCTTCAATGGCTTTTCTGATTGCCAGCTCGGGCCTATCCCTCATTACAATGGCGTAGCTGGTTCTTTTCAATCCGCCGGGATAACCGCTGTGGCGAATATATTCCTTGTTCTGGAGCTTGTTTCCGGTAAGTACCGCCTTGCCAGCGTTAATAATTATGACATGATCACCGGCATCAACATTAGGGGTATAGGTGGGGCGGTGTTTTCCCCTGAGTATGCTGGCGACTTCCGCTGCCATGCGTCCCAAGACCTTGCCTTCGGCGTCTATAACATACCATTTGCGCTCCAGTTCGCCCGGCTTGGCCATGTATGTTGTTTTCATTATTCTCTATTCCTCCTGAAAAAGCTTGCAAAAAAACCTGTGCTACATCACCATTTTAGTGGTTGGTGATTGGGATAGAAGGAATTCACTAAAGCGAATTCCGACAAGTAATAATTAGATAAATCTTTGCCAGCTTAACCGGGGCTCGTGGCTGAGCGTGGCACATATAGACATTTTAATACTTTAAATTTCCAGTGTCAAGAAACTTTACATTGAATATTCTACCTTCATCAGGCAAAGGCCCTGGGGTGGTACCGTTGGCCCCGCCAGTTCCCTCTTTCTGCCCTCAAGAATAAGCCGCACATGTTCCGGAGGATATTTTTTTAGTCCCACTTTCAGCAGGGTTCCGGTTATTATACGCACCATATTATATAAAAAACCGTCTCCCTTGAAGAAAAGTTCCACCATTGTGCCGGTTTCCTGAACGTCCAGGCTTAACAAATGGCGCACTGTGGACTTAACGGGACTGCCTTCAGCCTTAAAGGCCGCGAAATCATGCCTGCCTGTCAGCAGCGCCGCTGCTTCCCTTACAGCCTGAAAATCTATCGCTTTGGGAACAAAATAACTGTAGCGACTGAACATGGGATCGGGTATACGGGAATTGTAAATTGCATACCGGTAGGTTTTAGACACCGCCGAAAAACGGGCATGAAAATCCTCGGGCACATCTTCAGAATTTACTACCGCTATATCCGGAGGCAGGCAGCCGTTCATGGCCAGAGGTATTCTCTCCGTGGGTATATTCCACCCGTAAGCGTTGAAATTTATAACCTGGCCCCGGGCATGAACCCCGGCATCAGTCCTGCCGGCCCCTATTACCCTTACAGTGCCGCCGCTAAGACGCTGCAAACACCTTTCCAGTTCCCCCTGGATGGTGGGAAGTCCCGTTCCCCTCTGTTCCTGAAAACCGCAGTAGCTGGTACCGTCATAAGCGACGGTTAATTTAATATTCCGCATGGCTCCCAATCCAAGGTCCAGTGTCTAAGGTCTGAAGTCCAAAATCTAAGGTTCTCAGTTCTCTTTTGACTTTTGACACTCGAATTTTGACATTCGGCTTTATCTAAGCAATACCGCTGCCACCAGGGTAGCTCCGGAAAAGACGAACACACAATAATCCCTGGAGTTGTAATGCAACTGCCTCATTTTTGTGCGTCCGGCACCACCCCGATAACAGCGGGCTTCCATAGCCGTGGAAAGTTCCTCTGCCCGCCGGAAGGCCCCCGAGAACACAGGAACCATCAGAGATATCAGAGCATAAAACTTTTTCTCCAGTCTGGCACCGCTGAATCCCGCACCCCTGGCCTGCTGAGCTCTGATCACGGTAAAAGCCTCCTCCAGTAGTGTCGGTACAAAGCGGAGGGCAATGGTCATCATCATGGCCATCTCATGCACGGGTATCCCTAACCGCCGTAACGGATGGGCCAACTGTTCTATGCCGGCTGTAAGGTTCACCGGAGTAGTGGTCATGGTCAGTAAGATACTGGCCAGTATCAGCAACGTTAGCCGTAGAAGCAGCTGCCCCCCCAGCAGCAAACCTTCCCTGGTGACAGTAAGAAAGGTCAGGGTATAAACCGGCTCCCCGGGAGTAAATAATGCCTGCAAGATAAAAGTAAAAAGCAAAACGAACCAAAGAGCTTTAAGGCCGCGCCATATAAAAACGGGTGAAATACCGGAAAGCAGCACTGCCAGAAGTAGTACCCCGGTTACCGGCACAAAGCCAGCACCCTTGGCCAGAGTAGCGCCTATGATCATAAAAATCATGGACAATATTTTGGTGCGGGGGTCCAGATTATGCACGGGCGAATTCCCGGGTATATACTGCCCTACAGTTAATCCATCAAACAAGGGAAAAACCTCATATTTAAGTCAAAGGCAGAAAGTCCAAGCCCCATTGACTTTTGACATTTGATAGTTTATTTTCTCGACTTGTTACTATTCAGGTATTCAGGAGTCAGATTTCAGAATACTTCAAGACAAAAAACCGTTCTCTAATTCTGACTACTGACAACATTTGACTTTTTACTACCGAGATAGCTAATTATTTCTTTCTCCACCCCATCAATGGTCAATCCGTCTGTCTGAAGCGGCACCCCGTTGGAGTTGAGCCTGTGTTTAAGTTCCGCTGCAAAGGGTACATCCAGTCCAATAGAGCGCAGCCCCGGAGGATCTGTAAAAACCTCCGCCGGAGTCCCCACAAAAAATGGTTTCCCCCTCTCCAGCACCAGCACACGGTCTGCCATTGAGGCTATATCATCCATATTGTGGGTTATCAGTATCACCGTAATGCTTTCGTCTTGCTTCAGTTTTTTTATCGTTTTGAAAATCTGTCGCTTGCCGGCGGGATCTATACCGGCCGTGGGTTCATCCAGTACCAATACACGGGGTCTATTAGCAAGGATTGAGGCCAGTGCCACCCTGCGCCTCTGACCACCGCTTAAAGACCAAGGGGAGCGCTCTCTAACCACTTCAGGATCCAGTCCTACATTTTTGAGAGCATGAGTGACCCTTTGCTCAATTTCTGCAGGCGTGAGATCCATATTTGAAGGACCAAAGGCAACTTCCTTAAAAACATTTTCCTCAAAAAATTGATATTCCGGGTACTGAAAAACCAGTCCTACCTGCCGCCACAATTCCCGGCGGTATTTTTTTCGCCTTGTATCCAGCCCGTTGATCAATACCCGGCCCCTGGTAGGAACCAGTAACCCGTTAAGCAGCATGGCCAGGGTAGATTTTCCGGAGCCGGTGGATCCGGCTAAAGCCAGTATTTCCCCATCGTACACTTCCAGGTTAATATTCTGCAGGGCATGGGTTTCCAGAGAGGTTCCTTTCAAATAAGCGTGGTGTACATCTTCCATTGTTATAACCGGCATATGCTGTTCACCAATTCATCCAGGGTAAGAATATGTTCCGGCACGCCCCACCCGGCCCTTCTCAGCCTGGCTGCCAGCATTATTGCGGGGGCAGGCTCAAGGCCGGCCTCCTCCAGCAGCGCCAGATGGCAAAAAACCTGGCGCGGGGAATCATCTGCAACAATAGTGCCGCCGGACATCACCCATACCCGGTCGGCCAGCAGCACCTCTTCCATAATATGGGTTATTAATACCAGCGCCATGCCGTCCTTTTTCAAACAACCAAGCAGCGACAAAATTTCTTTCCTGCCGCCGGGGTCCAGCATAGCCGTGGGCTCATCCAGAACCAGGCAGTCCGGCCGCATGGCCAGAGCCCCGGCAATGGCCAAACGCTGTTTTTGTCCCCCTGAAAGCAGGTGGGGCGGCTTGTTCCTAAACTCCGACAGGCCAACCGCCGTTAAGGCTGAATCAACGCGAAGGACTATTTCATTCGGATCTAGTCCAAGGTTTTCCGGACCAAAGGCTACATCCTCCTCTACCAGAGCTGCTACCAACTGGTTATCCGGGTTTTGAAAAACCATGCCCACCTGTTTGCGTATATCCACTGTTTTTTCGGCATCCCGGGTATCAGCGCCGTTTACCTCAACCTTGCCCCGGGATGGCAACAACAGGGCGTTCATATGCCTTGCCAGGGTGGACTTGCCCGATCCATTGGCGCCCACAACAGCAATGAATTCGCCCCGTCGTATTACAGCGTTGATATTATCTATAGCCGGACTGTCACCCTCATTATAAAAATGAGAGACACCGGTAAAGGATATAAAATTTTTTGCTTCCTTCACTTACACCAGTTCCAGTATTACCATGGGTGCAGCATCGCCCCGCCTGTGGCCTACCTTGACGATCCTGGTGTATCCACCCGGCCTGTCAGCATATTTGGGGCCAACCTTGTCAAAAAGATCACGCACAACTTCTTCGTCATACATATAGGCCAGCGCCTGCCGACGGGCGGCCAGATCTCCACGCTTGGCCAAGGTGACCATTTTTTCAGCTATGCTTTTTACTTCTTTAGCCCGGGTTTCGGTGGTCTGAATACGCTTTTCCTTGATCAGCGATGTAACCAGGTTACGCAGCATGGCCTTTCGGTGACCGGTATTCAATCCTAATTTTTGATAGCCCACCGTTTTTCCCCCCTTAATCGTCGTCTTTTCTAAGAGAAAGTCCTAATTCCTCAAGTTTTTGTATTACCTCTTCCAGAGATTTTTTACCCAGGTTGCGCACTTTCATCATGTCTTCCTCATTACGCTGGGTCAGCTCTTCCACACTGTTTATGCCGGCTCGTTTCAAGCAGTTATAGGAGCGTACGGACAAATCAAGTTCCTCAATGGTCATTTCCATTATTTTGTCCTTTTGCTCTTCTTCTTTTTCCACCATTATTTCAACATCGTTAACTGTTTCAGTTAAACCGATAAATAAACGCAAATGCTCGCCCATTATCTTGGCGGAAAGACTCACGGCCTCATCAGGTTTGATACTGCCGTCCGTCCACACTTCCAGCGTAAGCTTATCGTAGTCGGTGCGCTGGCCCACCCGGGTATTCTCCACTTTGTAATTCACCCTGCGTACCGGTGTGTACACAGAGTCCACGGGTATGACACCAATAATGTGCTCTCCCTTTTTATTGCGCTCCGCCGACACATAACCCCTTCCCTTGGAGATGGACATTTCCATAAATAAGCGACCATTGGAAGCAAGGGTGGCGATATGCAAATCGGGGTTTAATATATCCACGTCAGCATCACCGATGATATCCCCGGCTGTTACCGCACCCTCGCCCTTGGCTTCAATACGCAGTAACTTTTCCTCATCGGTATACATTTTCAGACATAATCCCTTGAGGTTCAGGATAATATCCGTAACATCCTCCTGCACTCCGGGAACAGTGGAAAATTCGTGTAATACTCCTTCAATTTTCACCGAAGTCACGGCAGCGCCGGGAAGAGAAGAAAGCAGAATCCTCCGGAGGGAATTACCCAGGGTTATGCCGTATCCCCTTTCCAGCGGTTCCACTACAAACTTGGCGTAGGTATTGTCCTCATTGTTTTCAATACACTCTATCTTGGGTTTCTCGATTTCCAACATACTAATGGTACCCTCCCAGAATAGTCGTCGGTCCTAAGACTTCAGACATGAAAATCTCGGGGCTTCGGGGCAACAAAAAACCCCTCGCCCGCCCCATTTCCAGCACCGGCGCCGCCACGTCAAGTTGTTCGGGAACGAAGCTGCATGATTTAGCAATATAACACGGGGTGCCATAGCAGCGCCTTGCAGATCCGCCGCCATTCCATTAAAAAGGGGGCTACCTTGAATACAGCTCCACAATCAGGTGTTCCTGTACAGGGACATCAATCTGCTCCCTGGCCGGAAGCGCTACCATACGCCCCCTGGTCTGGGCCGGTTCATATTCAAGCCATGCCGGGGGTGTCCTATCAGCCGCCCGTTCGATCAATTCTTTGATCCGGGGGGATTCTTTGCTTTTTTCCCGGACTTCAATTACATCACCAACACTTACCAGAAATGATGGTATGTTAACCCTGTGGCCATTTACAGCAAAGTGGCCATGTCTCACCAATTGCCGGGCTTCAACCCTGGAAGCGCCCAACCCCAGGCGATAAACAACATTATCCAGCCTTCTCTCCAGCAGCCGGAGCAGGTTTTCACCTGTTATGCCCTGCTGACGCTCGGCCTTTGTAAAATAACCACGAAACTGGTTTTCCAGAACGCCATAAATACGGCGGGTTTTCTGCTTTTCCCTCAACTGTATGCCATACTCGCTAACTTTTTTGCCGCGTGCTTGCCCGTGCGCACCGGGAGCGTAACTTTTACGATCCACCGCGCATTTTCCGGAATAGCACCGGTCCCCTTTGAGGTAAAGCTTTATGCCTTCCCGGCGGCAAAGCCTGCACTGTGGTCCGGTATACCTGGCCATTAAGCTATCAATCCTCCTTATACTCTCCGGCGCTTGGGCGGCCGGCAGCCATTATGCGGAATAGGTGTCACGTCTTTAATCAGGTTTACTTCCAGGCCTGCAGCCTGCAATGAACGGATGGCGGCCTCCCGGCCGGCGCCCGGTCCCTTGACCATTACCTCTACTTCTTTCATGCCGTGTTCCATGGCCTCTTTAGCGGCCTGTTCAGCAGCCATCTGGGCTGCGAAAGGGGTACTTTTTCTGGAACCTTTAAAGCCCACCTGTCCGGCACTGGCCCAGGAAATGGCGTTACCCTTGGTGTCGGTAATGGTAATGATGGTATTGTTAAAGGTGGATTTGATATGGGCCACTCCACGGTCAATATTTTTTCTTTCACGCCTTTTGGTACGGACGGCGCGACGTGCCATTCTCTAACCTCCCCACATCCGGGTTTTTCAACCCCAATAGTTTTTTGTAAGACGCCCGAAACCGCCGGCTTCCCGGCAATACCGGCCTTTTTGAAGCAGCAATTATTTTTTGCGACGTACGCCCACTGTCTTCTTGGGACCTTTACGGGTACGCGCATTGGTTTTGGTGCGCTGGCCCCGGACGGGAAGTCCCCGGCGGTGCCTTAAGCCCCTGTAGCAACCGATTTCAATCAACCGTTTAATATTCAGGGCTATCTCCCGGCGCAAGTCGCCTTCAACTTTATGATTCTTTTCAATGGCATCCCTGAGCCTGTTTATTTCTTCCTCGGTCAGGTTGCGCATTCTGGTGTCGGGATTGATTCCTATCTGTTCCAGTATCTTTTTTGATGTGGATCTGCCAATGCCATAAATATACGTCAGAGCAATTTCCACCCGCTTATCCCGGGGCAGATCAGCCCCTGCGATACGTGCCATGTATCAGATTACACCTCCCATGTTTCTCTTCGTTTTACTTCCGCTGTTACTATTCAGGTATTCAGAATTCAATATATTTCAAGACGATAATCCGTCTCTCATGCTGACTCTTGACTCCTGTTGTTTTCGCCGGTTCTCTCATTCTGAATCCCGACTCCTGAATAGTTATCCCTGTCTTTGCTTATGTTTGGGATTCTCGCAAATTACCATAACCTTGCCTTCGCGTTTGATAATCTTGCATTTCTCACAAATTGGTTTTACCGAAGACCGTACTTTCATTATTTGAGCCCCCTTTTAGGCTAAAAAAGAGTTTTACTACTAAGGTGTTTTATTTGTAACGGTATACTATTCTGCCCCGGGTCAAATCATAAGGCGATAACTCCACCATAACCCTGTCCCCGGATAATATGCGAATAAAGTTCATCCGTATTTTCCCGGAAACATGGGCCAGCACTTTATGTCCGTTTTGAAGTTCAACCCGAAACATGGCGTTTGGCAAAGGCTCAATTACGGTACCCTCTACTTCTATAACATCCTGCTTTGACATTAGGAATAAGCCAACCTCCTTATTACGGGGTACTATTATCCTTCAACATTGAGCATCCCTTTTAAAGCCTTCCGGACATCCAGGTCGGTAATCTTGCGGCCGGATTTGATTTTTTCTGAAAACTCAGCATCAATTTGCGGCAACGGACTAAGATGTTTGATATTTTTTTTCTTGGGACCGGCAACTTTGCGGTATTCACCGTCTGCCACCAGATACATATTATTAACCGTCTTTTCAAGAACCAGATAATATTTCCCCCGGTCACGTCCGGACACCGACACTACCAGTTGTCCGGGTACTAAATGTTCTTCCAAACCGGACACCTCCCGCAGCGGGGAACTTTGCCTGTTCCGCCTTACAAGCAGATTCGGTTACCCCGTTCCTTGCTTTGGCTAAAGCCTGGTCAGTATTTCCGGCTCATGCGCGGTGATGGCAATGGTATGTTCAAAGTGAGCCGATAATTTCAAATCCCTGGTTACTACAGTCCAGTTGTCCGGAAGAGTTCTTACCTCATGAGTGCCCATATTAACCATTGGCTCGATGGCTAATGTCATCCCGGCCTTTAGTCTGGGTCCCCGGCCGGGCCGGCCGAAGTTGGGTACCTGCGGTTCTTCATGCATGCTGCTGCCAATGCCGTGCCCCACATAATCACGTACGACGGAGAAACCACTGGACTCAACGTATTTTTGAATGGTATGTGAAATATCCGAAAGCCTGTTTCCGTCCACGGCCTTTTCAATACCTGTGTACAGTGCACTTTCGGTAACCTCCAGCAGTTTCGCCGCCTCTGTGGTAATCTCACCTACAGACAGCGTTACGGCACTATCACCAAAATAACCATTTATTTCCGACCCAATATCAATACTAATAATATCACCATTTTCCAAAACCCTTAAACCGGGAATCCCGTGAACCACCTGCTCGTTGGGCGATACGCAAATGGTAGCCGGAAAGCCGTACAAACCTTTAAAAGCCGGCCTGGCACCCTTGGCCAAAATAAAATCTTCCGCCAAGCGATCCAGTTCAGCAGTACTAATGCCGGGTTTAACCGCTTTGGCAAGTTCCCGGTGAGCCCCGGCCACCACCCTGCCGGCATCCCGCATATAGGCCAGTTCTCTTTCAGATTTCAAGGTTATCATGAGCACTACCCGCCCTATTTAATGAAGCCCTGATAGCTCCGCATAAGCATATGGGATTCCACCTGTTTCATGGTATCCAGTGCGACACCCACCGCTATAAGCAGGGCAGTGCCGCCGAACGATATATTGGGTATTTTGGTAGCAACCATTACAAAATTCGGCAGAACGGCAATCAGCGCCAGAAAGACCGCACCGGCCAGGGTAATCCTGCCCATCACCCGGCTGATATATTCAGCCGTAGGCCTGCCGGGCCTTATGCCAGGTATGAAACCGCCGTATTTTTTAATGTTGTCGGATATATCCACCGGGTTCATTATTACCGCCGTGTAAAAATAGGTAAAGCCAATAATCAGCAGCGCGTAGAAAAGCGCATTCAACGGTTGTCCCCAGCTAAAAACAGAAAGATACCATTCGGCTACCCTGTTGCCGGTAAACCAGCGGGCGATTTGTTCCGGGAACATTAATATAGATGATGCAAAGATAATTGGTATAACTCCAGCCTGATTCACCCTCAAGGGCAGGTGCGTGGACTGTCCGCCATATACCCTGCGACCTACCACCCGTTTGGCGTATTGTACGGGAATACGTCGCTGTCCCTGCTGTACGATAACAATGGCTGCTATTACGATGGCTGCGATAACCAACAGTAAAATTACACTGAATATGTTAATGGTACCTGCCTTCAGATACGCAACTATGTTGGCGGTGGCGCCGGGAAGCCTGGATACGATACCGGCGAAAATTATCAATGAAATGCCATTACCAATACCCTTTTCCGTAATCTGCTCGCCAATCCACATCAGCAGCGTGGTACCGGCGGTAATAGTTATGGCCACCAGCAGATAGTTCCAGACAGATGGCTTAACCAGCGCAGATCTAAGCGCCACGCTGGTACCCAGCCCCTGAATGAAGGCCAGCACCACTGTAAGGTAACGGGTATACTGGGTAATTTTTTTGCGGCCCTCTTCGCCTTCCTTGGCCAGTCTTTCCAGTTTGGGTATGACCACCGTAAGTAGCTGCATAATAATGGAAGCATTAATGTACGGCGTAATACTCATAGCAAAAATAGTAAACTTTTTGAATGAACCACCGGAAATGACATCAAAGAAACCAAACAGGGCATTATTGCCAAACAGTTTCTCAAGTTGCGCAGAGTTTATGCCGGGTACAGGAATATGCGCCCCCACCCTGAATATAAAAATCATGGCCAGGGTGAAGGTTATTTTACGCCTGAGTTCATCTATTTTCAGGGCATTTTTTAAAGTATCCAGCATGTTAAATCACCTCAGTTTTACCGCCGGCAGACGCAATTTTTTCCGCCGCCGATTTACTGAAGGCGTTGGCCTGTACCGTCAGCGCCCTGGTCAGCTCGCCGTTGCCTAGTATTTTGACACCGTCCCCAACTTTTTTGATTAAACCTACTTCTAGCATGATTTCCGGCGTTACCACCGCGCCGGCTTCAAAACGGTTTAAAGCGTCTAGATTTACGGCAATTATTTCTTTTTTAAACATGGCATTGGTGAAACCACGTTTGGGCATCCGCCTTTGTAGGGGCATTTGCCCGCCTTCAAATCCGGGGCGCACACCCCCGCCTGAGCGGGCATTCTGCCCTTTATGTCCCTTACCCGCGGTCTTCCCCAGGCCCGATCCTATGCCCTGCCCTTTCCGGGTGGGTTTCATACGGGCGCCCCGGTTAGGCTGCAAATCATTCAACTGGACCACTGGCTGCACCTCCTTATGCTTCCTCCACCCTTAACAGGTGGGACACCTTGTTAACCATTCCCCTTATCTGAGGGTTATCCTCCTGCACCACGGAGCTGTTTAACTTTCTCAACCCCAGCGTACGGACCGTTACCCTTTGATTCTCGGGTTTTCCGATCAAGCTCCTGACCAGGGTAATTTTTAATTTTGCCACATTATCACCCCTAACCAAGTAGTTCTTCCACGGTCTTGCCCCTGAGGCGAGCCACTTCCTGCGGGGTTTTTAAATTCTTCAAAGCAGTCATGGTGGCATTAACCATGTTATTGGCATTGTTTGAGCCCAGGGATTTTGTGAGTATGTCCCGGACTCCAGACAGTTCCAGTATCGCCCGCACCGGACCTCCGGCAATAACACCGGTACCAGGGGCGGCCGGCTTCATCAGCACCTTGCCGGCTCCGAAAACACCGGTAATCTCATGAGGAATGGTGGTACCCGAAAGAGGAACATCGATCATATTTTTTTTGGCGTCTTCAATTCCTTTGCGAATAGCTTCCGGTACCTCGCCCGCCTTGCCTAGACCTGAGCCTACGTGACCGTTGCCGTCGCCCACTACAACCAGAGCGGAAAAGCTAAACCTACGGCCACCTTTGACCACTTTTGCCACCCGGTTGATATAAACAACTTTTTCAGTTAATTCCAATTTCCCTGAATCAATCCTGGACACCAGCTTCCCTCCTTACTGCCCGCATTTATTTAAAATTCCAGTCCGCCTTCCCTGGCGGCTTCGGCCAGTTCTTTGACCCTGCCATGATAGATATAACCGGCCCGGTCAAAAACCACCCTTTTAACCCCTTTATCCAGGGCGTTTTTGGCAATCAGACCGCCTACTGCCCTGGCTGCCTCCTTGTTGCCGCCGGACAGTTTACCCTTTAGTTCCGGAGAAAGAGTTGAAGCCGAGGCCAGGGTAACGCCATTTTCGTCATCAATAATCTGCGCATAAATATTGTTCAAACTGCGAAAGATATTCAGCCTGGGGCGCTGGGACGTGCCGCTAATTTTATTGCGCACCCGCCCCTGACGCTTGGCACGCAGTTTGTTGCGGTCGGGTTTGTTAATCACCAGTAATTCAACTCCTTCGCCCTACTTCTTGCCTTTACCGCCGGCCTTACCCACCTTGCGGCGGATCCGTTCACCTTCGTATTTAATGCCTTTGCCCTTGTACGGCTCCGGCTCCCGGACAGCCCTTATGTTAGCGGCTAAGGCGCCTACCTTTTCCTTGTCCATACCTTTAACCACAACTTTAGTTGCAGCGGGTACATCAATCTCTAATCCTTCCGGGGGCGTAATCTCCACCGGGTGCGAGTATCCGACGGCCAGCACCAGTTTATTACCCTGCTTGGATGCCTTGTATCCTACACCGGTCAATTCCAGGTTCTTTTCAAAACCCTTGGTTACCCCGGTTACCATATTATTCAACAAGGTACGAGTCAAACCGTGCAGTGATTTGTGCAATCCGATTTCGGACGGTCTTTCCACCTGCAGTATGCCATCTTCAACATGAACAATCATATCCCGGTGCAATTCCCTCTCCAGCACCCCTTTGGGCCCATTTACCCGCACGTTGTTGCCTTCGATTATCACTTCCACACCCTGGGGCAGCGGAATGGGCTGTTTACCAATCCTGGACATGCCTGCACCTCCTGTGTATCAGGCGCCGGACGATCGAACGCCGGACGCCGGAAATTCTTATGCGTTCTTCGCTTATTATATAGTAAGTGCTGCTACCAAACGTAGCATATAACTTCTCCACCCAGACCAAGCTTCCTGGCCTGCTTATCCGACATAATCCCCCTGGAGGTGGAAATGACGGCCAACCCTAGACCCCCCAGCACCTTGGGGACAGCATCTTTGCGGGCGTAAACCCTGAGCCCCGGCTTGCTGATTCTTTTAATGCCGGTAATAACCCGCTCCTTGCTGGTGCCGTATTTTAAATAGACCCTTATTATACCCTGCTTGCCGTCAGCTACAAACTCGCATTCCTTGATAAAGCCCTCTTCCTTTAGAATATCGGCAATAGCCCTCTTCATTTTGGAGGCCGGAGCTTCCACTTTATCATGATAAACCGTGTTAGCGTTACGAATGCGTGTTAAGAAGTCGGCCACGGGATCAGTCATGACCATGCAATACTACCTCCTTCCAGATTACCAACTGGCTTTGCGTACGCCCGGGATTTCACCGCGGTAAGAAAGTTCCCTGAAGCATATTCTGCATATCCCGAATTTACGCATATATGCGTGGGGGCGCCCACACAGCTTGCATCTATTGTATTTGCGCACAGTGAATTTGGGCTGGCGCAGACATTTGTTGATGATAGATTTTTTGGCCACCGTCTCCCCTCCTTTTTCGGATTTAATACCAACGGATATGCCGGTAACGTGCATTTTTTAGTTCTGCCGGTGCATTTTTCACTCGCAACCCTTCTTTAGCCCGTGGGTCTTTACGGTTACGAGACGGTCTTAGACCTGCAGCATCAATATTAAGCCGCCCGGAAAGGCATTCCCATAAGCTTTAACAGTTCCCTGGCTTCCTCGTCGGTACGGGCGGTGGTTACAAAAATAATATCCATTCCGCGAACTTTATCGATTTTATCGTATTCAATTTCCGGAAAAATGAGCTGCTCTTTAACTCCCAGGCTATAGTTCCCCCTGCCGTCAAAAGATTTAGGGGAAACGCCGCGGAAGTCACGCACCCTGGGCAGGGCGATACTGAAAATTTTATCTGCAAAATGGTACATGCGGTCTCCCCTCAGGGTTACCTTGCAGCCAATTTTCATCCCCTGGCGCAACTTAAAGGCGGCAATGGATTTTTTCGCCTTGGTTACCACCGGACGCTGACCGGTAATGGTAGTAAGATCGCCAACTGCAGCATCCATTATTTTGCTGTTTTGAATAGCTTCGCCCACACCCATGTTTACCACTATTTTTTCAAGCCTGGGCACCTGCATGATATTTTCATAGCCAAATTTTTTCATCATGGCATCGACTACCTGGGTCCTATACTTTTCCTTGAGCCTTGACACCAAAATTCCCTCCTTCCGAACGGGACAGCTACTGATGTTAAAATTGTCCCCTTTGTACTGATTTGTATTTTGGAAGGTTTGTGTCCCCATTCCTAATCACGGGTTAACCCAGCACCTCTCCGCACTGCTTGCATACCCGCACCTTTTTCCCGTCTTCCAAAAACTTTTTGCTGATTCTGGTGGTTTTGTTGCACTTATTGCAGTACAACAAAACGTTTGAGCTATGAATGGGCGCTTCCTTTTCCACAATGCCGCCTTGGGGCATCTTTTGCGTTGGTTTGGTATGGCGCTTGACCACGTTAATATCTTCAACAATTACCCGGCTCTTATCCGGCTGAACGGATACCACTTTGCCCTTTTTGCCTTTGTTTTTGCCGGATATGACCATAACAGTGTCGCCTGTTCTGACGTGGATCTTGGGCATTTATTTCGCACCTCCCTTTACGGACGCCGGGTGCCAGACACCGGTCGTCGGGTAGGAATTTATAAACTTCTGGAACCACTTATGCTGAATTATAATAAGCATCGCGTTACAGCACTTCGGGCGCCAGTGAAACTATTTTCATAAAATCACGGTCGCGCAATTCCCGTGCCACGGGCCCGAAAATACGAGTACCTCTTGGACTTTTATCGTCCTTTATTACTACTGCGGCATTCTCGTCAAATTTAATGTAGGATCCGTCCGGTCGCGGCACTTCCTTTACGGTGCGCACAACCACACACTTCACCACATCACCTTTCTTAACAACGCCGCCTGGCGTGGCTTCTTTAACAGAGCAAACAATAATATCCCCCACGCTGGCGTAACGGCGCAGGGCTCCGCCCAGTACCTTTATACACATGAGCTTGCGGGCCCCGGTATTATCAGCTACTTTTAGAACCGTTTGTACCTGAATCAAGCTTCTTCAACCTCCCTTCGGCTAGCTCTTTCCGGGGAACGATGGTTGCGTTTTATACGTCTAAGGCATTCCCCTGATTAGCCTCACGCTGAAATAATGCTTGGGATTATATCTGTTCGGCCCGTTCCAGTATTTCAACTATTCTCCAGCGCTTTTCCTTGGAGAGAGGCCTGGTTTCCATAATCCTGACCTTATCGCCAATGCGGCAGGAATTTTCCTCGTCATGGGCTTTGAGTTTTTTGGTGCGCCTGATGGTACGCTGGTACAGTGCATGCCGGACCAGTGTTTCCACGGACACTACCACGGTCTTATCCATTTTATCGCTGACCACCAGGCCAGTACGGGTTTTACGCAAATTGCGGCCTTCCACTAAACTACCTCCTTTGCCGGTCTAAGCCTGCCGGATGTCTAATTCCCGCTGGCGTTGAATTGTCTTCACCCGGGCAATGTTACGGCGTACTTCTTTTATTCTCATGGGATTATCCAGTTGCCCGGTTGCCAGCCGGAATCTCAGCTTAAAAAGTTCGTCCTTGGAATCATCTATTTTTTTCTTCAATTCCTCGTCGGTCATCTCTACTAGCTCTTTAACTTTCATTTGCCTCACCCACTTCCCCGCGTTTAACAAACTTCGTCTTGATGGGCAACTTGTGAGACGCTAAACGCATCGCTTCCCTGGCAATCTCTTCACTAACCCCTGCCAGTTCAAATAGTATCCGGCCCGGTTTTACCACGGCCACCCAGTATTCAGGAGCACCCTTACCGCTACCCATCCTGGTTTCAGCGGGCTTCTGGGTAATGGGCCTATCTGGAAAAATTCTAATCCATACTTTCCCGCCACGTTTGATATAACGTGTCATGGCAATACGGGCTGCCTCAATCTGCCTGCTGGTAATCCAGGCTGCTTCCAGCGCCTGCAAGCCAAATTCACCGAATCCTATATCCGTGCCGCCCTTCGCCTTGCCGGCGAGATCGGGGCGGTGCTGTTTACGATATTTAACCCTCTTAGGTATAAGCATTTGAGCCTATTCGCCTCCTTGACCGGCAGCCGGCCTAACCTTTGCTGCTGGCAGTACTTCTCCTTTATATATCCAGACTTTAATGCCGATTTTACCGTAGGTGGTATTGGCTTCCGCAGTGCCGTAATCAACATCCGCGCGCAGTGTGTGCAGGGGAACCTTGCCCTCACTGTACCACTCTCTGCGGGCGATTTCCGCACCTGCCAGCCTGCCGCCGCAGGCGATTTTTATGCCCTTGGCCCCGGATTTCATAGAACGGGAAACAGCCTGTTTCATGGCCCTGCGGAAGGCTGTCCTTTTTTCAATCTGAGCGGCCACATTCTCTGCCACAAGCTGTGCGTCCAATTCCGGCACCTTGATTTCAGCTATATTAACGTGTACCTGTTTGCCGGTCATTTTTTCCAGCGTTTTACGGAGGTTTTCCACTTCAGTTCCGCCACGGCCGATTACTATGCCGGGTTTGGCTGTGTGTATAGTAATTTTCAGCCTGTTGGCTGCTCTTTCAATTTGGATGCGGGAAATGCCGGATTGGTAAAGCCTTTTTTTAATATACTCACGGATTTTTACATCCTCTTGAAGGAGAGAAGCAAAATCTTTCTTCGAAGCAAACCATTTCCCTTCCCAGTCCTTGATAATGCCGATGCGCAATCCTTTCGGATGTACCTTTTGCCCCACGCTAACCCTCCTTTATTTTGCGTTTTTCTCCCTTACCACCACTGTTATGTGGCTGGTGCGCTTACGCAGTACATCTGCCCGCCCCATGGCTCTGGCCTGAAAACGCTTGATGGTCGGTCCTTGATCTACATAGCACTCAGCAACGTACAGGCTATCCTTATCCATTTCATAATTATGCTCGGCATTAGCAGCAGCAGATTTGACAACCTTTGCTATCGGTGTGGAAGCCCTTTTCGGCATGTATTTCAGTATCGCCAAAGCTTCACGAACATCCTTACCCCGGATCAGGTCCACCACCTGGCGCACCTTGCGCGGGGAGATACGGATGTATCTGGCTATAGCTTTGGCTTCGGCATTGTCTGCCATTTGTATACCCCCTTCGTCCAGCGCTTACTTTAACGCAGAAGACCTCTCGGTATGGTGCCCGTGGCCCCTGAACATCCTGGTAGGGGCAAATTCTCCAAGCTTATGGCCCACCATATCTTCCGTAACATATACCGGGACATGCTTGCGGCCATCGTGCACGGCCAGGGTATGGCCTATCATTTCGGGGAATATGGTGGAACGTCGGGACCATGTTTTAATCACCCTTTTGTCCCCTGAAGCATTCATACCTTGGATCTTATTCAGCAACTTCTCATCGCAGTAAGGCCCTTTTTTTAGGGAACGGCCCATTTATTAGCCTCCTTTCATTCCATAATCGAATGAACGTTATATAAAATTGATTTATTGCAGTCTTTCGGATCTTAGGAAAAAGCCCTGCCCTACTTGGTCCGCCGTTTCACGATCATCTTATCGCTGGGCTTTTTCTTCCTGGTTCTGGCGCCAAGAGCTGGTTTGCCCCATGGTGTAACAGGGTTCCGGCCTATGGGGGAGCGGCCCTCACCACCGCCGTGGGGGTGGTCCACAGGGTTCATAACTACGCCTCTGACCGTAGGCCTGATACCCATCCAGCGTTTTCGCCCGGCTTTACCAATGGTTATGTTTTCGTGATCCACATTACCCACCTGGCCGATAGTGGCCCGGCATTCCTGCAGCAATAGCCTCATTTCCCCCGAGGGCATGCGTATATTGGCGTATTTACCTTCCTTGGCCATCAACTGTGCCGAGGTACCGGCTGAACGGACCAGTTGTCCCCCGCCATTGGGATACATTTCTATATTGTGAATCATGGTGCCCACCGGAATATTTTTCAAGGGAAGAGCATTTCCCACCTTGATATCAGCACCTGGCCCGGAAACCACTGTCATACCCACTGCCAACCCCATAGGTGCCAGGATGTAGCGTTTTTCACCGTCGGCATAGTTTAGCAGTGCTATACGGGCCGAGCGGTTGGGATCATATTCAATGGAAGCTACTTTGGCCGGGATGACATCCTTATTTCTTTTAAAATCAATAATACGGTACTGCCTTTTATGCCCGCCACCACGGTGTCTTACCGTAAGCCTGCCCTGTTTATTGCGACCACCTGATTTCTTCAGTGGCTCCAACAGGGATTTTTCAGGTTTAGCGGTGGTAAGTTCATCAAAAGCCGAAACGGTGACGAACCGGCGGCCCGGTGAAGTAGGCTTGAACTTCTTGATAGCCACCTTCTATTACCTCCTTATATTCCTGCCCTACAACTCAACCGCCAGCTTTCAGCCGGGATAAACTCTTCAATCCCGTTTACTGAGGCCCGAGGACTGACTTTTCGAAAAGGGACAGGCCGGTTCTATACTCCTTCAAACAATTCTATCTTGTCCCCTTCTTTAAGGGTGACGATGGCCTTTTTATAATCAGGCGTCCTGCCCAGAACTTTCCTGACCCGGCGCAGTTTGCCCTTATACCGCATAGTGTGTACTTTCTTGACCTTTACCTTGAAAAGCTCTTCCACGGCTTTTTTAATTTCAACCTTGTTGGCCTTAAGGTCAACGATAAAGGTGAATTTGTTTTCAGCTTGCAGGGCCATGCTTTTCTCGGTTACCACAGGTCTTTTTAGTATATCCCTCGGATCTTTCATTGTGCAAGCACCTCCTCTACCCTGGTTACTGCTTCCTTGGTTATAACCAGAGTATTGTGTGCCAGAATATCA
This sequence comes from uncultured Peptococcaceae bacterium, assembly GCA_964643075.1. Classification (GTDB taxonomy): domain Bacteria; phylum Bacillota; class Desulfotomaculia; order Desulfotomaculales; family Desulfocucumaceae; genus Desulfocucumis. Next base: position 62,477 of record CAZXQO010000010.1, read on the forward strand.
TATACATTCAGCCAACTGGCCGCCACCGGCTTTATCCCGGGGATATTGCGGGCGGATTTAACTACATTTTCATCGGTGCTGTCAATAACTACCAGGGCCTTGTTATTTACCTTGAGATTATTAAGTATGCGGGCCATTTCCCTGGTTTTGGGGTGCTCCATTTTTAATTCATCCAGCACCACTATATTGCCTTCCTCAACCTTGGAGGAGAGTGCTGATCTCATGGCCAGGCGCCTTACTTTCTTGGGCAGCCTGATGCTGTAGTCCCTGGGGTGTGGACCGAAAACCACGCCGCCGCCACGCCAGATAGGTGAGCGTGTGCTGCCGTGCCTGGCCCTACCGGTACCTTTCTGGCGCCAGGGCTTTTTACCGCCACCAGCAACCTCTGACCTTGTTTTAGTGTCGTGTGTACCCCTTCTTTGACCGGCCAGATGCGCAACCACGGCGTCATGCAAAACGGACCGGTGCACGGAAACACCGAAGACACTGTCATTTAAATCTATTTCCCCCACCTGATCTCCGTTTATGTTGTATAAAACAACTTTAGGCATATAAGTTCCTCCTACAAAGGTATGGGGACACACCTTCTTGGCTTGGACAGTCCCCCTACTTTTGAACAAATTCACGAAGGAATGTCCCCAATTGGTGTATGGGGCCACACCTTCTTAACTTGGACAGATCCCCTATTTTTGAACAAATTCACGAAGGAATGTCCCCAATTGGTGTATGGGGCCACATCTTCTTAGCTTGGACAGATCCCCTATTTTTGAACAAATTCATGAAGGAAAGTCCCAATTTAAGCCGCCTCTATTGCATGGCCTTGACGCTGTCCTTGATCATTACAAGACTCCCTTTGGGACCCGGGACAGCACCTTTTATCGCCAGCAAGTTGCGCTCCGGATCTACCCTTACCACTTCAAGGTTCTGCACGGTGACCCTTGCGGAGCCATGATGACCCGGCAATTTACGTCCCTTAAAAACCCTGGCCGGACCTTTTGCTCCGAGGGAGCCCGGACGCCGGTGGTATTTCGAGCCGTGAGCCATGGGTCCGCGGTGGAAGCCATGACGCTTGATGCCTCCGGAAAAACCCTTCCCTTTGGAAGTACCTACCACGTCAACCTTTTCACCAGGGGTGAACACGTCGGCCTTAATTTCCTGGCCTACCTGATAATTCTCAAAATCGTCCAGCTTAAACTCTTTCAAAATTCTTAACGGGCGAACAGCAGCCTTGCTAAAATGACCCTTAATTGGTTTATTAAACAATCTTTCACGCTTTTCACCGAAGCCCACCTGCACGGCGCCGTAACCATCACGTTCAGGAGTTTTCTTTTGTACTACGTAGCAAGGGCCGGCCTCGATTACAGTAACCGGTACAGACAGCCCAGTATCGGTAAACAATTGGGTCATGCCAATCTTTTTGCCGAGAATTCCTTTTTTCATATCCTGCACCTCCAGTGCCGGCCGAAAGAAAGCGGTTCACTTTTTTGTGGTGTGAACATTACTTTCGGAAACACAATCTTTACGTTTAGATCACAGTTTTTTTAACATAAACTGGTTTAACGATTATGCCGCAACTATCCACTATTAAAGTTTAATTTCGATATCCACACCGGCTGGCAAATCCAGGCGCATTAAAGCGTCCACGGTTTTTGGAGTGGGCTCAAGGATGTCGATAAGGCGCTTATGTGTCCTCATTTCGAACTGCTCCCGGGAGTCCTTATTTACATGGGGTGAACGCAATATCGTGTAAATATTCTTTTCCGTGGGCAGTGGAATAGGCCCGGCTACTGAAGCCCCGGTCCTTTTTGCTGTATCCACTATTTTCTGTGCCGACTGGTCCAGCATATTGTGATCATACGCTTTCAGCCGAATTCTGATTTTTTGACTCTTCAATCCTTATTAACCTCCCTTCGCCGTCAAGCAAATCTCAGAGGCAAGCGATCATACTGAGGCGGGAGGCGGAATGTTCCGCTCCCGCTGGCATTTATCCTTATAAAACCCGCAGGCCCCCTTCTGTTGGAAGGTCCCCTGACAACGGGTCTCTCACTTGCCGGTAGTTTACAACCATGCAAGCGCAATTATTATATACGCTACTCAATAACTGATGTAACCACACCGGCGCCCACAGTACGGCCGCCCTCGCGGATGGCGAAGCGCAGTCCTTCTTCTATGGCGATGGGGGTTATCAGTTTTATGTTGATGCGGATGTTGTCTCCGGGCATCACCATTTCAACTCCCTCGGGCAGTTCGGCTACGCCGGTAACGTCGGTGGTCCTGAAGTAGAACTGCGGGCGGTAACCGTTGAAGAACGGTGTGTGCCTGCCGCCCTCTTCTTTGGTCAGCACGTATACTTCGGCGTTAAAATGGGTGTGCGGTTTGATGCTGCCGGGTTTAGCCAATACTTGGCCGCGCTCAATTTCTTTACGGTCTACGCCCCTTAAGAGGCAGCCCACGTTGTCTCCAGCTTCGCCGCGGTCCAGCAGTTTACGAAACATTTCTACTCCGGTTACCACGGTCTTACGGGGTTTGTCCTGTAAACCTACTATTTCCACTTCTTCGCCCACTTTGACGGCACCGCGCTCAATTCTGCCGGTGGCTACTGTGCCGCGCCCGGTGATGCTGAATACGTCTTCTACGGGCATAAGGAAGGGTTTGTCTAAGGCACGTATCGGTGTGGGTACGTAGCTGTCTACTGCGTCCATTAGTTCCCAGACGCTTTTGCACCATTCGCATTCCTTTTTGCCACAGCCGCATTCCAGTGCTTTTAAGGCTGAGCCGGTGATGATGGGTATGTCGTCGCCGGGAAATTCGTATATGGACAGTAGTTCTCTTACTTCCATGTCTACCAGTTCCAATAGTTCGGGGTCGTCTACCATATCGGCTTTGTTCAGGTATACTACGATGTAGGGTACGCCTACCTGACGGGCCAGCAGAATGTGCTCACGGGTCTGGGGCATGGGGCCGTCTGCCGCCGATACCACCAGTATAGCTCCGTCCATCTGGGCTGCGCCGGTGATCATGTTCTTTACGTAGTCCGCGTGGCCGGGGCAGTCCACGTGGGCGTAGTGCCTGGTGTCAGTTTCGTATTCCACGTGGGCGGTGTTGATGGTTATGCCGCGCTCACGCTCTTCCGGGGCATTGTCGATTTCATCGTATTTTTTTACCGATGCTTTACCCACGGTGGACAGCACTGTGGTTATGGCCGCCGTAAGGGTGGTCTTGCCATGGTCTACGTGCCCAATGGTCCCTATGTTTACGTGCGGTTTGTTGCGCTCAAACTTTGCCTTTCCCATTTGTAATTTCTCCTGCCTTTCTAAATAAAAATATTATCATAACTGTTCATTCTAAGGTCGAAAGTCTAATGTCCAAGATTCCCAGTTCTCATTGATTCCCAGTTCTCATTGACTTTTGACATTCGAGTCATGCCTACCAGTAGTCTTTATCCGTGGCGGCGGGCAATAATGCCTTCGGCGATATTTTGGGGCACCTCAACATAATGGCTAAACTGCATGGTATAAGTACCCCGCCCCTGAGTCCTCGAACGAAGGTCGGTGGCATAACCGAACATTTCCGCCAGTGGTACAATAGAGTGTATAATCTGGGTATTGCCCCTGGGTTCCATTTCCTCAATGCGCCCCCGGCGGGAGTTTAGATCCCCGATAACGTCACCCATGTACTCATCAAGAACAACAACTTCCACCTTCACTACCGGCTCCAGCAGCACCGTCCCGGACTTTGCGGCGGCACTTTTAAAGCCAATGGAACCGGCTATCTTAAAAGCCATTTCAGAGGAGTCAACCTCGTGGTAGGAACCGTCAAGCAGGGTTACCTTAATATCTATCATGGGATAACCGGCCAGCACCCCGTTTTCCATAGCTTCCTTAATACCCGAGTCCACCGCCGGGATATATTCTCTGGGAATAACCCCGCCTACAATTTTATTTATAAATTCATACCCTGCCCCATGTTCCGCAGGCTCCACTTCCAGCACCACGTGCCCGTACTGGCCGCGGCCCCCGGATTGGCGCACAAATTTCCCTTCAGCTTTGGCCTTGCCCCGGATGGTCTCCCTGTAGGCTACCTGGGGGCGTCCCACATTGGCCTGCACCTTAAATTCTCTTAACAGTCTGTCTACAATTATTTCCAGGTGCAGCTCGCCCATACCCGAAATAATGGTTTGCCCTGTCTCAGTGTCGGTATGCATCTTAAAAGTGGGATCTTCATCACTTAACTTAGCCAGCGCAATGCCCATTTTATCCTGATCGGCCTTGGTTATTGGCTCGATGGCCACGGAAATAACCGGGTCGGGAAATTCCATAGACTCCAAAATAATAGGTAACTTTTCATCGCACAAGGTATCTCCGGTGCTTGTATCCCGCAGCCCCACTGCGGAAGCAATATCCCCGGTATAAACCTGGCCTATTTCTTCACGGTGATTGGCATGCATTTTCAATATCCGGCCTACCCTCTCCCGCTTACTTTTAGTGGAATTGTACACATATGAGCCGGAAGTAAGGGTACCTGAATATACCCTGAAAAATGTAAGCTTACCCACATAAGGGTCAGCCATAATCTTAAAAGCCAGGGCAGAAAAAGGCTGATCGTCGCCTGCCGGGCGGATATCATCGACGCCGGTAGCCGGGTTGATCCCCTTGATGGGGGGAACTTCAGTAGGCGCCGGAAGGAAATCCACTATAGCGTCCAGTAACGGCTGCACTCCTTTGTTTTTAAAGGAGGAGCCACACAGCACCGGTATCATTTTGACCGACAGGGTAGCCGCGCGAAGGCCTTTTTTTATTTCCTCCACGGTCAGCTCTTCGCCTTCAAGGTATTTAAGCATTAATTCCTCATCAGCTTCGGCAGCAGCTTCCACAAGTTTTTCCCGGTACTCCGCCACCAGTTCCAGCATGTCTTCGGGTACGTCGGCAACATCGCTCTTGGTACCCAAATCGTCGGTGTACATGATGGCTTTTTTCATAATCAGATCAATAATGCCCTTGAATTTTTCTTCACTGCCAACGGGTAGTTGCAATGCCACGGGATTGGCGCCCAAACGTTCCCGGATCATATTCATGCCCCTGAAAAAATCTGCACCAACCCGGTCCATTTTATTAATATAGGCTATTCTTGGTACACCATATTTATCTGCCTGCCGCCAGACCGTTTCGGACTGGGGCTCTACTCCTCCCACAGAGCAAAAGACTGCAACTGCGCCGTCAAGCACCCTAAGAGAGCGCTCAACTTCCACTGTGAAATCCACGTGCCCTGGCGTGTCGATGATGTTTATGCAATGATCGCCCCACTGACAGGTGGTAGCAGCAGAGGTTATGGTAATTCCCCGCTCCTGCTCCTGCACCATCCAGTCCATGGTGGCCGCACCGTCGTGGACCTCTCCTATCTTATGAACCCTTCCCGTGTAAAACAGTATGCGTTCGGTGGTGGTGGTCTTGCCGGCGTCTATGTGAGCCATGATACCTATATTGCGTGTTTTCTCTAACGGAAATTGCCGCGCCATCAAGACTTCCCCCTTTACCACCTGTAATGCGCGAACGCCTTGTTTGCCTCAGCCATTTTATGGGTGTCTTCCCGCTTTTTGACGGTTGCGCCGGTATTATTGGCGGCATCCATAATTTCGGCGGCCAGTTTCTCCTGCATGCTCTTGCCACCCCGGGCCCTGGCATAATTGGTTAGCCACCTGATACCAAGTGTCTGTCGCCTTTCATGGCGGACTTCAATGGGAACCTGGTAGTTGGCGCCACCAACCCGGCGGGCCTTTACTTCCAGCACGGGCATAACATTTTTCATGGCCTGCTCGAATACCTCAACGGGGCTTTTACCCGTTTTATCCTGGATAATGTCAAATGCGCCGTAAAAAATTTTTTCCGCTGTTCCTTTTTTACCGTCCAGCATAATCTGATTGATCATTTTAGTGATCACTTTGTTGTTATATACGGGATCTGGCAAAATTTCTGTTTTGGGCCGCGAACCTCTTCTGGGCACATATATCCCCCCTTTGCACCAGTAATAGCCCTATTCAGGGCGTTTAAGCGTACTATTTTAATTTACACCAGATACACACAGATAAATATTGCGGTAATAGATATTTTTCCCGTAACTGCATGTTTTCATCCTTTACCATCAGTGTGCCCGGTTAAAAATTTGATAGCCGTTTATTTTTTGGGACGTTTGCTGCCGTACTTGGAACGGCTGCGGTTTCTATTCTGGACTCCGGCTGAATCAAGAGCCCCTCTTACAATATGGTACCTTACACCAGGTAAATCTTTTACCCTGCCGCCACGAACCAGAACCACCGAGTGCTCTTGCAAGTTATGTCCTATACCTGGAATATAGGAGGTAACCTCGATGCCGTTGGTAAGCCTGACCCTCGCAACCTTACGCAGGGCGGAGTTTGGTTTTTTGGGTGTGGTAGTGTAAACCCTGGTACAAACACCTCTTTTTTGCGGACACTCTTTGAGTGCGGGTGCTGAAGATTTTTTCAGCAATTCCTCTCTGCCCTTGCGGATTAATTGGTTTATCGTGGGCATTTGCATACACCTCCTTCCTGAAAAATACCTGTAAATTAAATTTCCGCTCCGGCGGCTTAAAAAAGCCGGAGCGGTTAACATCAGTCCTCCAATACCGCCGCTGAGGCACAACCAACCTCAATACCACAGGCTTTACCTAAAATCAGCATGGTTTCTACCTCTATTACTTCCACGCCTTTAGTTTTGCAACTCCTGATTATGGGGTCTATCACGTGCCGCTCGGCATTACCGGCTATAAAAACTGCCTTTGCCTGCCCCCGCTCAATCGACTTTATCGTCTGTTTAGACCCAATAGTTTTCTTGCGGGCCTTCAACAGCCGCTCATAAGGCATCCTGCAGACACCTCCGTAAAACCAGACACTTTTGTATATTAGCACCAACCACACCAAATGTCAACATTGTATCCCCGTATTATTTGCGGACAACAGTTTCATCACTATATAGGAACTCTTCCCCGTTATAATCGGTGTCGTCCATATTATAGTCACTTGTAGCATACCCTGCTATATCACCGGTGTTATCTATGTTTTCCATCAATTCGATATTGCGGTAGCGGCTCATGCCTGTTCCCGCCGGCACCAGTTTACCAATGATCACGTTTTCTTTGAGGCCCAGCAAGGGATCCATTTTGCCCTTAATGGCCGCCTCAGTCAACACCCGTGTGGTTTCCTGGAACGATGCCGCCGACAGGAAGGAATCAGTGGCCAAAGATGCCTTAGTTATCCCCAGGAGAATGGACTTCGCTTCGGCCGGTTGTCCCCCGGCGGCCTCCGCAGCCTGATTCTCGGCTTCCAGTTCAAATATATCCACCAGGCTTCCCGGCAATAAATTGGTATCACCAGCGTCCTCTATTTTAACTTTACGCAGCATCTGTCTGATCATTACCTCAATGTGCTTATCATTGATATCTACACCCTGTAACCGGTAAACCCGCTGCACCTCCTGCAAAAGGTAAATCTGGACTCCCCGGGGCCCCTTTATTTTCAAGAGATCATGGGGGTTAACCGAGCCCTCGGTGAGTTCATCGCCGGCCTCCACCCGGGCTTTGTCCTTTATCTTGATGCGGGCGCCGTAGGGAACTTGATACACATTTTTTTCGCCATCATCACTGGTAATTTCTATCTCACGCCGTCCTTTTACTTCCCTGATTTCCGCCACACCGTAATTTTCTGAAATAACGGCCTGCCCTTTGGGCCTGCGGGCCTCAAAGAGCTCTTCTACCCTGGGCAGACCCTGGGTGATATCGTCCCCGGCCACACCCCCGGTGTGAAATGTACGCATGGTAAGCTGGGTGCCGGGCTCGCCGATGGACTGGGCAGCGATTATACCCACAGCCTCGCCGATATCCACCGTTCCTCCGGTAGCCAGATTTCTTCCGTAACAGTTCCGGCAGACTCCGTAGCGACTTTTGCAGGTCAGTACCGAACGAATTCTTATTTTTTTGATACCGGCTTCTATAATCCTGTCGGCCTCATATCCCGAGGCCCTGTCATTAGCAATTATTTTGCCTTTTGGCACTATAACTTCCCCGGTTTCCGGGTGTACAATATCTTCCAGGGCCGCACGGCCAATAATTCTATCTATCAGCTTTTCAATTACTTCGGTGCCGTCCTTTATTTCCTCGACTTCTATGCCCTCTTCGGTACCACAATCTATTTCCCTGACGATTACGTCCTGGGCCACATCCACCAGGCGGCGGGTAAGATAACCCGAGTCGGCAGTGCGAAGAGCCGTGTCGGCCAGGCCCTTGCGGGCACCGTGAGTAGAAATGAAGTATTCCAGAACGGTAAGGCCTTCTCGGAAGTTGGCCTTGATGGGCAAGTCGATAATCCGGCCGGAGGGGTCAGCCATTAATCCCCTCATCCCCGCCAACTGGCGAATCTGCTGCTTATTACCCCGGGCACCCGAGTTGGCCATCATATATACCGGATTAAACTTATCCAGAGTTACCATCAACGCTTCAGTTACCTTCTCCGTGGCATCGTTCCAAAGACCTATGACCTTACGGTAGCGCTCATCTTCGGTTGTCAGACCACGGCGGTAATTCTGCTCGACCTTTTCTACCTCTTGTTCCGTACGGGCCAGTATATCTTTTTTCTGGGGAGGAATTATTATATCCGTCAGGCCGATAGTCACCCCGGCCCTGCTGGCGTAATGAAAGCCTAATTTTTTGAAGCCATCCAGCAGTGCTCCGGTGGCTGAAAGCCCCAGTTCGTTGTAACATTCGTCTACAATTTTACTTAAAGCCTTTTTATCAGCCACCAGGTTTTTATAACCCAGCCTGGATGGCATGACTTCATTGAATATAAGCCTGCCCACGGTGGTTTCCAGTCTCTCACCATTATATCTGACTTTTATCCTGGCGTGCAGGCTAACAGCCTTATTTTCATAGGCTACGATGGCATCTTCTTGATCACTGAATAACTTGCCTTCGCCGAGTTCCCCTTCCTTTTCCATGGTCAGATAGTAACAACCCAGCACCATATCCTGGGTAGGCACGGCCACCGGCCGGCCATCCTTAGGGTTCAAAATATTATGCGCCGAAAGCATTAACAACCTCGCCTCGGATTGAGCCTCGGAAGAAAGGGGCACGTGCACCGCCATCTGGTCACCGTCAAAATCGGCGTTATAGGCTGTACAAACCATGGGGTGAATCTGAATGGCCTTTCCGTCCACCAGCACCGGCTCAAAAGCTTGAATACCCAGCCTATGCAGGGTTGGCGCCCGATTCAGCAATACAGGGTGCTGGCTAATTACCTCTTCCAGCACATCCCACACCTCCGGCCTGACCCTTTCCACCATCCGCTTGGCGCTTTTGATGTTATGGGCATGACCGTCGTTTACCAGTCTCTTCATCACAAAGGGTTTGAATAGTTCCAGGGCCATTTCTTTGGGCAGGCCGCACTGGTGCATCTGCAGTGTTGGGCCGACCACAATAACAGATCTGCCGGAATAGTCCACCCTTTTACCCAGCAGATTCTGACGGAAGCGTCCTTGTTTTCCTTTAAGCATGTCGCTTAAAGATTTTAAGGGTCTGTTGCCGGGACCGGTTACCGGTCTTCCCCGGCGCCCGTTGTCAATCAGGGCGTCCACGGCTTCTTGCAACATTCTCTTTTCATTACGCACAATAATATCCGGAGCTCCAAGATCAAGAAGCCTTTTCAGCCTGTTATTACGGTTGATTACCCGCCTGTAGAGATCGTTCAAATCTGAAGTGGCAAACCTGCCGCCGTCCAGCTGTACCATGGGTCGCAGTTCCGGCGGTATTACCGGTATGACGTCCATAATCATCCATTGCGGCCGGTTGCCCGAGGTACGAAAAGCCTCAACCACTTCCAACCGCCGGATAGCCCTTATCTTGCGCTGGCCGGTGACCTCCCGGAGTTCCTGACGCAAATCTTTGTTTAGCTCTTCAAGATCTATTTCTTCTAAAAGTTTTTTTATAGACTCGGCGCCCATGCCGGCCTTAAAAGCATTGCCGTATTTCTCCCGGTATTCCCTGTACTCGTTTTCGGTAAGTAACTGTTTTTTAATTAATCCGGTATCGCCACCATCAGTCACTATATAGGAAACAAAATATAAAACTTTTTCCAGTGCTCTGGGGGACATGTCCAGCAAAAGTCCCATACGGCTAGGTATTCCTTTAAAGTACCATATATGCGACACGGGGGCCGCCAGTACAATATTTCCCAGTCGTTCCCGGCGAACTTTGGAGCGAGTAACCTCCACGCCGCAACGGTCACAGATAACACCCTTATAACGAACTCTTTTATATTTCCCGCAGTGACATTCCCAGTCCCTGGTGGGTCCGAAAATCCTTTCACAAAACAGGCCGTCCCGCTCGGGTTTAAGGGTCCGGTAATTGATGGTTTCAGGCTTTTTAACCTCTCCGCTTGACCATTCCAGTATTTGCTCAGGGGATGCAAGGCCAATACGAATACGGTCAAAATTGTTGAGATCCAGCAAAGAACCACGCTCCCTTAGGATTTATAGACTCTCTTCTTTGGACAGTGAGAAATTAACATCAATCAGCCCGTTTCCTCTTCGTCCGGGTCAAACTCCTCTACGATAAACTCATCGACAACCTCTTCCTCATCTTCGACCTCGTCGGAGTCATAATCATCTCCCCCGGGAGGCACGCTTTCCTCATGCAAATCCAATCCTAAATCCTTAGCGGTTTCGTTGATATCTTCCTCAACCTCTTTGATTTCTATTTCCTGGTCGTCCTCGGAAAGAACCTTTACGTCAAGACCCAGGCTTTGCAGTTCTTTGATCAGCACCTTAAATGATTCCGGCACGCCGGGTTCAGGTACATTTTCTCCTTTTACAATGGCCTCGTATGTTTTCACCCTGCCAACTACATCATCTGATTTGACCGTGAGTATTTCCTGCAGAGTATACGCGGCACCGTACGCCTCCAGTGCCCACACTTCCATTTCTCCGAAGCGCTGCCCGCCGAACTGTGCCTTGCCGCCCAGGGGCTGCTGGGTGACCAGTGAATAGGGGCCGGTAGAACGGGCATGGATTTTATCATCCACCAGGTGTGCCAGCTTAAGCATATAAACATAACCCACTGTAATGGGATTGTCGTAGGGCTCTCCGGTCCTCCCATCATAAAGGTTAATTTTACCATTCCCCGGCAGGCCGGCCTCTTTTAATGAATTGAGTATATCCTCCTCCAGAGCGCCGTTAAAAACCGGAGTGGCCACATGGTAGCCCATAGCATGGGCTGCCCAACCAAGATGGGATTCCAGCACTTGGCCTATATTCATCCTTGAGGGAACTCCCAGCGGATTAAGTACTATTTCTATTGGGGTTCCATCCGGCAGGAAAGGCATATCCTCCTCGGGCAGTATGCGGGCTATCACACCCTTGTTACCGTGACGCCCGGCCATTTTATCACCCTCGGAGATTTTTCTCTTCTGGGCAATATATACCCGAACCAGTTGGTTTACCCCGGGGGGCAATTCATCTCCGTTTTCTCTGGAAAACACTTTAACATCAACGATTTTCCCCGATTCCCCGTGAGGAACCCTCAGGGAGGTATCCCGAACCTCCCGGGCCTTTTCACCAAAAATAGCCCGGAGCAAGCGCTCTTCCGCAGTCAATTCGGTTTCACCCTTGGGAGTAACCTTACCCACCAGTATGTCTCCGGGCCGAACCTCCGCACCAACCCGGATTATTCCCCGGTCATCCAAATCCTTTAAAATTTCTTCCCCTACGTTGGGAATATCTCTGGTAATTTCCTCGGGACCAAGCTTGGTGTCCCTGGCATCACACTCGTATTCCTCAATATGAATGGAGGTGAAAAAGTCTTCTTTTACCGCCTTCGCACTTACCAGTATAGCGTCTTCGTAATTATAGCCCTCCCAGGGCATGAATGCCACCAGTATATTGCGTCCCAGGGCTAGTTCGCCCTGATCGGTGGACGGACCGTCGGCTATAATCTGCCCGGCTTCAACTCTTTCACCTCTATTTACGATGGGTTTCTGATTGATACAAGTGCCCTGGTTGGAGCGTGTAAATTTTAAAAGTTTATACGTCTCCAGGTTTCCTTCATCGCTGCGGATGGTGATATCATTAGCGGTAACCCTTTCCACCGTGCCGTTACTTTTGGAGAGCACCACAACCCCAGAGTCCTTGGCTGCTTTATACTCAATTCCTGTTCCAACCAGTGGAGCCTGAGCCTTTAGCAGGGGGACAGCCTGGCGCTGCATGTTAGCGCCCATAAGGGCACGGTTGGCATCGTCATGCTCCAGGAAGGGTATAAGTGAGGTGGCCACGCTGAATACCTGCTTGGGCGACACATCCATATAATCCACCCGGTCCGCCGGCACCACCACTATCTCCGGAGCACGGGCATTTACCTTGCTTTCCAGGAAAGCGCCTTCCTCATCCAGCGGAGCGTTAGCCTGAGCAATGATAATCCCTTCCTCTTCATCCGCTGTCAGATAGACTATCTCGTCAGTAACCTTCCTGGTCTCTTTATTAACCTTGCGATATGGAGTTTCAATAAAACCAAAAGAATTTATCCTGGCAAAAGTACTAAGTGAACCGATAAGCCCGATGTTCGGTCCCTCAGGGGTCTCAATGGGGCACATGCGGCCATAGTGGGAGTGGTGCACGTCCCTGACTTCAAAACCGGCCCGTTCCCGGCTTAAGCCACCTGGTCCCAAGGCAGACAGTCTGCGTTTATGGGTCAGTTCAGCCAGCGGGTTAGTTTGGTCCATAAACTGTGAGAGCTGACTGGAACCAAAAAATTCCTTGATGGCGGCCACAACCGGCCTGATATTAATCAGCACCTGGGGTGTAATCACATCCACGTCCTGAATGGTCATGCGTTCCCTGACCACCCTCTCCATTCTGGACAGGCCTATCCTAAACTGGTTTTGCAGGAGTTCACCCACTGAGCGCAGTCGGCGATTCCCCAGGTGATCGATATCATCCACGGTTCCCTTTAAATCCATAAGCCCGAGCAGGTATTTAACAGTTTCGATAATGTCCATGGGAGTCAGGGATCTTATAAATTCCCGGCTTTTCGGGACATATTTGCGTAAATATGGATCAAGCTCAATAATGCCGGCGGCAACTCCCGCCTCGCCTGCCGAAGCAGCCAGATCTTCAGTCACCACGGTGCCCCGGCGGGCTATAATCTCCCCTGTTTCCGGAAGCACAACGTCATTTTCCAGGGGTTCGTCGGAATATCTGTATAATACGCCGTGTTTTATTTTCTTCTGTATTTTGTAGCGGCCTACACTGGCTAGGTCATATCTCTTGGGATCAAAAAATAAAGTTTCCAATAGGGATCTGGCACTCTCTACCGTAGGAGGCTCACCGGGGCGAAGCTTTTTGTAAATCTCTACCAGTGCCTCTTCTTCCGAATCGGTATTATCCCGGGCAAGAGTTTCCTGGATATGCTTGTTCTCATCCAGCAAATCAACAATCATGCCGTTGGAACCGTAACCCAGCGCTCTGATCAATACTGTAACCGGTATTTTACGGGTACGGTCTATGCGCACGAAAATGTGGTCGTTGACATCAGTTTCAAATTCCAGCCAGGCGCCACGGTTGGGAATGATGGTGGCGGTATACAACTTTTTACCGCTGGGGTCTATCTGCTCCGCGAAATACACCCCTGGCGAGCGGACTAACTGGGAGACTATAACCCTTTCAGCCCCGTTAATAATAAAAGTTCCCTTTTCAGTCATCAGGGGGAAATCACCCATGAAGACTTCCTGCTCTTTAACTTCTCCTGTCTCCTTGTTAATCAGCCGCACCTTCACCCGCAGCGGCGCAGCATAAGTCACATCACGCTCTTTGCATTCTTCCACCTTGTATTTGGGCTCACCCAACGTATAATCCAGAAATTCAAGTACAAGGTTACCGGTAAAATCCTGGATGGGGGAAATATCATGAAATACCTCCCTTAGACCCTCCCGCAAAAACCACTGGTAGGAATTGCGTTGTACTTCAATCAGGTTAGGCAGCTCCAGTACCTCTCCGAGTTTCGCAAAATTCTTTCTTACTCTGGAACCTACCTTTTCGGCATACATTTATGGCACCACACCCCTCATGAAAGTCAAACAGTTCAATATAACAAACAACGAAAAGCAAGGTGCTGGCAATACCAAGACCTCGCTTTCTAACAAAGGAATATTATACCCAGAATATTATTCCCCAAAATGAATCACCGGATACATATAATTTTCCTTTAATTAGGAGACATTCCTTCCCGGAAAGAGAAAAAAGGGAGAATTAGGTTCGGGGACATTCCTTCTCGAAATGAGAAAACAAAAGAATTAAGCTACAACTCAAGTAGGTTTGTCCCCTTTCCTTAGTTACCCAAGAAGGTGTGTCCCCTTTCCTATGAAATAATATTTTGGCTAATATAGTAAATATAGAATAGACATTTTTTAATGTTAGCAAAAGGATTACATTTTGTCAAGAGTATTATTTAAATTTGATATTGGAAGTAAAAACAGGGCCGCCCCTACGGACCGGCCCTGTTTCTCTGGCGGAATTAATTACTTAACCTCAACAGTAGCGCCCTGTTCTTCCAATTTGGCCTTGATGGCAGCGGCTTCATCCTTACTGGTCTTCTCCTTGACGGGCTTCGGAGCGCTGTCAACCAGATCCTTGGCTTCTTTTAGGCCGAGGCCGGTAATTTCGCGCACTACCTTGATGACGTTGACTTTTTTATCGCCCACTGCAGACAAAATTACGTCAAACTCAGTCTGTTCTTCCTCCACTGCTGCGGGAGCTGCTGCTGCGGGCGCCGCTGCCATGGCCATAGGTGCTGCTGCAGTTACGCCGAATTCTTCTTCAAAAGCCTTCACCAGTTCGGCCAGTTCCAATACAGTCAAGCCCTTAACGGCTTCTAAAATTTCATTAACTTTGGACATCATTTAAACCTCCTAATTATTAACTAAAATTTTTACCGTAAGTACATATGTTGCCACTGGTTCGTTATGCAGTTTCGCCAGCCTTTTGCTTGCGTACTGCTTCCAGCACATAAACAAAATTACGCAACACGCCCTGCAGCGCACCGGCAAAGCCATACATGGGGGTTTGCATACCGCCCAGCACCCTGGTTAGCAACACTTCCCGGGAAGGCAAATCCGCCAGGCTTTTAACTGAATTGGCGTCCATAGCCTTACCTTCCAGCAAACCGCCTTTAATCTCAAATATTTTGTGTTCCTTGGCGAAATCCGTAAATACTTTGGCCGGGGCTACTAGATCCTCGTTACAAAAAGCTATGGCGGTAGGTCCTTCCAGATATGGTTCAAGACCATCAAAGCCCAGTTCTCTGGCGGCTTTCAAGGTCAGGGTGTTCTTCACCACTTTCAGTTCGCTGCCCTTTTCCCGCAACCTGCGACGTAGCTTAGTCATAGCGGCTACATTCAGTCCCCTGTAATCGGCCATGATGGCAACCTTGCATTCACTCAGTTTCTTACTTACTTCCTGGAGCATCAACTCTTTTTCCTGTTTGGTAGGCAACAAATACACCTCCTTTCATAGGTCTGAAAAATAAAAACAGGCCTGTAGACATAGACTATAGGCCTGTCAGTTTTATGATGGACAGGTGAAGTCCCGGGCCTCTGCTGGCGGCTTTTGCCTTTAAGTATAAAACACCAACTGTCTACAGTCAGGATAAACAACCGGGTATTATACCGGCTCTACCGTTATTCAATTTGTAAGCGGCAGTTATGCTGTGATTTTCTGGGAATTAATTTTGATTCCCGGTCCCATGGTAGAAGAAACAAAAATTCCTTTTATATACTGGCCCTTGGCAGCGGCAGGCTTGACTCTTATTAACTGCTCCACCAGGACGCGCAGGTTTTCCGCCAGTTTTTCCACCGAAAAAGATACCTTGCCAATAGGTGCATGAATTACTCCGGCTTTATCAACCCGATACTCAATTTTACCAGCCTTAACTTCTTCCACAGCCCTGGTAACATCAAAGGTAACTGTACCGGTTTTAGGGTTGGGCATGAGTCCACGGGGACCAAGTATTTTACCCAGCCTGCCCACCAAACCCATCATATCCGGAGTGGCAATGGCTACATCGAAGGAAAGCCAGCCCTCTTTCTGAATTTTTTCCACCATATCCTCGGCACCCACAAAATCCGCGCCGGCATCTTCCGCTTCCTTGACCTTGTCCCCTTTTGCAAAAACCAGAACCGTTCTGGTTTTGCCGGTACCATGGGGCAGTACCACCGCACCCCGCACCTGCTGATCAGCGTGTCTGGGATCAACACCCAGTTTCACCACAGCCTCCACAGTTTCGTCAAATTTGGCCGGGGCCAATTTCTTCACCATATCCAGTGCATCGACAGGCTCATACAATACAGTTTTGTCCACCTGCTTTAACGCATCGGCAAGTTTTTTGCCAAGCTTAGGCATATACAATTCCTCCTCGTGGTATTAGCGGAAAAATTCCTCCCACCATTTATTAGCCCTCAACTATTTCTATACCCATACTGCGCGCCGTTCCCTGCACCATACTCATGGCCGCTTCAACAGATGCGGCATTGAGGTCTTTCATTTTTAGTTCGGCAATTTCCTTAACCTTGGACTGAGGTACTTTGCCTACTTTTTTCTTGTTCGGTTCTCCTGATGCAGTTTCTATACCGGCTGCTTTTTTCAACAGCACGGAAGCCGGTGGGGTTTTGGTAACAAATGTAAATGAACGATCTTCGTAAACGGTAATTTCCACCGGAATAATCAAGCCCGCTTGTTTTGCAGTGACTTCATTATATTGCTTTACGAAAGCCATAATGTTTACACCATGCTGACCCAGCGCAGGACCCACAGGAGGAGCCGGGGTGGCCTTGCCTGCCTCACACTGTAATTTAATAATTGCGGCAACCCTCTTTGCCATTCTTTCCACACCTCCTTATATATCTGTAACCTATCTGTTCAGCCCGGATTTTTTCCGGCCTTAGATTAACCTTTCCACCTGCGAAAAATCCAATTCTACCGGGGTGTCCCGGCCAAACATAGATATCCTTACCTTAACCTTTGTTTTTTCGGGATAAATCTCTTCTATAATACCCTCAAAACTCTCAAAAGGTCCGGATATAACCCGTACGTGCTCGTCTATGTTAAAGGCAACTTTGGGCCGGGCCTCTTCAACACCCATAGTTTTTATGATTTGCAAAGCCTCGGCTTCGGTCAGTGGTATCGGCTTTGCGCCCGTACCCACAAAGCCGGTAACCCCGGGAGTGTTGCGCACCACATACCAGGAATCGTCTGTCATGATCATTTCCACCAGGACATATCCCGGAAAAACCTTTCTCTTATTAACCTTGCGCTTGCCATTCTTGATCTCTATCTCATCTTCCATGGGCACAAGTATACGAAAGATCTTTTCCTCCATGTTCATGGATTCGATCCTTTTTTCCAGGTTTGCCTTGACCTTGTTTTCATATCCTGAATAGGTATGAATTACATACCACTGTTTATTCATAATACAAGGAACCCGTTAAACAGATCCCCCACCTCCCCGGCGATTGGTAGCTATCTAATAATCAGTTGCAGAACCCTGCTCAGGAGCGAGTCAAAAACCCAGATAACAGCCGCAACCACTAAAACAGCCACTACAACCACTGAGGTGTATATGATAACTTCGCGACGGTTTGGCCAGTGAACCTTTTTTAACTCGTTTAAAACACCCCGGAAATATTTTTTGGTCTGCTCCAGACGATTAACCCTTTCTTTCTTTGCGGGTACCGTCTTCTTGTCAGGCTTTACAAGGATTTTTTTCGGGACACTTTCTTTGTTTTGCTTGGCCTCCAACTCTTTCCCCCCGGAGTTATCTTTCTTACCTTGCCCTTTCGTCACAGCCACTTCACACCCATCCTTAAAAAATACCTCGCCAGCCGTAACTTCTTGAATTACCGGGTTTCCTTGTGCATGGTATGGGTATGACAAAAACGGCAGTATTTCTTCATTTCTATCCTGCCCGGATCGTTCTTTTTATTTTTGGTAGTTGTATAGTTACGGCGCTTGCACTCTGTACAGGCCATTGTAACACCCACCCTCATCAATAACACCTCCCAAACTAAAAAAAGACCAAAAATGTAATAAATAGATGACCCAAATAATTTATCACAATTAATTTTCGCTGTCAATACTTAGGAAAACGCGTTAATTATACAAAAGTATAACATTTTTTCTGACTGATTATACAAGACCCGCGTCTAGGCTGCCTGTATAAACATGCTGAGTAATTATCACAATTTAAATAAGGCTTGCAACGTCGTCAAAAAAAATTGGCCTCACGGGCCGATTTTTTGACGACGGTATGAACAAACTACTCAATAACTGATGTAACCACACCGGCGCCCACAGTACGGCCGCCCTCGCGGATGGCGAAGCGCAGTCCTTCTTCTATGGCGATGGGGGTTATCAGTTTTATGTTGATGCGGATGTTGTCTCCGGGCATCACCATTTCAACTCCCTCGGGCAGTTCGGCTACGCCGGTAACGTCGGTGGTCCTGAAGTAGAACTGCGGGCGGTAACCGTTGAAGAACGGTGTGTGCCTGCCGCCCTCTTCTTTGGTCAGCACGTATACTTCGGCGTTAAAATGGGTGTGCGGTTTGATGCTGCCGGGTTTAGCCAATACTTGGCCGCGCTCAATTTCTTTACGGTCTACGCCCCTTAAGAGGCAGCCCACGTTGTCTCCAGCTTCGCCGCGGTCCAGCAGTTTACGAAACATTTCTACTCCGGTTACCACGGTCTTACGGGGTTTGTCCTGTAAACCTACTATTTCCACTTCTTCGCCCACTTTGACGGCACCGCGCTCAATTCTGCCGGTGGCTACTGTGCCGCGCCCGGTGATGCTGAATACGTCTTCTACGGGCATAAGGAAGGGTTTGTCTAAGGCACGTATCGGTGTGGGTACGTAGCTGTCTACTGCGTCCATTAGTTCCCAGACGCTTTTGCACCATTCGCATTCCTTTTTGCCACAGCCGCATTCCAGTGCTTTTAAGGCTGAGCCGGTGATGATGGGTATGTCGTCGCCGGGAAATTCGTATATGGACAGTAGTTCTCTTACTTCCATGTCTACCAGTTCCAATAGTTCGGGGTCGTCTACCATATCGGCTTTGTTCAGGTATACTACGATGTAGGGTACGCCTACCTGACGGGCCAGCAGAATGTGCTCACGGGTCTGGGGCATGGGGCCGTCTGCCGCCGATACCACCAGTATAGCTCCGTCCATCTGGGCTGCGCCGGTGATCATGTTCTTTACGTAGTCCGCGTGGCCGGGGCAGTCCACGTGGGCGTAGTGCCTGGTGTCAGTTTCGTATTCCACGTGGGCGGTGTTGATGGTTATGCCGCGCTCACGCTCTTCCGGGGCATTGTCGATTTCATCGTATTTTTTTACCGATGCTTTACCCACGGTGGACAGCACTGTGGTTATGGCCGCCGTAAGGGTGGTCTTGCCATGGTCTACGTGCCCAATGGTCCCTATGTTTACGTGCGGTTTGTTGCGCTCAAACTTTGCCTTTCCCATTTGTATACTTCCTCCCTCGAATCAGTTACCAGGGTCAATACAATTTTTTGACATCCTTAAAAGTTATTACCATTATACCTCGCTTTATACAATCTAAAATGACAAAAAAATATTTTCGATATCGACTGTAAAAATCCTCCCAGATCGTTTAAATTTTTATGTAATACTCAGCCTGAAATGCAAAAAAGGGCCTTTGGCCCTATCATTAATTTTAAAAGGGGCTGCCGCCCCTCGAGACTATCGGTCCCTCACCCCAATCTAAGGAGGGGGGACACACACATCTCTTTGAAGCCTTGCTCTAGGATCGAAGGAATGTCCCCAGCTACTGCAAGAGGGACGCCCCTTTAGCATCCCCTCAGGGGATTATAACTTTGGCGCTTAAAAGTGTTACATACTTTCCTGGTGTAAAACACAAAAAACCGGCTGACCAGCCGGATATACTTCTGGTAGCGGCGCAGGGACTTGAACCCCGGACACCACGGGTATGAACCGTGTGCTCTAACCAACTGAGCTACGCCGCCATTTGGTATGGAGCCGCTAACCGGATTTGAACCGGTGACCTCATCCTTACCAAGGATGCGCTCTACCTACTGAGCTATAGCGGCATTTTGGTTGCGGGGGTAGGATTTGAACCTACGACCTTCGGGTTATGAGCCCGACGAGCTGCCAGCTGCTCCACCCCGCGACGACAAAACATATTATATCACATACATACTATAAGATCAAACAATATTTTGCGTTACCCTTATGGTATTTTGGTGGAGGGGGCAGGATTCGAACCTGCGAAGGTGTCACCGGCAGATTTACAGTCTGCTCCCTTTGGCCGCTCGGGAACCCCTCCATTTGGTAATTGGTGATTCCGGATTGATTATTTACTAACCACCAGTATCCAATAACTAATAACCACTAGTTGGAGCCGGCGATGGGACTCGAACCCGCAACCTGCTGATTACAAATCAGCTGCTCTGCCAATTGAGCTACGCCGGCAAAGGTCTTAACTCAGGCGCAAGAATTATGTTAACAGAAAAACAAACCAGTGTCAATACCGTGACCACTACATAATATTTACCTTTTTGCCGTTAGTACGATAGCAGTAGCTCCCTTACACCAGAAAGAAATCAATCCATATGCGTGAAGCAGGCTCCGGCAAAACATAAAACCTGGCCATCTGCGGGCCAGGTTTTAACAGCTAATTATTCAATCAGTTGGCTTAAGCTTCTCTCTTTTCAAGGTATCTTTCCAATTTACGCTTCACCCTTTGCAGGGCATTGTCGATGGACTTTACATGCCTTTTCAGGTCTTCCGCGATCTCCTGGTAGGATTTGCCCTCAAGGTAGGACATGAGCACCTTCCACTCCAGGGAACTTAATATTTCGCCCATCTTCTCCTCAATGTCATCAAATTCTTCCCGGCTGATTATTAACTCTTCCGGGTCGGTGATTTTGGTGCCGGAAATTACATCCAGCAGGGTACGGTCCGAGTCTTCGTCGTATATTGGCTTGTTTAGTGATACGTATGAGTTCAACGGAATATGCTTCTGTCGCGTGGCCGTTTTAATGGCGGTAATAATCTGACGGGTAATGCACAGCTCAGCAAAGGCTCTGAAAGAAGATAATTTGTCCATCCGGAAGTCACGAATAGCCTTATATAAGCCAATCATTCCTTCCTGGATGATATCCTCACGGTCGGCCCCGATCAAAAAATAGGAGCGGGCCTTGGCACGGACAAAATTCTTATATTTATTGATAAGATACTCCAGTGCCCCGTCGTCACCTTCTCTGGCAAACTCCACTACATCCTCGTCAATCATTAAATGAAAACCGCCGGGAACCTCCCTCTGGACATTCAGGCTCACAATATCCCCCCCGCTATGTGTGTCACAAACATCTCCACCAGCACAAAAAAATAAAAAGGCCTTACTCCGTTAAAACAAATAAAGCCGGGCTAGAACTGTCGTCAGACATAGACTAGGTAGTTATAAAACAACCTCCCTGCGGTTTGCAATACCGCCGCTATTTTACATGCCATCTCTGTCATCGGACATTGCGCAAAAGCGCCTAAAATCCCATACTTTAGCATCTACACGGATTAAGGCAGCGTAGCATTGTCATGCTTTTTTAAAAGACAAGCTTATTATATCCCAGGTTAAAAACATGCGTCAAGACAAATTGTACAGCCCCTATCTCGCAAACAGCCTGTAAACCCCGTCCCCGAAGGTTGGGGATCAACAGGCTGTAAAGCTCGAACTAAGTTCGCTTCTAAGGAAAGGGGACACACCTCTATTGAGAGCCTAACTTTGGGGTGAGGAATGTCCCCAACGTATGTTCAGTAGGGGAATAACCCCTTCCGAACCCAAGACTCACTTATATCCCTTCCCCCGGCGCCAGTTCTCCAGAGCCTTACGGATTTCACCCACCAGCCTGTTCTCCAGATAAGAATCGGCGGGTGTAGTAGACTGACATTTTTGCTCCCCTTCTTTTTTAAGTTTCTTTATCCTGGCCAGTAATTCCTTCGGTGTAAGCCTATACGCACCCCGGCCAAAAACAATTCTCTGCTCGTCCCAGTCCGAGGTAGCGACAAATACGGTGGCCCGATCCGGCAGTGTACCCACTAGTTTTTCAATAACTGCATCGGCGGTTTCACCTTCCTGGGTATATATAATCTCTACTCCGTCCACAGTTTCGCTGTGTTCCTGGTTGTTTTTCACAAGGTGTGCATCAAAAACCACGATTACCCGTTCACCGCTTAAAGCCGCATAATTAGTTAGTATATCCACCAACCTGGATCTGGCGTGCCCGAGACTGGTATCCTTTAATTTTTGGAGCACAGGCCAGGCATATATGATATTATAGCCGTCCACGATGAGATAATCGTTCATATTGCGCCCGTCCCCTCTGCCGCAATACTTCATAGGAAAGCAGAGCCGCAGCCACCGAGGCGTTAAGTGAGCTTACCCGCCCCAGCATGGGCAGGCTAACCAGCTGGTCGCATTTTTCCCTTACCAGCCTGCCCAGGCCCTTCTCTTCTCCACCTATTACCAGAGCCAGGGGGCCGTCCAGGCTTGCTTCCCAGTACAACTGGCCTTCCATATGGGCGCCCACAATCCATATTCCTTTTTCTTTAAGTGACTCAACGGTACGAACAATATTCGTCACTCTGGCCACAGGCACATATTCCACCGCTCCAGCGGATGCCCTTGCCACCGCCGGAGTAAGGGAGGCGGAGCGCCTCCTGGGTATGACCACGCCGTGCACTCCGGCAGCATCGGCACTTCTGAGTATCGCCCCCAGGTTATGCGGGTCGTTAATTTCGTCAAGAATAACGAGAAAAGGCTTTTCTCCTGCCCGGGCCAGAATTTCATCAACTTCCACATAATCCCGAACCGAGGCAAAGGCAATAACGCCCTGATGGGGTAACCCCCCCGCCATTTTATCGAGTTTCGCCCGGTCAACCTGTTGCACTGGTATACCGGCCTCCCGGGCCAACCTGCCTAATTCTCGCAGGGGAGGAGAATCACCTCCGGCCAGCAGTATTTTATTGATCGGCCTGCCAGCCCGTAAAGCTTCACGCACGGGGTTTCTGCCCAATAAAATGTTTTCGTCACTATAATCCTGGGGCATAAAATCCTCCAATAATAACCTAATCAACAGCCTCGACTATGTTAAATACCTGCTCCATAATAAATCCCAGCCTTTCGGCAGCACCTTTCAAAAAAAGGTAGCCTACCAGACTTTCCAACCCTGTGCTCTGCCGGTAACTAACCACGCAGGCTCCCCTGGGGGCGTGTCCGCTTTTAGCATTGCGACCCCTCTTGGCTACCCTTATTTCCTCTTCGGTAAGAGTGGGCTCAAGCAGTCTCAGCACCCTGGCCTGGGTATCTGCACAAACAAATTTTACCGCTTCACGGTGCAGCCTATTGACCCCTGCAATACCCCTGGCGACTAAATGCCTGCGCACAGCCAGTTCATACACGGCATCACCTACATAGGCCAGTTCCAGCGGGGAAATTTGATTTAATTTTTCCCCGTCAAGGATATCAAAAATCTTTTCCAATCCTTCTACCCCTGTCTCTTCCAGCGAACTCCCCGGGGGGTATCTTCAAGAATTATGCCCAGTTTACCCAAATCATTTCTTATGCTGTCTGCAGTTGCGAAATCCTTGCGGCCCCGCGCTTCCTGCCTCATCTTTATAATCAGTTCAACAAGGGCTTCCACGAGACCGGAAGCGGCCCCTGATTGACCATCAATAATAATATTGTCGCCGGCATCGATCTTAAAAAGCCCCAGCACCCCGTTGAAAGTTTTAATAATTTTAAAGGCTTTATGCAGTGCTTCGAGGCACGGACCGTCAGTTTGTGCGGCACGGTGTAAATAGGTATTAATATCACCTACTGCATCAAAAAGTATGCCGGTGGCCAGGGCGGTGTTGAAATCGTCGTCCATAGCGGAATTGAATTCTGCCAGCCGGCCTCCCAACTCTTCGTTAAAGGTTTTGTCGGCACCGGAAAGAGTATGCCGTGGGTTACCCTGTAATGCTTCCTTTAAGGCACGGATGCAGTTTTTCACCCTCTCCAGCCCTCGCCCGGCGGCGGCAAGCTTTTCATCATCAAAGTCCAGGGGACTGCGGTAATGAGTGGAAAGCAGGAAAAAGCGCACCACATCCGGGGGAAATTTATCCAGTATCTCCCTTACCAAAAAGAAGTTGCCCAAAGACTTGGACATTTTTTCCTGGTTAATGGTAATAAAGCCGTTATGCATCCAGTAGCGGGCAAAGGGCTCGCCAGTGGCCGCTTCAGACTGGGCTATTTCATTTTCGTGGTGAGGAAAAATAAGATCAAAACCACCACCGTGGATGTCAAAATCTGCACCCAGATATTTAAGAGACATAGCGGAACATTCAATGTGCCAGCCAGGCCTCCCCAGACCCCAGGGGCTATCCCAGGCGGGCTCACCTTCCTTGGCGGATTTCCAGAGGGCAAAGTCCATGGGATGCTTTTTCCTCCGGTCCACATCCACCCTTGCCCCTGCCTGCATATCTTCCTGGGAGCGGCCGGACAATTTTCCATACTCCCCGAAAGATGATATGTTATAATAAACGTCTCCGTCCACCACGTAGGCATGGCCACGTTCAATCAGAACCCTGACCATTTCTATTATTTCATTAAGGTGCTCCGAAACCTTTGGGTGAATGTCGGCCCTTAAAACATTCAGGGAATCCATGTCGTGAAAATACTCTTCTACATATTTAGCGGCCAGTCGAATGGGCTCTTCCCCCTCCTCCCTGGCCCTTTTGATAATTTTATCGTCTATATCAGTAAAATTTTGAACATACCGTACCTTATATCCCTTATACAATAAATACCTTCTTACTGTGTCAAAAACTACAAAGGCCCGGGCGTTGCCCAGGTGAATAAAATTATAGGTGGTCGGACCACACACATACATGGCCACCTTGCCTGTTTCCCGCGGAACAAATTTCTCCTTCCGCCTGGTGAGGGTATTATAAATCTGCATTCTTAAGTTTGCCTCCTTCACAGCTATCCAGTCCAGGGGAGGATGGAACACCCGGCACCCTTTGTTCCAGTTCCCGTATGCGTTTTTCCAACTGCTCAATATTGAGCAGCATACAGCTCATCATCTCCGATACAGGGTCGGGAAGCTGATCGTGCCTGAGGTCGATGGAAAATCCACCGGCATTATCCACCCGGCGCCCTTCCCTCATCACAATTTTTCCCGGAACTCCCACCACGGTGCTGCCGGGAGGAACAGGTTTCAAAACAACTGAACCGGCGCCAATTTTAGAGTTTTCCCCCACGGTAAAAGAACCCAGCACCTTTGCCCCGGTGCTAATCACAACATTATCGCCAATGGTAGGGTGCCGCTTTCCCTTTTCCTTGCCGGTGCCGCCCAGGGTAACCCCCTGGTACAGGGTCACGTTATTCCCAATTTCGGTGGTTTCACCTATGACAACTCCCGAACCGTGATCTATAAAAAGCCCTTCCCCGATTCTGGCTCCGGGGTGAATTTCTATACCGGTTATAAATCTGGAGAACTGCGATACCAGTCTTGCCATCAGAAACAGCCTTTTTCTATAAAAGAAATGCGCCAGCCGGTGCATGGTAATGGCATGCAGACCGGGATAACACAAAAGAACCTCCAGTACGCTTTTGGCGGCCGGGTCCCGCTCAAATACCGCTTTTATATCCCTGCGCAGCCATCCCAGCATTTTCATTCCTCCAGAATTTAAAATTATTTCCGGGACACTGTATAACTATTTAAAGCTAAACCGCCGCGGGGTGAATAACACCTTATATGATCCAAGTGCTACGAGTAGATTTTTCATTATCTTACTGGCGCGTGCAAGCAGGCATAGTATTCTCTCTCCAAATAACACCCGCCGGTTTATATTTTAGACATTGCGTATTCCAGCCGCTTAACGGTCTTTTCCCTGCCCAGCAGAGGTATCACCTGATACAGTTCGGGGCCGTGCATTTCCCCTGTCAGAGCCACCCGTAGCGGCATGAATACTTGCTTGCCCTTCAGACCCAGTTCCTTACCCAGGGATTTTAACGTAGCCTTAACTGTTTCCTCGTCTAAATCCCTGGTCGAATTGATTTTATCCCGCAGGGTGTTGAGCACCAGGACAACCTTTTCCTGCCTGAGCACCTCCCGGGTCTCTTCATCTGCAGGCTCCACAGTCTCCACAAAAAATTTCTCCACGTGCGTATTAATTTCCGACAGGTTGGCCAGATAATTCCTTACCGTGGATACAAGCATCCGTACCCACTGGTATTTATCCGGAGTCATTTCCCCGGTTACATACCCTCCCTGCCGCAAAAAAGGTATGGACAATTCAGTAATTCTTTCAAGATCGGATTGTCGTATATAATGACCGTTTAACCAGTTTAGTTTTTCCAGGTCAAAAACCGCCGGATTTTTGGCTACCCGGTCTAAAGAAAACTGGTCTTTAATCTCATCCAGCGAAAAAATTTCTTCTTCCCCGCCCGGGGACCATCCCAGCAGGGCAAGAAAATTTACCATCGCCTCTGGCAAATAGCCCAATTCCTGGTATTGTACTATGGAAGTGGCACCGTGCCTTTTACTCATTTTGCTGCGGTCCTTGCCCAGGATCAGTGATATATGGGCAAATACCGGTGTAACCCAGCCCAGGGCCTGGTAAATTAAAATCTGCCTGGGTGTGTTGGAAAGGTGCTCCTCAGCCCGGATTACGTGGGAGATACCCATACTATGGTCATCGATAATAACGGCAAAGTTATAGGTAGGTATACCGTCGGATTTTACAATAATAAAATCACCTATGCCGTTCGTTTCAAAAGATACTTCTCCCCGTACCTGATCATCAACGGTAACCGTTTTGCCTTCCGGCACCCTGAACCTCAGCACCGGCTTTCTGCCTTCGGCGGCCAGACGGTCCCTATCCGCATCACAAAGATTCCTGCAGCGACCCAGATAACGGGGCAGTTCCCCCTTAGCCAGCAAGGACTCCCGCTCAGCGGCCAGTTCTTCCTCGGAGCAGTAACAATAATAGGCGTATCCTTCCTCCAGCAATTTGGACGCATATTGCTTATATATATGCAGGCGCTCAGTCTGGCGGTACGGGCCATTGGGACCCCCGGCTGCAATGCCTTCATCCCAGTCCAACCCCAGCCAGCGCAGGGAGGACAGTATATTTTCCTCCGATTCCCTTGAACTTCTTTCTAAATCTGTATCCTCTATGCGGACAATAAAGGTACCACCGTGGTGGCGTGCATACAACCAGTTAAACAGCGCCGAACGTGCACCGCCTATATGCAGCGGACCGGTGGGACTGGGTGCAAATCTTACTTTAATATTATTAGCCAATATTTTCGACAAAAAAAGGAACCTCCCGGTTATACGATTTTCGTGCACTATTATAACATTCCGGTAATTATAAGGGCAACTTTTTAACAATTATAGCCACGGCATACGCGGCAATACCTTCGCCCGTCCCGGCAAAGCCAAGGCCCTCGGTGGTCGTGGCCTTGACGTTAATAATTCCCTTGTCCGCCTCCAATGCCCGGGCAATGTTTTCTTCCATACTGGAGATGTAGCCCGCCAGTTTTGGAGCCTGGGCAACTATCACGGAGTCAATGTTGCCCACGTTATAACCTAAACCAGCAATAATGTCCCGCACCTTTTGCAGCAGTAAAAGGCTTGATATACCCTTATACTGTTCATCCGAATCCGGAAAATGCCGGCCGATGTCACCGGCGCCGGCCGCCCCCAGCAGCGCATCTATAATGGCATGTACCAGTACGTCAGCGTCCGAATGACCGGCCAGCCCTTTTACAAAGGAAACCTCCACCCCGCCCAGGACTAACTTCCTGCCCTCAACAAGTTTATGTACATCGTAGCCGAAACCTATACGCAACTTCTTATCCTCCCAATGGTGCCAGGCACCTAACTTATTAACTTATTTGCCAGCACCTGTTACTATTACAAAAAAAGTTAAGTGAAATTTTATAGCACCTTTATTGTTAACAAATACCACGGCGCGTGTGCGGTGGTTTTTGACCCGAAGCGATTTTGCGCAGCGGCGTAGAGTTTTCCGGCGACGCGAGGTGAAGCGGACTTGATGCCGAATCGGCCAGATATCACTATCTTTTCACCCGGCAATAACCGGGGGCCACAAACAGTTTCAAAAGAACGGTAAAAAATGCGGCCAATATGCAGGCATCTT
Source organism: uncultured Peptococcaceae bacterium (assembly GCA_964643075.1). GTDB lineage: Bacteria > Bacillota > Desulfotomaculia > Desulfotomaculales > Desulfocucumaceae > Desulfocucumis. Next base: position 90,761 of record CAZXQO010000010.1, read on the forward strand.
AGTCCGCTCCGAAGCAAGCTGTGAAAACTCTAGCCGCGGAGCATATGAGCGCCCGGGGCAAAACACCGCACGGCCAACATAACTTGAAGGGACTAACCCATCAATGCGACAATGAGAACCGTCCCCGTTGTCCGTTTTGTCCGTTGTCCTACTTTGAACTACGAATTAAAAATTTATGGCATGTTCTTAATTTATTGAATTGTATATAATGTAAATAAGAGGTGATTTATTATGTTCAGAAATAAGTTTCTTAGAGGCATTGCATTGTTTCTTACTGCCTGTCTTGTCCCCTTAGTAGGCTCCCTAAATCACGTTATAATGGTGCAACTTACAAAAAAAACAAGAAACATAAAGATAGAAAATTCTTTTCCTGGGCAGGAGGGGTATTTATGACTAGGAAGCAGCATGGAGTTCTAAGCCTGATCTGGCTTATTATAGCTATTGGCATTGGCGCTTTTTCAATTTTCCAATCATCGGCGCCACTAACTATAACCTATCTTGGAGCAAATGCTGTTTTATTTATGGTAGTTGTCTACTCATATTGTTCAAAATGTCCTTGCAGGCTCCATTCATGTGGTCATATAATGCCGGGAAAATTAACAATACTCCTGCCTGGCAGAAAAGAAGAAAAGTATAACTTGTTGGATTTCTTGGGAGTTACTATTCCGTTGTTAATCATAATTATATTTCCGCAATTTTGGCTTGTGAAACATTCTCTTTTTTTAGTTTTTTTCTGGGTATTGATCATTATTACCCTAATTGAGATACGTCTTTCGGTTTGTAAGGAATGTGACAATAATTACTGTCCGTTAAACAATAGTTCAAATTGAATATGTCGCATTCATAACAGTGTGCGCCACATGACTGAACGATGCTGTGGCCCGCACTTCAAGTCTTATTGTGCAGACTTGATTAGTGCCTCGGCTATGTATATATCTTCCGGTGTGGTGATTTTTATATTGCGGTAGGAGCCGGGGACCAGCTTAACCCGGTGCCCGGCAGCCTCCACCAGCGACGCGTCATCGGTGGCGGCAGCGGACTGGCCGGCCAGGTGGTGGGCCTCCAGCAGCAATTGATAAGAAAAACCCTGGGGAGTCTGGGTCAGCCATAGCAATTCGCGATTTGGTGTGCTGGCCACAAAGCCCTGCCCGTCGGCCTCCTTCACTGTATCCTTAACCGGTACCGCCAGGGTGGCTGCACCATATTCATCAGCCGCCGCCACCACGGTCTCAATTTCCTCCACTGTTACCAGCGGCCTGGCCCCGTCGTGTACAAGTACCGTCCGGCAATTAAATGGAATGGCCAGCAGCCCGTTTAACACGGACTGCTGGCGCGTATTACCTCCGGGCACAACGGCAATCAGCTTATTCAACCCCCATGACCTGAAAGCACCCGGACCTGAGTCCCGGTATTTTTCCGGTGCAATCACCAGGACAATACCTGCAATCCGCCCGGCTTTCTCAAAGGCGGCCAGGGTATGCTGCAATACAGGCGCTCCTGCTAATTCCAGAAACTGCTTGTCCGCACCCTGCATCCGGGTACTACGGCCTGCTGCTACAATTACAGCATAAGCTTCAGCCACCAAAATTCACCTCATTAAGATTCAAACCGTTATCTCTTCTGTCACCCAGGCGCGGTTTGGCAAAAATCATCCTGCCGGCGGCTGTCTGCAACACACTGGTTACCACCACGTTGATGGTTTGACCGATATATCTCCTGCCCCCGTCCACAACAATCATGGTGCCGTCATCCAGATAGCCAATGCCCTGACCGGATTCCTTGCCATCCTTGACAACCTGTACAACCATTTCCTCTCCAGGCAGTACCACTGGCTTTACCGCATTGGCGAGTTCATTAATATTCAACACCTTTACACCGTGCAGTTCCGCCACTTTGTTAAGGTTATAATCATTGGTCATTATCTTTCCGCCCAGTTTTTGCCCCAGCTTGACAAGCTTGGTATCAACCTCGGCATTTTCGTCCAGGCCTTTGTTGTTATCATATATCTGGACCTTAATTTCTGGATCCTTGCGCATTTTGTTCAGTATATCCAGACCCCGCCGACCCCGGTTACGTTTCAGCAAATCCGATGAATCGGCTATATGCCTTAATTCCTCCAGAACAAAACCGGGCACCAGCAAAGTTCCTTCTATAAAACCGCTTTCGCAGAGATCCGAAATACGACCGTCAATAATAACACTGGTGTCAAGTATTTTCAGGTTGGCCATTTTAGGTTCGCCCTTTAGCGGCTTCTCCTTGCCAAACCTGGTTATACTCCCGAATAGCCCAAGTATTTCCTCCCGCTTCTTGACACTAACACTAAGTCCCAGATAACCCAATAGAACCGTTATCAAAAGCCAAATGAGCTTGCCGATGGGGCCTAAAAAAGATAGCAGGGATCCCAGTAAATTTGCAATTATAAGTCCAAGAATAAGCCCCACAGAACCCATTACCAAATCCTGGGTGGGTGTTTTATGAAGCCATTGTTCAATAAATGCCGTCACCCAAAGCGAGCCCCGTATTATCCACGGCACCAATAAAAGGCCGGCCACCAGACCCACCAGTGCCCCAAGCCCCATAATGCCGAATTTTAGTTCCGGCAGGCCGGAAGGCAGCGTTACAAGGTTCGATGAGGAAATAAAAATACCTGCATAAAGACCTAATGACATGAAAATCAGCACCAAAACAAAAAAAACTATCCTTCTTGCCATTTTTTCACCTCCTGTCCGTAATATATTATTTACATGAATTACCTATATTATATTTCCTGGCAAGTTAATTCTTCAACAGCTAATTTTATATAAACGCTGAAAATTGTAAATTTTATTGACAAACAATTATTTGATTAAAACGTATTTTTTACAAAAAAATACGTCAGCATTACTGACGTATTTTAGGCAAATGCACTATCTATCAGGGATTTCGCTTTATCCTCAGCCAGTTCTGTAGCCAGTACCAGTTCACTTATTAATATTTGTCTGGCGTTCTCCAACATCTTTCTTTCTCCGGATGAAAGGCCCTTTTCCCTCTCCCTGTTGATAAGATTCCTCACCACTTCTGCCACTTCATATACATCGCCGCTTTTTATTTTTTCCAGATTAGCCCTGTAACGGCGGTTCCAGTTGGTAGACATGGTGCTGCTCTGTTCCTGCAGGATATCTATAACCCTACGAACCCCTTCATTGTCGATTACCTCTCTTAAACCAACTTCCTTGCAATTACTGATAGGAATCATTACTTTCATATCACCCACTGGAAGTCGCAAAATATAATACTGACGCTTCTCTCCAAGCACTTCTTTTTCTTCAATGGCTTCTATGATTCCTGCCCCGTGCATGGGGTACACGACTTTATCCCCTATGTTATACAACGCCGGACCCCCTTTATAGTTTACTCACTTAAACAGTATAGCACATAATACATCCTATGTCAAAAGACTATAATTTTAGCACAGCTCTACAGTTGTGTCAATACGTATTTTAGAACTACTGAGCCGGTTTGACAGGACAAGCAACAGGCAAGTATAATGATGAAAAATCAGATTAAAATACAAAGGAGTGAAACCGTTTTGATAAAAGAATTTCCTTATGATGAATTTCAAAACACGGTTTCGGAACTTCTTGTTTGCAACAAAAGTATTCTGGATATACTGGCTAAATTTCAGGAATCCAACGCCCGGCTAAACCGGGCCATCGTCAAGTCGGTAACCGGTTGTGGATGTACTCGCATAGATGCTTCTAAGAAAGAAATACCAAAGGATGCCGCATTTTCCGATTTAAAAGATATCCTTGAATCCCACCTGAAAGGTGAACTGTGCGAAAGTTGCAAGGATACAGTGGAACAATCCATCGGCAGCACCCTTTTTTATATTGCAGCTATATGCAATTTATTGGAATTAAACCTGTGCGATATTATAGGTAAAGAACAAAAACATTTGAAAATTCTCGGTTTATACAATCTGGCCTGAATTAAAATATTAATCAGGCCAGCCGGGTAATCCCTACCAGTTGTGTCTTTCCTGGCCCAACTGCTCCCTGTAACGGTTTAGACCGTCTTTTATAGAACGTGCCCTGACCTCTCCTATACCTTCCACCGCATCAAGTTCCTGAATAGAAGCGTTTAATATTTTTTTCAGTGAACTGAATTCCTGTACCAGGTTTTCAATAACCGGCAGGGGAAGTCTTGGTATCTTCTCCAGCACCCTGTATCCTCTGGGGTAGACATTCTGGTCAAGTATGCTGGTACTGCCGGGAAATCCCAGTGCTCTCGCCACCAGAGAAAGATCCAGCAGGTCCTCCGCAGGCCAGCTGCCGATCATCTCCAAAATATTCTCCGGGGACTTTTCACCGGTCATCACCGCGTAATCCTGGATAACCAGCAGCCCTTCGTCCTCCACATTAGCCACCAGTTCCTCCATTTGCATGGTAATAAGCCTTCCCTCGACCCCCAGTTCACTTATATAGCGCTCTATTTCTTTAACCACCCGCAAGACCATTTCTACCCGCTGAATGGATCTGGTCACATCGAAAAGCGTTACAGCTTCTTCAAATTCCAGTATGCTAAGATCCACCAGAACCCTGTCCAGTACATTCCTGTATTTCTCCAGGGTCTGAATGGCCTGATTGGCCTTGGTGAGGATTACTCCCAAGTCCCTCAAAACATATTTTATGTTGCCCTTATATACTGTAATAACTCCGCGCCGTTGAGAAATGGAAATTACCAGCGAATCCGTCTGCTTGGCCACCCGCTCAGCGGTGCGGTGCCTTATGCCGGTCTCACTGGACGGAATACTGAGGTTGGGAACCAACTGTGTGTTGGCGGCAATGATCTGCTTGGCATCTTTGGATAATATTATGGCCCCATCCATTTTTGCCAGCTCATACAAATTAGCCGGTGTAAAAACGGCATTAACCGCGAAACCACCCTCGGATATTTCCATAATCTCGGGACCGTCTCCCAAAACTATTAATGCCCCGGTCTTGGCCTTCAAAATGCTCTCCAGGCCTTCCCGCAACGGAGTCCCCGGCGCCACCGCTCTTAATACCCTCAATAACTTATTTTCCAAAATATTCTCCCACCCTCAAACTAAAACGCGATTTCTATAGCCTCGGCCAGAGTGCCGGCCGTATAAATGTTGACACCTTGCATAACAGCAATGTCCAGCGGCAGTTTCTGTCCCGGCACAAGACAGTTTTTAAAGCCCAGCCGGGCGGCTTCGATAATTCTTCTTTCCAGAAAGGAGACCGGCCTTATTTCCCCAGTAAGCCCAATTTCCCCCACAGCCACAAGGCCCTCCCTGACCGGGGCTTCCCTGAAACCGGAAGCCAGGGCCAGGGCTATACCCAGGTCGACGGCGGGTTCATATAGCTTCGCCCCGCCCACGGCATTTACATACGCGTCCTGTCCACCGAGATTCAACCCGGCCCTTTTTTCCAAAACCGCCATAATCAGCGCCACCCTGTTGTAATCCACGCCGGCGGTCATCCTCCGGGGCGTACCGAAGCCGCTGGGACAAACCAGCGCCTGTATCTCCACCAGCAAGGTTCTGCTGCCTTCCACGGTAGGAATAACCACGGAACCAGCCACATTACCTCCTGAATGATTCGTTAAAAAAAGCTGAGACGGGTTAGCGACCTCCACCAGCCCGCCGCCTTCCATCTGGAAAATGCCTATCTCGCTGGTGGAACCGAACCTATTTTTTACCCCTCTTAAAATACGGTAGGAATAATTGGCCTCTCCCTCGAAATACACCACCGCGTCAACCATATGCTCCAAAACCCTGGGACCTGCCAGAGTACCCTCCTTGGTTACGTGCCCCACCAAAAAAATAGACATGCCCCCTGTTTTGGCGAGGCGCATCATTTGCGCGGCGCACTCTCTCACCTGCCCTACGCCTCCAGGCGCCGAAGGCAGGTCGGGCTTATAAACGGCCTGGATGGAATCCAGCACCACCAGGTCGGGCTGCAATTCCCTGATACAACCTTCGATGACCTCAATGTCATTTTCCGCCAATAAATAAACTGTCCCGTCTGACAATCCCAGGCGGGAGGCACGCATTTTGATCTGGTAGGCTGACTCTTCACCAGAAGCGTAAAGGACTTTTTTGCCCCTGTTACTCACCAGGCCAGCCATCTGCAGCAGTAGTGTGGATTTCCCAATACCCGGGTCACCACCCAGCAAAACAAGGCTACCCGGCACAATACCCCCGCCCAGCACCCGGTCCAGTTCGCTGATACCCGATACAAAACGATCAACTTCAGCAGGGGGTATATCCGTTATGGGCAATGCTTTTGACACACTAGCCTTTGCTCTGGGTGAAAGGTCAGGCTTATTTTCCTCGACCAGAGTATTCCACTCCCCGCAGCCGGGGCAGTGACCCAACCAGCGGGAACTGACATAACCGCAGCTTTGACAGGCGAATCTTAATTTTAATGCCATTTATACAACTCACAGTAACAATAATTATTTAATAATTATATCATTTAAGTATAGCAGTACTCAATACGTCTAGAGGCAAAAATAACCATAATATTACATAAAATTCATTTTACTATCCCATAAATATAATTCATTAACGCTGATAGACAACAATCTGCCGGCAATTTTACGGCTCCGGCAGATTGCTGTCTATCAATAATTTAATTGCCGTGACCTACATCCTTGTTCATCCCAAGCCAGGAAATATGCAGACCGCTTATCCTGCATCATTGTGCAGTACAAGCTCATGATCACTGACGTCCACAATAACCTTGCCGGATTTATTAAACGTCCCTCTGAGCATCTCCTCAGAAAGGCGGTCTTCAACCTGGCGCTGTATCGCCCGGCGCAGTGGACGCGCCCCGTAGTTCTCGTCGAAACCTTCTCTCGCCAATAAATCCATGGCAGCCCCAGTAACCTCAATGTCCATGTCGTGCTCCTGCAGCCTGGCAGCCACATCTTTTATCATCATGCCAACTATTTCTTTGATGTGCTCCGTAGTCAGGGAATGGAATACTATTATTTCATCAACCCTGTTCAGAAACTCCGGTCTGAAGGTACGCTTCAGTTCATCCATGACCTTGGATTTCATGTTTTCATAACCGGCTTCCTGCTGGCTGCCGGTGCGAAAACCCATGGTAGTTTCCCTGCGGATGGTCTGCACACCCACATTGGAGGTCATAATTATAACCGTGTTCCTGAAATCCACCATACGCCCCATGGCATCTGTAAGGCGACCGTCTTCCAGCACTTGAAGCAGTATATTAAAAACATCGGGGTGTGCTTTTTCTATTTCGTCCAGTAAAATCACCGCATACTGCTTGCGTCGAACAGCCTCGGTTAGCTGTCCTCCCTCCTCATAGCCTACATATCCGGGAGGGGCTCCCACCAGGCGGGATACAGCAAATTTTTCCATGTATTCACTCATATCCAGCCGGATCATAGCGTCCTCGTCACCGAACAGTGCTTCCGCCAGAGCCCTAGCCAGTTCGGTTTTACCCACTCCGGTAGGCCCCAAGAAGATAAACGACCCCACCGGGCGCTTGGGATCCTTCAATCCCGCTCTGGCCCGGCGAACCGCACGGGACACCGCCATTACTGCTTCATCCTGACCGACTACCCTGTGGTGCAGCACTTCCTCCAGCTTCAGCAGCCTTTCACTTTCCTCTTCAGCCAGTTTTTGCACCGGGATACCGGTCCAGCTGCTTACGATATGGGCAATGTCCTCCTCCGTAACACTGAGTTCCTTGCTCTCCTGGCCCTGTTTCCAGTTTTCTCTGCTGGCTTCCGATTCCTCTTTCAGTTTCATTTCCTGATCCCTGAGTTGGGCAGCCTTTTCAAATTCCTGATTATTAATCGCAGCTTCTTTCTCCTTGCGGATTTCTTCCAGCCTTTTTTCAACCTCCTTGATATCCGGAGGAGCGGTAAAGGCCTGCAGGCGGACCCTGGAGCCGGCTTCGTCCATCAGGTCTATGGCTTTGTCCGGCAAAAACCGGTCCGCGATATATCTTTCCGATAGCTTGGCCGCAGCCAGTATGGCTTCGTCGGTGATATGCACCCGGTGATGGGCTTCGTATTTATCCCTGAGCCCCTTCAGTATAGCCACGGTCTCATCCACCGTCGGCTCAGCCACATTAACAGGCTGAAACCTTCTTTCCAGGGCGGAGTCCTTTTCAATATGCTTGCGGTATTCATCCAGGGTGGTTGCACCGATACACTGCATTTCGCCACGAGCTAAAGCCGGTTTTAATATGTTGGCAGCATCCATGGCCCCTTCAGCCGCCCCGGCGCCAATAATGGTATGGAGCTCGTCTATAAATACAATAATATTGCCGGCAGAAATTATTTCCTCAATAGCTTTTTTAAGTCGCTCCTCGAATTCCCCGCGGTATTTTGTCCCGGCCACCATGGAAGTAAGATCGAGTGTTACCACCCTTTTGTTTAACAAAATTTCAGGGACGTTGCCGGCTACCACCCTTTGGGCCAGGCCCTCCACGATGGCTGTCTTACCCACCCCGGGCTCACCGATGAGCACCGGGTTGTTCTTTGTCCGGCGGCTTAAAATTTGTATGACCCTTTCTATTTCCTTACCTCGCCCCACCACTGGATCGAGTTTATCCTCCCGGGTCATTTCGGTCAGGTCCCGGCTGAACTGATCCAGAATATTGGTGGCGGGGCCAACCTGATGGGGGCAGGTATGACCCTGCTGTGCGGGCTGCGCAGGTCCGCCCAGCAGTTGCAAAGTTATCTGGCGCAGTTTATTCTGATCTGCCCCAAGTTCATTCAGCACCCTGGCGGCAATCCCTTCGCCTTCCCTGATTAAGCCAAGTAAAATATGCTCCGTACCCACATACTTATGTCCCATGCTCCTTGCTTCTTCCACGGACAGTTCCAGCACTCTTTTCCCTCTGGGGGTAAGGGTCACTTCTTCCGAAGTCCCCTGCCCTTTTTCCACCAGTTGCTCCACCATGGCGGCAACCCTCTGGGAGTCTATGCCCAATGCAGTGAGGGCCTTAGCGGCAACGCCCGCCCCCTCCCGTATCAAACCAAGCAGAATATGTTCCGTGCCCACGTAGGGGTAACTCATACGCCTGGCTTCATCCTGAGCTAAAACAAGTACCTGCTGTGCCCTCTGAGTAAATCTTCCAAACATGCCCGAACACCTCCTTATGCCTCTGAAAGTTTCAAACGTATTAATTCTGCCCTTATTACATCCCTTTCATAGGGGGAAAGCTCTTTACCCGCTATTTTCAACAAAAAGGCAGGTCTGGTTGCAATCATCAACTCCGTTATCGAATGCCCCGGTATAGTATCAATAATATTTAAATCCTTCCCCAGCCGCAAATCGGAAAAAAGCCTCATGGCCTCTTCGGAGGTCATTATCCTGGCATGTTTCAGAAGCCCCCAGGCCCGGCCCACCCTGTCTTCAATGTGCTCCCGGCGCTCCCTGTATAAAGCCTGCCGGGCCGATCGCTCACTGGCAATGATTTGCCCTGCCACGCTAACTATACCGGCAATTATGTCTTCCTCGGTCTGGCCCAGGGTTACCTGGTTTGAAATTTGAAAAAGATTGCCGGTTGCCTCGGTACCCTCACCGTACAGGCCGCGTACGGCAAAGCCAAGCTTGGATATGGTGGCCAACACCCCGGATATCTGATTCACCAGCACCAGTCCCGGAAGATGCAGCATCAGCGAAGCCCTCATCCCGGTTCCCACATTGGTGGGACAGGCCGTAAGATAGCCCAGCCTTTCATCAAAGGCATAATCAAGGGTACTTTCCAGTAAATCATCAATCCGGTTGACTTCGGACCATGCCTCATGAAGATGCAGCCCCGGTAGAAAACACTGCAGCCTGAGGTGATCCTCTTCATTTATCATGATACTGATTGATTCATCATTATTTAAGACCACGGCCTTACGTTTGTAGTTCTCAAGCAGATCGGGGCTGACAAGGTGCTTATCCACTAGTATTTGCCTCTCCACCTGGGACAATTCACTCATAATGGTCATTTGCAATTCTTTGGCATCCTGACCGCCAGTGCTTTTGACGGCCAGCATAACGGCCTGAAGAACCTGTTCCGCACCTTCTTCCGAAAGCCTGTGGGGAAAAGGGAACTCTGCCAGGTTTCTGGCCACCCTGATACGGCTGGAGATAACCACATCGGATTCCGCCCCGCCCTCACCAGTCCAGCGGCTCAGGGCAGTACTAACTGTTTCCTTGATTGACACTATTAAGCTCCTCCCCACCCAGCTTTTTCTCTAAATCCTTGATCTGATCCCTGATTTCAGCCGCCAGTTCAAATTCTTCCCTACTTACGGCTTCCCTTAAACTGTTTTTCAGTTTGTGTATTTCGTTAACAATTTTGACCCGGCCGCCGGTCCGTTCCGGCACCTTGCCCGTATGCCTGTTATTACCGTGAATACGTCTAAAAACCGGCTCGAGCCTGTCACCGAATTTACGGTAACACTCCCCACAGCCTAAAAGGCCCTGCTGGGCAAACTTTCTCTCCGTTAAACCACAATCGGGACACTTCTCCCCCTCGGGAATTTCCTGCTGACCGAAAGGGTTGGCAATCTGGTGATGAAATAGCCCGGCTAAAAGATTGTGTAGATTCATTTGCGGCACAAAACCAAAACTTTCGGCCTGGAATTCCCTGGCACAGGGCTCACACAAATGCATGGTTTTTTTTTGATCGTTAATGATCTGGGTAAGGTGAACCGTAGCTGACCTCTGCTTGCAGCGTTCACATTCCATTTTCATATCCCCTTTTCCGGCCGCCGTCAGTACATCGGAGTTTCCGGTGTTTATTTTAAAATGGCAATAAGCATTGCTTTTAATATACTCGCCCTGAGTTTATCCCTGTCAGGCAAGACTGTTCTCAACACATCCCTGTACACAGCAGCCTTCATAATTTCCGACTCCCGCCGGGTTATAAGACCTTCCTCCAGCAACCTGCTTATGATACCTACAGCTCCCTGCTGGGCTATATCCTCTCCAATCAGCCGGTTCATATGATTTATAAGCACAGACCTATCGTCCAGTTCCAGTTTCACAATCCGCACGAATCCCCCGCCGCCACGCCTGCTTTCTACTATATAGCCGTGCTCCATGGAGAAACGAGTGCTTAAGACGTAATTAATCTGTGAAGGGACGCAGCTAAACTGAATGGCAAGTTCATTACGCTGAATCTCTATTTGCCCCTGCCCGGCTTGCTCCAGCAGTCTTTTTAAATATTGCTCAATGAGGTCAGATATATTGGACATCTATCAAAAGGTCACCTCCATTTAGCCTGAGTATTATTTTTGATTTTGCCTGATATTAACCATATTATTGACCTTTTCTGACTAATAATCAAACCCTCTATAATATAGTTTTTCCCCGTATAGGCCCATTTTTTACACATATCTATAAAAAGCTTTATTAAACATAAAAGCAAGGCTTCTCAGCCCTGCTCAATGTGGCTCCCCGAGTAGGATTCGAACCTACAACCTACCGGTTAACAGCCGGTTGCTCTACCGTTGAGCTATCGAGGAACGGATAAGTGAACTCTATAAATTTAAACAAGATAAATTTTAACATGCAGTTACTGTGGAGTCAATACCAAAGCTTTTACCGACACCTTTCCAGACGATCGAAGTCTCGCTCTACCTGTAACAATAATATTTTTCCAGGTATCCGGTATATTATACCTATTCATACTATCTATTTACCACCAGCCTCATTCCTTTTACACATCAAACCCATCATATCAGTAGGAATAGGACTGGAAAACCGGGATTACCCGGCTAACTGTTTTCTACATCTTGAATTAACTTTTTTATAGAATGGCAAAGACCGTTATTTTCACCCCAGGCAGCTTTAATGGCATCCTCCATCGCGGTAAGATATCCTAGCGCCCTCTCCTGCGACAACTCTTCTTCCTCAAAGCTCTGGTAGATCTGCATAGATTTGGCTACTAAATAGCTATACAGATTAGAACTGTCCATTTTTGTGTTATCCGGGGAAATATTTAATGATTTTCCACCGTCAAGCACCTTTAAATGTGTTCCATTTGCCGAACAATTACACCCATTCCCACACATTTTCATCGCCCCCTGACCTGATTATACTCTAATATGCCACGCCATATAAAATTTTTTTAATCCCTTATAATTTAAAACCTCACGGCTCACCGTGAGGAATAATGAAAGGGGACACACCTCTTGCAGAGGAATGTCCCCAATCTTATAATA
>CAZXQO010000011.1:0-96259 GCA_964643075.1 uncultured Peptococcaceae bacterium
TTGGGGCTGGCGTAGAGTGGATTATTCACACACTCTGCCGTCCCCTGACTCATTTATTTAGAGAAAAATTATCTATTTTTCAGCGGGGTATATTGCCATGATGGAACTAAAACTTGTAATCCAGGGTTTAACAAGTATTTTTTTCGTTGGCATAGGAATATACTTATTTATTTCCAAACGATTAAAATCCAAATCCACAAATTCTTTCGAAGACAGAATTAGAAAAGTGACTTGCGGCTTTTCAATAGCCCTGGGAATATCCATGGCTCTATTGATTGTGTTACTACAGCAGCCAGGGGCCTGGCAGGTTGGGAGTACCCTGTTGTACGCCGCGGCAGCCATTAGTTGTCTTTTCTCCGGGATTTACAATTTGTGCTATAGAAAGAGGAAAAACGCGGAGCATGATGATGCCAAAGTCGCCGGAATAATAGGTTGGTTGCTAATCATATCAGGAGCATGGGAAGCGATACTATTTGTTTTATCTTTGACTCATTATTAATATTGTATGATTGTGAATGTGTTGACAAAGTAAGTTCCGTAGGATATAGAGCCGTATAATTAGTTGCGATTCAATAAGTTATGTGCCTGACCCTTAAGCTTTGTTAAAAGGCGGTCCGGCTAATCCGAGTGGAAAACCTACGGCAATAGCTGTTCCGATACCAGTATGAGAAATATTTATCGTTTGAACTAATAAGTCAATCCCCAACGATATCGTTAGTATAGTAAAAACTACGACAAATCCCACAGTGAACCTTTTTTTCTTGGGAACGAATTGTCTCAACTTATATCCGATAAAAAACGCTACGGGAACAAATATCACAATATCAACAAAGAGAAGGAAAAATTGTAAGCAATTCAAAGAATAACCCCCTTAAATGAGTCAGTTAGTCAGAGAACCGTCACCTGACTCATTGACCCCCATGCTTTGTCCAATCCTAATAACCCGCATCGCCCTTTCCGCCGCTTTTTCGATTAACGTCTCCGCTCCCGACATAGATGCCTGGAAGGAGATGGGACCGGGCACAATGCTCAGCATAGCGTCAATCCCGCAACCGGCTGTTTTCCCGGCGACGGCGCCTATATTCCCCGCCAAGGCCAGCACCGGAAGGCCAAATTTCTTGGCCCGGCGGGCCACCCCTACGGGTACCTTGCCATAGACCGATTGCCCGTCAATCTGCCCTTCACCGGTAATCACCAGGTCTGCACCACGGAGTTGGTTATCAAAGTTCATCGCATCAAGCACCGTATCTATCCCCGGCTTCAGCTTGGCCCGGCAAAAAACCATGAGGCCCGCCCCGAGGCCGCCGGCCGCGCCGGCGCCGGGCAGGTCCGCTATCTCCACGTCCAGCTGCCGGCTGATCAAAGCGGCATAATGGCTCAGGTTCCGGTCCAATTCCTTGAGCATTTCGGGGGTACCCCCCTTCTGCGGCCCATAAACAAAAGACGCTCCCTCCGGGCCGCACAGAGGATTGGCGACATCACAGGCCACGATTATTTCTGCTTCCTTGAGCCGGGGATCAAGTCCCCGGATGTCAATGTCGTGAAGCCTGCCCAGGTCCCCGCCCCCGAAACCAAGCTCATTTCCATATTGATCCTTAAACGATGAGCCCAGTGCTCTGGCCATCCCCGCCCCGCCGTCATTGGTGGCGCTCCCCCCGATACCAATTACGATGCTCCTGAATCCCTGGTCCAGGGCCGCCCTGATCAGCTCACCTGTACCATAGGTGGTAGTGAGCCAGGGGTTCCGCCTCTCCAGCGGCAAAAGAGGCAATCCGGATGCAGCTGCCGCCTCAATAACTGCGGTTCCGCCCCGCAAAATTCCGTACTTTGCCACAATCTTACCGCTCAACGGCCCGGTTACCTCCAGTTCCCGGTACTCGCCACCGACGGCAAGCACCAGGGTATCAACGGTGCCTTCTCCCCCGTCGGCAACGGGCAATTTGACAACCTCCGCTTCAGGACAGGCTTTTTTAACCCCTCTTTCGATGGCGGAAGCCGCGGCAATAGCTGTACAGCTTCCCTTAAACGAATCCGGCGCAACAATGATTTTCATTGCCAACCAAATACCCCTTTTATAACCTTTAAGTCCGTAAAGCCTCCGGCTTTAGCCATGGTGAGAAAGTCAGCAAGGCAGCAACCCTATCTTGTAAAAAATACAAGGTCTCCGAATTTTGCCCCTGCTACTTTCCCTACGGACTCGCATTTAATTTTTAACAGGAAGAATACCCTGTCCCTGGCCAGTTCTTCATGCTCCAGGGATTCGAAATTGGCCTGGCCTTTGGATATGACCAGTTCTGATTCGTTCAACAGCTTTTTTACTTCTTCGGACAACTTTTGCAGCGGCACCCCGAGATAGTTTGACCCTGTGGTAATAACCCTGGCTGTTTTATGCATTCCCGCCTGTTTGGCGTCTTCCATGGTGGCGTCGTTTAAAACAGGTCCGCCCTTAACAATGTAGGTCACCTTTTTCCCCATTGATATGAGTTCTTCCGCCAAAAGTCTATCAAACACTATCTCCCCGGCATTGTCTCCCACTATAACTACATTGTCCACATGGTCCAGTTTGGCGGCGAATCTGTGGTAATCATCCAGGGAAAATCCAACGTCAATGCTTTGTTTTAAGCTGGCGTTTATATCAAAGCTTTTATTAATTCCAAGGTCTATAACATTGCCGGAAACGGATATTTTAAGGGCATTGTAAAGCCTGTCCACAGGGCCGTTAAGGTATTCCTTTAATTTTGGGTACAGTTCCAGGGCCAGGATATTGGATTTATATTTAGCTTCTTTATAGGGGTCGTCGCTGTTTATCAGTTTATACAATTTAAACAGCATCTCCGTTGAATTTTCGGCCGGTGTTCTGTGGTGGTCCATTTTTTTTATGTCATCCATTAGTTCAAAGAGAATTTGACGCTGCCTTTCCTCGTCGATGCCGGCAATACTCATACAGTTGGCGGCTTGCTTCAGGTAACAGTGAACGCAGTCTACAAAACACTTCATTTTCATTTCCTCCGGTTTGCTCTATCCATATCACAGTTTAACACACTTGCTTGTTAATATTACTGAAAGTCTGCCCTCTTAAATGAATCTCTATAAAAAGCTCTTGAGAATTTACCAAAGTGAAAAATTTTATCGAAATATGTCTAAAATATTCTTGAACTCAAGATTACTTCATGGTAATATTTTCTTGTGGAAGTATTGTTGCCGTATTCCGTTTTTTGGGCATCAGGAGGCGGCAGAAACCAGTGATGCAACCGGCCACATTTTGGTGTGGTCGGTTTTTCTATTTTTATATAACACATCTCATATCGAATCGAAAGGTGGTGATTTAAAAAATAGGATTTCCAGCACTTGGTACCTTGTCACAATCACTTCTTTTTCCTTAGCCTTGTTTGGATAAACTTCTTTACTAAACCCGTCCAAAGAGAGTGATAATTAAGAATTATAAAACTTTTAGCTTTAGCCAACCGTAATATGATGATTATGCACATGATATTCGAAGCATTTACTAAAAGCAAATAGTCCATATCTTATTATGAAAGGGATGATTTTTATTCGTTCAGTTGGAACAAAGATGATAGCATTACTTATAGTAATACTTTTGCCGTCCTTTTTTGGAGTTACTTTATATATCACAAACAAAGAAACGGATAACATTAAGCAAATGCACCTGGCCAAGGCGAAAATCCTGGCTCAAACCGGCGCAGCAACAATCGCAAAATTATTGGAAGATGCGATTACAACTAACCAATTAACCTTAGATCAAGTTTTTGATACCAATTACCGCGAAATACCTAACACAAACCCCAAGCGATATAAAACAGCGTATGATGATTGGACAGACAAGAATATTCGTAGTGTTACTGAAGAATTTCTTAAAGATCCTACCGTAGTTTTTGCCATACCTGTAGACCGCAATGGTTACCTTCCTACGCACAACTTAAAGTACGTTAAGGGAGATTTAAATAATCCTGCCAACCGTACCAAGCGTATTTTTGATGATCAAACAGGGATAACTGCAGCCCACAACACAGATTCTTACATATTACAGGAATATAAGCGAGATACCGGTGAAATTATGTGGGATGTGTCAGCACCGATTTATGTTCAAGGCAAACACTGGGGCGCGTTCCGGATAGGTTATTCGATGGATAAAACATATAAGGATATCGCTGCTGCACGCACAAAGACTTTTGTTTGCAGTCTTCTTTATGCCCTGGTATTAATATTTGTTGCGCTGCTGGCGGCGCGTTTGGTTACCCGGCCATTAAAAAAAGTGGATGCTGCTGTTCAGTTATTAGCCGAAGGCAATCTGGTTGACGCTATGGTTGAGCACTCCAGCAACGATGAATTTGGACGCATGGTTAATTCGTTTAACGCTATGCGCGAGGCCATACACAAATCTGTAAAAAACCTGATTTCAGGCATTATGGACAAAAGTACAGATTTAAACTCGGCGGCACAACAACTCAACGCCAATGCTCAGCAAAATTCGGCGGCATCCAGTGAAACGGCTACTACTGTATGTGAAATTGCGGCTACAGTTGATCAGTTATCCAACAATACAATGGAAGTACTGACTGAAGCGCAACATGCAAACAATAAAGCAAGTGATGGACAAAACATGTTGAACGAAATGAAAACACTTATGAAATCGGTAGACACAATAGTGCAAGAAATTGTAGGTTCTATTAACAATCTGGCTAATAAGATAAACGGAATTACGCAGATTTCTGAAACGATTACTCAAATAGCGGCTCAGACCAACCTGTTGGCACTAAACGCAGCAATAGAAGCGGCCCGGGCCGGGGAAGCCGGTCATGGATTTGCTGTAGTGTCGGGCGAAGTACGTAAACTAGCCGGGGAATCGGCTATGGCAGCAAAAGAAATCGTGACATTAATCAACAGTATCGAGCAGGAAACGGGTGCTTTAGTTCAGTCAGCCCAAAAAGGCGCTTTAGAGATAACGGAAAGTTCCCAGGTAGTTGTTAATACCGATCAGGTTTTAGAGGAAATAATCAAAATGGTAATGAAATTAAACAGCAGGATTGAAGCTGTCCAGGTAGCCATAGCTCAGGTTAACGATGCTGTACAGAATGTAGCGGCAACCACCGAAGAACAGAGCGCAACAAACGAAGAAGTTTCAGCATCGGCTGAAACTCTGGGGAAAATGGCTTTTGAATTACAAGAGATGGTGCAGAAATTTAAGGTTTGACAGAAAAACATAATAATGCGCAAACCATATTAAAGACCGCTGAAATCCGTTTAGTGAACCTCCCCCATTCGTTGGGGACATTCCTCTGACCCCAAAGTCATTCCAATCGGGGACATTCCTCCGACCCCCAGAGCTAAGCTCTAAAGAGAGGTGTGTCCCCATTCCTTTATTGAGAGGTGTATCCCCTTTCCTTTATAGAAGTGGGGGATTCTGCTGTTCATTCCGGCTTCCGCTATGAAACGCTCGGCTACTTGCAGCATCTTCGACAAATCCGTAACCGTTGCTTAGATGAGAGAAGAACGTTTTTTTATTTCATCATTATATTAAACTCAGCAACCTGTCAACCCTGTTCTGGACTTCGCTGTATACTTCATCCTCGTCGATGGTCAGCACTTTCCTTCCCTCCATGACAACCTCGCCGTCGATAATGACGGTGTCTACATCAGCAGACTGGGAGGCATACACCATGTGGGCCATCCAGTCATGCCTGGGGTAAAAATGCGGACGCCGGGTATCCACCAGTATAATGTCGGCTTTGTAACCCTCTTTGAGCATACCCAGTTCGTCTCCCAGCCCCAGCACCTTCGCCCCTTTAGCGGTGGCCATGGCCAGGGCCTCGAAAGAAGGCAGAGCCAGCGGGTCCATTGTGGAAACCTTCTGCAGCAGGGCGGCGCTGCGCATTTCCTCCAGCATATCCAGATTATTGTTGCTGGAGGCGCCGTCTGTACCCAGGCCTACCAAAGCTCCTGCCTTCAGGAGGGAGATTACCGGGGCTACGCCGCTGGCCAGCTTCATATTACTCTCCGGATTGTGGGCTATGCCAACCTTTTTCTCCGCCAGAATCTGTATATCCCTCTCATCCAGATGTACACAGTGGGCAGCCAGCACGGGTATATCAAAAAGGCCAATACTGTCCATCAGCTGGATGGGAGTTGTTCCGTACTTTTCCTTGATTATGTTAATCTCATCCCCTGTTTCGGCCAGGTGGATGTGAATACCCACCCCCATTTCCGTGGCCAGTTCAATTACCTTCTTGAGGTAATCCGGGGGACAGGTGTAAGGAGCATGGGGACCAAGGCGCACCGTTATCCTGCCGTTAGCCTGACGGTGCCAACTATTAACGAAATCCCTGCTGTAGGCTATGGTTTTTTCGGATTCGGGGGAGGTGCCGATCATCCCCCTGGAAAGATCCGCCCTCATGCCGGATTTTTCCACTGCTTTGGCCACTGTATTCATGTGGAAGTACATATCCGCAAAGGTGGTGGTCCCCGAGCGGATCATTTCTAAGCAGCACAGCATGGTGCCCCAGTATATATCGTCCCTTTCCATTCTAGCCTCAAAGGGCCAAATTTTTTCCTCCAGCCACTGCATCAGGGGCAAGTCGTCAGCGTAGCTGCGCAGCAGCGTCATGGCCGCATGGGTGTGGCAGTTTACAAAGCCTGGAATGGCCAGCATGCCATCGCCATTGATAACCTTTTCCGGCTTAAATCCTCCCGGTGTGGTGCCCCGGCCCCCCACATGTACTATCCTCTGCCCGTCAACGGCAATCTCTCCGACGGGAATGACGCTATCATAGGATTCCATGGTGATTACTGTAGCTCCCGAGATAAGTATTTTACTCATGAATACCCCCCTGACCTGTAAATTTCCCTCATAATCTATCTCCCGTTTTTGGGCGGAGCGGAACAACCTTTCTGCCCGTAATCCTCCAGAAAACTTCTTCTGATTTCCTTTACTTCGGGTTCAGGCAAAACATGCGGGGTACCTGCCAGTTTAGAAAATATATATATCTGTGCGGCCTTCTCCACGATCTGACACACCATCAGTGCTTCATCCAGGCTCTTGCCCACTCCCACTACACCGTGATTGGCCAGTAAAACCGCATTTGACTGGCCAATTCCCTCCACTGCCTTCAAGGCCATATCCCTGGTTCCCGTACGGGCATAACCGGCCACCGGAACTCCGCCGCCCACCAGTTGCGCCATGTCTTCCATGATCGGGGGGATCGGCTCCCTGGCCACCGCCAGGGCACTGGCATATACGCTGTGTGTATGCACTATAGCTTCTATATCCGGTCTTTTTTTATATATCTCAAGATGTAAAATATATTCAGATGAAGGATGCCGTTCCCCCTCCAGTACCTGTCCCTCCATGTCTATCAATACAATATCGGCAATCCGAAGACAGGCGTAGGGCATGCCGCTGGGAGTGATGGCCACCAGATTTTCTTTGCGCACACGCTGGGATATATTCCCCCAGGTACCTATTACCAGTCCTGCGCCGGACATTCTGGTCCCTGTTTTCAGCACGTAATCCTTGGCTTTTTCAGCAGCAACGGTAATCATATTAATCCCCCGGAAAATTTTTACGTTTTTTTTAAAAAACATGTTCAAAAGCAGGAAAACATGGGGACGGTTCTAATGTTTGACTGAAATTGTGCCCTGTAGGGACATTAGGGACATAGGGTAGAACTATTTTGACAAATACACTTTATTCATGCTGCCAGGCGTTAATATAGCCATACTGTTCCTCACTAAGGGAGTCTATGGCTATACCCAGGGATGTAAGTTTCAGTTCCGCCACCCGGCGGTCTATATCCCCGGGAACGTCGTAAACATGGCGCTCCATCTTCCCGGCGTTCTCCAGAATATAACGGGCCGACAGTGCCTGCAGAGCAAAGGACATATCCATTATTTCCGCCGGGTGGCCGTCACCGGCAGCCAGGTTGACCAGCCTACCCTCACCCAGCAGGTACAGCTTCCGGCCGTCGGGTAGAACAAACTCTTCGATATCCTTTCGTACCACCCGTTTGCTCACCGACGCTGCTTGAAGCTCCGGCTTGTTTATTTCCACGTCAAAATGTCCGGCGTTGGCCAGGATAGCCCCGTTTTTCATGCGGCGGAAATGGTTCATGCGCAGAATATCCCTACAGCCGGTCACTGTAACGAATACATCCCCCACATAAGCCGCCTCGTTGCTGCTCATGACCTGGTAGCCGTCCATGTAGGCCTCAATGGCCCTAACCGGGTCCACCTCACAGATAATAACCCTGGCGCCCAGCCCCTTGGCCTTCATGGCCACACCCCGGCCGCACCAGCCGTAGCCCATCACCACCACATTCTTACCCGACACGATCAGGTTGGTGGTACGCATTATGCCGGACCAGACGGATTCACCTGTACCGTAGCGGTTGTCAAAAAGATATTTGCACAGGGCATCGTTAACCGCCAGCATGGGGAACAACAGTTTACCGGCTTTGTCCAGGGAGCGCAGGCGCATAACCCCGGTGGTGGTTTCCTCGCAGCCCCCCATAACCTCCTGGGCCTGCTCCTTCAATTCGGTGTGCAGCAGGTGCACCAGATCGCCACCGTCGTCAATCACGATACGGGGGTGGGTTTTCAGGGTATGGATTAAATGATCCTTGTATTCTTCATCATTGGCGTTGTACCAGGCATATACGTTGATGCCCGTCGCGGCCAGGGCTGCGGCCACGTCATCCTGGGTGGAAAGCGGATTGGAGCCGGTGATGGCCACCTCTGCGCCACCCGCCCGCATTACTTCCGCCAGGTAGGCTGTTTTGGCCTCCAGGTGAATGCTCATAGCCACCCGCAGGCCGGCGAAAGGCTTATGTTTTTCAAACTCGCTCCTGATAACATTAAGTACCGGCATATGCTCCCTTACCCAGTCTATTTTAAGGCGGCCAGAAGGAGCCAGATTAATGTCCCTGACAATGTATTGTTCCATTTAAAAGTCTCCCTTCTACTTCTAGGTGCCAGGCACCTAACTTATTAACTTATGGATAGAGCCAAATCCGCCAGGCTTTTTTTATAGGATGGGCGGACCAGTCCCCGGTCGGTGATGATGGCGGCTATAAGTCTGTCAGGAGTCACGTCGAAGGCGGGGTTCCACACCTTTACACCCTCAGGAGCCACCATATGTCCGGCAAAATGAGTAACCTCCCCGGGATGGCGCTCCTCTATGGGAATATCCGAGCCGGAGGGAAGATTCAGATCTACGGTGGATAACGGAGCCGCAACGTAAAAGGGTATGCCGTGCTCTTTGGCCAGCACGGCCACGCCATAAGTGCCTATTTTATTGGCCGCGTCACCGTTGGCGGCAATTCTGTCCGCCCCCACAACCACCAGATCCACCATGCCCCTGGCCATAAGATAACCGGCCATATTGTCGGTAATCAGTGTCACTGGTATGCCTTCCTGCACCAATTCCCAGGCCGTCAGCCTGGCTCCCTGTAAAAGAGGCCTGGTTTCGTCGGCATAGACGCTGATGTTTTTGCCGGCTTCGTGGGCGGCCCGGATCACCCCCAGGGCGGTACCGTAACCGGCGGTGGCCAGTGCTCCGGCGTTGCAGTGGGTAAGAATCCTGGCGCCCTGCGGGATCAGTTCCAGGGCATATTTACCCATGGCCAGGTTTCCTTCAAAATCCTCATTAAATATGGTATGTGCCTCGTTGAGCATAATTTTCAGCAGTTCTTCCGGATCCGAGGGCAATGAATTTTTGACCCTGTCCAGAACCCTGTTCAGCGCCCAGGCGAGATTAACTGCCGTGGGGCGCGTGGCTGCCAGATCCCTGGCCACCCGCTCCACCCCTGCCATAAATTCTGTAGTATTCCCGGCTTCCAGCCCCATGGCCCCTAAAACCAGCCCGTAAGCAGCAGCGGCCCCGATGGCCGGGGCTCCCCTTACCGACAGTCTTTTAATGGCCTCCGCCACGATATTGTAGTCCTTACAACAAATATACTCCGCCGCCCCGGGAAGTTTTGTCTGATCCAGCAAATGAAGCTCCCCGTCCAGCCAGCGCATGGTATCCAATAGTCGCAACCCCCCGTTACTATGATAAACACTTTATTCAGAACGCAATTATTTGGTAGCCGCTACCGGCTCCTGCAGTGCCTGCTGGCAAAGGCAGGTCCTGTCCTCGTCCAGCATGGAAACCGTTTGCATAATCAGCTTTCTCAAATTGTCGGCGTTTTCATTCATAATCTCCACCACTTCCTGGTGAGATAGCTTGGTGGGTGATATTCCGGCGGCAAAATTAGTAACCATAGCAATGGTAGCGTAACACATTTCCGCCTCCCGGGCCAGCACCACCTCGGGGACACTGGTCATGCCCACCAGATCCCCGCCCAGTTGCCTGAACATTTTTATTTCCGCCGGAGTTTCAAACCTGGGTCCCTCCGCACACACGTAGGTCCCTCCCTGGTGATGCTCCAGCCCCAGTTCCCCGGCGGCAGCCGCCAGCAGTTGCCGTAATTCCGGGCAGTAAGGATCAGTCATATCCAGATGCACCACACCCTCTTCCACGAAGGTTGATGCCCTGGCTTTGGTAAAATCCAGAAACTGATCCATAAAAACGAATTGTTTCGGCTTCATGCCGGGATTCAGGGACCCCACCGCGGCAGTGGCAAATATGCTTTTTACTCCCAATTTTTTCAGGGCGGCTATATTGCCCCGGTAATTGACCAGGTGCGGCGGCACCGAATGATCCTCCCCGTGCCTGGCCATAAAAGCAATTTCTTTGCCCTGGTAGCTTCCTATCTTAACCCTCGCCTTGCCGAACCTGGTTTCAATTTTCTGTTCCCGAATGTCGGTGAGCATGCTGGGATCGTAAACACCGGTTCCCCCAATGATGGCTATTTTTACGGTCATAATTGTTCTTCCTCCCGAAAGTTCTTATCTATATCATGGTATGTAACCCTACCATGTATTCGCTCTTTTTCCAGCCTTTCCTCTTGAGAAAAGGAAAATTATTGGATTGTTCGGTTTTTATAGGGACACAAAGAAAGCCTCAACGCATACAACGCTGAGGCTTTCTTTAATACTTGACCGTGGACTTACTGTCTCATTTGCCCCTGAAAACCGGGATTGTACTGCTCGTTCCCGGCAAGCCCGGTCGCTGTCCCGGTATAGGCGCCCTGCGTGGTACCGGGGGTTGCACCAGTCTGCTGGTACATGTTGGTAACGGTGTTTTGAGTACGGTGCTGCATGGTGGGAACCTGATACATGCCTTTTTGGTTCATAAATGTAAATACTTCATAAGCCTGCTCAGCGCAGGACACAGCACCCTGCATCACTATATGCCTGAGTTGAGCATCGGCGCACTCCAGGGCAGCCCTCATCTTAGCCGTTGAGCCGCATTTCAGGTGTCCCAGCATGGCCGAGGCTACATCCCGGTCGGTTAACCTCTGGCTTTGCTCGTGGGGTGCGGATGGGGAAGGATTGCGCAAGCCATATTTAATAGAGGTGTTGCTTCTGCTGTGATATACGTCCGGTGTAACCCCGCGATGATTTGACAGGTAGGAGACCATATCATTGTATTCTTTCTCCATAAAATTAACTTGTCTGTCAATGATTTGCGCCAATTGCTGGTCTGTGGCATGTTGGCGGTAAAGGCTGAAGGTGTTGATACCATCCATCGTGTTGGTTAATACTTCATGGGCTTCCATCAGTTCATGGGCACCGAATTCATGGTGCAAAATAATCGCCTCCCTGGAATTTTTTAATAATATTCCCGGAGGCTGGTCAAATTATGCATTTTACATATATTGGTTTTTAACCATTTTCTTTCTTCTGTTTCTGCCGCTGCAGGCGGCGTGGAGGTCTGACTACTGACTACTGACTACTGACTACTGACTACTGACTACTGACTACTGACTTATAATACACTATTCATATTCCGCACCGCGCACATTTTACCGCACATAGTACAGGAATCCTCAAGCTCCGGCTTGGACTCCTCGCGATAGCGTTTGAATTTTTCCGGGTCAATGGCCAATTCGCACATTTTGCCCCAGTCCAGTTTCCTTCTGGCCTCGCTCATTTTATCGTCCCAGTCCCGGGCACCGGGTATTCCCTTGGCAATATCCGCAGCATGGGCGGCTATGCGGGACGCGATAAGACCTTCTCTCATGTCGTCAGCAGTGGGCAGGCGCAGATGTTCCGCCGGCGTCACATAGCACAAAAAATCAGCCCCCGCCGCCCCGGCCAGGGCGCCGCCAATGGCGCTGGTAATGTGGTCATAACCCGGAGCAATATCGGTTACCAATGGGCCCAGCACGTAAAATGGCGCGCCATGACACAGTTTCTTCTCCATCAGCATATTGGGTGCAATCTCGTTTAACGCCATATGCCCCGGGCCCTCGATCATGACCTGTACGTCTCTTTCCCAGGCTCTCAGAGTCAATTCGCCCAGCACAATAAGTTCCTGAATCTGTGAAGCGTCGGTGGCATCTGCGAGGCAGCCGGGCCGGCAGGCGTCTCCCAGGCTGATGGTCACGTCATAGCGGCGGCAGATATCCAGCAGCCGGCCATAATACTGGTAAAAGGGATTTTCCTGCTGGTTGTGTACCATCCAGGCAAAGAGCAGTGCCCCTCCTCTGGATACAATATTGGTCAGACGGGGGCTTTTCCTGAATCTGGCAGCTGTTTCGCGGTTAATGCCGGCGTGAATGGTCATAAAATCCACACCGTCCTGAGCGTGTTTTTCCACCACCCCGAAAAAATCTTCTACACTAATTTCTTTTAAATCTTTATCATAAAAGCCTGTGGCGTCATAAACCGGAACGGTTCCCACCGCCAGCGGGCACATCTCTATGAGCTTACGCCTGAACTCCTCCGTTTTGCCAAAGCAGCTCAAATCCATTACGGCATCGCCCTTCAGCTCAACGGCCAGGCGTACTTTTTCCAACTCCATCTCCGTGTCGCAGCAATCCTTGGAAACACCCAGGTTAACGTTAACCTTGGTTTTTAGGCCCTGTCCTATACCGCACGGGTCCAGGGATTTATGGTTTATATTGGCCGGGATGGCCACCCTGCCCGCCGCCACGGCTTCCCGCAGTTGTTCCACATCAATATTTTCTTTTCCGGCCACGGCCTTCATTTCCGCTGTAACCAACCCCTTGCGGGCTGCTTCCATCTGGGTACTGTAATTCATATTCTCATTCCTCCTATGTAAGGGGACACACCTTCTGTATCACCTTTATTCCTTAGTTACTTTTCATACAGCTTATACCAGTGGTTTACCGGGCCGTGCCCCCCGCCCAGTGGAACCGCTGTCCTAATCGCCCCATTTATAAAGGCTGATGCCCTCCTGACAGCATCCGGTACGCTCATTCCCTGAGCCAGCCCGGCAGTGATAGCAGCGGATAGGGTACAACCGGTGCCGTGGGTACTGGTTGTAGCTATTCTTGGGTTGCTTATTTCTTCATAAATACTACCGTCCGAAAGCAAATCCGTAACTAATGACTCACCGCTGCTGAATTGCCTGTGTCCGCCTTTGAGCAGCACCCAGTGCGTTCCCATATCTAAAATACGGCGGGCAGCCTCTTTCAGATCATATATTGTCTCAATTCTAATACCCGACAATATTTCTGCCTCATAGTGGTTTGGGGTAACCACCAGGCTTAGCGGCAGCATTTTTTTTATATAAGAGTCAATGGCGTCATCATGAAGTAGTTTGTGGCCGCTGGTGGAAACCATCACCGGGTCCACCACCAGCTTTGCTATGGCATGATATTTTATCCTGTCCGCCACGGCATCTATTATTGCGCTGGTTCCCAGCATACCGGTTTTGGCCGCATCCACTCCTATATCCCCGGCTACCGCGTCTATCTGGGCGGCAACGATAGCAGGCGAAAGCATTAAAACGTCACTAACCCCCAGGGTATTCTGAACTGTTATGGCAGCAATAGCAGAAGTTCCGTAAACTTCATAATTCATGAATGTTTTTAAATCCGCCTGTATCCCGGCGCCGCCACCGGAATCGGAACCGGCCACGGTCATGGCCCGGGGGAGCTTGTTAGTGTCCATTTTTATATATCCTCTACAAAATGATTATAGGCTGAAGGCGTAAGCAAAACCGATTCTTCTGGAGATATAACCAGTTTTCTCCCCTGTTCTTCTTCCACAATCCACCCAATGACCGCAACAGGTCCAAGTCTACAAGCCGCGAAAACATCGATAACTCTTTGGACCTCACCGGCAGGAACAGTAAAAAGCAACTGGTAATCCTCCCCCCCGAACAACGCCCAGTCCAGAGCGTTTTTCCCCGCCAGCCCGGCTACCCGGACAACAGTATCGCTCAAGGGAATTTTATCGGAGTATATTTCCGCCCCCACACCGCTCCGGTCACAAATATGGTTAATCTCACCGGCAATGCCATCGCTAATATCTATCATCGATGTTACGCAATTCATTTGCACCAGTGTCGCAGACTGTTTCAGTGCCGGTTCCGGTGTCAGGTGGGCTGCCAGCAGCCATTCCTGATCTTCCCGGGAGAGGTTAACGGTCCACTTACCGGGGTTCAGCAAAAGCTCCAGGCCCGCCGCAGAGGCGCCCGGTGTGCCGGTAACCATCACTGCGTCACCCGGGCGCGCCCCACTTCTTAAAACTGCCCCAGTTAGACCTGTTTCCCCCAGCAAAGTGACGTCAATGGTAAAAACCGGGGACTTCACCGTATCCCCTCCTACCAGATTAACAGTATAGCGTGAAAGTATGCTTTTCATGCCCAGGTATAATTCCTCAATCTCTTCCACGGCCATGTTGCCGGGTATGGCCAGGGAAACCAGCGCATGGCGGGGTTTGCCGCCCATGGCTGCAATATCACTAAGACTAACCGCTATGGATTTATAGCCCAGCTGGTACATGGTTATCTTGCCAGTTAAAAAGTGCACCCCCTCCACCAGCATATCACTGGTTACCAGCAATTGGCCCTCACCCGGCTGCAACACCGCTGCATCGTCCCCAATGCCTTCGACAATGGTAGAAAAATCGTTAACGCACCCGGCAGCCAGCTTTTTAATAAGCCCGAATTCGCCAACATCAGAAAGCTTCAGAAAGAACACCTACTCTACTTCGTGTATGGTACTATATTGACTCCTGCTGCACCTGCCGCTATTACCTGCCGGGCACTTCTCATGTTAATGCCTCCTAAACCTACCACGGATATGCTTACTGATATAATCACTATAAGTATAATCACCTGGTATTACCTATTGAAATCAGTCAGCCAGGGCCGGGCAAAATTATAGGCCGCAATCACCAAGGGATTACGGCCATAAATAGCTGTTACCACATCCCTTCGCTGGTATTATCCAGTACCTTGCAATATTTTGCAGGCAGCGCCACAGGCGCTCAGGTTAAAGGGTCTGCGGGATTAGCCCGCACTCTCAGCCCCGTTGCCGGGACTCCCCTTGTGTCCAATATTAAATTCTATATATACTATATACTGATCTGAATAAAACAACAATAAGAAATTCAGAAAAATCAGGAAAAAATCAGTTAAATCAGGGGAAAATCAGTTAAACAGCGCCTTCACGTAATCACCCGCGTCATATGAGCGCAGATCATCTATGCCTTCTCCAATGCCGATAAACTTAACCGGGATGTCAAGCTCCTTCCTAATGCCTATGACCACCCCGCCCTTGGCCGTGCCATCCAATTTAGTTAGAACTATGCCCGTCACACCGGTGGCCTCCCCGAAAAGTTTAGCCTGGCTGATAGCATTCTGACCGGTGGTGGAATCCAGCACCAGCAATACTTCATGTGGTGCACCGGGAACTTCCCGGGACAGCACCCTGCCCACCTTTTTCAGTTCATCCATGAGATTGCTTTTAGTATGCAGACGGCCTGCGGTATCGATAATCAGGACGTCAATTTTCCTGGCCCTGGCAGCCTGCAAGGCGTCAAAGGCCACTGCGGCGGGATCTGAACCCTCATGGTGTTTGATTATATCCACCCCGGTACGGTTAGCCCATATTTCCAACTGATCGATGGCTGCCGCGCGGAAGGTATCCCCTGCCGCCAGCAACACCTTCTGGCCGTTCTCTTTAAAATAGTGGGCCAGTTTGCCGATGGTAGTTGTTTTGCCCACGCCGTTAACGCCTACCACCAGTATAACGGTGGGCGGGCCTCCCCAATTCACAGCATAAGTTTCCTCACCCATGATACCGGCAATAAGTTCCTGCAACAGGGGTTTTAACTGTTCAGGATCACCAACCTTCCGCTCCTTAACCAGTTTGCGCAGGTCCTCCACCAGATCCAGCGCCGTGTCAGCCCCCACATCAGCTTGGATTAATATTTCCTCCAGTTCGTCATAGAGTTCCTGATCTATAGCCTTGCGACCGGTAACCAGACTCTCTATTTTTTCCACGAAACCTTGCCTGGTTTTGGTTAATGATTCCTTCAGTTTACTGAATAAACCCATCCGCCTGGGTACCTCCGTTTATAGCAATTTTCTGCAATGCTATCCTGGCCGCCTGCTGCTCCGCCTCTTTTTTGGAATGGCCCGTACCGCGGCCCATTTCCTGCCCCATGTAAATCACGCCTGCGGTAAAAATTTTATCGTGATCGGGGCCCTCTTCCCTGAGTATTACGTAATTGACGGGCTCACCGGATCTCTTCTGGAGCAGCTCCTGAAGCTCGGTTTTAAAATCCCTGTCCAGATGTCCCTTTATAATATCCTCAATCAGTGGCTGAATATACTTGAGCAAAAACTGCCTGGCTTCCTCTAATCCCCTGTCCAGATAAACAGCCCCCAGCAGCGACTCAAAGGAATCCGCCAGTATGGAAGGTCTCTCCCTTCCCCCGGAGCGCTCCTCACCCCTGCCCATATAAAGGCAGCGGCCCAGATGTAGTTGCCGTGCAAGCCTGGCCAGGGCTGGCTCACAAACAGCCGAGGCCCTCATTTTGGTCAGATAGCCTTCGGTTTTTTCCGGAAACAGGCGGTAAAGATATTCACTGACCAGCAATTCAAGCACTGCATCCCCCAGAAACTCCAGGCGCTGGTTATTCAGCAGTTTGTCCTTGTTCTCATAGGAGTAAGAGCTGTGGGTCATGGACAGGTGCAGCAAGCCTTCATCATGCCAGCTAATACCCAGCGTCTCTTTTAACCTATTTATTTCCACTTCATTCCTTCTCATGGTCATGGCCGTTCCTGCTAACCCTCAAATTTTTTAAAGACCAGAGATGCGTTGTGCCCGCCAAAACCGAAGGAATTGGATAGAACCACATCTACCCGCGCTGCCCTTGCTTCATTGGGCACATAATCAAGATCGCAGTCCGGGTCGGGGGTTTCAAGGTTTATGGTGGGCGGAATAAGGCTGTTCCTTATAGTCAGGATACTGATTACTGCCTCAAGCCCCCCGGCAGCGCCCAGCAGGTGGCCGGTCATGGATTTGGTGGAACTTATCGCTATTTTATATGCATCGTCACCGAACACCTGTTTAATTGCCGATGTCTCCTGCTTGTCCCCCGGTGGTGTTGAGGTGCCGTGGGCATTAATATAATCCACAGCTGCGGGCTCCAACCCGGCATCCTGCAGGGCCATGCTCATTGATGCCGCCGCACCCTTACCTTCCGGTTCCGGCGCGACTATGTGGTAGGCATCGCAGCTGACACCGTAACCCACCATTTCGGCGTATATCCTGGCGCCCCTCTTGGTGGCATGCTCCAGTGTCTCCATTATCAGTATAGCCGAGCCCTCCCCAATTATGAAACCGTCCCGTCCGGCGTCAAAGGGTCTGCTCGCCTTTTCCGGCTCTTCGTTGCGGGTAGTCATAGCCTTCATGGAGCAGAAACCGGCAACTGCCATGGGAGTAATGGGGGACTCTGTACCGCCGCAAATCATTACCTCCGCCTGTCCCCGCTGCAACAGCCTGAAGGCGTCGCCCACGGCATTATTACTGGAGGCGCAAGCACTGGTTGTGGTAACATTGCAGCCCTTCAGGCCGTAGCTGATGGCTATGGAAGCCGCAGCCATGTTGGATATCATCATTGGTATAAACAATGGGCTGACCCTGCTGGGGCCCTTATTCAGCAAAACCTTATACTGCTCCTCAAAGGTTTCAATACCCCCCACTCCGGAACCAAGTATTACCCCTGCCATATCCTTATTTATCTGCTGAAGATCGATACCTGCGTCATCCACAGCCATTTTCGCTGCAGCTATGGCAAACTGGGTAAAGCGGTCCATGCGGCGGGCTTCTTTTTTGTCGATATAAGCTGCCGGATCAAAATCTTTAACTTCTGCGGCTATTCTGGTAGTATATCCCTCGGGATTAAATCTGGTTATGGGACCAACCCCGGAAACTCCGGAGATAATGGCGTTCCAAAAGGTTTCCAGCCCGGTTCCCACCGGCGATAGTACTCCCATACCGGTTATCACGACCCGGTTATACAAAAAAACACCTCCATATATGCTGATACTGAGTGAATTACGGGTCAGTTGTCAGTAATCAGTAGTCAGTAGTCAGTAGGGTTAAGGCATTCTTTGCACCCGAAATATCTGTGTACTCTTTGGCTAAGTATTTTTTTTGCCCGTGGCGCCGCCGCAGGCGGCATGGGGATCTAACTACTGATTCTGACTCCTGAATTCTGACGTACATTTATTATTTACACACCCATCAACGCTACAAAATTTTATTTAATCATCTCCGGGTGATAATTATTCCTTATTTAAAATAATGGGCTGCCGCCCCTCAGGACTAGCGATCCTTCCCCATGGCTCCGCTAACCTTTACAATAATTTCCTGCCTCTCCCAAAAAAGCCCCGCCAGCGCGGGACTTTAAATTGGTCTATTAATGCTCCTGTATATAACGGACCGCTTCGCCCACAGTACGGATTTTCTCAGCATCCTCGTCGGGGATAACAATATCGAATTCTTCCTCCAGGGCCATCACCAATTCCACTATATCCAGTGAATCGGCCCCCAAATCCTCAATAAAAGATGATTCCATGGTTACTTCGCCTTCATCTACCCCCAGCTGCTCAGCTATAATGCCTTTTATTTTTTCAAATGCCGACACTTTTTTACCCCCTCTTTTAATGATTAAAATTAATTATGATTCAAATTGCCATACCACCATCAACCATAATAACCTGTCCGGTTAAGTATGCGGCTTGATCCGAGGCCAGGAACACTACCAATGAGGCAACCTCGCCAGCCAATCCGAATCGTCCCAGAGGAATTTCCGATTTCATCTTCTCCTTGACAACCTCGGGCAGGGCATCGGTCATTTCCGTTACTATAAACCCCGGTGCCACGGCATTCACGGTAATGCTGCGTGAACCCAGCTCCCGGGCAGCGGATTTAGTGAGCCCGATGAGCCCGGCCTTACTGGCTGCATAATTGGCCTGGCCGGCGTTACCTGTCACCCCTACCACCGAGGTAATGTTAATGATGCGCCCCCATTTAGCCTTCAACATCGGCCGGGTAACCGCCTTAATGCAGTTAAAAGCTCCCTTGAGGTTGACTGCCAAAACACTTTCCCAGTCTTCGTCC
This sequence comes from uncultured Peptococcaceae bacterium, assembly GCA_964643075.1. Lineage (GTDB taxonomy): Bacteria > Bacillota > Desulfotomaculia > Desulfotomaculales > Desulfocucumaceae > Desulfocucumis. The sequence continues at coordinate 19,509 of CAZXQO010000011.1, forward strand.
TTGATGCGGGGAATCAGGTTATCCCTGGTCACCCCGGCATTATTTACCAGTATATCCACCCTGCCAAACTCACTCTGGGCGGCCTTAACCATTTCCGCAACCTGCCCGAAATCCGCAACATCCGCCCGGTAAACCAGTGCTTTTCTGCCCATTTCCCGGATGGAGGCGGCCACCGCCTCAGCAGCTTCCTCCCTGCCGGCGAAATTAACCAGTACGTCAGCGCCCGCTTCCGCCAGGGCCAAGGCTATGGAACGCCCTATTCCCCTGGAAGCTCCAGTAACTATTGCCGCCCTTCCGCCTGCTAACATTTTAGCCAACCTCCCTGACCGACGCAAGAACTTTTTCCAGGGATGCTGCGTCTTCTACATTCAGCGTGTCCGAACTGCGGCTAATTTTTTTGATCAGTCCGCCCAGCACCCTGCCCGGCCCCACTTCCACGAATACCTGTACGCCTTTATTAATCAAAAATTCCATACACTCCTGCCACCTTACAGGGCTGTATACCTGCTCCACCAGCAGCCTGCCGACATCCCCGGGGCTGCCGTGGTAACGGGCGGTAACATTGGAAACCACCGGCACAGCCGGTTCTTTTATGTTTATGCTGCCCAGCGCCTCCCCAAGCTTTTCCCCGGCCTTTCTCATCAGGCTGGAATGAAATGGCGCGCTTACCGACAGGGGAATTACTTTTTTGGCCCCGGCTGCCCTGGCCAGTTCGGCTGCCTTCTGCAATCCCGCATAAATACCCGCTATAACCACCTGGCCGGGGGAATTTAGGTTAACTGCCTCCACCACACCGGCTTCCGATGCCCGGTGGCATATTTCCGCAACCGCTCCAGCATCCAGCCCCAGCACTGCGGACATTCCTCCCTCACCCAGGGGCACCGCCTCTTGCATTAGCCGGCCCCGAAGTCTTACCAGAGATACCGCATCCTCAAAAGCAATGGCTTCCGCCGCCACCAGAGCCGAATATTCACCAAGGCTGTGGCCCGCCGCCGCTTCACAATGCACACCTTCCTGCCGCAACACCGCTGCGGCTGCAGTGCTTACGGTTAGAATGGCCGGCTGGGCGTTGGCAGTTTTCTTTAATTCGTCCTCCGGGCCGTTGAAACAAAGTTCGCTCAGTTTGAAGCCAAGAACACTGTCAGCCCGTTCGAATATTTCTCTGGCCACCTGATAATTATCGAATAAATCCCTGCCCATGCCCGCATACTGTGATCCCTGGCCGGGAAACACGAATGCTATTTTCATCGCGCCACCGCCATTTCCGATACATTATGCAATATTTTACCTGCCTCTTGCACCACTTCCCGGATAATCTCCCTGGCCGGCTTAATTTCCCTTACCATGGCCGCTACCTGGCCGGCCATCACGGAGCCCATTTCTACATCCCCATCTACCATAGCGGCCCTGAGTTTTCCTACTCCAAGTTTTTCAATTTCCCCGGCCGGGACGCATTTGCTCTCCATTTCTTCAAAAAGGCGTGAAAATTTATTTTTCAGCACCCTTACCGGGTGCCCGGTGGAACGGCCCGTAACAATGGTATCCCTGTCCCTGGCTTTGATCACCATCTCTTTGACCCGCTGGGGTATCACGCACTCGGAAGCGCACATGAAACGAGTACCCATCTGCACCCCTGCCGCCCCCAGAACCAGAGCCGCTGCAAGTCCCCGCCCGTCGTAAATGCCGCCGGCCGCAATTACCGGCACATCCACAGCATCGACTATTTGCGGCACCAGGGCCATGGTGGTAAGTTCACCCACATGGCCGCCACTCTCCATTCCTTCGGCTATGAGGGCGTCAACCCCGGAGCGGATCAGCCTTTTGGCCAGGGCCACCGACGATACCACGGGGATAACCCTGGTGCCGGTTTCTTTCAGACCAGGCACGTATTTGCCGGGATTTCCGGCGCCGGTGGTTACTACCGCTACCCTTTCCTGTCTGATAACCTCCATTATTTCATCTAAATTGGGAGAAAGCAGCATTACATTAACCCCGAAGGGCTTTGAGGTTAAATACTTTGCCCTGCGCACCTGATCCCTCACCCATTCAGCAGGTGCCTGACCGGCACCGATTATGCCCAGTCCCCCTGCCTCACTGACTGATGCAGCCAGTTCCGCTGTGGAAACCCAGGCCATCCCGCCCTGCAGCACGGGATATTCAATCTGCAGCAAATCACAAATTTCAGTCCGTATAATAAGTACCGCGCCTCCTTTCAAGCCTCTCAGAAGTTATTTATTAACAAACCAGCGCATTACCGCCGCCGCCCAGGTCAGGCCGGCGCCGAAAGCAACCAGCACAATATTATCACCATCTTTTATCCTGCCTTCCCTCACCGCTTCATACAGGGCCAGAGGCACCGAAGCGGTAGAGGTATTGCCGTAGCGGTCTACGTTTATTTGCACATTATCCGGGGAAATACCCAGCCTTTTGGTGGCAGCTTCGATTATTCTGATATTGGCCTGGTGGGGAATCAGGAAATCAACATCCTCTTTTTTCAGGCCCGCCGCCGCCAGCGCCTCCAGGGTCCCGTCTTCGATGGCCTTAACGGCAAATTTAAACACTTCCCGCCCGTTCATATGTAAGAAGTGCAATTTTTTATCTACTGTTTCACTGGAGGCCGGCAGTCGCGAGCCTCCAGCCGGCAAGTCTAATAATGGACCTCCGGAGCCGTCGGACCCAAGCATAGAAGAAAGAATACCCCTGCCTGCCGGCGCCGGCCCCAGTACTACCGCTCCGGCACCGTCGCCAAACAGCACGCAGGTATTGCGGTCTTCCCAGTTTGTAATCCTGGACAACGTTTCGGCACCCACCACCAAAACATGCTTGCAGGTCCCGGCAGATATAAATTGCGCCCCTACGGACAGGGCATAGATAAAACCGGTGCAGCCGGCCAGCAGGTCAAAGGCCCCTGCCTTACGTGCCCCCAGTTTGTCCTGAACTAAACAGGCCGTGGCTGGAAACAACGTATCCGGTGTATTGGTGCTCACTATTATTAAATCGATATCATCCGGTTTTAAGCCAGCATCCGCCAGAGCATTGCGGGCCGCCTGCAGGGCCAGATCCGATGTCGCCTCTTCCGGTGCCGCTATATGCCGTTCCCGTATGCCGCTCCTGGAGCGGATCCACTCATCATTAGTATCAACCATTCTTTCGAGATCGTCATTGGTCAGTACTTTTTCCGGCACATAAACACCTATGCCCAGTATTCCCGCTCTATTTTGTTCCGTCATTGGCATACCCCTCTTTCTCCTGCTGCTCACCACTACTCTTTTCAATACTGCTGCGGATTGCCGTCACCAGCCCGGTTTGCACCGAGTCCGCTGCTACCCGGACGGCGTTCCTGATGGCCTGGGCAGAGGAACTGCCATGACAGATTATAGTCACTCCGTTTACTCCCAGCAGCGGCGCACCGCCGTATTCGGCGTAATCCAGCCGGCGCCGCAGTTCCTTCAAAGCCGGCAGGGTAAGTACCGTTCCCATCTTGCTCAGCCAGTGCCTGGTAAGTTCCTCCCTCATCATGGCCATCAGGGCCATGGCCAGACCTTCCCCGGCCTTTAGTATGACATTGCCCACAAAGCCGTCACAAACCACCACATCGGCAGAACCCTGAAATATATCCCGCCCCTCAACATTTCCCACAAAATTAATATCTGCGCTTTTCAAAAGAGGAAAGGATGCCAGCGTTAGTTCATTGCCCTTGCTATCCTCTTCACCGATACTCAAAAGCCCCACCCGGGGGTTTTTAATACCCAGTATTTTTTCCGCATACAAGGAGCCCATAATGGCAAACTGCATCAGGTTCTGCGGCCGGCAGTCTATATTTGCCCCCACATCCAGTAAAACCGTACCACCCCGCCTGCTGGGCAACACGGTTGCGATGGCGGGCCGGTCTATCCCTTTGACCCTTCCAAGTCCCAGCAGGGACGCCGCCATGGCAGCGCCGGTGCTGCCTGCGGAAACCACCGCCCCGGCCGCTCCTTCCTTGACCAGACGCACAGCCTTTACAATGGATGAATCTTTTTTCTTTCTTACCGCCACCGCCGGAGCATCTTCCATGGCAATCTTCTCTGTGGCGTGTATAATCTCGATTGTCTTCCTCAGGGGGGTATCCGCCATAGCCTGTTCAATAGCATCCCGGTCACCCACCAGTATTATCTCAGTGCCAAAATCCCGAACTGCCTCCAAGGCACCCCGGACCACTTCTCCCGGGGCATAGTCGCCACCCATAGCGTCAACGGCAACCTTCATCGGCGCCAGACCTCCTCCTCTATGGCAAAAACAAGAAATTTTCCATGAAACACTATTTCGTCCCTTACTTTCGAGGAAACCCTTACCATATATTTATTGCCTTTTTTGCGACTGATAAAAGCCCTGGCCACAACTTTTTCGCCACAGAAAACCGGCCTTTTGTAACTAATCTTGGCCGTTCCGGTCAGGGCAACCTCGGTATCTATCAATGCCACTGCCAGAGTATTGGCCTGGGCATACAACAGCTGTCCCCTGGCTACTTCGGATTTACTCAACAACATGTCCCTGCCCACTGTAAGGACGGAAATACCTTCCCGCCCGACTTCCAGGGCCACCAGTTCTCCCACGAATTCGTCACTGCTCAGAGAGCGTACCTGGCCATACACTTCCCGGGCTACTTTTTTCAGCCTGATCCTCAGTTCCGGAATGTTCATTTCGGCACGGTCCAGACGAATTGTCTGGATGCTCACACCCAGTATATGGGCAAGATCATCATCAGTCAGAAAAGGGTTGCCGTTGATATATTTAGAAAGAATATCATGGCGCTCAGCCTTGCACAGGGCATCCCCGGACATAAGCTTCTCCTTGATACGACAAATTTAGTACCAGGTACTAAATATTATTATAGGTTAGCTGGTAAAAAAAAGCAACCGCGCCATTGAAAATTAATTGCACATAAAAAAACCCGCGCTGCCTGTTAGCACCGTGGGCTTTTAGGGTTATTTGTTTTTCATTTGGATTACTTCCTTGTTTTTATAATATCCGCATTCTGCACACACATGGTGAGGAACAGTTAACGCGCGGCACTGGGGGCAGTTGATCAGGCCGGGGGCCTCGGCTTTGTAGCTTGCTGCCCTGCGCTGTCTGCCTCTTTGTTTGGAAGATCTCCTCTTGGGAACACCCATTTAATACACCCCCTTCACCCATAAAACTTTATATTTTTATCAATCTTTTGGCAATAACTTTTTCAGCATTTCAAGCCTTGGGTCTATAGTATCCAGAGCGCAATCACAGTTTTCCCGGTTTCTGTTCCTGCCACAAGCAGGGCAAAGACCCTTACAGTCCTGACGGCATACAACCCGCATGGGCAAAGCTACGAAAATAGATTTTATTACCTCGGGGGTCAAATCCAGTTTATCGCCGTTATAAGGTGTATAAAACTCTCCCGGCTCTATCCCTTCCCGACCCTCATTATAATATGTCTCGGAAAATTCGGCCTGTACAGGAAATGTAAAGGAATCCAGACAGTTCCCGCAAGCCAGTCTCAGTTTTGCACTAATATCACCCTCAACGCCAATGGTGTTGTTGACATTAGTTAAAACCAGATCCAATTTAACAGGACCATCAAATTCAATTTTTTCTACTTCCGACAGAACCGGCGGCATATCAACAGCAATGTTGAGCTTTTTGACCTCGCCGGGATTATTCTTCAGTCTGGAAACATCAATTTCAATCAACTCAATACACCCCATCATATCACAAAAAACATTATATAGAAAATATAAGCCTTCTGTCAAGGTTTCCCTTTGATAGTCATCTCCCTCTATTATGCCCGTACATGATACATTCTACTGAGCCACATGCATGTGCTCAGTGCCCGCTACGCCACGGGGACGCTCGTACCTTTAAACCGTCCCCATGGCTCCGCTGTCACCGGGCTAGAATAAGCTGCAAAATTCTAAAACCATTATTTTAGCCATATACTTCATAAAAAACAGTCTGGTGAACGCTAATGTTTTTAAAAAGATTTTTTTTACATACAGCTATCTTCCCATACAGAGTAAAACTGAAAAATGGCCAGTCCGGCAAGTTGTTGCGCTTTTTCTGGACAATTGCTGTTATAGCATTTGCGATTTCAATGATACGTCAGCCCATGGCAGTATTTGACGGGGCTGTGATGGGATTAAAGGCCTGGTGGAACATTGTCTTCCCTTCACTTCTGCCATTTTTTATCGCTTCTGAGCTGCTGATGAACTTCGGTGTGGTAAATTTTATGGGGGTATTACTGGAACCCGTAATGCGTCCGCTTTTTAATGTTCCGGGAGCAGGTTCCTTTGTAATGTGCATCGGTTACACCTCGGGATACCCCATCGGCTCGATGGTCACCGCAAAGCTGCGCTCCCGGGGTTTATGCACCAGGGTGGAGGCAGAGCGATTGATGTCCTTTACTAATAACTCCAGCCCTCTTTTCATGCTGGTGGCAGTATCGGTGGGAATGTTCGGCAGGCCGGAACTGGGTGTGGTTATAGCCGGAGCGCACTACCTGGCCAATCTTACCCTGGGCTTCGCACTGAGATTTTACGGGAGGGGAAGCAGGGAAAGTCTGCCCGGAGTAACGAAGAACAACGGCAATATATTTTTTAGGGCATGCTCAGAAATGTTCGACGCCTGGCGGCGGGAAAACAGGCCTGCAGGAAAAATAATGGGTGATGCGGTAAAAAACGCCGTCACCAGCCTGCTGAACATAGGCGGCTTTATTATACTCTTTGCAGTGTTGATTAAACTGTTGACCATTTTGGATATCATCGGACTGCTGGCCGGAATGCTGGGTAAAATACTGCTGCCATTGGGCTTCTCACCGGAATTGCTGCCGGCACTGGCCAGCGGTTTTTTTGAAATGACCATAGGATCTAAAATGGCCAGCATGGCTGATGCCCCGCTGGTGCAGCAGGTAGCTGTGGTGGGCATGATCCTGGCCTGGAGCGGCCTTTCCGTGTTTGCCCAGGTGGCCAGCATGATCAGCGAAACAGATATTAGAATGACTCCATTTGTTATTACCAGGGTAGCCCATGCAGCACTGGCCGCTTTTTATACTTTTCTAATCTTTGAACCTGCCCAGAGCCTTCTAGCCGGTCATTCTTTACCAGCCATGGCCGGTCTTGAAAAGATGCAGCAAAAACCAGCGCTATTAGCCAATATTGAATTTTCCCTTTATATGCCAGTCCTGACCTTATCCACCCTGCTATTCCTCTATGCAGTTTATACTACTCTAAAAAAAATAAAAGCCCGCCTGTAGTGCCCAGCCTGCTGCCGGCGGGCTAACGCTTTTCTGGGTATCATTATTCTGCGGGGCTGAGCAGCCCGCCAGAGTATGTGTGCATAGCAGGATAAAAATAACCGCCCGCCTAATAATGACCTCCCCTAAAGCATTTTTCATATGCCAGCTCGCCAAACGCCACCCAATATTTTGACTAATCATACCATAACCATGTCCATATTCGGGCTGATTATATCGAAACATTTTGATATAATCAGTATAAGGTGTTCGTTAAAAACATTTCAATAGCCCACTAGCAGATGTCTTTTTAACCCTTAAAGAAGGATCTTTAGCTATCTGCTATTGTCAGTTAGGTGACAGACTAAAAAACTGCAACTGTTTACAATATATTTAAAGGAAATACCTGCGCTAAAACAGAATTTTAAAAAAACTCTGTTCATAAGTTTTTTTGTTGGTTATTAGCGATTCAGGAGGTAAAATACCATGAGTTCAGCTATTCTTGCCACAGTCAGCCGACAGCGACTGGCCGGAATAATGGATATCGTCCGGGACTACCCCATAGCCGTTTTCCCTACCATGGAAGGTTCTAAGCTCCTGGAAATAAAGAGAGCATCGGACAATAAGTTGGAGGCCGAACCCATACCGGTGTATCTTTACGAGACCGGGTGACACAAGGACAGGAAGGTGCTGGCCGTGGGCCAGTTGGTCAATATCTGGACAGATCTGCCGGAAGATATCCCGGACATGGAGACCCTTGCTGCTGCCTTTGCCAAGGTGTTCCTGTACAAATGGGAGAACGTTATGGTGGGCGCCGATTATCCTTTAGGCTGGCACCTGTATTGGGAAGGTTATTTATCCGTTGGGCGCTTAAGCCTGCTGACGGATGAAACGACTATAACGTCATTGAGGGCTAATCCCGGAGAAGTAACAAATTTTCATAATATCACATTAACATAGTTACCCTTGCTGGACAAAATGATGAATTGGTGGTAAAGATATGTTATTAAACGATGACCTTTTAAATGAAATATTCGAAAAAGCCCGGCCGGTGGTGGAAAAAAAGTGTATAAACGGAAACATTGCACTAAGGGACGACAGGGAAAACATATTATCCACAATTCGATATCTATATCAGAATCATCTGGACAATGGTTTCGATCCTGCCAGCACCCTAAATAAGGAAGCATTTCTCTTGGCATTGACTGTTCAGACCTGGTTCTCCATGTGCAATACATGATAGTCTAATCAAAATGGCAGTTTGCCATTTTGAACTATATTTCTTTCGGTGTTTATTTTTGTAATTTTCAGTGATATATTAGTTATGTACTTATGTGCAAATAACCGCTATGCCTAGGAACAGTTTTTGGCGGAAGATGTGATCAATGTTTAATAACGACATTGCATTATATTTACACTAATATTAAAAACCTGAGACGAAAGAGGTTTGCATAGTGAAACTAACTGAGGAAGAAAAGCAGATTGCAGTTGAAGCCAGCCGGAAAGCTATTGAGTTGTTTGACCCAGGCAAGGGGAATCTGATCCCAATTCTTCAACGCGTCCAGGGCGAACTGGGTTATGTTCCGCCGGAAGCTATGGAGGTTGTGGCCGGCTATCTGGATTTACCACCGGTGGAAGTGTACGGGGTGGTTACATTTTATAACCAGTTTCGCACAACCCCGCCCGGCAAACATCAGGTGAAAGTATGTATGGGCACAGCCTGCCATGTGAAGGGCGGCCACATTATACTGGATTCCTGGGAAAGACGCCTTGGTATAAAGGTGGGTGAAACCACCGAAGACCGGGAATATAGCCTGGAAAGGGTAGCCTGCGTGGGCTGCTGCACCCTGGCCCCGGTCACTCTTTATGATGAAGAGGTAATCCCCAAAATTACCCCTACCAAGGTAGACGGACTGCTGTTCTCTCACCAGCTAGCCGATAAACAGCAGAAAGAAGGTGATGCCGGTGCAAAATGATAACCACGCCGTTGCCTCTGCCCTGGAGAAAATAAAGATCTGTGCATCAACCAGCTGGCAGCCACTGCTAGAAAAACCGCTGATTATGGTGGGAGCGGCCACCTGCGGCCGTGCCGCCGGGGCGCTGGAAGTTAAAAAGGCAATTTTGGCTGAACTGGAGCGGCTGAATATAGATGCCAATGTGCTGGAAGTGGGCTGTATGGGCCACTGCTATGCCGAACCCCTGGTGATAATTACCAGACCCGATTCGGGCTTTCCTCCCATATGCTACGGGTATGTGACGGAGGGCATTGCCTCCCGCCTGGTTCAGGACTATCTGGGCGAAGGCGACCCCTGTCTGGAGTATGCTCTGGCGGCAATGGAGGTAAATGATTTCATACCTACCTTAGCTGATTTCCCCAGGGGGCTGATTGAAAAGAAAATTGTTATGGATTACTGCGGACTTATCGACCCGAAGAATATTGAGAACTATCTTGCCACCGGTGGATATAAAGCCCTGTGCAGCGCACTGCGGCAGACGCCTGAGAGTATAGTGCAAACAATGAAAGACTCAGGACTGCGCGGCAGGGGCGGCGCAGGGTTCCCCACCGGAGTCAAATGGGAGACCTGCCTGAAAGCTGATGCTAAAGAAAAATTTATTATCTGCAATGCTGATGAAGGAGACCCGGGTGCTTTCATGGACCGCACCATATTAGAGTCCAATCCGCACAAGATGCTCGAGGGTATGATCATAGCTGCCTATGCTGTTGGGGCTGCCAGGGGATACGTATACGTACGGGCCGAATACCCGCTGGCAGTGGAACGAATCAGGTTAGCGGTAAAGCAGGCCCGGGAATACAACCTGCTGGGCAAATCTATACTGGATTCCGGTTTTGATTTCGACATAGAAATCTTTCAGGGTTCCGGGGCATTCGTCTGCGGTGAAGAAACAGCCCTGATTGCCTCCATAGAGGGTGAACCAGGCATACCGCGCCACCGCCCGCCCTATCCGGCTATTGCCGGCCTCTGGGGCAAACCCACCATCATAGACAATGTAAAAACACTCTGCTATGTACCGCATATAATATCCAGGGGCGCCGAATGGTTTAAATCCACGGGCACCCCGGAAAGCCCCGGGACCGCTATTTTCGCCCTGGCCGGCAAAGTAGTTAACACGGGCCTGGCGGAAGTTCCCATGGGCACAACCCTGAGCCAGATGATCTACGACGTGGGTAGCGGTATCGCCGGGGGTAAAACCTTCAAGGCTGTGCAAATCGGGGGACCCTCCGGGGGCTGCCTGCCCGAGTCCGTGCTGGAAACCCCCATCGATTTTGACTCCCTGAATCGGGCCGGGGCCATCATGGGCTCCGGCGGTATGGTGGTGCTGGATCAGGATGACTGCATGGTGGAAATAGCCAGGTATTTTCTGGATTTTACCCAGAAGGAATCATGCGGTAAATGTACCTTCTGCCGTCTGGGCACCAAACACATGCTGAATATACTGAAAAATATCACCAAGGGCAAAGGAGCGCCGGAAGATATTGAAAAGCTGCTGACCCTGGCCGAAGATATAAAGGCGGGCTCACTGTGCAACCTGGGTAAGACTGCTCCCAACCCGGTACTGAGCACCATTAAATATTTCCGTGACGAATATGAGGCCCACATAAACGAAAAACGCTGCCCGTCCCTGATGTGCAAAGACTTGATCGCCTACTACATTTTGCCGGAAAAATGCGAACGTTCCTGCGACGCCTGCGTGGGCAGCTGCCCGGTCGAGGCGATATTTTCCGACGAGGACAGGATCAAGGTAATTAACCAGGATAAATGCGTAAAGTGCGACAGTTGTATGCTGGCCTGCCCGCCTCAGTATAAAGCTGTGATAAAATTATCGCCCCCTGAAGAGGTGGCCGCAAGGGAGAAGGGAAAAAAATGAGCCAACAAATAACCTTTACCATCGACGGGAAGGAAATAACGGCGCAGCCTGGTGAAAAAGTTTTATGGGCTGCACTAGCCAATGATATTTACATCCCGCATCTCTGCGCCATTAAAGAAAACCATACCCCTTTTGCCTCCTGCCGGCTCTGCTTCGTGGAAATCGAAGGCTACACGAGACCTGTTACCGCCTGCACCGAAACGGTACAGCCTGGTATGGCGGTTACTACCCGCAGCCCCAGGGTTGACCGGCTGGTACGCACCGGCTTCGAGATGATTATGACCAATCACAGACTGGAGTGTAAAATATGCCCCGCAAACCACTCCTGTGAACTGCAAAGAATAGCCAAAAAGCGTGGTCTAAGCTTAAAACCGAGGGAACTGCCCCTGTTGGAGAAAAACCTGCCAGTGGATGCCTCTGCTCCCGGTATTTTATACGATCCCAACAAATGCGTACTCTGTGGCCGCTGCGTTTGGGTATGTAAAACACGGGGAGCGGGCATTCTTGGCTTCGCCCGGCGAGGCTTCGACCGGATGGTCACCACTTTCCGGGATGCTCCTCTGGCGGAAAGCAACTGCAATTACTGCGATGTTTGCGCCGGGGTCTGCCCGGTGGGTGCCCTGACCATTAAATGTATGAGCTAAAGGTAATACACCGTATGTACAGATAGGATCAACTTCAATATATTTGAGGTATGTATGAAGGAAATATTAAAACGCTTATCCGGTCGCAAGGCTAAAATATTGGGCGGAGAGGATTATTTTATATCGGCAGTGACTCTCCCCATAATTAAGTGCGAACAAGGAGAGCAGATTCTCTTTGAAGTCCGCTCTGCCACCCTGAGCCGCCAGCCGGGCGAAATCTGTTTTCCTGGAGGGAAAGTGGAAAGTGATGAAATAAACTGCCCACTGCACACCGCTTACAGGGAAACATGTGAAGAATTGGGAATTACTACAGATAAAATTGAGCTAATTGGTGAACTTGACGTTATGATTACACCTTATGGCGCTATAATATATCCTTACGTCTGCCTGCTGAAAACCGATTTGTTCTACCCCAATCCCTCCGAGGTGGATAGAATATTCACGGTTCCGCTATCATTTTTTTTAAACAACTCCCCGAGGTTATATAAGGTGGATATAGGCACCAGGTACGACCCTAGCTTTGATTATGAGAAGGTGCCCGGTTACTATAAAAAGGGCTGGCAGAAGAGATGGGACATACCCATGTATGCTTATGAATATGAAAACTATTACATCTGGGGTTTTACTGCCAGAATAATTTTCAACTTTATTAAGCTGTGCTGGCCGGAAAACCCGGTGCACTTCCCCAACACCCGGTAATTAACCGTTAGACGGAGGTATGCCCGTAGCTACCGCAAATTTACAAGCCAGACCGGCAATTCCCCGTTATATTGAACTCTATAATAACAAGCAGCACACGATATTAATCGAATAAGGCAGTCACTGCTGAAGCAGTGGCTGCCTTATTCGATTCCCGGAGAATATAGATATTAAAAACAATTTTAAATTTCACTTCCACACTTTAACACCTCTGCCACTTCCATGCTATTTCTTGGTCCGTTATACTTTTTGAAAAATATTTTGATTAATCCATAATTGTGAAGGATAAAATCAACTCATATAGAATTATAAGTCTATGGAAAGGAGTGGTGTATTAATCCTATAACCAATTAATAACGATAATCCCTTGTAGGACTCTAGGCCTATAAGTAGAGTTTACATTTATTAATTAAAGTGAAGGAGAGGTTGTCCAGTGGGTTTTGAAGTTTATAAACCAAGGGGAGAAAGACAGGAGAAAGCACCAATAATATCTCTGTCCAAAACGTCAATTGTGTTCAATAATGTGGCCAGGGAAAAATTGGATTGCAACAGGATCGAACTGGCTTATGACAGGGATAACGGCACTATAAGGGTAAAAGCGGTGGAAGAAGGCGGAATGGAAATCAAAAAGACCAAGGTGTTTGGAAAAGGATTTTTCAATCAATTTGGTGTCAGCAAAAGAGGTAAATTTGAAGCCAGATTTGACAATAGTGAAAAAGCTCTGTATGCCGTAATCAAATAGTCTGAAAAAGATATCCGCAGAATATTAATGCGAATATCTTTTTTTATAAACAAAATGGCGACTCATTATGCCGGACCCCCAACATTATCTCGCTAACAGCCTGTAAGACCCCATCTTCGAAGGTCGGGGATCAACAGGCTGTAAAGCTAAAAGTTAGGGGCATTCCTCTGACCCTAGATTCAGGCTCCAAAGAAAGGTGTGTCCCCTTTCATTAACTATTCCAGCCAAGAGGTTACCGCATGAGTTTAACTGAGGAGTTCATCTTAAGAGTTAATGATCTGGCCGGGGAAGAACAAAGCCGGCTTATCAGCATGATATCTTCTACAGTAAATACATGGGATGTGCTAGTTGGTGAACATTCACTCAGAACAGCCCGGTATTCTTTTATGATTGGCAGGGAAATTGACCTTCCGGAGGAGGAGGCCAACCAACTTTACATTGCCTCACTGCTTCACGACTGCGGAAAGCTGGCAATCCCTCCGGAACTGCTACACAAACCTGGCAGCCTTAATGAAGAAGAATGGGCCATAATAAAACTGCATCCTCAAACAGGCGCGCAAATGGTCGGTCAGTTGGAGGCACTAAAGTGCCTCGCGCCAATAATATTTCACCATCACGAATTCTATAACGGCAGGGGATACCCCGGGGAAATATCTGGCGAGAACATCCCCTTTATGGCGAGAATAATTACCGTGGCCGATGCTTATGAAGCTATGACCACGGACAGGCCATTTAGACGGGGTTTTTCCCACCGCGAAGCCGTAAGCCGATTAAAACAGGGTAAAAAAAACCAGTTCGACCCGGATATAGTGGAATTTTTCCTAAAAGCTTTTAGGAGATTAGTTGGGGACATTCCTTCGTGAAATTGTTAAGCTTGCTGATTGTATCTAACAACAGAACCCAGTCTATGGATTCAGGGTGATCGTAATTTACTCTATCTCTTTCGGAAGGAGTCAGGTGGCTTCTGTCCAGATAAAAACAGTCCTGTTCCACCAGCAAAGCCCTTTCCTGGAAGGCCCCAGCCACCGCCTTGGCCACCGTAGTCTTACCGGAACCTGTCCCTCCCGCTATGCCTACCACTATTGACATAATATCCCCCCCGCCTTTTATATTTTCTGCATGGCGGGGCAGCATTCCTTTTAGCCGTGCGAAAATCCGGAAGTTAATACAATATATTAACAAATTTGATGGGAGGCTTTAATTATGAATTTCAAGGATACCGATGAAATAATAGCATCTATGGATATGGATGAACAGCAACTGGTACTCGTCGCTCTCTTCAATAGCCTGGGGGCTGAAAGAATATATGAAATTTTAGCCGGAACGGCGGATTTTTTGCGTATGAATAACCGGGAAAGCGTGGCCGGCATACTTGAAAAAGCTGCCGGTAATATGCTTGCATAACAATGTTAAGCCCCTCGCAAAGCTGCAGAAAAGTTCATATATTCTCCGGGGCACTGGGATATTCGCCCGCATGCTGTGAATGCTTAGGGAAACCAACAGCCAGCAAGCCTCAACCCCGGATCATTTATTTTAGCCAGTTACAGATTAATAGCTCATCTATACGACCTCTCCTGTCACCCCTGGAATTGACGCAGCGGACGCCCTGCACCACCACAAAACCTTTTAAATATTTTCCATACAGATCTCTTATTAGCGGGGTATCAGAGTTACTCAGCATCACCAGGCAACCCTTTTGGGTAAGCTCATGAAAAGTATCCGCCAGCCTGGCCTGCTCGCGGCTGTCAAAAGAACCGTTGGTATAATCGGTAAAGTTCGCGGTCCGGCTAAGGGGAACATAAGGTGGGTCAAAATAAACAAAATCACCAGACCGGGACCTATCCAGAACCACCTGAAAGTCTTTCTGCTCCAAAGTAGCTCCTTGCAGGGCATAATGTGCGGCTAATAATACCTCTTCGTCCACAATCCTGGGCTTAGCGTAACTCCCGAAGGGTACATTGAACTGATTTTTCCTGTTTACCCTATAAAGCCCATTATAACAGGTCTTGTTTAGAAAAATCAGCCTTGATGCTCTCTGGACCTCGTTCAGCCCTGCCGGGTCCATGGCCCTGAGGTTGTAGTAATACTCCCTATCGTTAAGGTGACTGTGCAAGTCGTTTATAAGTTCACGCACAGATGTCTGCAGCACCCGGTACATAATGATCAATTCCTCGTTTATATCCGAAAGAAATGCTTTTGCCGGAGAAAGAAAAAAGTAAACCGCCCCACCCCCCAGAAAGGGTTCATGATAATCCCGGTAATCCAGGGGAAAATATGGAGCGTACTGGCCCAGCATCTGCCTTTTTCCGCCGGCCCATTTAATCACCGGCCTGACCCGCAAATCCAATATTACCACTTCCCAGCTATCCTCACTCAATAGCATATTTTACCACAACTGCCAAGGTTATTACTATTACCATTGCCAGCGAACTTATGTACGGTATATAATTATACCGGGTGATCATATGAGAACAGGTACAGCCAAAAGACTTAATGAAATGCCGCCTGATGGTTTAATCTTTTGAGGAAATTCTGGCGGTGGAGGGCGTTGGTCCAGCTACGGTAAGGGCTTTCGCCCTTGTTGGCGAGGTTATTTACGGAGTTAAACCCAGCCATGAGGACCCCGTTCGCTACAGCTTTGCTCACGGCGGCAAGGATGGGCACCCCTTTCCGGTGGACCGGAAAAACTATGACCGGTCCCTGCACATGTTGGAAAGAGCCCTGCGCAGGGCTAAAACCGGAGATAACGAAAATCTCAAAGCATTAAAAAGGTTGGCCGGCATAAGTTCTTTGGTGACAGGGTAGTTTTCTACCTCATGCCCGCTACGCCACTGGGACGGTTCCATCGTCTTCCCTTCGGCCCTTCGGCCCTTCGCTGCGCTTCGGGGGCACTCGAACCGACCCAGTGGCTCCGCTAACCTTTAAATTACGATGTAGTACAATCAATTTCCTTGAACTGTATAACCTCTTCATCAGAAAGAAGCACCAGCCGACTTTTTCTAACATCAAAAACGGTGCTGCTGTCCACACGAATAATCAGCGACCGGACTGCCGGCTTTTCTGTTCCGCCTCCCGGCCCGTCGCTGCCTTCAACCACCAAAAACTCCCCGCCTTCTGGGTACCTGCAGCGAATACGCTTGTCCACTTCGCTCCAGGACACCAGCCTGGCATCGTTTATACACAGATCAATGTCAGGCGTTGGCGCTGTTTTCGTAACGGATATTTTTCGCCCCGCCCAGCCATCCTTTACTACATTGATAAATTCTTCTACAAAGTTAATAATCACTAGAATTCCCCCGGAGCTTTTTGACTATTATTACTTTAACGGGCAGTTATAATTCCCCGTTCAGCAGTATTCAAGAAAACTTCTTCAATGTTGTCATAAAGTCATCCAGCACCTGGTTCATGTCACCGTGTTCTTTGAGCTCCTCCTCAATACTTCCGGCCAGGTAGCAGGCCAGTACCGTAAAACCTACTTTGTTAACGGCTGCCTTAATGGCACCCAACTGGATAACAACTTCTCCGCATCCCCTTCCTTCCTGGATCATTTTTGTTACACCCCTGACCTGCCCCTCAATCTTTTTAAGCCGGGATACCATTTCTTTCTTTATTTGCTCATGATCCACAAATGTTTTAGTCATTTTTACCCCCTTGGGCTTATATTACTATTATTGCGTATTATACCCCCTGCAGTATCTCAAGTCTAGTTTTTTGCCTGGGTAATATAGAGTTCTGTAAAAATATTGACCAAACAAACTATTGACGAAGCATAACTATAGCAGTAGACTATACATAGATACCCCGGCGGGTATTATCCAACTCACCACAGACCTTTTACTGCCAAGCTATTTATTGTATATAGTAACAACATATACCACCCTGGGTATTTGAACATTAGGCAATAATCTGTCGACCTGACCTTAAGACAAAAACATACCGACAAAAAAGATAATTATGCCGGACTGAAAAAGTCAAAAAAAGATCTGTCTCACACGGGAAAAATGAAAGGGGGAAAAGCAGAATGCCTAAAACAAACTATACATGCAAACAATGCAACAAGGATTTTGAAGTAACGTATATATTCTTCAAATCCGTGAACCCGCAGTGCCCCCACTGCGGCAGCAGCAACGTCGGGATATCAAATAATAACCAATCCTGCGGCTGCGGTTCCAAACAAAAAAACAGTGGCTACAAATTTACCTGACGCTAAAGACGGGGAAACAGTTGTTTCCGCCACAAGTAATAGTTGCCTCTTATCTGCCAGACTTTTCATCTTTGGGTCAGATGGACTAAACATAAAGATAAGGCCGGGAACCGGGGACAAATAATCCTCCGGCACCCGGCCTTTATATTTTCCTTCCACCATAACGGCCAGGCATTATAATTCTATTTTATTAAGGAAAGTATATTAAAGATCCCTAGCGAGTTTCTTTGCAGATGAAAGGGGACACACCTCTCAGCAGAGGAATGGGGACACACCTCTCTATAGAGCTTGGCTCTGGTGGTCAGAGGAATGTCCCCGATTGGAATGGCTCTGAGGGACAGAGGAATGTCCCCGATTGGAATAACTTTGGGGTCAGAGGATTGTCGCCGATTGGAATTGGTTCTGGGGCCGGAGGAATGTACCCAACTTAAGAAGGTGAAAAGATTGGCTGAACTGACCAGCTTTTTCAAGCCCACCTCAGTTGCCATTATAGGGGCTTCGAGCAAGGACGGAAAAATAGGCAACGCCATCGTTAAAAATATAATCAGCAGCGGCTATGAAGGAAAAATATTCCCTGTAAACCCTAAAGATAAAACTATTGAGGGTCTGGAGTGCTATCCATCTGTATCGGATATTAAGGAAAATGTAGATCTTGCTGTAATATCGGTCCCGGCGGCAGGGACCCTTAAGGTGGCCGAAGAGTGCGGGCGCTCCGGAGTAAAAAACCTGGTGGTTATCTCCGCTGGCTTCAAAGAAACCGGCCACCAGGGACTGAACCTGGAAAAAGAACTAACGCGCATCTGCAGAGAAAACAATATCAGTATGCTGGGTCCCAACTGCGTTGGCATGATGGATACCCACGTACCTTTAAACGCATCATTCGCGGCAAATTTTCCGCCAAAGGGGGACATCGCCTTCATCTCCCAGAGCGGCGCCATGCTGGTGGCCATATTGGACTGGAGCATGGTTAACAGTCTGGGCTTTTCCAAAGTTATAAGCCTGGGCAACAAAGCGAATCTGACAGAGTCGGACTTTATACTCGAAGCCGCCCACGACCCCGAAACCAGGGTAATATTGTGCTACATAGAAGACGTGGCCGACGGCGAACATTTTTTACGCGCGGCAAGGGAGGCTACTTCCCGAAAACCTGTCATTATTCTGAAAAGTGGCGTAAGCCAGGCCGGCGCCCAGGCAGCCTCATCGCATACCGGCGCCCTGGCAGGCAGCGATTTGGCCTACAGTACAGCCTTTGCCCAGGCCGGTGTTATCCGCGCCACCACCATGGCCGAACTATTCGATCTGGCAGTGGCTTTCTCCCGCCAGCCAATACCCTCCGGCAGTCGGGTGGCGGTGATTACAAATGCCGGCGGTCCCGGCATTGTTACCACGGACCGTATTGAGCACCATAAACTAACTATGGCCAGATTCAATAAAAACACCATTGAGGGTTTAAGAACCTCCCTGCCCGCTGAAGCAAATGTATACAACCCCGTGGACGTACTGGGGGACGCCGGAGCCAACCGCTACCGCCTGGCACTGGAAAAGGTTATGGCCGACGAAAGCGTGGACAGCGCCGTGGTGCTGGTGTGCCCTACGGCGGTTACCAACGCGGAAGATATCGCCCGGGTGATCATCAAGGCCCACAGGTCTTATCCTGAAAAGCCTATGTTTGCTGCCTACATGGGGGGAGAAATGCTGGCCGGAGGGGCGCACATGCTTAACGTGGCCCGGATACCTTGTTTTACCTTTCCGGAAACTGCCATAGCTGCTATAGCCGGCATGTCTGCCTACGCTAATAGAAAAAGCGGTAAACCTGTAGTTATGGGAGAGATACATGGAGTTGACCGTCATGTGGTCAAAGAAATATTTCAGCAGGTAAAAGCCGACGGCAGACTGGTGCTGCTGGGCAGCGAGGCAGCCAGGATCATGGATGCCTACGGCATACCCTCCGCCCCCACCGTACTTGCCACCAGCCCGGAGGAAGCAATGGAGCAGGCGGAGATAATGGGCTTCCCGCTGGTTATGAAGGTCGCCTCACCCAAAATAATGCATAAAACCGATGTGGGTGGGGTTAAAATTGGCATTAATAACGTCGAAGAGGTAAGCAACAGCTTCCTGGAAATATCGGAAAATGTACATAAATATTTACCCAGGGTAATTATATACGGTATTGAGCTGCAAAGAATGATGCCCAAGGGGATCGAATTAATTATCGGCATGACCAGGGATGTGCAATTCGGCCCGTTAATGGCCTTCGGACTGGGAGGCATATATGTCAACCTGCTCAAAGATGTAGCCTTCCGGCTCGCAGCCGGTCTCACCGGCCCGGAAATAGAAGCCATGATTGCCGAGACTAAAGCCAGTACACTGCTAAGGGGTTACCGGGGCGCGGAACCCGCTGATATTAAAGCCGTTACAGACATTATAGCCAGATCGGCCAGGCTGGTTACCGATTTCCCGGAAATCACGGAGATGGATATTAATCCGGTTTTTGCCTACCACAAGGGAGCATCGGCCCTGGATGTGAAAATTACTGTGTCGTGAGGTGATCATGGTGAAAAACCTTTATGTAATGGGAACGGCCGGGAGCGGCAAAACAGCAGTGGCGCTGGGTCTGGCCCTTAAATTCAAAGAACTCGGGCACCGGGTGGCATATTTCAAGCCGGTGGGAAGCACCGGAGGGACGGTCAATCACAGGGACGAGGATGCGGAACTAATGCAAAGCGTACTGGATATAAAGCTGCCCCTGGAAGCGATTGTGCCTTTTACGGCCGGGCCATCATACCTATCCGGATACCGCCACTGCATATCACCGGACAAGGTGCAAAACGCCTACCGGAAGGTGGCGGAAGGAGCCGATATAGTAATCATCGGAGGGACTGGTTTTCCCCATATTATGGGCTGCCTGGGGCTTGACGCCGTTTCTCTGGCCAGAGAGCTCAAAGCCTCAGTGCTGTTTCTGATTAGAATAGAAAATGATTACAGCCTGGACAATGCCATATTTATCAATAATTATCTTACGGCCCAGAATATTCCTCTCCTGGGAAACATATTCAACAACATATCCCGTCCACTGCTGGCCAAAACCGAGGGCATCTATAGTTCCATACTCAGGGAAAAAGGCTATCGCACCCTGGGGATCATTCCCCGCCAGGTTGAAATTACCTCCCCCACCGTGGCGGAATATTATGAAGCTCTGGGCGGTGAGCTACTTACCGGGGAAAACAATATGAACAGGCCGGTGGAGGATTTGATTGTGGGCGCCATGACCATTGAAAGTGCCCTGGGCTATCTGCGTAGAGCACCCAATAAAGCGGTAATAACCGGAGGCGACCGCTCCGACCTGGCCCTTTCAGCCCTGGAAACCAGCACCTCGGTGCTAATACTCACCGGGGGTCTGTACCCTGATGTCAAGGTTACCTCAAGGGCCGAGGAAAAGGGCGTACCGGTGATACTGGTCCACTACGACACCTATACCACCCTGGAAAAATGCTCCGAAGTTACCCGTCGCATCCGGTCCACAGACCGCCGCACCATAGAGATGGCCAGGGAAAACATAGAAAACCACTGCGACTGGCAAACCATACTGCAGTTGCTGGGGTAAAACGGCAGTAAGCAGCGCGCAGCTAAAGGCCGTGGGTATACGATCAGGAGGACATGCTCATGCTCATGCTTATTCTGCTCAGCCTGATTTTTATAGGGATTATTGCCTATGAGGTCCCAATGTTAATTAAGAAAAAATTGTGGCGGGAACTGGCGGCTTTCAGTGTGCTGCTCATTATCGGCATGTTCTACAGCTACGGGCAGGCGCTGGATCTGCCGCTACCCAACCCTACTAAAGTTCTCTATGCTATTACCAAGCCGTTTAGTGCATATCTGGAAAAAATTTTGACCTGACTATTAATTTTAAAAGGAGTAAGCGCCGCTTACTCCTTACTTTTATTTTAATCCCTGTAATTCCGATCTGCCTTCCTGAATTTCGGATATTATTTTGCCCAGATTCTTTTCCAGTTCCATCAGAATTTCATCGGCATATTCCCGGGCGCCCTGCTTAATCTCCCTGGCCACGGCCTCCGCCTTTTCCACTATATCTTCCGCGATATGTCTGGCCTGTCTTACTATTTCACTCTCTTCAGCACGTCTTTCCAGCTGCTTCTGGGCATCCTCCATTATTTTGCCGGCTTCCTTTTTAGTTTCCGACATTACTTTTTCCCGCTCCTGGATAACCCATTTAGCCTGTCTGATTTCCTCCGGCAAAGTGGTACGGATACGATCCATACAATCTAGCAAGCGGTCTTCATCCAACATAACCCGCTTGGTCAAGGGCACTTTCATGCTGTTTTCCACAAGCTCTTCCAACTCGTTCAGAACGTTAAAAATCTCCACCGGTCTATCCCTCCTTACCACCATTCATGGCAATAATTTTTTCTTTAAGCCTTTGCTCCACAAAAGGCGGCACCAAATCCGTTACGCTACCCCCGAATAGTACCACCTCTTTAACCGAACTGGAACTGATAAAAGAATACTCAGCTCTGGTCATAAGAAAAACAGTTTCCACAGAGGGGGCCAGTTTTTTATTGGTGAGGGCCATCATGAACTCATTTTCGAAGTCAGATATAGCTCTAAGCCCCCTGATAATGGCCTGTGCTCCTATCTCCTTGGCAAAATTCACCGTGAGTCCGCTAAAGGTTTCAACTATAACATTATAATAGGGGCGTAAAATCTCTCTTAACATCTCTTCTTTTTCCGCTACCGTAAACAGCGGTACCTTGCTGGCGTTTTTGGAAACGGATACGATAACATGGTCGAACAACATGGCCGCCCGTTCGATTATATCCAGGTGACCGTTGGTAACCGGGTCAAAGCTGCCCGGATAAATGGCTACCCGCAATGATTACCAACCTCCTTTACGGCTTCGAAAGATATTCATCTGGCCGTTCAAAATTGAAAGGTGAGACGCAGTTTTTCAACGGTCTGAGAGCTGTTTGAAAAATGAGAGCATAGTATCCCCGTATCTTTCCTGCCTGAACATCCTGAACTCCCCAATCATCGAAGGGATCTCCTCCCTCTTGCTGCTTTCGGCAACGATTACTCCACCCGGCGATAGCAAACCTTGCCCAGCCAGCTTGTCAATAATTATGACCTCATGACCGCAACCATATGGAGGATCTAAAAAAATAATATTAAATTGTTCTTTCCCAACCAAAAGTGTATTTATGCCGTCGAGGGCGCTATTTTTTACTATTTGACAGCGTTCATGGAAGCCCGTTAAGATTATATTTTTCTTAATTGCCTGCACAGCTTTGGATTCCTGTTCGACAAACACACATCTGGCCGCTCCGCGGCTCAATGCTTCTATGCCTACGTTACCTGTACCGGCAAAGATGTCCAGGAAATTGCAGTCCACAATCTGATCGCCCAGCATGCTAAACAGTGCTTCCTTTACCCTGTCAGCTGTTGGCCTGCCTGTCCACCCCCGGGGCACGGTAAGTATCCTTTTTTTAGCAGAGCCGGCAATAATCCGCAAAGATTATTTCCCCTGCCCTTCTTTAAATAGCCATCTTATTAACAAAAATATTATAGCATAATCGTTGTAAAAAATCGATTTTTTTGAAATATGCCACTATTATCTATGCATATCGATATATTCGTCAAAAAAAGGGGAAACTATTTTAGAAAACATCACAGGGGGTAATTGGATGAACTTAGATTTTTTTCAGTCGTTTAATATTAACGTCGACCTGGCCCTGGAAGCCCGGGAAATTATACAGGGAAAAAGCGGCCAGGAAATACCCGGGGTAAGAGTGGACCGGGAAAAATATGATTTTGCTACAGTAACCATCGTAAATGTGGAGGAAAAATCAGCTGAATCCGTTATGGGTAAACCGATAGGAACATATATAACCATAGAATCGCCAGTAATCAAAGATAATGACCCCGAAGCCCACCACCAAATAGGGGAAATACTGGCAGCTCAGTTGATGAAGCTTTTTAATCTCCCGGAAGGCGCCTCCATACTGGTGGTAGGTCTGGGCAACTGGAACGCCACCCCCGATGCCCTAGGTCCCAAAGTGGTAAGTATGACCATGGTGACCAGGCATATATTCAATTATGCCCCCGAGGAGCTGCGGCCCGGTATGCGCAAGGTAAGTGCCCTGGCCCCGGGGGTACTTGGTCTGACCGGCATTGAAACCGCCGAGGTTATCCGCGGCGTGGTGGAAAAAACAGGCCCGAACATGGTTATAGCCATAGACTCACTGGGCGCCAGGAATGTGTCCAGAATAGGCACCACCATACAGATTGCCAATACCGGTGTGAACCCAGGCTCCGGGGTGGGCAACCAAAGAAAAGCTCTGAACATGGAAACTCTGGGCGTTCCGGTAGTCGCCATCGGTGTGCCCACCGTGGTCAACGCGGCGGTTATTGCCAAGGATACAGTGGATCTGTTCATGGAGCAGCTCAGGAACAACCAGACCGTTTATAATGTTGTCAGCACATTAAACCCCAACGTTAGCAGTCAGGTAATTGAAAAGATACTGGAGCCATTCGGCGGCCAGCTAATGGTAACGCCCAAAGAAATAGACGATTTGATTCAAAGAGCCTCTAAAATCATAGCCGGAGGGATAACCAAAGCCTTGCACCCCAATCTACATCCGAACGAATACGAGTATTATCTTCATTAAGGAAAGGGGACACACCTCTATTTTGGGCCTATCTTTGGGGTCAGAGGAATGTCCCCAAATTTCAAATAAAAACCCCGCCTTACGGCAGGGTTTTTCGGCTACGGCACTTTAAAAGCGCCAACCGCATTGTATTATATGTTTATATGTTATCCCTGAGGGGTATCCAGGCTTACTCCGGTAGCGGCGTTGATGGCGCCCGCACCTGACTGCATCAGGGACGCTTCACCGAGAGCAACCAATCTCTTGGTTATGTTACCACCGACATAACCGTTTTGTCTGGAAGTCAGCTGGCCTTTGTCAACCTGGTTATAATTTGTCAGACCCAGTTCGTTGGCCACCTCAAATTTCATAGCGTTCAGAGCGCTGCCGGCTCCGGGAACCACTTTTTGATTAGTGTTACGGGCCATTAAGTAAATCCCTCCTTTTATTTTGATGTTAGTATTGTCTCCCGTAATTAACTACAAATACGTAGTATTTAATGGCACTTCTGTAATATCAAAATAAATTAACATATCTAAACCAAAACAAAGGACAAACAATAAATAAAGCAATATTTTAACATATTTACAAAGCTAACTATTACAGCACCGCCTTTAGCCTTCTTGACCTTGCGGCCACCTTTATCCAAAAATAACAAAAGTACTATACTGCTTTTACAATGGTACAACTTTTAACAAAAATTAAAACAGGTACTAAATCTGGTATCTAATCTATCCTACATTAATAAAAATCAAATCCTTGTCAAAACGATTTTTGAGTTCTTCCAGCAGGCTCCGGTGTTCCGCCCTGCCCAGGGCCGGGTCCCCCAGCAATAATTCCCGGGCTTCTTTCCGGGCCACCTCCAGTGCCCGAATGTCCCTTATCGGATCGGCTATTCTATAGGCTACTGCGCCGGACTGGCGGGTGCCGAACAGTTCGCCCGGACCCCGCAGTTCCAAATCCTTTTCCGCCAGCAGAAAGCCATTGCCGATCTGGCACATGGCCCTCAGTCTGGTCTCCGTATCTTCGCCACGGGCATCGGATATAAGATAACAGATAGAGGCATGTCTTCCCCTGCCGACCCTGCCCCTTAGTTGGTGCAACTGGGCCAGGCCAAACCTGTGCGCATCAAATATCACCATTACCGTGGCATTGGGCACATCAACCCCCACCTCAACCACAGTAGTGCTTACAAGCACGTCTATATGTCCGTCCCTGAACCGGTTAATAACTGTTTCCTTTTCTTCCGGCTTCATTCTCCCATGCAGCAGGTCGACCCGGCAGCCCCCGAGTTCTCCTGAGGCCAGCCTGGAAGCCAACTCCACCGCTGAAAGAAGATCAACCTTTTCCGATTCCTCCACCAGGGGGCAGACAATGTAAGCCTGCCTGCCCATGGTCACCTGCTCCAATATTTTTTCATAAACACCTGCCATCCGAGAGTGACGGTAAAAATAGGTTTTAACCGGGGTCCTGCCCGGGGGTAAATCAGGTATGGTACTCACCGCCAGGTCTCCGTAAAGGGTCAGAGCCAGGGTGCGAGGTATTGGGGTAGCAGTCATGACCAGCACATCGGGCTGATGTCCCTTGAACTGGAGCACGGCCCGCTGCTTCACCCCAAAACGGTGCTGCTCGTCAATTACTACCATGGCCAGGTTTTTAAATTCAACGTCTTGCTGGAGCAGGGCGTGGGTGCCCAACACCACCCCTGTTTTCCCCTCTCTTATCTTTTCAAGAACTTCCTGCCTGTTTTTCTTCTTCATGCCTCCAGTCAGTAAAGTAGTTTCCAACCCCAGGGAAGAAAAATATTTGCTGATGTTTTTATAGTGCTGTTCGACCAGTATCTCCGTCGGCGCCATCATCGCGGCCTGCAGACCGCTGTTTACAGCTTTAAGCAGGGCCATAACGCAAACCACAGTTTTCCCCGCCCCCACATCGCCCTGCAGGAGCCTGTACATAGGGGTCTGTGCATCCATATCCAGGGAAATCTCCTCCCAGGCAGTTCTTTGCCCCGGGGTAAAACTAAACGGCAGAGAAGACAAAAACTGATCTTCCAAGCCGCTTTTTATTTTATAGCTGTGGTCTTTTTTTACGGCGACAATTGTGTTACGGCGCATGGTCATTATGATTTGCTGTAGAAATAATTCCTCAAAAACAAATCTTCTCCGGGCCGCCCGATAGTCTTCTGAGCTTTGGGGAAAGTGCACCATTTGCAGGGCTGCTCCCAGGTCCGGCAGTTTATACTTGGTAGCTAGCGAAACGGGGATAAAGTCATCCAGGCCGCCAGCCCACTCGTCCAGGGCAGACTTCACCGCCGCCCTCAGAACTCGCTGGCTGAGCTGTTCCGTAAGCGGATACACCGGCACCAGCCGGCCTGTATATAAAGCTTCGGAGCCGTCCTCCAGCTCATAGTCCAGCACCTGTAACTGGATTTGACCCATAAACCTGTTTATTTTGCCAGTCAGAAGCAGCCATGTGCCCTCATGCAATTGCTTTTTTATATACGGCTGGTTATACCACACCGCATAAAACAATCCGTACCCGTCATATAAGGCCAGCTTGGTAATGGTAAGACCTTTTCTGGGTTTGGATTCCTCCGCCCCCATAACTCTGCCCCGTATGCTGGCCCTAACCCCGCTGTCATAGGCATGGGCAGGTTTCAACTGGGTTCTGTCCTCGTATTCCCGGGGAAAATGATACAATAAATCCCCCACGCTGTTTATACTAAGGCGGCTCAACAGAGATGCCCGTTTGGGGCCTACATTTTTCACATATTTAACTGGATTACTCCAGGGTAGTCCCCGCAATGGCATAACCCCCGCAAAGACAGTTTGATTTTTTAAACCCGCATTTTGTACGAAGCTTAAATAATTATTCTATTATATCATTGTGAACCATAATAACATATATAATCAGAACCGGTGCAATACAGCAATGTCGCCCGATGAGTTAATATATGCTTGCACCATTTTATTATTTTTGGTAAAATTACAAATGTGGTTTGTGCAAAGGAGGTGTTCACGTTGTCCAGAAAATGTTCTGTTTGCGGCAAAGGCGTACAGGTAGGCATGAAGGTAAGCCACTCCCATATTCGCACCAAAAGAACCTGGGCCCCAAACTTACAACGGGTGAAGGCCATAGTTAACGGTTCACCCTCTAAGATTCTGGTATGTACCCGCTGCCTCAGGAGCGGTAAGGTGCAAAGGGCAATATAATAACAAAAAAACAGTTGAGCATACAAAAACGGCATTTAAGCCGTTTTTGCTTTTCTCTAAAAAAAGGGCTGCCACACCTCAGGACTATTGGTCATCCACCCCGTGTCTAAGGAAAGGGGACACACCTCTCTATAGAGCTTGGCTCTGGGGGTCAGAGGAATGTCCCCGATTGGAATGGCTCTGGGGTCGGAGGAATGTCCCCAACTATTGTATACTTTCCTGAACAATGAAAAGAACACCCTAAACGGGGTGTTCTAAATTTTTTTAACTAATCAGAGTGTTATGGACATTCCCTCCCGGGCCGCAAAGCAGCCGGGATAACGATCTCTGGCCTGCCGCTCAATGGATTCCATGTCGCTGTCAGTGTGAAAAGGATCGTGGTGGTATAATGCCAGCTTTTTCACCCCGGCGGCCTTAACCAGCTTTACTGCCTCCTGCCAGGTGGAATGGCCCCAGCCCACCCTTGGAAAATTGCCGTTCGTTCCCAGGTATTCCTCATCAGTATAGTTGGTGTCAATTATTACCAGATCTGTCCCGCTGATAAAATTACATATATTTAAATCTAGATCATCGTAATGCTCGTTGTCTGTCACGTAGCAGCAGGATTTTCCACCGTATTCCAGACGGTACGAAATACTCCCTCCCGGGTGGTTGTTATGAATAGTCTTAACAATAATGCCATCTCCCAGGTCAATATCATGTCCGCTGTCTACCTCCCGGAAATCTATGACAGCTCCCATCTGTTCCAGAGATACCGGAAAGTGTGTATATTCCATTTGACCCCGCATAAGATTGGCAAAAGTTTGATTCATTTTACCCTGCCCGTAAAGAATGAAATTATTATCCTTTACAAAAGCCGGCCCAAAAAAAGGAAAGCCCTGAATGTGGTCCCAGTGTGTGTGGCTGATAAAAATCTCCCCGGATATTTTTTTACCCTTTTTAAGCAAATATTGACCTAAATCCACTATACCGCTACCGGCGTCAAATATAAAGAAACGATCCCTTATCTGTACTTGCACACAGGAGGTGTTGCCACCATATTTTACAGTATGAATACCGGGTACAGGCCTTGATCCCCTTACACCCCAAAAAGTAACATTGATATCCCCATTAACCATGCGCGTCTGTAGCCTCCGTTAAGGTCAGTTCCATTAACCTTCATCCCCGGGCAGTACCCTTAAAAGCCAAAACCTGATGAAAAAATTACCAGCAGAAAATCTACATTTTATTTTACCAAAACTACCATGTATAGGTAAAGCATATAATTTGTCGTAACATGTAAAATAGTGCTTCCGACCCATTCCCGGGCAGAAGATTTGGGTTAATTAAACCTATACGAATAACATCCTGATGATGCTTATAACCCAGTCAAAAAAAACGGCAGGTGAATAGTTCATCTATATCCCATACCCTGGCGTTATCGGAGATATCACTCGCATTCCTATTTTTACAATAATTTCACCAGCCTGCCGGTATCGCTGATACCGGGAATACGGCCACGCTTAGCGATAGGTTTGCCATCTATTTCTTTTATATCCATGGTCATATCGATGGCCGGGGCACCGGATATATAACTTCCAACCCCAAAGGCCTCAGCCCCTGCGGCGGACAGCTGGATAATCCGCTCCGGAGTCACCCCTCCGCTGACCAGTATCTTCACATGGCTATGACCGGCTTGATCCAGCCTGGCCCGCACTTCTCTCACCAGCCCCGGAGTCACGCCACCCCTTTCCCCGGGTGTGTCAAGCCTTACGGCGTCCAGTGCACCGCCCAGGGCTTCTGCTACCCTTAAGGTCTCCTCTGCTTCATCCTTGAAAGTATCCACCAGCACTACCACTGGGGTTCCCTCCGGCATTACCCTGTGATAAGTTTCCGCCACCCGGACAGTATCCCCTACAATAAGAAAGACCGTGTGGGGAACGGTTCCCGAGGGCTCTATACCGGCCAGCCTGGCCCCGAGAATACAGCTGTTACCGTCCGCCCCTCCGATTACTGCAGCCCTCTCCATCACCGGCGCCACCGCCGGGTGCACATGCCGGGCGCCGAAGCAAATAACCCTTCTGTCGCCAGCAGCTTCTTTACATATCCGTGCCGCCGTGGCCCAGCCGCTGGAACTGGCCAGTATACCAAGCAGGGCTGTTTCATGAATGCCAAAATCGTCATAAGGACCGGCAATGCGTATAATAACTTCTTTTTCCCCGAAACGCTCCCCCTCAGGTAAGGACCAAACCTGCGCCCCGGTCCCGGCCAGCAGGTTTTTTACCTCCGGAACACCGGCTAAAACGCCATGTTTCCCGGCAAACACCTCTGCCACCACTGGGGTTTTGTCCAGTCCCAGAGCCCGGAGTATTTCCCTGGTCTTGATAAAGTATATATCAGTTGTCCAGCCGTATTTTATTTCCTCCTGGTCCGCTGAAAAAAGCCTGTCCCCGTGGGACACCTTAAATGAGGCAACCTCTTGAAGATTTTGCACCGTCTTTGCTGAGGACAAAGTATTACCCCCTTCATCTACACAATAGCGCGGTTGAGGTTTGCCATTTCAATGGCGACCACTGCGGCGTCCCAGCCCTTATTGCCAGCCTTGGTGCCGGCCCTTTCGATGGCTTGTTCGATGGTGTCGGCAGTGATTACACCAAAGATAGCGGGAACTCCGGTGTCAAGGCCAATTTTGGCTATGCCCTTGGATACTTCCGCCGCCACATAGTCAAAATGCGGTGTGGCGCCCCTGATTACCGCCCCCAGGCAAACCACGGCGTCAAAACGCTGCAGGGAAATCATCCGGCGGGCCACCATGGGAATTTCAAAGGCTCCGGGCACCCAGGCAATCTCCACATCCTGTTCATCAACGCCATGCCTCTTCAATGCGTCAAGCGCCCCGGAAAGCAGCTTATTGGTAATAAACTCGTTAAAACGTCCCACCACCAGTCCGAAACGGAGACCCTGTCCCACCAGATGACCTTCAAATACTTTAGCCATATCTCTTCTCCTCGCTTTACTTTTATATCTTTTTTCAACGGCCGCCTAGCCGATGTTCAGCAGATGGCCAAGCTTACGCTTTTTGGTGGAAAGATAGAATTTATTTTCATCTCCCGGGCATATCTCTATGGGCACCCGGTCAACCACCTCCAGGCCGTGTCCCTCCAGCCCGGCTATTTTTCTTGGGTTATTGGTGATCAGTCTTATCTTTCTTAATCCCAGTTCCACCAGTATCTGGGCGCCAAGTCCATAGTCCCGCAAATCAGCGGGAAAACCCAAAGCCTCATTGGCTTCCACGGTATCCTTGCCCTGATCCTGCAGATGATAGGCCCTTATTTTATTTAAAAGCCCGATACCGCGTCCCTCCTGACGCATATAAAGGAATACCCCTACGCCTTCCCGTGAAATCATTTCCATGGCCCGGGCCAGTTGATCGCCGCAGTCGCAGCGTGACGAACCAAACACGTCGCCGGTTAAGCATTCCGAGTGCACACGTACCAGGGGAGCTTCCACGGAGTCAAGATCACCCTTGACCAGGGCAAGGTGACCTTTGTTGTCCAGCAGGCTCTCATAAGCCACGGCTACGAAATCGCCATATTTAGTGGGCAGTTTGGCCGAGTCCACCCTTTTGATTAATCTTTCAGTTTTGCGACGATATTGAATAAGATCCGCAATGGTGGCGATCTTCAACCCGTGGTGCCCGCAAAACTCGATTAATTCGGGCAATCTGGCCATGGTCCCGTCATCCTTCATTATTTCGCAGATTACCCCGGCGGGATAAAGCCCGGCCAGCCTGGTCATGTCCACCACCGCTTCGGTATGACCCGCCCGGCGCAGTACTCCGCCTTCCTTTGCCCTCAATGGAAAAACATGGCCGGGACGGCGTAAATCCTCGGGGCGGGTAGCGGAATTTAGCATGGCACTGACAGTGGCTGCCCGCTCGTGAGCGGATATCCCCGTAGTGGTATCCTTATGGTCAACGGAGACGGTAAATGCCGTGCCGTTGGGATCGGTGTTTTTGGTGACCATGGCCGGCAGTTCCAACTCATCCAGCCTTTTGCCTTCCATGGGCATGCAAATCAGGCCCCTTCCGTGTGTGGCCATGAAATTTACCGCCTCCGGGCTAACCTTTTCAGCAGCCATGATCAGGTCGCCCTCATTCTCCCTGTCCTCGTCATCAATCATTACGACTATTTTCCCCTGACGTATATCATCAAGAGCCTCTTCAATGGTATTGACCTTAAAGCTCATTTTTTTATCCTCCTTTATTAATGAATGGGGACACACCTCTCTATTGGGTCTGACTCTGAGGTCTGAGGAATGTCCCCGACTCTCTACATAAAACCTTTTTCTGCCAGGTATTCAAAGGTAATCCCCCCGGTTTTGTCCCCATCCTGCCCGGAAGGAGCAGCGTGTCCCATCAGCCTTTCTATATATTTGCCCACTAAATCCGCCTCGAGATTTACCGTCTCCCCTGTATTTTTATAGCCCAGAGTAGTTTTATGGGCAGTATGGGGGATTAAAGACACCCGGAAACTGTTAGCGTCATAGTCCACCACCGTAAGGCTGGCACCGTCCACGGAAATCGAACCCTTCTTAACAACGTATCGTATTACAGCCACCGGCGCGGTGATGGTAACAATAGTAGCTATGTCATGCTTTTCCCTGCCCAAAATGGCGCCCACACCGTCGATATGCCCACTTACCAGATGTCCTCCCAAGCGATCGCCCAGAGCCAATGCCCTTTCCAGGTTCACCCTGTCCCCTGGCTTTAGCCGGCCGAGATTTGATCTGGCCAGGGTTTCCGCCATCACATCGGCGGCAAATAAACTCCTGCTAAACTCAACTACCGTGAGACAAACTCCGTTTACTGCGATGCTGTCCCCCAGCTTTACACCCTTTAGAACCTCCCGGGCTTCTATGGAGAGCCTCGCGGAGTCCGCCCCCCGGGCTACGGCCTTTACTAAACCCAGTTCCTCTATCAAACCGGTGAACATTTAATTATTCACCCCACTCCCTATATAACCTTCCACACATATATCTTCCCCGAAGCGGGTTGCATTCACCCGCCCGATGCGCACCGCCTCCGCCAGGCGTTCAACGCCCTGACCGCCCACCGGGCCCGGGGCGCCGGTGCCGCCGATAAGCTTGGGGGCAATAAACCAGATTACTTTGTCAGCCACCCCCGCCGCAAGAACAGAGGCATGCACCTGGCCGCCGCCTTCCACCAGCACGCTGCAGATTTCCATGACGGCTAATTTTTTCATCAAAACCCTTAAATCCACCCTTCCTCCGTCCCCGTCCACGGTAATTATCCGTGCACCGGCGTCTTCCAGCACTGCCAGTCTTTCCGCAGGGGCCGCAGTGGTGGTAACGATGATCGTCGGAGCGGATGATTCAACCCTCAAAACCCTGGCCTCCGGCGGCGTCCTGGCAGCACTGTCCAGCACGATCCTTACCGGATCCCTGCCGCCGCCCCCGGGAAGTCTGGTAGTCAGGGAAGGGTTATCCGCCAGCACTGTATTTATTCCCACCATGATGGCATCATAACGATCCCTCAGATGATGCACGTACTCCCGGGATTCACTTCCGGTAATCCACTGGGAATCACCGGTGCGGGTGGCGATTTTGCCGTCCAGACTCATGGCTGCCTTTAGCACCACAAAGGGCTGCCTGACGGTTATATATTTAATAAAAACCTCGTTAAGCCTGCGGGCCTCTTCTTCCATCAGACCGGATTCCGCCTCTATTCCCGCTTCCCGAAGCTTATCCAATCCCCTGCCGGCCACCAGGGGATTGGGGTCAGTCATGGCCGCCACAACCCTGGTAACTCCAGCCTCTATCACTGCCTCGGTGCAAGGCCCGGTCCTGCCGTGGTGACAGCATGGCTCCAGGGTAACATAAAGCGTTGCCCCCCTTGCCTTCCCGCCGGCCTCTCTCAGGGCATGCACCTCAGCGTGTGGAGTACCGGCCCTGTGGTGATAACCACTGCCTACAATTTTTCCGTCCTTTACCAGCACTGCCCCCACCAGGGGGTTTGGACTGGTGCGGCCCGTTGCCCTGGCCGCCAATTCCAGAGCATTGCTCATATATTCCCTGTCCAACCGACCACCCTTTTCCAATGATAAATACCAAAAACCCCGGGGTAAATACCTCCGGGGCAAAACAAGCTAAGGACATACACTCATTATAAGAGCATTTGCCCATTCTTGAAAACCTTCTCCCATCCAGACTGTTACTGTCGGCCCCGGCATTTGACCGGATCAACCTTTGCAGGCTCGCGGGCTTGGCTTAATAAAAGCCCCACCGCCGGTAGGGAATTGCACCCATCCCCGAAGGTAAATATTTTTTTCAGGCATTCAGAATTCAGATTTATTATAGAATCATTGTTAACAGGTGTCAACAGCCGTTACGTGTTATCCATCCTTCATTACACCGTCATCGCTATTTCGTAAACATATCCTTCCAGAAACTCATAGCAACTCCATAGATAAATCACTTCAGTGGGCGGAAATTTAATTTTAGGTTTGCCCGCAGGACTCATTATAATTTCTTTTAAAGCACTGATATACGCTCTAGGCGGCAGTGCGGCAATATTTTCATAATATTCCACGTCGCTTATATGCTTGCAAAAAACCGTGGGGTATTTTTTCATAGCCCTTATACACAAATCCTTGGCCTTTTCCAACCACTCCTTACATATGTAGTACTTTTCAAGGTTATAGTAAATTATTACGATACAGACAGTGACAAAAACACAAATTTTCAGCATTGGGAAGCTGTAAAAATCCGTTCTCTTATCGGCAATTCCAAGATTATAAGTAAACAGATCCTTAAAATAAGTATAGCATTCTTCCAGTTCCTTTACAAAATCAGCCAACGCTACGTCATGTCCTGCCAAAGAATCCGGGCTCCCGGAGTGGACGATCCGGTCAATCACTGCTCCCATCCTGTCCAACATTGTTATTTGCTCAGGATCAAACGAAGCCCCCAAATCTACCTTGATGTATTCATTAAATTTCCCCCACAGAGTTTCAAAGGTCAGCGACTCCAAGGTTGTGCCCAGTATACCTGGCACCCGCAGTGTTATGGCAGAGCATTCATCATCATCTTCAGCCTCATCAGTTAAACGGTACACAATGCTGCCTGAAGCGGCATCAATAATTATACCCCCGGACCTTTCGAATTCACCATACAGCAATTTTTGCCTTACGTTACCGTCGATTTTTAGGGATATTTTACTTAAGCCTTTCAACCAATTTCACCTGCCTACACATGTTCCGGCGAATATTTATTAAAATGCACTTCATGTAATTGTTTTATCAAAATAGAAAATGATAAATGAATCCTATTAAACTAATGTAAAGAAATGATTCTATCAAAATATCTATATTCCTGCTTAATTATTCTATTTAGCCGTATTATTTTAAAAAAAGACCCTTGCAAACCCCAGGGAGCTTACCAACCAGGGTTTACAAGGGTCTTAGGTTTGTGTTTTATTTTTCGTCAGGATTAATTTCAGTCAATTTCGTGGCCGGGTCAATGCTTTGCTGCACTGCTTTTTGGTGGTCAGAGTTGCCTTTCTCCATCAAATCTTTAACTCTGTTTTCTAAATCCTTAAACCCCAAAAATATCCCTCCTGCTGCAATTACCCATAAACAGTTGGGTTATTGCTTTTTATAAGTATTTCCAGGAATATGAAATAATATACAGAGGAAAGGGGACACACCTCTCTATAGAGCTTGGCTCTGGAGGTCAGAGGAATGTCCCCGATTGGATTGGCTTTGAAGTCGGAGGAATGTCCCCAACTTATGAAAGGTGACACACCTCTTTTGGAACCAGCTTTGTGATCGGAAAAATGTCCCCAACTTTATAAGTTTTCACTGGGCAGAGGCTCCAGCAACTGGTGAACCTGATCCCTCATTTCCGGCTGGGCTACCACAATTAATATATCGCCGGTCTGAATCACCGTTTCCGCCGACGGGGAAAATATCTCCTCGCCATTTCTGTATATAGCCAGCACGGTGGCGCCTGTCTTACCCCTAAACTCCGCTTCCGCCAGGGATTTGCCCACCAGTGGGGAGTGACCCAGCACCTTTATTTCTTCAATACGCTGCAGCCTGCCGGCCATCTTAAAGGTATAATCAAGCAATTCATTCATAAGTTTTTCAATTTCTAAATTTATTTTGTCCCTTTCCTTCAGCAGGTGCTGCAACTTCTCCTGCACATCGCGCAAAACCTGCTTCTGACCGCACTCGGCCAGAAATGCCTCGGCTGCCTTTTGGGATTTCACAGCCACCCCAACCCCGGGTGAAACCTGAACAATGCCGGTATCCTGTAACAACGTGAGAGCGCGACGTATGGTCTCCGGAGATACATTATACTTCCCCGCCAGGGTAGAACGGCCAAAAATTTTCTGCCCTACTCTGTACTCTCCCCTGACCACCCGGGTTGCTATATCCACCGCAATGTTGACGTAGCGGGCCATAAGATTTGATCCATGCGCTTCCATCGTCTACTGATACTCCTCATCAATAAAATTTGGTCGATAAAAAACTACAAATAAATTATAAACCCTTAATAGATATGAAAATACCCCCATTAAAATTATATTTTTATGGAGGGTATTTTCAGAAAAAACAGTGAACATAGAAATCAAATGTTAATATTTCATTATATTAAGGGCTTCCAGAATAGGTGTGCCAGGAAAAATGGCAGAAAATTATCCTCACGGCATAAATTCCTATCGCCTAGAAAAAGAAGCCTGTCAACCGGCGGGTATATAATAATCTGTAACTATAAAACTTTCGTCAGGTTCAGCAAAAGCCATAGCCGGTCACCCTTCTTAACCACGCCCTTGAGATAGTCCACATTATCCCCTGCCACCGCTGGGGGCTCTATTTCGTCTTCTGTAAAACGGCCCACTTCCAGTACATTGTCCACAATCATGCCCACCTTTTGCCCCTCATGCTCCACTACAATTATTCTGGTGGCGTCATTATACTCGTTGACCATCAGTCCCAACCTTTTGTTCAGGTTAATTACCGGGACAATGCTGCCCCTGAGGTTGATTATCCCCTCAACATAGTGCCTGGTATTGGGAACCTGGGTAATTGCGGTCATACGGATAATTTCCTGCGTTTCCTGAATGGGTAGTGCATACTGCTGTTCATTTAGCTGAAAAATGACCAGTTGTTCTTCACTTTTCACAGGGCCTGACCCCCTTGTTATTTATTGCAACAAACCAACTGTTTGCTTTATTTGAAAATTTGACACATAGCTACAAAATTCCTTCAAATGAATATTATGTATATAAAATAAAAAGTTTTCCTTATTTTTTTGGCTGTTCCTGTTTGATCAGCTTGTCCTTCACCGCCCCGCAGGATTTGCATTTGCCCGGCTTGCAGCGACTCTCCAAGGTATTGCCGCATTGAGCGCAGATATATACCGCCACTAATTTCACCCCCTGTCATAAACAAACATATTAAGCGTGACCTCTTTGGGCCTCCTCCCTGATCTCCCTTACCGCCGCCGCAGGGTCTCCTGTGTTAAAAATAGCTGAGCCCGCAACCAGCACGGTTGCCCCGGCTGCAGAAACCGACGCTGCAGTAGCGGAGCTTATGCCCCCGTCAACCTGAATTTCCGCCTGAGAACCCGACCTACTGATCATTTCCTTTACAACTTCAATTTTAGTTAGCATTTCCCTGATAAATTTTTGTCCTCCGAAACCAGGGTTGACAGTCATCACCAGCACCAGATCCAACATATGGGCAACATATTCTATTACACCCGGATGCGTGGCCGGATTAAGCGCCACTCCCGCCTTTTTCCCTTGATTTTTAATCATTGCCACGGTACGGTGCAGGTGTGTAACTGTTTCCACATGCACCGTGACGATGTCTGCGCCGGCCAGGATAAAATCATCTATATAATTTTCGGGCTTTTCAATCATCAAATGAACATCGAAAACCATACCGCAGTGCGGTCTGAGCGAGGACACCACCAGCGGCCCGATGGTAATGTTAGGTACAAAATGGCCGTCCATAACATCAATATGCAGATATTCCGCCCCGGCCTTTTCAACAACTCCCACGGATTCTCCCAGCCTGGAAAAATCCGCGGATAATATAGAAGGCGCCAACTTGATCATCAATATTTCCTCTCCTGCTTTATAATTTCATCCAGAAACTGCAGATAGTTACCGTATCTTGCAGAGCTGATAATATTTTTGCCCACGGCTTCCTTCACAGCACAATCAGGCTCACTGGCGTGAAGGCAGCCGCTAAAGCGGCACTGCCCAAAAAAACGCTCCATCTCCAAAAAATAGAGAGATAGCTCTTCCCTTTTTATGCCGGGCAGAAATATTTGAGAAAAACCCGGCGTATCCGCTACAAGCCCCCCGTCTTCCAGGGGCAGCAGTTCTACATGCCTGGTAGTATGCCGGCCCCTTTTAATTTTTTTGCCTACCTCGCCGGTTTTTAGGGAGAAACCCGGCTGAACGGCGTTAAGCAGGCTACTCTTACCCACGCCGGAAGGACCTGCCAACACCGATATTTTATCTTTCAATAAAGATCTCAATTCACCAACGCCCATACCGTTATAAGAACTGGTTTCCAGCACGGTATAGCCGGCCATGCTATATATGTCCGAAATCCCCCGGTGGCTGCCATCCGACAGGTCCGTTTTATTCAGGCAAATCACCGGCGCAATCCGGGCATAATCAGCCTGTACCAGGAGCCTGTCCAACAATACCGTAGCCAGGTCGGGCTCCCGTACCGCAAATATTATGACGGCCAGATCAACATTGGCTACGGGAGGCCGGAGCAGGGCATTATTTCTGGGATATACCTTATCTATTACCCCCACCCTGCCGTGCCTCGGGATTATACTTACCCTGTCCCCCACCAGCACCTCAGTTTTGTCCAGCCTGAATTTTCCCCTGAGGGCACACTCCCACAAGCCGTCGTCCAATTGTACGTAATAGAATCCTGCTGTAGCCTTCAGCACCACTCCGGCCATATGCTTCTTTAGTAAATCCTTTTTTACGTTCACATCTGTATTTCCCCTGCCTTTTTACTGTATAGAAAACCATTATGTTTGCCCGGATCCCACCTGTTTATCATCAACAAGAACCTTAATCAAGCCTGTGTAATTTAATCAGTCCTGTTTTGTTGAATCCCAAT
Source organism: uncultured Peptococcaceae bacterium (assembly GCA_964643075.1). Classification (GTDB taxonomy): domain Bacteria; phylum Bacillota; class Desulfotomaculia; order Desulfotomaculales; family Desulfocucumaceae; genus Desulfocucumis. The sequence continues at coordinate 57,962 of CAZXQO010000011.1, forward strand.
CGAATATCATGTCATCATCGACAAAAACCTTGATGATTGCTTTACCCCAGTATTTCACTTTTTCATGAACTATATCACCCGGCGGGTGCTGCTTGACATAGACATACTGTGTGCCCTTAATATCGTTAACTTGTATGCGCACAGTGTGGTACTGGCCGTCATCCGGAACCGGAATCCTACTTACATCAACTGTCCTGACCGGCGGGCCGGGACCGTCACTTATTGTCAGTTTGACCTGGGAGCCCTCTTGCACGAGAGTCCCCTGCTGAGGATCCTGGGCTATCACCTGGCCCTGCAGGTAATCAACGTTAGTTTCCCTACCTATATCAGGGCTTGCCTGCAATTTCAGCTCTTCCAGTTTGGCAGTCGCATCTTCTTGTGTCATCCCGGTGAAATCCGGTATTTGTATGTCTACCTTCGGGCCCCTGGACACATATACCGTTATTGCGGAGCCCCTGGGGGCCTTAGTCAATTCCTTCGGCTCCTGCTTAAAAATCTCTCCCTCGGGTACCTGGTCGCTGTAGTCCTGCTGTTTTTGGTCGTTGAGTTTAAAACCAGCCTCGGTGAGCCTGATTCCGGCATCCTGGGCCGTGAGATTCAGCACGCTGGGGACGGTTCTTAAATCTTGTCCCTTGCTGACAGTAATGGTAACCAGCCTGTTTTTCTTAACCTTCATTCCCGGATCTATATCCTGTTCGATAACATATCCGTCCTGCACGCTGGAATGAAAAGCCTGCTTCACCTTCACCTGCAGGCCTTTGTTTTCAAGGGTTAACCCGGCATCATACCGGGTCATGCCTATAACCGACGGCACCTCCACCTCGGGCACATTCATAAACATGTTAAGAGCAAACGCCCCTCCGGCGATTAATATACCCAGAAAAACCAGTAGCGCCAGCCAGCCGCCCCGGGACAACCTTTTTTTGTGTACAGACCTCTCCTGCATAGCTGCTTTAAGCTCCTCACCCTTAATCACCCTGGTGGCTTCCTCATCCAGCGGTATGAAGCGGGTAACATCACCGTCGCTATCCCTGACGGAGTTCTCCAACACCCGAGAAATTTCCCCGGCGCTGCCGAAGCGCCTGTCGACACTTTTCTCCAGTGCCCTGCAGACTACCTGCTCCAGCACAGGAGGTATCCCCGGCCATATTTTGGAAGGAAGCGGAGGCGTTTCCTGGATATGCTTTAACGCCACTGAAATGGGACTGTCACCGGCAAAGGGGACCGTGCCGGTAAGCATTTCAAACAAAACCACCCCAATGGAATATATATCGGATTTGGGTCCGGCCGGCTCACCCCTGGCCTGTTCAGGTGAGAGATAATGTACGGAGCCCACGATGGTATCGGTGTGGGTCATGGTGGCAGTACCGGTTTCCATGGCAATTCCAAAATCAGTAAGCTTGGCCCTGCCCGTCCTTGTAATCAATATGTTATGGGGTTTTACATCCCTGTGTACTATTTTATTTTCATGGGCGTGCTCCAGAGCGTCACACACCTGTCTGGCTATCTGTACAGCCCTCTCCGGTGGTATCGCTCCTTCTCTTTTGATTACTGTTTTTAAATTTTCACCGTCTATATATTCCATCACCAGATACTGTATTTCACCCTCCCTGCCCACGTCATAAATACTGACAATATTGGGATGGGAAAGGCTGGCTACCGACTGGGCCTCCCGCCTGAAACGACGCACAAAGTCTTCATCCGAGGTATATTCAGGACGTAAAATTTTAATTGTAACCAGGCGGTTTAAAATGGCATCCCGCCCTTTGTAAACGATGGCCATACCCCCACCGCCAAGCTGTTCCAAAATTTCATACCTGTTTCCAAACATCTTGCCCAACAATAACCATTCACCTCAATTCGGTCAAAACCTACCAGTTTGCTTTATCCCAGTAAACATATTTATAAAAATACATATAAATGATCCAGAACAAATTTATTTTCCTTGCAGGTAGCCAGCCATAATGGCCCTGGCCAGCGGTGCGGCCTCCCTGCCACCGGCCCCGGAATTTTCCACGATCACCGCTACGGCGATGCGGGGATTTTGCGCCGGGGCAAAACCCACAAACCAGGCATGGGTTTCCCCACTGGGGTTCTGGGCCGAGCCCGTTTTACCGGCCACTGGTATGCCTGCAAGGGAGGCTGCAGAGGCGGTTCCCCGGGTAACTGCCGCTTGCATGGCCGTGGTTATTTGGGCCGCTATGGCCGGAGTCATGGCTGTATGTAACAGCGCGGGGCTATTGCTTTCCTTCACCGCACCATTTACCGTTTTAACCCCAGCTAGCAAATATGGAGCCATTATAGCCCCTTTGTTGGCTATACCGGCAGCTACCAGCGCCATCTGCATAGGACTGACCAGTATTCTCCCCTGACCTATGGCCGTGGAGGCAATCTCCGCCTCGGTAAGGTGTCCCTCCGGCAGCATACCGGGCATATAACGTAAATATTTGAGGCGATCTCCTGTAAACCTGTCGTATTTAACCGATTCGGGCTCTGCACTAAAATCCTTGGGGGCTCCAGTAACGAAACCGAAGGACCGGGAGGAAAGTCTTATGCCTTCCTCCCCCAGCACCAGGCCGTAATGGGCAAAGGCCGAATTACAGGACTGCGCCAGGGCATCATCAAAATCAACCTTACCGTGCACTTTGTTGTCTTTTAAAACAAAGCCGTCCACCGTAATGCTTCCGGTGCAGTTGTAAATATCCTTAACAGCCCCGGCATCCTGGCTCAGGATACCGGCAGCAGTAATCAGCTTGAATGTTGAGCCGGGAGGATACGCGCCAAAGGCGGCACGATCCAGCAAAGGTGAATTTTCAGTATCCTTGGTAATACGGTCAAAATAGGTAATATCCACCTGCTTTTCCAACTGTTTACCGTTAAACTCATATTTTTCTGTTTTATTACCTACCACCTGATCAATTTTATTCGGATCGTATCCCGGCGTACTGGCCAGTACAAGTACGGCTCCGGTGGCCGGATCAATGGCCACCACCGCCCCCCGTCTCCTTCCCAGCAGGCTTACCGCCTTTTTCTGCAAATCAGCGTCCAGGGTGAGATACACGTCGTAGCCGTATGCGGGACGGTTCAGCAGGTGTTTAATTACCTTGTCCACACTGCCGCCGTCATCCATGGCCAGCAGGTAGGTATCATACAGCGATTCCAGCCCCGTGCGCCCGTACCTCTGGGAAACAAAGCCTATTAACTGGGCAGTTGCATCCTTATAGGGGTAAACACGTTTCTTAACCCCTTTTTCTTCCACATCCCCGGCCAGTATCCGGCCGTTGCGGTCGTATATAGTCCCCCTGTGGATTCCCTCCTCCGCGACCGCCAGCCTGCGGTTGTGCGGATCCGTGGCCAGGGCCGGTCCCAGGTAGATATTGATATAGCCCAGATAAATCATCTGCTCCAGAAAAATTAATATAAAGAAATATCCCAGTTTGCGCAAATTATTTTTCATCTGCCATGGCCTCGTTGGAAATGTTCATGAGCATGCCCAGGATAATAAAATTGGCTACCAGTGAGCTTCCGCCGTAACTAACAAAGGGCAATGTAACACCGGTCAGCGGAAGCATTTTTATAACCCCGGCGATGATGATAAAGGACTGCAGGCCCATCAATGCAGTTAATCCTCCCGCCAGCAGAGCGGAAAAATCATCCCTGGCCGACATGGCAATACGAAATCCCCTGTAAATAAAGAACAGGTATAAAAGAATAATACCCATACCACCCATAAGGCCCAGTTCTTCGGTAATGGCAGAAAAAATAAAGTCCGTATGCACTGCGGGAATGAATTTGGGGCACCCAACCCCCAGCCCGGCCCCGGTAACACCACCGGCGCTTATGGCAAACAGGGATTGGGCAATCTGATACCCCTTCCCGGTGATATAACTCCAGGGATCCAGCCAGATAGTGAAGCGAACGGCTACATGTTGGTATAATTTGCCAGCCACCCAGGCCCCCGCCAGAAAGAATGCCGTGCCGAAACCAACATAGTCCAGCCTGGCGGTGGCAATGTAAATCATGGCCAAAGAGGTGCTGAAATAAATCAGTGCAGTGCCGAGATCTCTTTGAAAAACGAGCAGCAAAAGGGAGATCCCCCACATACCCAGCAGTGGCCCCCATACCTGGGGACCTGGCAGAGCCATGCCCAACACGGTACCGGAACCTCTGGTAAGGGTCAGCCTGTTTTCCGCCATAAAAGAAGCCAGGAAAATAACTACCAGTATCTTGACAAATTCCGACGGCTGCAAACTGAATAGCTTGAAATCCAGCCAGCTTTTAGCCCCGCCCATCTCCACACCAAAAAAAATAGGCAAAAGCAAAATCACCACACCGGAAGCGGCAATCAAATATTTATATTCCGCCAACACCCGGTAATTAGTAAGCAGCCTGGTGGTCAGCAGCAGAATCAGCAAACCCACCATCAGCCAGACGAACTGGCGGTAGGCGTAAGCAGGCTGCAGTCTATAAAGAAATATTAAACTGGTATAAGAAAGCAGCGCGGTAACCGGTAAAAGAAAGGGGTCCCCCCTGAATCCCCTGAACTGCCAAATCAAACTGACCAGCATAAAGGCCAGGGCCGGCACGGCAGCGCCGGCGAATATAATCCTGGGTTCCTTTAAAACCCACAGATATATAGCCATGGCCCCGGCTGCCAGATACGCCGCGGCGGGGATAAGTAATTTCATTTCCATCCTGCGCTGCTCATAACCTATCTTTTCCATAGTGTATTCCTTGTTCCACCAACCCTGTGATTAGCCAACCCTTTAATTAGTACTTAAGCCCGCTACGCCATGATTAGCATGAGAATATTGTTACCATCTCAGGTATTCAGTAGTCAGTAGTCAGAATTCAGAATATTTCAAGACGATAAACCGTTCTCTCATTCTGACTCTTGACTCCTGAATACTACAAAGAATTAGGGTGCTATGAGTACTACCGAAATGTTATCATTGCCGCCCCTGTCCATAGCTGTCCGGATTAGCTTATGCACGGCATCGTCCAGACTGTGCGATTGCCCGTATACAGTAAGTATTTCGTGGTCCTCTACCAGCCCTGTCAAGCCGTCGGTGCACAACAGCAAAACATCGCCCGTCTTCAGCTTCAGATTTACCAAATCTACATCCACCACCGGCCCGGTGCCCAAGGCCCGGGTCAAAACATTTCTTTGCGGGTGCTCCCTGGCCTCCGCCCGGGTAATACCTCCTACGTTGAATAATTCCTGTACCAGGGAATGATCACGGGTAAGCTGTGATATATTCGTTCCCCTGATTAGATAGGCCCTGCTATCCCCCACGTGGGAAACTGTGGCTTTGCCATCCTTTAAAACCACAGCGGTAAGGGTGGTTCCCATACCTTTCAGGGAGGGCTCCCCGCCGGATGAAGAAAATACATTGCTGTTTGCGTTTCTCACGGCATCAACCAAAATGCGGCCCATATCACCGCCGCCACTTTTTCTGATATATTGCTCCAGGTCACGCATGGCCATATTGCTGGCCACTTCTCCGGCCCGATGTCCGCCCATACCGTCTGCCACAGCAAACAGGCCTATATCGGCCGCCGCCAGCACGCTGTCCTCATTCTGCTGTCTCACCCTGCCAACCTCAGTGGCCTGGCTCCATTTCATAAGCCCACCTCACAAACTTCAGGGTAATCCCCCCGATCCTGACCCTGTCCTCATCAGCCAAAACCGTAGGCATATGCACCTTTGTCTCGTTCAAAAAAGTGCCGTTGCTGCTTTTTAAATCTTCCAGCCAGAATTGCCCTTCCCTTTTGCTTATGCGGGCATGCTCCAGCGATGCGAAGGGGTCGGGAACCATAAAATCGCTGTCGCGCCCCCGTCCCAGTACGGACTCACTGGCCAGAGAGAAAACAGTTCCCGCAGCAAGCTGGCGGTCGGGACTGGCCAGCACCACCAGCCCGGCCTCGGCCCCCGTAATGGGTTCCGGTTCCTCTTCCGGGGTCATCTGGTGATATATTTCTTCATCTCCCGGTCTGCCCTGCTTACGGTCCTTCCCCGCGCCAGAAAATACGGCAGCCTGCTCGCGATATCCCTTAAACATCATTCTGGCCAACTGAAAGATAAAAATATATAGAAATATTAAAAACAAATAGCGAAAAAGCGTGAGCAGAGCTCCAAGCACAATTACTCCACCTTTAACATACACAGGGTTGAGCCGAATTTTACGGCGTCACCCGGCGCCAGTTCCTTTTTATGCACCCGTAAACCGTTCACGAAGGTGCCGTTTGTACTCCCCAAATCAGTTACAACCCAAGCCCCGCCGGAAAACTCCAGACTAGCATGACGCCGGGAAACGCTGTTATCAGCCAGCAGTATTTCGCTGCCCTCCCGCCTGCCTACAATCACCGGAAAACCTTCCAGCTCATATATGCGACCCTTCTGAGTTCCTTCCTGAACGACAAGGAAAAAACTATGCTCCTGCTTCACCGCCGGTACGGGTGAAGTATCCCTTAGCGGCCTGAAACGCAGAGTATCTTCAAATTCCTCAACCCGGCATTCATCCGGATCCTCCCCTGTGAGCTGCGGAACTGTGCCGAAAGTTGATTCCACCCGTAACTGGCCCGGCTTTAAATCCTCGTCTCCCTGAATAATCACCAGCGGTTTGGCCACCAGGGTAAAGTCCTTCTCAAGAGCCTTCTGGCTGAGATATTCCTGTAGTTCGGAAGCCAGTGCCCCGGCTATGCTACCCACCGCCAGCCAGTCTTCGCGGCTCAGGAAAACGGTATACTCATTGGGGGCATAAACAAGGTTCACACTTACCCTTTTTTTGTCCCTCATCTCCCGTGCCAGTCTTTTAGCTATATCCACAGGCTGCACCCGGCCTTTGAATTTATCCCGGAAAAAACCCTCTATATATTTTTCCAGGCCGCCTTCCAAACCAGAAAAGAGTCCCACCTGATCACCTCTAATCCCCGGACAGGGATAAATTCCTCCGTCTCAGCTGGCCGCAAGCGGCATCAATATCCTCACCCAGCCTGCGGCGCACGGTTACCCTGATACCGGCTCTCTCCAGTTCCTGCCTAAAAGCCTGCACTGTGCCCGGTCCGGTCGCCGCATATGGCTTTCCGGGCACCCGGTTAAAAGGAATAAGATTCACATGACAGCGCATGCCGCGCAACAGTTTAGAAAGTTTCACGGCATGTTCCCGGCTGTCGTTGACGCCTGCTATTAAAGCGTACTCAAAGGTCATCCTGCGGCCTGTGGTCTCAATATAACGGCGGCAGGCTTCCATCAGGCTGCCCAGAGGATACCTGTTATTTATAGGCAAAAGGCTACTCCTGAGCCTATCTTCCGGTGCATGCAGAGAAATAGCCAGGGTCAGGGGCAACTTCAGATTGGCAAGTTTCTCTATTCCCGGCACAACTCCGCAAGTGGACAGGGTAATGTGCCGCATACTTATGTTGAGGGCATAAACTGCTGTGATCAGATAAATAAATTTTAGTGTGTTGTCCAGGTTATCAAGGGGTTCCCCCGTACCCATCAATACAATCCGGGAAACCCTCTCACCTGTGTCCCTCTGCACGGACAGCACCTGATCGTATATTTCTCCGGGACTCAGGTTCCGCACCTTTCCCCCGGCGGCAGATGCACACAGCCGGCAGCCCATCCTGCAGCCCACCTGAGTGGACAGGCATGCGGACAGGCCGTATACATAGCGCATGAGCACCGTCTCCACCGCCTGGCCGTCGGCCAGGCCAAGCAAATACTTCACTGTGCCGCCGTGCCCGGAAACCTGCTTTTTTAATACCTGTAGCGTGCCGGAATCATATACCGCAGACAGGGAATCCCGCAGCCCTCTGGGTATGTTTGTCATCTCGTCAAAGGATGCTGCACCCTTTTGAAAAAGCCACTCCGCCACCTGCCTGGCTCTGTACGCAGGGTGGCCCATTTCCCTGAAAATATTTTCAAGTTCCGCTAAGGAAAAATCTTTAAGGTTTTTTTTCATTTTCAGGATACCATCATAAATACAGCATCATTGTTCAATCTATTTCTACCCCTTTATTCTAATCCCTTTTTTCGCATTCTGGCGATAAAAAAACCATCCGTTCCATGTTTATGCGGCAATAGCTGCAAATAGCCGTTGGTCATGGTCTGCTCCAGGCCAAGTGCCTGAGGCAGGTAAGGGGTTAAATCCTCCATTACGAAAAAAGTATTGTCCTCTATAAAATGTTTCACCTGGGCCAAATTTTCTTCCGCGGCCAGGGTGCAGGTGCTGTAAACCAGCACACCTCCCGGCTTAAGGCAACTGGCGGCACTGTTTAATATCCGCCGCTGCAGTTCTAAAATTTCGGGTATCTGTTCCGGAGTCCTGCGCCAGCGGGAATCCGGACGCCTTCTTAACACGCCCAGGCCGGAACACGGCGCATCCACCAGGACATAATCCGCCTTACCGGCCAGTTCCCCGGAAAAATCCCTGGCGTCAGCCAGAAAAGCGTGCACACAGCTTATGCCCAGCCGCCGGCAGTTGTCTTCAATAAGATCTAATTTATGAGGGTGTATATCCGCCGCCATAACCGTTCCCCTGTCACCCATCAACTGGGCCAGGTGAGTGGCCTTCCCCCCGGGGGCACTGGTGGCGTCCAGGACAAAGGAACCAGGCGCCGGAGATAACGCATGGCCTACCAGCATGGAACTCTCGTCCTGAACCTGAAAAAGCCCTTCCTCAAAGGGCTTAAATCCGTGCAGGGACATAAATCCTTCTATATACAGTCCTTCCGGAGCAAAGGCGGTGGCACGGGAGTCAACCCCTTCTGCAGCCAGCCGTTCCGCTAAATCTTCCCTGGTAATTTTAAGGGTATTGGTGCGGATGGTATTGGGGGCGGGAGCATTGTCGGCCCGGCAGAGGGCAATTGTATCATCAGGGCCATAATCCCTCAGCCACCTTTGCACCAGCCAGGGAGGATGGGCATAGCGAAGGGCAATGTGTGCCACAGGATCGCTTTCATAATCAGGGTATGCTATATTTTTATAGCCCCTGGCGAGGTTGCGCAGCACACCATTGACAAAATTAACAGCACCGGCATGGGCATATCGACCGGCCAGGTTAGCGGACTCATTCACAGCCGCTGAATCCGGAACCCTGTCCATGAATACAATCTGGTATGCCCCCAGACGCAATATGCTCCTTAACCAGGAAGTCTGTTTTTTCATGGGCTGCTTCAGAAAATGACCCAGCAGCCAGTCCAGTGTATTCAGATTCCGCAGGGTACCATAAACAAGTTCCGTAGCAAATGCGCGGTCCAGCTTACCCGGGCGGTGTTTCTCCAAAAGCCGGTTTAGAGCAATATTGGAGTACGCACCCTCCCCGTCAACTTCCTTTAATACCATCAGGGCAATTTCCCTGGCATTCGGCTTTGGCAAATTGTCTTCCGCCTTCCGTCCCCGGCAGAAAATGATTAACGGCCTCTTCCACCCGGGGCATATATATACAAGTATTATAACACGGCCCGTTGGGCCGTGAATTTGTTATGCCCAGCACCGGCACGGGGTTGGAATCCTGAATGCCGCTGGTTAAATCCCGCTCACAGGCAATGGCTACAATAGCCCTTGGCCGGTACTCCTTAACATACTTCCTGGCCAGGGTTCCGCCTGTGGCAATCCCCATATTGATACCGTAAACGTCCCTCATCTGCAGCAAGTCACTGACGCAGCACCTGCCGCAGCGGCGGCAGTTGTTTATATCCACGGTAATTTTATGGGGGCATTCGGTGTTTTGCAGGCAGTGGGGCGCCAGCAGCAGTATCTGATCGGGCTTAAGCTTCATGCGCAGCGCCCGGACAAGTTGATTGTTGACTTCAATATAGGAGTTTTTAACCCTGTCTATATCAAATTTGAAAAGCCTGGCCAATACCATGACCACGGGGAACAGCATATTAACCGCCACCCGCATAGGCCCGTTCAATAGAAATATTTTTTTGGCGTAAAGTAATGACAACACTATACCCAGGATTCCAAGGCCCGCCAGCATAACCCCCATGGCCAGGACACCCACCAATAAAACCAGTATAATCTGATGCAGCAGAGAGCGGCAAGGATTAAAAATCAGGTACCATACCCCGAAGGTAACACCCCCCACTACCAATAGGCTAAGTAATAGCAGCCCGAGAAAAATTCGTTTACGCACATGAGGGTAAATGCTGTCCAGAACCATTCTCATGTCCGGGCACTTCCCTTCGCAGGTTGGAACTGCCGGACACAGTCCGGTCCGCCCAGGAGGGTGCCCGGCGAAATGCTGTTGCCCCGCAAAAAGTCCTGGACCCGCAGCCGCCTGCCGCCCTGAAGCTGTAACTCGGCTATCTCCAGGGGTCCTGTCCCGGTCATTACCTTAAGCACTTCCGGTCCGGCAGCAGTTACAGTACCCGGGTTGCAGCCAAAGGATAAATCTTCTTTTTTCATGCTGTCCGGATTTCCCGGTAAGTAAGCCCGCCATATTTTTACAACCTTATCTCCCAGCAAAGTCCTGGCCCCGGGCCAGGGGTCCATACCCCGCACCCGGTTAAATATAGCCAGGGCTGAATCAGCCCAGTTAATCACTTCATCCGCCCGTGTAAGCATGGAGGCATAAGTGGCCCCGGTATCGTCCTGAGGGACGGGCTGGATTTCCTCCCGCTCCAGCAAAGCGATGGTTTTAACCAGCAGATCCGCCCCCAGCCGGGACAGCCTGTCATGGACGGAACCCACGTTTTCTTCCAGTGCAATGGGAGTTCTTTGACTTAGCAGCATGTCCCCGGTGTCCAGCCCCTCATTCATAAACATGGTGGTTACACCGGTTTCAGTTTCCCCATTGATAACCGTCCTGTGAATGGGCGCCGCCCCCCTGTAGCGTGGCAACAGCGAAGCGTGCAGGTTAATGCATCCCCTGGGGGGCATCTCCAGTATCTCCCGGGAAAGAATTTGCCCGAAAGCCACCACTATAATAACTGCCGGGCTGATTTCTTTTATTACCCCGATGAAATCGCTGTTTTTTATCCTTTCGGGCTGCCATAGCGGCAATCCCATGTCCAGAGCCGCTTGCTTGACCGGAGAGGGACGTAATTTCTTCCCCCTGCCCCCGGGCCGGTCCGGCTGAGTCACCACACCTGCTATATTATGCCCGGCGGCATGCAGTGCCCTTAGAGAGGGCACTGCAAAATCCGGGGTGCCCATAAACAATAACCGCATATCAATCGCCTCAACTCTATTCAGGTATTCAGAACTCAGTAGTCAGAATTCAGAATACTTAGAGACGATAAACCGTTCTCTCATTCTGACTCCTGACTCCTGAGTAGTTACCTATATTCTTACCAAATTTTCCACTGCTAAAAAACAAAAACTGGGGGGTTATTTTATTCGCCGTACATTTATGGCCTTATCGGTAAACAGTATACCTTCCAGGTGATCTATTTCGTGCTGTAACACCCGGGCCAGAAAGCCTGCAGCATTGATTTCCAGTTCCCTGCCGTTCCGGTCCAGCCCCTTTACCACTACTTTGGCCGGCCTGCTGACATCACCCATAAGTTCAGGCACGCTCAGACAGCCCTCAGAGTCTGTTTCCTCGCCTGATGCCTCACAAATAACCGGATTGATTAGTTCTATCAAACCATCGCCTGCATCAACCACAATTATCCGTTTGGATACCCCGACCTGTGGGGCGGCCAGACCGACGCCTTTATTGGCATACATAGTATCTCTCATATTGATCAGCAGTTTAACTATGTTGGAGGTTATTTTCGGCACCTCCCTGGCTATCTCCCTCAATACATCGTCTCCGGTTTCCACAATATTATAAACTGCCATTTTATCCCCTTCCCGTCCGGCATGTGCCTTTATTCAAGTATTCAGAATCTCCTGACTCCTGACTCCTGACTCCTGAAAAATTACATCAAATTCTGGGGGTCGATGTCAAGCACCACAGAAATTTTTCTATTTTGCCTGAATCCCGCGCTATTATATAAATTGGTCAGAGCCCGGCGCAGGGCGACACCGCCCTGGCCCTTTATTATTATATGATAACGGTAACGATCCTTCACTCTGGCCAGTGGGGCCGGAGCTGGCCCCATATATTGGATGCTTTCGCTGAAAGATTCCTTTTCCATCAGTTGGAGCACTTTTTCGGCAAAGGCCTGAATCTCACCCTCATCCGTCCCCGTCATTAAAATACGGGCCAGACGCACAAAGGGAGGATATTGCATAGCCTTGCGTACTCTCATTTCCAGCCTGAAAAATTCACTATAATCATGTCCTGCCGCACAGCGTATGGAATAATGTTCAGGGCTGAAAGTCTGAACCAGCACATCACCGCCGAGTTCGCCGCGCCCGGCCCTCCCGGCCACCTGAGTTATAAGCTGAAAGGTCCTTTCTGCGGCACGGAAATCGGGCATATGTAGGGAAGTATCGGCGTTAATCACCCCTACCAGGGTAACCCCGGGCATATCGAGTCCCTTGGCCACCATCTGGGTTCCCAGCAGAATATCCGCCTCTCTTTCCCTGAAAGCCCGCAATATCTCAGCGTGGGAACCCTTGCGGGAGGTTGTGTCTCCGTCCATGCGCAGCACCCCAGCCCCCGGGAAAAACATTCTAACCTCTTCTTCAACCTTCTGTGTGCCCGTACCATAATAGCCCACATGCCGGCTGCCGCACTCCGGGCAGACCCCCGGCGCCGTCAGTGAGTGGTTGCAGTAGTGGCAGCGCAGGTTCCCGTTGGCATGGTAGGTCAGGGAAATATCGCAGTGGGGGCACTTCATCACCTGGCCGCAATCACGACAGACCACATAGGTGGAATAGCCCCTGCGGTTTAGAAACAATATAATCTGTTCGCCCCGGTCAAGCCTGTCCTTTATGGCTTCAAGCATGTCCCTGCTGAAAATGCCGACGTTACCGGACTGGCCTTCATGGCGCATGTCCACAATCCGCACCGACGGCAACGGCCTGTTGCCAATCCGGCTGGACATATTCAGCAAGGCGTAAGGCCCTCCGGAAAGGGTCCGGCTATATGATTCCAGGGAAGGGGTGGCGCTGCCCAGCATTACTACGGCGCCGTTGCTTCCAGCAAGTTTCAGAGCCACATCCCTGGCATGGTAACGGGGAGTTTCCTCCTGTTTATATGAGGGCTCGTGCTCCTCATCCAGAACAAATAGCCCGGGGTTATTTAAGGGCGCAAAAACCGCAGAGCGGGCACCCAGAACCACCGGCGCCAGGCCGCAGCGGATACGGTTCCACTCGTCATATCTTTCCCCCCCGGAAAGGCGGCTATGTAGAACTGCCACCTGATCACCGAAGCGGCTTTTAAATATGGACACCATTTGGGGGGTAAGAGAGATTTCGGGCACCATCACCACAGTCTGACGACCCAAGGCCATGGTCTTTTCAATGGCCCGTAGATACACTTCGGTTTTGCCGCTGCCGGTGATGCCGTGTAATAAAAATACTTTGGGGGCCTGTCCGGAAATGGCACAGGCAGTTTCCTCCAAAGCACGGGACTGTTCCGGGTTAAGCGCATAAGCAGTCTCCGGGAGAGACTGTGTTATTGGGTACGGGTCCCGGCGCGTTTCCTGCACCTCACTACGCAGCAATCCCCTGGCCACAAGAGTGTCAATCACCCCGGGGCCGGTACCGGCAGCAAGGGCCAGTTCCTTTTTCGACATGCCCGGCATGGCCAGAGACGCCGCCCAAACACTTTCCTGTTTGGGCGAGCGGGAAAGATCAGGCTTTCCTTCCGGCGGGAGAACGGGATAATAACACTTTACGGTGCGTGCACCCCTACCCTGGATGCCGGGTAATATAATGGACTGCAGAGCAGTTACCATAGAACAAAGGTAATATTCCGCCATCCACCCGGCCAGTGAGAGTTGTTCCGGAGTAAACACAGGGCCCTCGTTCAATATACTGGAGATTTCTTTTAGCTCTTTGATATCGCCCGGGGGACTGCTGAAATCCAGCACGTAACCCACCACCTGCTTTTTACCGAAAGGCGTCAGCACTCTACTGCCCTGGCGAATTCTGTCGCTCATTTCCGCGGGCACGGTGTAATGGAAGCTCTCATCTACTCCCCGCAATGGAACATCCACGAGTACCCTGGCGAATTTTGCATCTTCCAAGTTATCACCGCCGTTTTTTCTACAGGACAATTATACCAGAAGTACCCGGGGGTATAAAGGACGGGGTTGGCTGTAGCAGATACCTGCGGTATAATCTTCCAAAGACAAATAAAATGTCAAATATCAAAAGCCAGGAGTCAGAATGAGAGAACCGGCAAGAACAAGGGATCAGGAGTCAGCATGAGAGAACGGTTCATCATCTTGAAATATTCTGTATTCTGACTACTGAATTCAGAATACCTGAATAGTAACAGGCAAGAGTATTTTAGGTGACTTTAGACTTTAGACTTTAGACTTTGGATGGGGGTCTACAATGAAAGTGTTATTAACCGGAGGAACCGGGTTTATCGGCAGAGCCCTGGTTGATGCACTCCTGGCGGAAGGACAAGATGTTGTTCTGCTTTCCCGTGCCCGGACATCCCGCACGCCTGAGGGAGTTCCGGCAGTTACCTGGCCGGCGGGAAGGGTTTGGAACGTAACCGGCGCCACGTCTGAGCTTAACGCCGTTGAGAATGCCCCGGGAGTTGGGGACACCCACTGGCGGAATGCACTGGGCGGTGCGGAGGTCGTGGTAAACCTGGCCGGCGAACCCATTGCCGCCCGGCGCTGGAACAAAATACAAAAGGAGCGTATCCGGCAAAGCCGTGTACAGGGCACCAGAAATTTAATTAACGCCCTGGCGCTGGCGGAACAAAAGCCCCGGATACTAATCAGCGGCTCGGCGGCGGGTTATTACGGACCACGGGAAAACGGCGAGATTACAGAGACCGAAGGCCCGGGGCGGGATTTTTTGAGTGGAGTATGCCTGGATTGGGAGCAGGAAGCATTGCGCGCGGAAGAACTGGGTATAAGGGTGGTGCTTTTGCGCACCGGCCTGGTACTGGGGCCGGGCGGCGGTGCGCTGCCCCGGCTGCTGATGCCCTTCCGCCTGTTCATGGGCGGGCCGCTCGGTTCGGGCAGGCAGTGGATGCCATGGATTCACCTGCAAGACATGGTGAACCTTATACTCTTCCTTATTAATAACGGGAAGGCCGGCGGCCCGTTCAACGCTGTTGCCCCCAATCCCGTAACCAATGCTGATTTCAGCCGCACCCTGGGCCGGGTTATGGGCCGCCCGTCCCTGTTCCGAACGCCGGCCCCGTTGCTACGGATGGCCCTGGGTGAAATGGCCGGCGCACTGCTGCTCAGCGGCCAGCGGGCGATACCCGCCCGTGCGCTGGAACTTGGCTACAAATTCCGCTACAGCGAACTGGAACCAGCCCTGCGGTCCATTCTGGACAGAAACAATACGGACAAACTTGCGGTGTAGGATAATCGACAACAAATAAGCTGAAACCTGGAACATATACGGCAATTAAAAATTAAATCCAAATGTGTTTTCATGGATGCCGTTTATATATTACTTCCTACTACGTTTGTAGCCCTGGCTATAGATAATGGCGATCTCCTGTATGAAGTGTAAGCAGTTACCAGGCATACCAATCTGGGGTGAGATATGATTGGTTTCAGCACCCTATCAATTCAATATTTTTCCAATATCAACTAATAATAATACAGAACTAAAATGAACCCAATAACAAAAAGTATACTCATGGTTATTCTATATATTAATAAATTAAATCTCTCTATCTTTATGAATAAGGAAATTATACATAATATGGAAACGAGAGCAGAATAATATACAACTATATCGTGATTAGTCATCATCCATTTCTCCTTTGAATTATTTATATAGGGATATATAGCATAAAAATGCCATATATCCCTATATTATACTACTAGAGAATAAAACAAGAAATTATTGAGACCAGACTCCGGTTACTATTGGAGGTCCAGTGATTGTTGTGACCCTAACTACTACACCATTTCCTTCGTCATAATACGCTAGTGTAGTTCCTGCAACAATAAGGACTGAACAAATAGCTTTACAAATAGTTGGGTCAGGTATCCATAATGCAAGTGCTGCTGCTATGTTACAACCTGCTGCAATATCTTTGACATCTGAGTGTTTTAAATATATTTTGTAACCCCACCAATAGAATAACACCTTGGTAACTCCACCGCTTGCAGCAGAAACAATAACTTCATTTGACTTAGAATTCTTATAGTAAATGTTTAACTTATCATCTGATTGCAGCACACCCTGTTTAATTAGTTTGTTTGTATTCTGCAACCCCTTTTCAAGTCCTTTAACTACTTCTTTATCATACTTAATGTCTTTGGGTATTTCCAAACTTAGTGTTCCGTCAGAATTACGTGTCAAGTATTCTTCCATTTCGTTGATTATTGCAGAACATTTTTTATCATTTTCTTGAATCTGTTTTATTTGCATAGAAACGTCTTGCTGATTAGTTTCTTTATTTTTATTATTTTTAGCATTGTCAATGGCAAATGCTGCCGGGCAAATGCAAAATGTAAACAGGATAGAGACGATCAACATAAGCGATATTGAGTTGCGCATTGGTCTCATAAAAGTAACCTCCCTTAATGTACTCCTTTAGTTTTTAAATTAAAATCTGTTGGTAATTGCAAATCAACTAAAAAAATGGTTAAATAGAATTGTAATAGTGGTTATGGACGGCACAATAAGGGGCACGGGATTATCAGGTCTGTACCCGGTTGGCTGCCAAATCCACTATTACTTTTTTACGGGAGAATCTCGGGATAATTGCCTCAATGTTCTCACCTCCCTCTTAATAAAAAGCAAGATAATTAACAAAATTTTTATACTTTTCATCATGAGCCATGCACATTTGCAATAACTGGGAATCGTTAAAGCTTTTACCCAAAAACATTCTTATCTCTTCAGGCCAAAATAAATCAAAAAGCCTTTGAAATTTCTGCACCGGTGTGTCAAAATTAACACAGACCAACTGAATACCTTTTTGGGTCTTCAGTTGGATCTCGCAACGAGTGTGGAAAAGGCTGTGAACCATTTCGCCATGGGTGAAGCCTTCTTCATCACTCGTTTTTTCTTGATTTGCTTGCCATTGAGCATAACTAACCAAGGTTTCGGCAGTAAACAACAGTTCGAGGTGGGCGTGGTTATGAACTTCCGTTGTGGAGTGGCAATTGTTCATTCCCAACTCTTGCTTGGCCACCCGGAAAAAGACTTCAATCCGCCAGCGCGCCCCAAACATGAATTTTTAAACTATGGTCGTAAAGCCAGCAAAGAAAAGAAAGCATTTTCCCATACGGATGAATGACTTGAGTATCATCAAGATTAATGCTGTCACCTTCTTGTAATCTGGTGTCTTGTTCTTCCTGCAGGCGTTCAACACGTTTTTGCCCGAATAGCGGCCAATTGTAATCAGTCGTTAAAAAACGGCTCAAGGTGGACTGTGTAATTTTTATCGTGCGAAAACATCACATTTAATAGAGCATCTTTGCCGGCAAGTTTCGCCATCATAGAAACAGAAGAACATTGGGCAATCAGGCCGATGATATACAAAAATGACAACATCCATGTTGGAACGCCGCTTACTTTATAGTTTCCAGCCTGGGTTAAAAGAAGAGAAAAGTCAAATCGGTCCCATAGTTTCTTTAGTATTGGCGCTCCGGCACATTCCCCTTGGGGAAGGTCACGAAATATTGGTTTTTGCAATGTTTTCAAGTGAATATCACCCTTAATCGGAAGATATACCAGTAAAAAAATGGTATTCATCGCGATTATGGGGCGATTTTTCATTTGCCAAGGGGTTTTCTGTAATTTGTAAAACTTTTTTATTTTATCGACTTGCCATTTATTTACATTAAGTGCATAACTCATGTTTTCATAATATATATAGACATATTTTACTATAAATGTTTTAATAATTCTGCTTTGTCATATATTATCATTATACTTGCATTGGCTCAAGAAAAATCTTGCGACAAAATATAATAAATTCCGATTAGACATTCATGCCGCTGTTGCGGCACCAATAAGAATTTTCAGATTAGTTCTCTATCTCCGCAAAGCCTCGCCAAGAATTATAAACTGCCTATTGCAGGCTATTTTCAATATAAAGAGGCAAACGCTGCTCACAAACCTAACCATCTGGCCCCAAATTACCCCCAAGTAAAAATCACCTGCCATTTAAAATGCACAGCTTGGACTAGCCCTGACAAAAACTCTTCCGCTTCTTGTTTTACCCAAAAGTCAACTATACAATTCGAGTTGGAATAACTGGCTAATAATTCGGGTGGTATTTTTTACATTTTGACATTGACTGTCTCTATATATAAAAGACTCTTTATTCACTAAAATGGTTGCACTAGATTTATCAAAAAATATCAGAAATAATGTCTTATTTTGTTGTCTCAAAATTGAATTGCATTAATAGATTATATTTTAATGTTTCATGTCTGTCATATTTGTCGGATATCAGATAATTTAAAGGAAAAGCTGGCTACTTAAATTCTTCACGCAAACGAAGTTAAACAAACATAAATAGTAATACTCTTACCATACAGACCTGTTGGAACTATCGACTAATTTTTTCCGGAATGTAACTCTTAAAGCCCTCCGAAAGTACCGGCAGAGAGTAACCACTGAAGAGTCAGACATGTACGCCATTAATAACAATTACCGGTTCCGGCAATGCTTTGTCCAATGAAAGACCGCTCACCGGTTTTTCCATGATAGTCCAGGCCTTTGCACCGGTAAACGGTCCTTGCCGGGCTTTTTTGCTCTCCACAGCGATTACTTTTTCCGCAGCTTCGGGCTTTACCTCCGTGACAACTTCGGGCGCAGCGCCACAGTTGCTTCCGGTGATATGTTTTTCTACTTTGTCTTTCACTTCACCCCCCTGCCCTTCTCCCTGCTCCGGCGGATTCTCTCCTGCCTGAGGATGACGTGGGGCGTGAACGATGGTTATGCTGTTTAAAATCATTTCACACTCAGCTTTAAGTTGCCCGTTTTCAAAAGTCCTTCGGCGTATTTCCACCCTGGGTATAATGGCGGAGACCTCGGCGGGCACTTTTAAGGTGCTGCGCCTGACCATTTTCATGACCACGCCCTCAATCTCTATCACCACTTCGTCTACCTGCAAGTCCTCCCCCCCGCATTTGTTGCGTAATGGAGGAATTGGGCAGGGTGGAGTAAAAGGCAACATTATAAAACACCTCTTTACCCCATGTTATTGGCAGGGGCAAAGTTCAGTTACAAAATGTCAGAATAGTTCCATACCTGAAACGCTATATAAGTTAATATGGAAATATTTATTCCGTGAATACCGGGATGCTCAGGTACCGCTCCCCGGTATCCACCAGTACTGTTACCACTGTTTTTCCGGGACCCAGTTTCCTGCCCACCTGTACTGCGGCAAAGGCCACCGCGCCGCTAGAGATGCCCGCCAGTATACCCTCTTCCCTGGCCAGGCGGCGGGTCATCCGGTAGGCATCTTCATCTGTTACGGATATTGGAGCGTCTACCAGAGACATATCCAGGTTGTCCGGCACAAAGCCGTCCCCTATACCCTGCAGTCCGTGTTGGCCTGGTTTGCCCCCGGCAATAACCGCTGAATTGGCTGGTTCCACGGCATATACCTGCATATTCGGATACATTTTTTTCAACACCCTGGCCACACCGCTAAGGGTGCCTCCGGTGCCGACCCCCGCCACCAGCGCATCCACCGGTCTTCCCACCTGCTCCGCTATTTCAACCGCCGTGGTCTTTTCATGAAATGCAGGATTGGCCGGATTGGCAAACTGGTCCGGCATCCATGCCCCGGGAAGGGAGGACACTATTTCCCGAGCTTTTTTAACCGCACCCTCAACATTCTCTGCAGCCGGTGTAATGATCATTTCCGCTCCGTAAGCCAGGACCAACTGCCTTCTTTCCTTGCTCATGGTCTCCGGCATCACCACTATTACCCGGTATCCCCTGACCGCCCCCACCATGGCCAGTGCTATGCCCTGGTTGCCACTGGTGGGCTCCACGATAACGGAATCTTTTTTTATCAGGCCTTCCCTTTCCGCCTCCAGCAACATACCGTATGCTGCCCTGGCCTTGGCGCTGCCACCGGGGTTGAACATTTCCAGCTTGGCCAGTATTTCCGCCGGGCAATCGTCATTAACTCTGTTTAATCTTACCATCGGAGTGCTGCCAATTGCTTCAAGAATATTGGATATGACGCCAGACAAGTTTTTATCCTCCCCTTGTTAAATTCTGGCCTTAGAACAATTTGATTTTCGACATGTCAAGTACTTTTCCTGGGAATACAATACAATAACTTGTCCAGGAAAAATAATATTGAATTTTTTTGTTAATATGTTTACAATATTCTCAGGAAGGTATTTTTTATAAATATTTATCCATTCGCACCGTAATCGCAATGACAGCAACCAATGACGCCATGGACCGGTTCTTCAGCATTCATTTCAAATACACGCCAAGGGGGAATGAAAAATGATCTGCCACCGCTGCAAGGAAGAAATAGCCCCGGATGACGACACCTTTGATTACTACGGCAAAACACTGTGCGAGGACTGCTACATAGGGGCCGTCCAGCCCCCCAAAACCTGTGATCCGACCGCGGTTTCCAGCGCCATGTCCACCAGAGCAATGCTGGGCCATTCTGGTACCCAGGGACTAACCCCGCTCCAAAAGAGGATTTACGAATTTATTAAGGAGAAGGGTAAGGTCACCCGGGAAGAGATACAAAGCAATTTTGACCTGCCACCATGGGAACTGGAAAAACAGTTTGCCATATTGCGGCACTGTGAATTAGTCCGGGGCTTCAAAGAAGAAAACAACATATTCATAACCCTGATGTAAGGCGCTCCTCGGGGCCGGGAAAATTTTCCCGGCTTTTTTTACGCCCTTATATTATTTTACTTTAGTTGGGGACATTCCTCTGCCCCCCCAGAGCCAGGCATAAGTTGGGGACATTCCTCCGGCCCTATAGTCGGGCTCCAAATGGAGGTGTGTCCCCTGACCTTTTTGAGGTGTGTCCCCTTTCCTTTGCAGAGAGGTGTGTCCCCTTTCTTCAAAATAAAGGATTTACAATTTTACTGTCGAAAAGCTACCCAATTGGTAATTTTAACCTATGCAGTAAGTTACTCCCCCTAAAAAAAATATCTACGAGGAGGTATAGAATTTGCGTTATAATGCCGCAATTATAGATGACAACGTTGTTTTTGCTGACTTTCTGCTATCCGTACTGAAAAAATCGACCCTGGCGGAAAAAATTAGCGTTTTCAATTCAGCCGAAGATTTTTTATACTCCTGGCAAAATCAATATAATCTCCTGTTCGTTGACATAGGGCTGCCTGAGAAAAGCGGCATTGAATTGGTTAAAAC
The DNA here is from genome assembly GCA_964643075.1 of uncultured Peptococcaceae bacterium. Classification (GTDB taxonomy): domain Bacteria; phylum Bacillota; class Desulfotomaculia; order Desulfotomaculales; family Desulfocucumaceae; genus Desulfocucumis. The sequence continues at coordinate 79,344 of CAZXQO010000011.1, forward strand.
CGTTAACAAACTGCCGTACGATATACAAACCGTATTTATAACGGCTCACCCGGAATTTGCGGCTGAGGCCATGCAATTAAATGTTTGCGGTTATTTATTAAAACCGGTAAGCGAAGAAAATATTCTTAGCACCCTGTATAATATCCAAAATAATAATTTGTCTGGCATTAATACCCTACAACAGACCGTCAGGGAAAACAAAAAACTGATGTTCCAAAAGAATGGACTCATAAAGGTTATACCGCAAAAAGATATAATTTTCATAGAAAAACTGGGCAAGAACTGCGTTATTCATACCGTGGCGGAAAAGGTTCGCATGCCGTGCACACTAGAAAGTATGGAAAAAAGCCTGGACAACATTTTATTTTTCAAATCCCACCGCAGCTATATTATTAATATGGATATGATTTCCCGAACCGAAAGATGGGCCGACAGGGCTTATAGAATAAGGATGATAAATACCGGGGAGGAGCCCCTTTTAAGCAGGTCCAAAATAAAATCTCTTTTGAAACTTTTCCGAGGCAGATCAAACCAAAACAGGCAGCCATAACATACTGTTGACAAAATCAATAAATGTTATAATTGTACGGTAAGGTTATAAACTTTTTATAAAAACTTTTATAATTTTTAGAAACATTGTATTCCCCGGTTACATCAAGATTTAATCCTCCTACAGGCTATATTTCAACAAACGCGTTTCCAATTGACCAAGACTAGCTTCTAATTATTAGACATAGTAGCCCTTGCTCGTATTTGCAAAGATTGCAAGCACATTGGTAAGATAGTCTGCCTGTCTCCTATTCTTCTCAAAAAATTTAGTCTTTTTAAATAGTAGAATCTCCAAAGACAGCTATTTTTACGTTGGCATAATATTTGCGTTTGTTATTACAGTATCTCTTTTGCTGGTAAAAGGTTTTATTATTCTATTTTTTCCTGCCCGAGAGCAGGTTCGCTTAGATGTTTTACCAGGAACAAACAAACGTGGAAAGGAGAAAAAGATGTTCGTACAAAAAACACTTACCCGAAACCCCAAAGCTGAATTGTACTACGATCTGGTTGAGCTTTTCAGCGGATTTTTGCTGGTAGGCTTTCTGTGGACACACATGCTTTTCGTAGCCACCATCCTGCTGGGATCTGAACTGTTCAACAACCTGTCCGCAGGGCTGGACAAGTATTACCTGTCTTATGTAGGTATACCTTTTATTATTCTTGTAGCATTCATGCATATTTTTACCGCCGGCAGGAGGGTTCCCACCCGTTATCAGGAACAGAAAATCATCTGGCGGCATGCCAAAATGCTTAAAGGAACCGACACCTGGGTATGGGTTTTCCAGGTAATCACCGGTGTATCCATATTTATGCTGGGGGCCATTCACGTATGGGTAGTAGTAAGCGGCTGGCCCATTAGGGACATTACCAGCGCCGGGCGAATACATGCCTTCTGGTGGTTTTACGTCATCCTGCTTATTCTGGGTGAATACCATGCCGGATTCGGCATTTACCGCCAGTTTGTCAAATGGGGCTGGTTCCCCCGCAAGCCTATCGGTTATATCTCAAAATTAATCACCGTTATAATACTCAGCCTGGGCATTGCCGCCCTCTTTGTCTTCTATGCCATGGCCAAAGGAGGCGGTATCGTATGAGCACATACACTACTCATATAACTGACGTGCTGGTGGTAGGCGCCGGCCTGGCAGGCGAAAGGGCCGCTATCGAATCGGCATCTCAGGGTCTGGACGTAATCATGCTTAGCCTCGTTCCCCCGCGGCGTTCCCACAGTACTGCCGCCCAGGGCGGCATGCAGGCTTCACTGGGTAACAGCGCCATGGGTAAAGGCGACAATACGGATGTTCATTTCGCGGATACAGTAAAAGGATCTGACTGGGGCTGCGAACAGGATGTTGCACGAATTTTTGTAGAAACCGCCCCCCTGGCAGTAAGACAAATGTCCATGTGGGGTGTACCCTGGAACCGCATAGTGGCAGGCAAGAAAACACTGCCAGACGGCAGGGAAATTGAAGACACCAAAGATAAAGAAGGACTGATTACCGCCCGGGATTTCGGCGGCACAGCAAAATGGCGGACATGCTACACCTCTGACGGCGCCGGTCATACCCTGCAATATGCTATGGACAGCGTGGTAATCAAGCTGGGCATTACGGTACATGACCGCACTGAAGCCATTGCCCTTATTCATGATGGAGAAACCTGTAAGGGTGTTGTGGCAAGATGCCTGCGCACAGGCGAGCTCAGAATATACCTGGCCAAATCCACGGTGATTGCCACCGGGGGCTACGGCAGGCTTTACGGCGCCTCCACGAACGCCGTCATAAATGAAGGAAGCGGCATGTGCATCGCTATAAACACGGGCATCGTCCCTCTGGGTAACATGGAAGCGGTACAGTTCCACCCCACAGGCATGGTTCCGGTATGGATATTGATTACTGAAGGCGCCCGGGGTGACGGTGGCTACCTGCTAGACAAGAACAACTATCGTTTTATGCCAGACTACGAGCCCAAAAAGAAAGAACTGGCCTCAAGGGACGTGGTGTCACGCCGGATGATTCAGCATATACGGAAGGGCTTCGGAGTTGACAGTCCCTATGGACCGCACCTATGGCTGGACATACGCCATCTGGGTGCCAAGCACATCAATACAAACCTGAGAGAAATTGCCAATATATGCAAAAACTTTAACGGCATTGATCCTGTCAATGCTCTAATCCCCGTTCGACCCACCCAGCACTACAGCATGGGCGGCGTTAGAACCAATAAGGACGGCTATGTATATGGGCTGAAAGGACTTTTTGCCTTAGGTGAATCAGCCTGCTGGGACCTGCACGGTTTTAACCGCCTGGGCGGCAACTCTCTGGCGGAAACAATTGTCAGCGGCATGGTGGTAGGTAAAAAGATTGCCGAATATACGCTGGGAGCCAGCCTCGACTATACTTACTCCCAGGTAATGGGATTTGTTAAACAGCAGGAAGAACGCATTAGTAACCTAATTGCCGGTAAGCAAGGCAAAGAAAACATATACGCTATCAGGAGGGAAATGGAACAAACTCTGATGGATTATGTTGGCATCTTCCGCAATGGGCCCGACCTGCAAAAGGCCGTGGATAAGCTACAGGAGCTTTACAGGCGTTCGCTGAAAATATGCCTCCGCTCGGATGGCAAATGGGCTAACCCGGAACTTGCCACTGCCCTGCGTTTACCCGGCATGCTGAAACTGGCTCTCTGCATCTCCTACGGAGCGCTGAATCGCACTGAAAGCAGGGGCAGCCACGCTCGAGAAGATTATCCCAAGCGGGATGATGCGAACTGGCTGAAGAGAACACTGGCCTACTGGTCTGAAGGTAGCGACTTGCCAACACTTAAGTACGAGCCAGTCACAATCACGGAATCACCGCCCGGCGACCGCGGTTATGGAGAATCCTCCGCTTCATCCGCCGGCGACAAAAAATAAAACCAGGAGGAGGGCAAAATGAGTAAACGCAAGTTAACCTTTAGCATATTCAGGTACAAACCTCAGGAACCTGATGCCAAACCACGCATGCAGACATACCAGCTTGAGGAAGAAATGGGTATGACCATCTTTGTGGCACTGGGCAGAATCAGAGAAGATCAGGACCCTTCACTGATGTTTGACTTTGTATGCCGGGCTGCTATCTGCGGTTCATGCGCCATGATCATTAACGGTAAGCCGAAACTGGCCTGTAAAACACTGACCAGGGACCTGCCGTCCACCATAACCCTGATGCCACTGCCGGTCTTCAAACTAATCGGAGACCTTTCAGTAGATACGGGAACATGGTTTAGACACATGTCCCTGAAAACAGAATCATGGGTCCATACCAGTAAAACATTTGATCCCAAAGCCATTGAAGAAAGAATGGACAATGAAACTGCGTTGGAGATATATGAGGCCGAAAGGTGCATAGAATGCGGCTGCTGCATCGCGGGATGCGCCACCGCCAATATCAGGGAGGACTTCCTGGGTGCGGCAGGCATCAACAGGGTGGGCAGATTCATGGTGGATCCCCGGGACGAGCGCACCGGTGATGATTATTTTGAAGTAATCGGTAGCGACGAGGGCACCTTCGGCTGCATGGCACTGATGGCCTGCGACGATAACTGCCCCATGCAATTGCCTCTCCAGATGCAACTGGCCTTTGTACGGCGGAAGATTGCCCAGGCTGGACTCAAAGCGAAGACAAAAGTTGTGGCTCTTTAATTAAAATAGAAATAAGCCCGGTTTTTTCCGGGCTTATTTCTATAATATAAGTCTGTAGTCCTACTAATAAGAGAATGCTATCTTATTTACATAGTTACTACATTACCAATATTATAATATAAAAGTATATTTCAGCAAAACTTCCGAAAGGAAGCGACGCAAAGCTAGAGGGTCTAAGGGCGGTAAAAACGCCTAAGACAGCCAGTTGCCCCGCATCACGGGTTCCCGCAACAGGCCCTCTATGCTTTTAATAGGGGGGTTATTTATGTCCACCAAGAGCGTCATGATCATAGACAAATCAAAATATATGAGGGAAATACTTAAGTTACTATTCAGCAAAAACAACTATACTGTATTTGAGGCGGACGATGAATTAAAAGCTGTGGCTGTAACGGCCAACCAAAAACCCCAGCTCATACTTATGGCCCTTTCTTTTGACCGTCATAACAAATACAGCATGGTAAAGAAACTAAAAAACATTAACCGCTGTATAATAATTGCTTATTCCGATGCTATTTCCAAAACAGATGTGGTGGCAGGCTTCATTGCCACCATAGATGACATATTATTAAGGCCGTGGCAGCAGCAGGAAAGACTATTTAAATATTTTATCCTCAGCCCAGTGGAAATACGACGGGGCCTACTCTATCCGCAAGGCAAATTTGCGCCGCCCGCCTCCGCAAAAACAGGTACTACGGAACAACCGGCCACCGATCCTGGCTATATTGAAGGTGGCATAATCAGGTGGAAGATGAAAGCGGCTAATTGAACAGGGGTGACCGATTATTGGAGAGATATAAACTTTATGGCGTTAATAGTAGAATAGATGGTATGAAATTTTCTTTATCCCGGAAACCAGACCCCATTTATTACAAATATATCGGTACAATTACAGCCTTCAGCCCAGACCATGCCATCCTGCAAATCAGCAGAAAGATAAGAATCGGAGATATAATAGTTACCGGGAGCACCGCCCGGATGAAATTAACCCAGGGTTGGGTCAAAGTCGCTTTCAACGAAAAGGAGGTTTGACTGAACAACCCAAACGACCGGCTATAAAATAAATCTCCTAAACCCAGAAAGCTTAATTTATACTCATTCTGCCTCTCTAAAACCTTTTATATTTTTACCCCCACCAATACCCATCTATTATTTCTAAAATTTTTTACTTACAAAATCCTATAAGTGGTTTACTATATATATAGACCTGCTAACTCTATACGAAAACCATCAACATTGATGATATACCCTAAGCTAAGATTGCCGGAAAAATAAAAGTATTTATTATTCTGAGTGGAGAGGTTTATATAAATGTCAGTAATAGACATTAAAGAATTAACTATGCACGGCACAACCAAAAAACTGAAAAATGGCGAAATTCTTTTCCGTGAGGGCGAACCCGGCAAAGAAATGTATATTGTAATTGAGGGATGTGTGGAGGTAAGTATTGAGCAGGGCATTAAACGGATTATTCTGGCGAAATTTGAAACCGGTGATTTCTTCGGGGACATGTCCTTACTGGAAGAAATGCCCCGTAGCGGCACGGCAACAGCCATTAAACCAACTACTCTGGTAACTCTGAACCAGGCTGATTTTCGCCAGGTATTGAGTGTTAACAGCGAACTGGCCTGGAGGGTAATGAAAGGCCTCTCAGCCAGAATAAGAAATCAGAACCGCGAGCTGGCTTTAAGACTGAGCAGCGATTTGAATGATATGGCCGGCAAACTAAGTGCCAGCGCCAGGGAGATCGCCGGGGCCATCAGTGGCATAGCTAAATCCGCCGAAGAAATAGATGTGAACGAAAAACTACTGGCCAACAACATCAAACAGGTACAGTCCATTTCCGGAGAAATAGCAAAATCCCTCGAATTTATCAGGGAAGTGGCAGACCAAACCAACATGCTGGGAATTAACGCTTCTATTGAGGCCGCCAGGGCCGGCGAACATGGCAGAGGTTTTAGTATTGTGGCGGATAGAATAAGAAAACTGTCGGAGCAGTCAAGGCAAAATGCCGAGGAGATAAAAAAGCTTACCGGTGAAATAGACAAAAAAATGGGGACAGTAATAAAAGCATCGGAAGACAGTGTTACCAAAAGTCTTGCCCAGGCATCGGTCACCAGAGAGGTTGCGGCTTCCGTTATGAAGGTAGCGGAAATGGCAGAAAGACTTACCAGCCTTGCCTCATCCCTGTAACCCTACTACAATAACTACCGGCGCCATGGTAAACACCACAGCCCTTACCCCATTTCAGTTCTATTTATTTATCTAAATAGTTACAATTTTAGTCCCTTGATAACAACTTGAGTATGCGCTTATACTATTATCAGGGGTGGTTGGAATGAAATTGATATTGCTGGTCAAACGCGGGTGGCAATCAATGTTTACACAAAAAAAGATACAATCGTGCAAACCTGCAAAGCTTGATAGAAGCATACCTAAACTAGCTATCCCGGAGATACGGAACCTCACTAAACCGCAGATATAAGTGCGGTTTTTTTACTGCTAAAACAATTTATATTGCTCTGTCTTAATAGCCCCGGGAACATATGGGCGCAATTCTTTTACTATCTCCGGACTATCAAATTTCGGAGTATTAACCAGCTTAGAAACGTAATATGCCTCCAGGCTGCCGCCGAAAGGCCTCAACAGGCTGTTTATGGCGGCCCCTGCGTCCAGCCAGGAAACATATTCGTCTTCAATGCTTAATATCACCGGCATTCTGTGATGTATGCCCTGCATAAAACCATTTGCTGCAGTGGTAATTATACTAAAAGAATCAATATACCTCTCCCGCTCACCACACATTTATCTCGCTAACAGCCTGTAAGAACTCTTCCTCGAAAGTCGGGGATCATCCCCTCCCCCCAGAGCAGATTTATTTGATTTATTATATTTTGGGGTAGGAAATATGGTTGAAACAACCCCGGTCATGTTAAAATATTCTTTAGATATTTAAAGTCGAGGATGATAACATGCCGGGAAAAATGAATTCTGTAATATTAATTAACCTTGGAACCGGGCACATAATTGAAGCCGATCCTTATGTCCTGAGGGAGCAGTGCATACCTAAAGGTTACAGGTTTGCCGACGAAATAACCGTTGAAGAATGGATTGAAGCTTTGCAGAAGGCGCTTGCAAACTGACCTACATCAACCGGGTTGAGGCCTTTGAACATTAAAGCAGAAGCCTCATGACTTTATAGCTGTCACAACCTGCCTCTCAGCAGCTTTGTTCAGTTCGGTATCGCTGAATCCAGCCGCTTCCAACCATCCGGTATACTGTGCCAGTGTCCAGGTGCCACCATTTCTGGTATTAACCAGCATATTTACCCCAAAAACCGCTGCCGCCGGGCCAGTCCCCCTGATGAAATCCACTATGGCTATCCTCCCACCGGGTACAAGTACATCGTGTACCTTTTTAAAGAGCTTTTTGTTTTCATCCTCACCAAAGATATGGCATATATTACCAAGATAAGCCATTTCGAATGGCCCGGGAGGCAGTCCTTCATTAAAATCGCCGGGAATCATCTCAATACCAAAACTTTTCGACTCAGCATTCATTAATTCTACCACGTCAGGCAAATCCAGTACGGTTACCCTTGCCCCCCGTTCTGTGAAAGCCTTGGCGTTAATAAGCGGTCCGCCTCCAATATCCAATACTCTGGCCCCCGGGCCGGCTCCGGACATCAGAAATTCAGCCATGGCAGGCGCGCTGCGCTGGGAGACATGGCGCATAGCTGCCATAAAATAGGCCGTTCTCTCCGGCCCCCTATCTGCCACATGAGGGTTACCCGACAAAATGACTTCCGGTAGATGAACCCACGAGCGAACAAGGTTATAGCGGTGCATGAAGGCAAAACCGCTGTAATTGGGGGCACTGGAATTATACAACATATTACCGGCTTCATCTGTGAGTGTATACCGGTTCGCCTGCTTGTCAAGGTAACCCAGGGCAACCAGTGCTTCCAGCACCACTTCCGTGGCACGGTAATCGGCACCCAGCTTACTTACCAAATCCGTACAGGACTTTGCTCCGTCATGCAAGGCTTTAATAATCCCGGACTGCACTGCGGCACCCAGAATAAGCAGTTCCTGCGGCACTGTCAACACACTTTCATCAGGCATAGTAATCCCTCCCTTTTTTAATAAATTTACCACGTTTTTCATTCATTTATAATATTATCCCCTCAGTATCGCATACAGTAGCCGCCGCCGCCAACTCTTCGAACCATGCCCCGTCCAACATGATAAAATCCCTCCAAATTAGTTATAGCCCAATGCATTAAAATACGTCGGCTCCTTGCAGTTGTCCTGCTCCCAGGTGAAACAAAAAGCAACCCCCCCCATTGGAGTCGCTTTTACCCGGCACGGAAATTATTAGTTACATCTCCTTATGCTTTGTCCTTTTTTTAAATAATCCAAAATCGCAGCATTCCTGTATGGTGCTTTACCGGCATATACCCATGACATCAACCGGATACAACCGCCTTTAAGGGACCACTTACATTCCGGCCTGGCCACTGATCACTGTAAACATGGCCGTCTATAACCTCGCCCCTCACTCTCCCAGCATTTCCCGGGCATCGGGGTCTTCAACTTTCCCTCCCAGCTGTTTCAAACCAGGACCGGGGTGGGTGTCGCTTTTGGGTATGACTGTATTTTTACCAGCGTTCTCATTATCTTCCCCCTGGTACATTCTTTCCAGATCCCCCGCTGTGACTTCCCTGAGATCTTCCGAATCCACCGCCCTTAGCTCTCCAGCGGTTACATCCCTTAATTCATCGGATTTAATCATATGGCACTTCCTTTACATTTTTTCTTATGTTCCCCCCGCAATATATATTATTATCCGTTAGTAGCCAGTGTCTTTGGGCGGAGCATGCATTTATTTGCAGGAAAATTTACATATATGACGAAAGCCTTAATGGTTTTAGGCAAATTGTCCCATGGAAGCACTGCCCAAAGATTGTATGAACGGTGAAAAAACGCGTATCTATTTGCAGAAACAGAAAAAGGTGATTTTATTGGACGAATTGTTGCTCATCGATATTCCTCTTTTCTCCAGACTGGACAGGGTCGACATGGCAAAACTAATACCTGAATTAGAAAAGAACAGCTTCAGTTCCGGCGAAATATTATTCAATCAGGGTGATAACGGGGATTCCCTCTTTATAATAGTAAATGGAACAGCAAAAGTCTTTTATGAACAAAATGGAAAAGTTAAAGATTTGAACTTTCTGGGTCCCGGGGAATACTTCGGAGAAATGGCCCTGCTAACCGGCGAGCCACGGTCAGCAGGTATTCAGGCAGTTACTGATTTAACGGTTTTCAAGCTATCCAAGGAGCGCTTCAAGGATATAATTAAAAAACACCATTCCCTGGCCATTCATTTTAATGAATTGCTGGCGAGAAGACTGGCGGCTACAAATTACGATTTCGGCAAGGCGCAGTATTCGAATATAGGGGATAATGTTGTTAAAGAACCTCCTCCGGTGCCGTATGACACCACCCCGAAAACCGGAACGATTAGTAGAAAGGTCTTGTATAAAAATTTTGCCATTGTTGCTACGGGAGCATTATTGTGTTTTGGTTTAGCCCTGCTGCTAAAATCGTCGGGACTGGAAAAAAACCACGTTATTATTATTGAATTATTACTGGCCGCCACCATCTGCTGGAGTCTGAACTTGATATCCTTTCACGTGGTTTCTGTGGCCCTGCCTTTACTGGCCGTACTCCTGGGAGCAGCACCCGATGCCAAGGCATTTTCGGGCTTCTCCAGCCCCACGTGGTTTCTCATCATCGGAGTATTTGCCATCGCCGCAGCTATATCCAGAACGGGACTTCTTTTTCGCATGGCACTATTGATCATAAAGCGTTTTCCACAGGGCTATACCGGCCAGACCCTGGCCCTGGCCTTGACAGGACTGGCTCTTACACCGATCATCCCCTCTGCCAACGGCCGGGTCGCACTGTCCAGCCCGCTGGCTCTGAATATTTCCGAGGCCCTTCATTTCAAGAATTTCAGCCCGGGAGCAGTGGGCATAGCTATGTCCTGCCTCTTGGGCTTCGGGCACATGTCTTTCATGTTCATGAACGGCACGCCGGCCAACCTCCTGGTCTTCGGTCTCCTGCCGGCAGAGATAAGCTCGGGTATTACCTGGGGCTATTGGCTAAAAACAGCTTTGCCGATGGGTATCATATTCTTTGCCCTCTCCTATTTCGCTATCATTATGCTATACCGGCCGGGAATGAAAATAAGCCTTAACCATGACATTATCGAAGCCCAGATAAAAACCTTAGGCCCCATTACTTTTCAAGAAAAAATATCCTTAATCACCGTAATCTTTTCCATTCTGGCCTTTGTAACCGAACCCTGGCACCATATAAAAGGCGCCTGGATTGCCCTTTTCAGCTTTCTGGTCCTGTTCGGCAGCTCGGTGCTCGATGAAAGGGCAGTGCGCCAGGATATAGACTGGAATTTTCTTATATCCTTCGGTGCCCTGATCGGTTTCGGCAATGTGATGTCATCCAGCGGGCTGACCGGCGTTATAGCCGGCAAGGTAAGCCCTTACCTGGGATTTTTTTCAGGCAATAAGCTAGTCTTCCTGCTGGTAATCTCCATATCATTCTATCTGCTTCGCCTCGCCTTGCCATCGCCTCCTGCCCAGCTAATCAGCATGCTGTCCATCGTGCCGGTAGCCTCCGCAACGGGGATCAACCCATTTATAATCGGACTGGTTATATTGATTTCCGGAAACCCATGGTTCTTACCGCACCAGGACACTGTTTACCTAAATGCCTATTACGGAATGGAAGAAAGAGCTTTTCGGCACAGGCAAACCCTGCCCCTGGCATTTCTGCATTTTGTCATATCACTAATAGCCATCGCTATATCCATTCCTTACTGGCAGAGTATGGGGCTGATACGGTGATTCTTTAAAAAGATAAAAAGAGTGAGAAAGGCCCGGGCTGGGAGGCGCCGGGTCTTTTGTATCCCCTGGGTATAATTATCATAAAAAAAACCAGCTCACGCAAGGACCAATGCAACTGCTTTTTTGTATAGTATCCCTAATTAATTATTACTTACAAAATGCTTTATTAATTTTTCCCAGATATCATATTTTGTCATTGGGCTACACAACATGCAATGTTCCGGATATATTAGCCTCTCACAATTAAACTCCTGGTTACTCAAGACTCTTTCTGTCCTGTAATTCCCATCCTCCATATTAGTAAAATCAAATTGAATCTTCACAGTCTTATTAACCTTATCACAAAAAAAATTCTCTTCACCTTGCATAATTTTTATCACTCCCTTTACTATAGTATTCTCTGAAAGGAAAGCTTTAACCTGCAAAGGAATTTTAAAGCAGTCCCGGTTGCCCAATCCCCAAACATTCTAAGGCTGGATATATCGCTGAGCTGCTTCATTACTGATGTTATACTGAAGATTTCCGGAAACCTATGGTTTTTACCGCACCAGGACACTGTTTACCTAAATGCCTATTACGCCAATGGAAGAAAGAGCTTTTCGGCACAGGCAAACCCTGCCCCTGGCATTTCTGCATTTCGTCATATCACTAATAGCCATCGCCATATCTATTCCTTACTGGGAGGGTATGGTCCCTTCTCATCCCTGAGTTATAAATCACATTAAAAAAAACAGCTCAGGCATGGACCGCTTATTAAAAACGGAAATATAAAAATGGATTACAAGAATCAACCAGAAGAAAGAAGATGCATATTGCAAATTGAGCAATTAAAATGGTATCATATGCGAACATCCACTTACCATCAAAAAACTTATCTACATATTTCTTAATTGGAAATGAAAATATAATGCCCAAAACTAAAAATGGGATTTTAGTTACCATGTCAAGTTCCCAAAATGTAATATAGCAATTTTCGTTATAGGCGCCAAAGAGCCCTTTTATAGCAGCCAAGATATCTAAAGGATTATTCGTATCGTTCATAAAGATCGCCCAGCCAATGAGAATAAAGAAAGTTGCATATACCCACTGGAATAATTTAGGCGACTTGTCAAGTATTTTTAAAAACAGAATCTTTTCCAGCAGTAAAAATACAAACCAATACATACCCCATAAAACAAAGTTCCATGATGCTCCGTGCCACAAACCGGTTAAGGTCCAAACAGTAAATAAGTTAAAAATCCATTGGGGTTGATTAACTCTATTTCCGCCCAAAGGAATATACACATAATCTCTGAACCAGGAGGAAAGAGAAATATGCCATCTACGCCAAAAATCGGTGATGGAGTTGGATATATATGGATAATTAAAGTTCTCCGTGAAGTTAAATCCAAACATTTTACCCAGACCAATTGCCATATCTGAATAGCCACTAAAATCAAAGTATATTTGTATCGCATAAGCAATTAACATTAACCAGGAAAAGGTTGCGTCCAGGTTTTCTATGCCTTGTTCTGAAAGTACGCTAACAATGTGTGATACCTGATTAGCAATTAATACTTTTTTTGTCAGTCCTAAAAGAAATCTTTTTAAACCTGTAACGAAATTATCTAAAGTTTCTTGTCTATTGATTAACTCGTATTCAATAGTACTGTAGCGAACAATTGGTCCTGCGATAAGTTGGGGAAAAAGTGTCACATATAATCCAAAGGATAAAATATTCTTCTGCACTTTAATTTTATTTCTGTACAAGTCGATTATGTAGGATAGTATTTGAAATGTATAAAAAGATATACCTATAGGTAATGCTAAATTTAATGATTCAAGCCTAAGGGGAAATATCAAATTTAAATTTTCTATTATAAAATTTACATATTTAAAAAATCCCAATAATGTTACATTAAAAATTATTAATATAATAAAAAAGCACTTTGATTTTCTTGTACCCCTAAATTTATCAATAAAAAGCCCAAAAATATAATTTGCAATAATTGATACAAGTATTAGAATTACATATACCGGTTCACCCCAGGAGTAAAATATTAATGAAAAAATAAAAAGTATTATATTTCTAAAAACCCTGTTTTTAGAAATATAATAAAGCAATAATACTAGCGGCAAAAACACAAACAAGAATGTTAGACTACTAAAAACCATATTAACTTCCTCCATTGAATAATTAAGGGAACTGGACAGTTTAGTAGCTTTTATTATTTTTTATTTATTTTTATCTTTTTCCGGTGTTATCAAATAAGTAGAAGATCCTAAGTAGAATACAAGATTAATGTTGTTAGATTTAATGAATTTATCCATATCAAACTGAGGCCAATAATAAACATAGTAACTTGTATTAAAATTTTGCGCAAGTGGCTCAAACACTCCTTGCAAGAAAGAATCTCCAATAAATACAGCATTTATACCATTATTTAATTTAGTTTTAATTTTTACATTATTAGCGTCAATACTGGAATTATTCAAATTAAATCTGCCATAATATCTACCATAGTAATCAAATCTTTCATCCTTGTTAGTATTATTTATATTAGTCCACTTGCCACGATTAGCATTATTGTAAAAATAGTCATAATCAAGTTTTCCGTATTCATTAACTATAAATAGATCACCATCCATTTTGCTAACATCCATTTGCCTAACTCTGCTACCAAAGAACTTATCACTTATTGTTATTTTATTTTTGACTGTCATTATTGGCTGCATTTTAATACCACCAGCAGATAAGAGGTTATACGCATCTTTATAGCCCATATCAATACCATAAGAATTCCAATGATGATCATACTTATAAAAACATTTTTTATATTCTTCTACGCTGCTAATCTTTAACCTATCAGACTTAATACCAGGGTTTAACTTTTTCCTGATATATTCATAAAAATCAAATTGTTTCTTTAGGGGCCAGTCAAAAAAACTTAATTCATCACCCTGTGTAATATGGTATAAAAAGAATCTGGTGTCAGGATTATTAGAAAATAAATTATTTATTTCTTCTATGCGATTATCAACCCTTTCAAGGGTCTTCTTTTGGTAAGTTGATGGCTTTTTTAGAATGTGTCCGCTACTTTCAATTTCGTAAAACTCATTTGTGATTGGAATTAGTTTTATTTTTTTAGCAGAATCACCAGCAGAGCTATTATTAGTGCTACTAGAAGTGTTGCTGCAAGCTGTACTGACGTTTGTACTATGTGTTTCTTTGGATTGAGAAGTATTTTTATCTTTTGAGCAAGCTGTTAACAATATACATGCAATTAAAAAGAAAGCTAATAATATCTTTTTTGTATTCATTTCTTTTACTCCTTCCAGATTAGTTTAGAACTATAAATGCCGTTTTGTTTATTTTGTATTTCAATGAATTATAAAGGGTTATGGATGTTTCCCTTAGAAAAAACTGGTCACTTAGGGCATTATCAAATTCGCCTTGAAAATCATTATTAATGTATTTTATTAAAGTAAAGGAAGGGAAATTTTGCATACTTCTATTTTCTACAAATGACGCATCGATTCTATGAAAAAGATAAGAGCCTGTACACGTAAACAAAAGCGACATAAACAATATTATAATTAAACATTTTCCATATTCTTTTTTTGAAATTTTAAGATCTACACTTGGTACGCTTTTGGTTAAATTTATTTCACTCATTATCATTCCTCCCATCGGGACATTTCTACAAGTAAAGATTCACTTCCCCTCATAAAGAGGAAATACCAACACGGATATTATGATCAATTATTTCCTCACTATTAACTCTCCTCAAGGAAATTATTTACCTTTAGATTTACCATAGTGTACACTAAATTTGGATAATTACCGCATTGGCGTTTTTCCAATAGCTCCACCACTTCCTTTTACAGTATATTTAAAAACTTCTCCCATTTCACACAACCTTACTTTTTGGCCTAGTTTTAGCGTTTATGGATTAGAAACCTTTAGTTTTCTTTAATTTAAGGTTAGCAGATTATGAAGAACATGGCTATGATTTTTGTATAAAATTAGCAAAATCATGTCGACTTTTTACAAAATATTGTCTGGATTTGCAATGACCTAAAAGGAAGAAGGGTTCATGATGAACCCTTCTTCCTTTTAGGGATTTTGGATTTTGTTTTGATTCTTCAATTTTCCTTAATTTTTCGTCGGTCACTAAAGGCCTTTTCCTTGAATAAATAGATCAAACCCCGGATAGTAACTCTTTGGAGTTTGCCGTCAATCATAATAAAACGACTGGTGTTTAACCGATCCTTCTTCATTATTCCTGAATACTTCTGCATTTACGATGCAATAATGCGGTGCCCCCCAGTTGGTAGACACATAAAATACAAGAATAGCTTTTTCTTTCATAGAGTGACTCAATATTTCATTGGATTACTTAGGCTACCATTACAGCTACATAATATTCTTCTAGTGTAAGGTTTGAGTAGAAGTTACTTTTTCTGCAATGAAACCTGTTATAATTTCCCCATTATTACAAATTCCAACCATTCCCCCGCATCTCCTTTTGAAAACTCCACCCATAAACCGGCCACAGAAAAGTTTTGGGTAAAAACCACATGCCATCTAAAACATGATGAACAAAACTGCCCCCGGCTAACACCAGAGAACCTGACCTCTTAAATTTATATCAAAAGAACATACCCATCCCAAAAAGTAATTTCTTAACTCTCGCAGGACGAAAGTTGTAAGCGATCATTGAAAAACGCTGGTAGAGAGAAAATAAAGTAGTCTAAAAACTCCTTCATCTTCTTCCCGGATTGACAGGTGCCGGATGGCTGCAACAAATAAAGGAAGTTTCAATCCACGCCCCCGTGCGGGGGGCGACGACGAAGAAACCCGGGCCATTATCGGCGAGATCATGGTTTCAATCCACGCCCCCGTGCGGGGGGCGACAGCGTAGAGATCATGGCCTTTGCCGGATGGCTGCGGTTTCAATCCACGCCCCCGTGCGGGGGGCGACGGCTTCCTAAACTGGAGCTTTGGGTTAAATCTAAGGTTTCAATCCACGCCCCCGTGCGGGGGGCGACGCTGCGCTGCCCAGTGAGCGCAAAGAAGTCCTTAAGTTTCAATCCACGCCCCCGTGCGGGGGGCGACTCAGCGGCACGGGCCTCTCCGCCAGTAATCCATGTTTCAATCCACGCCCCCGTGCGGGGGGCGACGATGGGCAGGATGCTATTGTTTTTAGTATTTATGATGTTTCAATCCACGCCCCCGTGCGGGGGGCGACGCCAAGTTGGACACGGATATACAGGCCAAAGAGGTTTCAATCCACGCCCCCGTGCGGGGGGCGACCCCTATCCCGATTTCACCGCTGGCAAGCCATAACCCGTTTCAATCCACGCCCCCGTGCGGGGGGCGACTTCCGGACAACATACCGGGGCGGGGGTGGCCTTACGTTTCAATCCACGCCCCCGTGCGGGGGGCGACTTATTTGGTCAGTAGTTTCAATAGACCCTGCAGGTTTCAATCCACGCCCCCGTGCGGGGGGCGACGCTGGCAGACCAGTCCATGACACGGGTGATATCGTTGTTTCAATCCACGCCCCCGTGCGGGGGGCGACCTTTGCGAGCGGTGACAACGCGTATGTGCCGCTACAGTTTCAATCCACGCCCCCGTGCGGGGGGCGACACGGGAACAGCCAGTATCTTGCCTGCCGCAGCTACTGGTTTCAATCCACGCCCCCGTGCGGGGGGCGGGGTTACTACACAGGACACCCCCCGGAACTGCATACCCCAAAATTTTTCGGC
>CAZXQO010000012.1:0-93566 GCA_964643075.1 uncultured Peptococcaceae bacterium
TTCGTCATTCCTGACGTCCGAAGTCCTACAACTGACGACCTGTTTTCCATCTTGCTTCTGTTTAGTTTTCAAGGACCAGTTTTCTTTCCGGCTGTTTACCGCCGGCAAGATATTATGTTACCACTTTTGTTTCTTTCAGTCAACCGGTAGTTTATTCCACCGCTTGGTCTTGCTTTGCAGGTTGTTGCACCTGCTTTTTTACCGGCGGTTTACTGCCGTCAAGACATTATTTTACCACTTTCGAGTTTCCCGGTCAACCGGTAGTTTATCCACCGTTCAACCTCTCAGAGCAGAACTTCTGCTCTGCTTACCTGCGTTTCCGCCGGCAAGATATTACTTTATCACTTTTTCAAGCTATGGTCTACAGGTGTTTTTTGCCGACTCTTCATTATTCTCCATATTCTGCGGAGACGTTTTTAATATTACCATGTCCGTACACATTTTTCAAGAGCATTATTCATGTTTTTCATAAATAGAATTCTCAAAAAAAGCATCTGCTCCTTCCCTGCAGATGCTTTTTTTATTTTTATTCATCCTCAATTACTCTTGCAACATTAGTACCACAAATACAGCACTTCCCCCTGATTAAAAATCCATGTTCAAACCCCTCATATAAATAATCTTTAATGCTTACGCTTTTTTGACACTTACTACACCAGACATTGCTCAATATTTTCTCACGAACAGCTTCCGGTATTTTCATCCATTTTCTTACTAAATCGATAGGTACTGTATTCTTAGATATGTCTTCAGTATCCCCGTCGTCTCCTTCATCATTCTCCATCCACTTTATTTCGGAGAAAGATCCTTCAAAAGAATCATTAATCCCCTAGCATCCTACGTCTTCTGTATCCGAAACTATTGCTTTAAGCCTATTTTTAAATTTTACAAACAACTCATAACTATTCTTTTTATTAATAAGGGCTACAATTTTATCAAAGGTTTCAGCCATATAGTCCACCATAGATTCGCTTATGTCTCCGTATTGGTCAATAAACTCTACTCCCATTTCCACAGAAAAAATCATAATCTCAAGTGCAAGGCTTTCATCTTTGCATATGCTTTTAAAGTCAGATACAGTTTTCTTTACTATACCTACTCTTAATTTGCCAAATCCTCTGCTGGGAAAGAACTCGTTCTTAATCTTCGTTTTATATGCTCAATAAAATCATTAAGTGCTTCGTCTCCCTTGAGTTTGATATTTACGAGGGCCTGGACTTCCTTACTCAGTTTATAGCTTTCAACAATCATTTTTACAAATTCATCAGTTGGCATTTTCGACAGCAGCTTCTTTAATTCGGTAATATTCAATGTACTATTCTCCATAAAAGTTTTTTTCATATCAAAAACCAAGAGCAGGATAACCATGGATCGTCCATCGCCGCATTTCAGCTTCCCCTAACCAAATCAAATAACCGCTTATTCTGATAAATACGCTCCTTGCCTACCTTCTCTGCTTCCGGCGGCAACATAGGTAATTTGAATTTATACATAGGCATACCACCTCTTATACGGGTATTATATTGCATTATTTTACCCGCGTTAATTTAATACAGGTAAATTACTTTGATTTTTGCCTATGTCGTTTCGGTTCTTACCACACAGAAAAAATGCCGGTCAAAGTATATTTCGACCCCAACCGGCAGTATCATTTTATGTTAGATGCAGAAACTTTCGCACATCTGATAAGCCTTTCACAGATGCTCCAGAGTTTCTCTTCGGCCTCCACATTTCTGAACTCACATACAATTTCTTTGCGCTGCTCAAAAAACTTACCGCTCATACCATCCACTTCAGGACTGCTTGCAAGCCATACCGCTGTATCTGCCCCCTGTGCAACACTACGTCCTCCCCTCTTGTTTAGCTCAAACCGAGTTTCTGCAGACATTCCGCGAAAAAGACCTGTCTCCGGCACTAGACCTGGCGCCATAGCATTAGCAGTGACACCGCTGTTTTCAAGCCGTCGCACGAGCGCCCATGTAAGCATTCGGTCACAGGCTTTCGACTGGGCATAGGCCTTCATGCCGTCATAAGGACGATGCTCGAACTGGACATCATCAAGATCGATATCACTTGCAAAGGAAGATGCCACATTGACAATACGTGCCGGCGCATTCGCCTTAAGGAATTCGAGCAGTTCACACGTTAGCAGGTAGTAACCTAATACATTTGTGGCAAAAGTGAGCTCAATGCCATCAACACTATTCTGTCGCGGCTGCCCGGCCCGATTAACTCCAGCGTTGTTGACAAGTACATCAAGCTGGGAATACTTTTCGCGAAAGTGCCGCTCGAATTCTTGAATGGATTGAATGCTGGATGTATCGATGTGCATAACGTCAATACTTATAGTGCCAGTGCTGCGAGAGATCTCTGCTGCCGTCTGCCTTCCCCGTAACATGTCACGGCAGCCAAGGACTATATCTGCCCCGAGTTTACCTATTTCTATAGCGATCTCTTTCCCGATACCAGACGTGGGACCAGTAATGACAACCCGCTTACCCCTCATAGAATTTATAAAAATTCCTCCTCTCCTTCCACAGTATGGATTATTATACAGAACTGAAAACTTCACAAAATGGCATTATAAATTCTTCATGTATAAATTTTAGGCCAGTTGTTTTCTATTTTTTTTGTTCAAAACATTTTTTAAAATATTCATTCCATTGATTGCTGATGGGAATCCCGAATAAACAGTCAGTAAGAGCATAATCTCTTTTATCTCTTCAGCCGTTAACCCGATATTGAGTCCTGCATTTATATGGAATTTTAACTGGGGATGGGCATTGCCTAACGCTGTTAATGCTGCAATTGTTGCTATTTGCCTATATTTGATGTCCAAGTTATTTCTTGTAAAAATATCAGCATAACTATGTATAATATACTTTACCAAGTCCGGTGAGAAATCATTATAAGCTCTTTCAAGCCGTTCAACCTGCATGCTGTCTAATTTAGAAAGTTCCTTGAATCCAGCTGCATACTTGTCGGTAGCAGATGAAATCTCATTCGTTGGGCTGTCCCCAATATTATCACTCATTCCTTGCTCATGACGTTCATTTAATACATTTTTTAAAGCATTCATCGCATTGATGCAAGTTGGAAATCCAGAATATGCAGACATTTGTAGTATTATTTCTTTAACTTCATTAATTGTACACCCAACATTCAATGCACCATTCAAGTGAACCCTTAATTGAGGCTCAGCATTCCCTAATGCAGTTAGTGCAGCAACAACAGCAATTTCTTTTGATTTTAAATCCAGTCCATCCCTTGAATATATATCTCCAAAAGAATACTCAACTATATATTTTACTAAATCAGGTGATATTTCATTTAAACTGTTATTTACATCTTCGCCGGCTTTCCCATCTACTTCTTGTAATTTTTTATATCCCCGCTCTAGCCTGCTTTCCTTTTCCATTATTTTCCTCCATTTTTTTATATATATCAATCTTCATTGCAACATAATTCCTAACTTCTGTTAATTTCTTTATTTCACTATCAATTGAATTTAGGTGTTCTTCTAATATGTTTTTTCTTTCTGTGATTGTTGCATCTCCCATATTCCTTAATCGGGTATATTCTTTCATTTTACTTATTTTCATTCCGGTTGATCTTAGCCTGTTTATAAATTCCAACCATTTTAAATCGGCTTTGCTATACATTCTTTTTCCTGCTGAATTTCTTTTTATGTTTTTTATTAGCCCAATACTTTCATAATATCTGAGAGTATGAGGCTTTATGTTCATCAATTTTGCTGCTTCACTTATTTCGAATCCCACCATATAGCACCCTCCTCAAAAAAAGCATACCACTTAAAGTGTACTTTAAGTCAACAAGAAAAAAGCCGATCAAGATGAATTCACACCCCAACCGACACAACTTATGTTTTATTGTTTTAACCTTACCAATACACAAAGCCTTGATTATTCCATTATCACAAAAACTTCATCCACCATCCGGGCATATTTCTTTGTTAAACGGGATTTGACCAAGTTTGATTTAATAATATTATTCAAATCAGGACCATTTAATCCGGCATACTTTTTTAATAAATCAAATCCTTCTTCCGGTAGATTTGCAACAAAACACTGAGAGTATATCGAAGTCCCATGGACAAAACATTGAAATCTTTCGACTGGCGTCTGCATGGCTATTGCAAAATATGCGAGAAGCCTGAATTATCCTGTCCTTAATATTTCCTTGATTCCCTGGCTTAGCCATAGTAAAATATGCATATTATAAACATATAATATTGCTACAACAGAGGCGTTTGTTATGAATATAAAACCATCAGGCGATTCGCAAAAACTATAACATTGAAGTGGCCAAGTCCATGCAGGTGCTCCCAGAAAGATGCTCGTGCCTTAACGACTTGGCGTTGCCCGCGAATAATTGATTATATCGCGGATTGCCGTCAGGATTATCACTGGATGATATAACTAAAAGTAAATAATTAAACAGAGACAAGTATTAACTAAAAAGGTAATTCTAATTGGAAAGGAGCGAAATCCTGGGTCAGGGGAAAGTCTACCTAACAAAGCAATTAGTTTTTTGAACCAGGTTGATAAAATGAGTATTTCTGACTGGAAGAACACAATTATTATGGCTGAAAATTTTAAGACTCTACTTGGGGCAAAATTTGCTGTGGGGGTTACCGATAAGGAAAAATATCTTTATTATCAATCAGGCACAGCATTAGAAATGGGGATTAAGACCAACGATTTAATTAAAAAGGGGAGTTTGGCCTATCAAGTCCTTCAAACCAAAAGACGGGTAGAAGTAAAAATACCTAAAGAGATTTTTGGTGTGCCTTTTCAGGGAATCGGTTTACCATTAAAGGATTATGAAGAAAACCTTATTGGTACACTTTTAATAGGACAACCAATTCTAGCTCGGGAAGCTCTTTTAGATGACGCAAAAAGATTAGAAGGTTCTTTAGATGTAATTAACCAGACCACTACTGGTTTATCCGCTGCTTCAGAGCAGTTGGCTACCACTACCACTAATTTATCTAGTCAAGCTGATGTAATTACTAATAACGTCCATAAAACAGACGCAGTCCTTAATCTAATTAAGGATGTAGCAGCCCAAACCCACCTTCTTGGTCTTAATGCCACAATAGAGGCCGCCAGGGCTGGTGATCAAGGAAGAGGATTCAATGTAGTAGCTGAGGAGATCAGGAAGTTAGCTTCCAGGACTGCAGGTTCTGTAAAAGAGATTACTAATACTCTTACCTTAATTAATTCGGCAATTAAAGACTTAAGTCAACATATTCACCAAATAGCAGCAGTTTCTGAGGAACAGTCAGCCTCAGCAGAGGAGATTGCGGCTTCCATTCATGATATTGTGTCTATATCAAAAGAACTTAATGTATTAGCGGATGAGATTTATAATTAATTCCTTACCCACACCCAGCCGCCTCACCAGCATAAAGCCAAGTCATTTTATAATCTCTTGCACTCTTCCAATTTGCCCATCAACGAGTCTAACTTTAATTCCTCTCGGATGTGCCGGTGAGTTTGTCAGGACATCTTTGACGACTCTGCGCGTCCTTTTCCCCGTCCCTTGATCTTTTTTTAAAATAATATCCACAGTTATACCAGCATAAACATTTTTCCTATTTTGGGCTTCCATAAAACGTCTTATCCCTTCTTTCTATCCTTACCACGCACTCCACATGTGGTAGGTAGGCTAAATCCAGTGGTCAGAATGGATGTCAAAATTCTATTTCAAAAGCCGCTAAAATAGCCATTTCTTAGCCCTTCAAATAAAGGCCTTCATCTATGCTAAGTATGAATTTCAGCCATACGGTTGAGAAAATAATATTGATGTCATATACAATTCAATCATGTATTACCCTTGGACGGCTTTTCCAATCACCAAGCTCTATTGTCCAATACTTTGCCCATTCCTTCATTTCCCCATATTCCGGGTGACTAGGATTCAACATGATTTCACGGAAGTTCACAAATCCTCCTACGCCGCCCACATCCTCAGGTGGTGTTTGACCACTCGCTTCCAGCAAGTAGGGTGATTCCTTGTCGTGGTCTTCGATCACACGCATAAGCTGGATTTCATGTTTCCAGTTATCCCCCATATCATAGGTATAGAGCATATGCTTGTGCTCTGGAAAAAACTCTGATAAGGTGTGCCCTTTCATTAAAATAGCATCTTCATCGTACTCCAGGTCATCCTCAAATGGAACAATTCTGGCAACCGGCATGCGCTTATTGCCGTCAAAGATGGTAAAGTCATATAGGTGGTAGTTCTGCCAGCTAAACACTGACTGCAGTACTTTGTGTAACCGTGCAAATTCCAGGTCCGCGGGTACAATAATCCTCCGCACCGCCTTGTATACCCCCAAATCAAGTGAGACCAGCAATTCAAAAGCACGGTATTTGTAGGCTTGCTTTCCTGTAAGCTCAGATAGTGCGTTAATCATTGCCCGGTAAGGAACAAACCCATCGTTAATGTTACTGGAATAATTGACATGACGGTAATTTGCGGATGCTCCAACCGTATCACTGGACATTTTCTCAATACCGTTGTATTCTCTTCCAACATAGAAACAGCAGTCCATCCCCGCCTTTGTTACCCATGCTGCTGTCTGTCTATTGCGATTTTGTGCTAACTCTACTTCGCCTGCTAAATGCATGTATTCCACCACTACCTCGGGGTTTAAAGTCATGAACAACAGGGTATTAGAAATGGCTGTTTTCATCATTTTTTCCACATTTTTCAGATATTTTCGTTTAACTTGGTAAATCGCAACAGTAAAGCGTGTAGCGTTGTTCACCAACACAATCATATCCTCTGTTCTATGATTGTCCCACACCTTTGTCCAGTTTGCTGTCCACGAAAACAGTGGATTTTCATCCTTTTGAGCAAACGGATGATTTATTCCCACAGCATCCGCTAATTTTTTGGTCAGAGCAATTTGCATTTTCTCACTACCTTTTGTTAATCACAAAATTATTATCGTATCGCCAAATACAGTATAGAGTTATTATTTTTTATAGAAACGACTATTGAGTTCATGCAAAGCAAGCAGCGGTCCCTGATTATAAGTTTCATTTGGATGCATCTTCTTCATTTCATAAAATTCATCCATCATCCAAGGAACAGTAGCTTCTTCTCCCCGAAAGCCAAGAATCAGACAAACTAATGACTGCACATAAGGGCTTCGTATCTCAGCATACTGTTCCTTCAGCAACGGAGAATAGTCCTTTTTACTTCTAGCAAGAAGCCGTATTGAATTTTCAATGAAAATATCATGGTTGCTACGCATCAGCTTTTCCGTCACCATAGGTAGGAGCACTTCTTCAAATTCCAATGCCCTTTTAATTAGGTCGACCCGATTGACCACATCTATTTTTTTACGTAAGAGCTGAAATATCTCCTCAGGGTTTTGTTCTGACTGGATTAGTTCCTTCTCCCGAGTGATCTGTTCAACGCGTTCATCGCTCACCCCTACTTGCTTCATCATTATTTCATTGGCTGTATCTTCGAGCCCTTCGTATAAAAGGATGCTATAAATAAACCGTTGCGCGGAGTTTTCCAAGTACGGATTATCTCGAAAAAATTTTTTCGTCAAAAGTTGTTTATACACTTTCTCACCTCATGATTTTGATAAATTCATAGTAAACTCTTCGTTTTAAACCGAATAGTTCAATCATGCTTCTCACGTTTTGCACTGTAATGGGTTCCTTTCCTTTTTGCCTTGCCGTAAATAATTTCAATATTGCTCCTGCGCTTCATTTCCATCATCCGCTATAAATGCGTCTAAATTGATTCTGAAACTGATTTTATGCATTTATGGCCGTCAAAACCTTGTGTAAAAGAGTTCGATACACACGACATCCAACCTGCTCTCTCACCGAAAAAAACATCCAATCTGACCTGTCATGAGGGCCTAACATCTAACCTGCTCACTCACCGGACTATGACATCTAATCTGCTCTGTACGCTTCAAAATCCGCCTTGTGGACATATTCCCACTGACGATAAAATCACGGTTTTGGGATTCCGACTTCCGTCTCCCAAAACCCGCAAATGGCTTAAATATTGGACCTTTCGCACACTCTCTATTTTACCCTTGACATCAATACGACCGTCTCCACATGGCTGGTATGTTGGTACTAATCAAAACACTTTTATTTATCTTTACCTGCTTTTATTTTAGATAACCTGAAACCCTTGTGAAATAAGCACTTTTCGGAAACTGTTTTACTATGTTTTACTATGTATATTTTGCGATAAAATAAAAAAACGCTTTTCCGGGTGGAAACAGGGTGGAATTGCCACCCTGTTTATTATTTTTCCTCATTAAGCTGGTCAATAGGTTTTATATTAAATGGGTCAGTAAGGTCACACCCTTCATACTTTTCAAGGAATTCAAGTAATGCTGAACGTGTCACCTTCATTGAACCAAGTTTTAATGCCGGAAGTAAACCAGCCCTGATTATGTCATAAACGAATTTTGTATTTGATTTTATTAATTCGGCAACTTCACTGACTGTATAAAGAATATCTTTGGATTCAGCATTATATATTACAGTGACATTTTGTTTCTCACCAATCAAATTGTGTCTTTTCAAGTCATTAATAATTGCAGATGCAATCTGCTTTTCATTTATTTCTATGTTCATTAGCAACCAGTTCCTTTCTATTCGCTTTTATTAAGGCAAGGTAATACAATCTATACCCCCAAATATAAACACCCCTTTAAAAGCTAAATATAAGCTTCTAAAGGCATTTGAAAGTTAATTTTCAATTATTATATCATAGTATTAAACACCCTTGAACAGTTTCAGTCCAAGGGTGTTTTGATAATCTATTGATTATTCAGTTGTCCAGTCAAATATGGCATAAATGAAGGTCAGCATTTCCACCCTTGTTACTTCTCCATCAGGGTTGAATTGGTCATTATATTCAAACCAGCGATAAGATATAGCAGTGTTAATGGCATCCCTTGCCCAATGCCTGGTGATTATCTTCCATTCGAAATTGGGTTCAGCAAACTTTGCCAAGATGGTCACCATTTCACCCCAGGTGACATTCTTGTCAGGGTTGAACTTCCCATCAGCACCCACTGAAATCAAACCTGCATTTGCAATGCTGCTGACTGCTTCATTGTACCAGGCATTAGATGCAACATCCTTGAAGTTGTTCTTTTCAGAATAAACAGCAGCCTTACTTTCAGTGGTCAACAGCCTATACACGATTTGGGCAAGCTGTGCCCTTGTAACAATGTCTTTATTACCCATTAGACCATCAGTATACCCAAGCAGATATTCAGTTTTTGTGGTGTCCAAGACTGCTTTTCCATAGGACAAAACAACCGCTGCCTTCTGTTCAACTACTGGTTCAACCACAACAGAATGGTTTGAATGGCTGCTGCTTGACCTGTGATTGGATTCTGAAGGGGTTGAAGGGGTTACTGGTACAGGTGTAGGGTCAGGCTGTGGTTGTGGTTCAGGTGTGGGTGTAGGTTCTTCTTCCTGGTCAACTGGTTCTTCTTCAGGGTCAGGTTGTTGGTTGTCCTGTCCAGGTTCTTCTTCAGGTTGCGGTTCAGGTTCAACAGATGGATATTCTTCCACCTTGTAAAGTTTCCCATTTGTCAATCCAAGAATATCTGTTCCATTAAGCGGTTCAGCTTCTGATTCAATACTTGTCAATGTTCCATCTGCTTTTACATAAGCAATGATTATGACCTTGTATGTTTTCCCCGGTGTAAGTTCTGATATTTTTCCATCACCCGCTGTTCCAAGGGAAGATGAATCAAGAATTACCGTTCCCGGTTCTTCAGGTTCTTCTTCAACTGGTGCTGGTATATATTCTTCAACCTTGTAAGTCAGTCCATTTGTTAAACCAATAATTTCTGTTCCAAGAAGTGCTTCAATTTCTGATTCATTGGGTGTTAGTGTACCATCAAATTTTGAATAGCTTATAACATCATCCACTGTGACCTTATATTGCTTTCCTGATTCAAGCCCTATTATTTTCCCATTCCCTGCAATTCCCAAGGATGATGAATTAAGAATTACTTCAGTTGGTGGAATCTCATAATCCAGCTTCATAAGGACATTTGGTGATAAAAGGTCAAAACCAGCAGGAATTTCAATACCTGATTCAGCATTATAATCATTCACCCATCCTTTAGGAACAATTTCATCATCTTTGAACAGTTCAAGTAAACCTTCCGTTTCAATAGAATCATACATAGAGAAAAAATATGAAAACCTGGCAATGTCAGCACCGCCACCTGATGCAGTGTTATTAAATATCTTTGTACCACTGATAACTATGTTGCCTGTATTTGAAATGCCACCGCCATATTTATCCGCTGAATTATTTGTAATAATGCTTGAAGTAATATTACATGATGCTGGTGGTTGAGTAGTATTCTTTATTGCACCGCCATCTGACAAGGCATGACCATTTTCAAATGTGCAGTTCTCTATGGTGACATTTGCAGGGTTAGCCACATAAATATGACCACCTTGAACAGCAGTATTGTTATTAAAAGTACAGTTCTTGAAGGATGTAGTTTTATTAAGAACATAGACTGCACCCCCATTTGCTGTACTGGTTAAACTGTTTTGGAATACACAATCTTGAAATGTAATATTCCCATTAGTAATAACAAATGCAGCAGTAGAATCAATTCCACCCCCATCAAAGGTTATGTTCTGATATATAGCTTCAGACTGAATTCTCAAAATAGCAGATGAATCCATTCGCTTTATGGTGATGTGTTTATCTGCATACCCTATGTTTTGAATTGCATTTTGGTCTATCAATCCTGTGATACCTATTACATCACCATCATTTGCCTGAATTATTGCTGAATACAGTCCTGAAAAAGTTGAAACAGTTGTTACTTCTCCTGCTGCCATTGCTTGCGGTGCTTGGCATAAAATCACCAATGCAGCCAAGCACATTGTCCAGAAAAGCTTTTTGAATTTTTTGTTCATCTTGTGAACCTCCCAAAATAATATTTGGCAGTCATGCTGCCATATCAATATTATAATTTGACTTGTCCACAATTCGGTTTGTTTCGACAAAAAGAAAAAACCCTGAACCGAAGTCCAGGGGTCTGTATTTTACATATTTTTTTGGAAACGCTGGAAAAAGCGACCTTCTAAAATGCCCTATAAGCCACGAAAAAAAGTTTTTAGGGGTAACAGTACCCCTGTATTTTCAACGCTTCATAAGTCATCACCCCTAAATTTTTACAAAGGTCTTTTTCCAATCGGCATATTTCATATCACCTGGTACATAATAGGTCTTTCCATCAGCACCCCTTGCAGCACGTTCCCCATAATCATCTTCAAAGTAGGGAACAGTGGTTGTTCTGCACCAAACATGAAATGGGGGTGCTGTCACCCCAACTTCAAAATCTTTCATAGTAAACACATGACCATCTAAATCTTGGCAAATCTGACTTGTTTTATTGTCCAGGGTTGCAAGAATTTCAAATCTTTCAACATCAAGTGCATTGAAACAATCTTTTTGTGCAGTGGAAGCAAAGAAGGCTGATTCAGTTGTTATCAGCCTTCCTGCTTTATTCTTACTTACATTAAATTGTTCTGCAATGTTCTTGATTGCCTTATCAGGGGAATCCCCTCTTATAATACTTTGGGTAAGCTGTGTATGCACTGAATTGATAAGCTGCTGTTTATTAGTCCATATTCTATCACTGAAGGTTTTCCCATCAGCAGTCCACGGTTTTGATATTACTGCTGAAATCTGATTTTCATTTATTGGTTGTAAATCCCAACCAATATTGAAACCCTTCTGAATTTCAAAGGCTGTGTGGTAATAACCTTCCGAATAGATGTTTCTTGCCAATTTATCAAGTTCATCAACTTGGTTACCATAAAGAACTTCAATCTGTTGTTGCATCTGAACTTTTAAAGCTTCCAGCCTGGAAACATGAACCCTTGCTGAAGCATTTTCAAGCTGCTTCATCCATAATTGGTTCATTGCGTTCTTTTCACCAAATTTGATATATTCATGAACATCCCATTTGAATTCAGCAAGTTCCCTGGTGTTCAACAGCTTCTTAGCTTCAGTCAATGAAATATCATTATTAACCGCAAACCTTACATACCATTTTGAAATTTCTTTTTCAACATTAGATATTGCAATCCTGAATTGTTTTTCCAAGTCTAAATAATAGGAATGACCTTTCTGAAGTTGCGCTGCTTCAAGGATTTCAAAACGTTTTTTCCAATACTTATCATTCTTCAACTGTTCCACCGCCTTTGAAAGCAGCAGTATATTCATCCATTATTGAATTCTGTTTTTCTTCTTCAATTCGTTTCAATTCTTTTTCAACATCAGAAGTCCAAGGATGCTGTGAAATGATGGTTTCATTTGATAAGATTCCAACTGACTTGGAACAGTTTTCAATGGTTTCAGATTCATTAATAAGAATATCCCGGTTGAATATAACTTCAACTTCTTGACCTTCAAAGGTGCCTTGACTGGTATTAGTAAGATGGGTATTGACAAACCAAAGCAGTTCTTCAAAGGAAGCCTGGTATTCAGTTTCCATTCCATTAGCATCTAAATCAATATCAGAATACATGCTTTGAATGTTCATTTGGTTTGGATTCCCTGACATCCTGTCATCTTTGGCATCATAACCCCTTGCATTTTCAATCAATGCCTTTTTGAACAGTTCCAAGATTGCTTTATAATTATCAGCATTGACTTCTACTGTAAGAGTATCAACACCACCATCAGCACCTTCAACTGTCTTGACCTTAACAGCACCATAGGTTGCCAAGTTATGCCGGAATTCAGCAAGGTTTGTTCCATCCATATTCTTAATGACAAGAATGGTATTTCTTGCATCTTCCTGCATGTTGTTTTCAAAATCAGAAAGCATTGTATTGATTCCATCCTGCAAGGATTTAACCCGCCTAATCAAAGGCATTTCTTTATTGTTATACTTAAAAGGAATCAGGGGAATTTTGCCCCAATTATATTCTTCAAAATTGCCTTCTTCATCTTCAACAATTATGTAATTGCTTGATGGATTATCCATATCAGGAATAAGGGTTTTATTCTGAAGAATAAACCGCTGAATCCCATTGATATTATACACTTCAACCTTTTCAATGATTTTTTCAGTGCTGCCTTCATAAGCATCTACTTCATATAAGCGAACCGCACAATCAAGAATAGTATGGTCAGCATCTTTCCAAAATGGAAGGATTTCATAAGGTTCAAACTTCTTGAAAATTAGTTCACCCAAATCATTGTAATAAGGATAAAGCCAACCAATACCACCATTCAAGGAATCTTCACCAAGGTTTTTTAATGTCCGCTGAAATCTCTTATTAAACACCAGCTTCAGTGCATTAGCATATGCTTTGTTTTCAGTATCAAATGTTAAAGGTTTCCCCAGCAAATAATTAACCTTTTGGTCAACCATCTTTGCATACTGATTATCAACAAGCTTATTGTTTGGAAGGTTTTCAACTTCTTGCAGCAAACCATCCCTTCCAATTACGGTTCTTTTCCGGGTCAGAATGTCATGGTCACCAGCATAGTATTTTTCACCAGTAATCATGGCTTTTCTCTTGGGTGAACGCTTCCACTTACCAATTTCTAATTCAAGAAACTGCTTATCTGTCAACCTAGTCTTTGCAACTTGTTTTATTATATTGTTAATTCTTGACATTTCACTAAAAATATTAAACATTTAAATTGCCCCCTTTCTTAATCAAAACTAAATCTATCACCCTGACCAATTTTTTCTGCAATGCCTGTTGTCGCATCAGGTGCATCATCATGAAGGTTCTTTCCTTCTTTCTGATATTTGGTCATTGCAGCATAGTATTCAGGGAATCTGTCATTCCAATTAACCGGGAAATAAACATGGTTCATAACCCAGGTTGAATTGGAAAGGATTCTTGCGTTCTTGTTTTTGGATTGATGGAATGGATTTACTTGCACTTTGTTACTGTGATGAACTTCTTTCAATATTCGTTCAACTGACCTAGCAAACCCACGCCCACCATTATTGGATTCAATATCAGCTACATTCACATCATCATCATGAAGCATCTTTGCCGTTGCAGGTTCAGTGATTTCCATTCCATCTTTGGTGTAAAGAACATTCAGCACATAAGCTTCATTGTTATAAACACCATAGTCAATTGAACAATGGTAATCATCACCCTGGTCAGCAGTATCAGTGTAATTTCTGATTGCTGTGAATAAAAGATTGCCCTTTTCATCCTTTGGAAGCTTCTTATATGTTTTGAAGCTGGTGTATAACTTGCCTTTTATATCAATAGGTTCTTGCTGATAGTTTGCGGATGCTATATCCAAACCCATTGCTTTAATCTTTGCTTGATATGATTTATGTGAAAGCACTTCATCACAAAGCATTGAACCATCATCCTGTAAAGCCTTCATGGTGATATGTTTAATCTTTGCGCCTTGCCCCCGGTAATGTTCCAAAGCCCTGCCAGCCAAATCACCTGTTGCCCACCGGGTCATGATTATAATGATTTTACCGCCTTCTTCAAGCCTGGAAAGCATGGTGTTTGTGAACCAATCCCAATGCTTTTGAAGAACTTCTTCGTTGTAAGCTTCAGCAGCGTTCTTAATAAGGTCATCAATAATCATCAGAGTACAACCAAAGCCTGTTGCAGTACCAGTGGGGGAAGTTGCAAGGTAATTATTATACCCCCCTTCCAAACTCCAAAGGTTCATTGCACCATCACCTTGTTTTATCCTGGTGTTTGGAAATATGTCAGAATAGGTGACTTTGTATTTATCAACCTTTGTTTCCTGGATGCTATTTCTGACATTCTTTGAAAACATGGTTGAAAGGGTTTCATTATATGAACCAGTCATAATTTTTTCAGTTCCGTTATAACCAAGAACCCATTCAACAAATAACCCGGCTGTTCTGCTCTTTCCATGTCTTGGGGGCATATTGACCACCAATACTTCATCATCACCTTCATAGAAAGCTTGGAATTCATTGCATAGGTCAACCAGGTATTCTCTTTCAGGCTTATAAAAAGAAGGTGCTTTCAGGTTGCAATAAAAAAAGAATTCACGCTTTGCAAGGCTTATATGGGAATAAAGCTTCATCAGCTTTTTATTCATTTCCCTTGCATCCCCTCCCATTGAAAAACCCCATGATTGATTTCATGGGGTTTTCTTTCTGTATTAAATTTGTTTAATAATGCACCCCTGCCGCAGAAACCTGCATTGTTTCATAAAGCTTTTCTTCAAGGTGCGCCACAACACCATCTAAATCCATTTCAGAACTTATATGGTTTTCATTATTCATTTCAACTTTGATTTCAGCAGTTGTGAAGCGGTTGACCACTTCTTGTTCTGCCAGGTCACGCAAGTATTTAAGTTCTTCTTCACTTGCATCCATAGAATCAGCCATTTTTGCTGTATTACCAGCAGTATCACCAACCCCATTGTAAATTCCATCAAGGCTGTTTCCCATTTCAAAAGCATCAAGAGAATTGGAAGCACCACCAAGAATATTCCCAAGGTCAAATTTACTTTCAAGATTTTCACCAGCACTATATCCAACATTCCAGGCATCACCGTATTCAATGCGCTTCAATCCCAAATCATCAACACTTAAATTCAATTCATTCATTACATTTTGGTAATTCTCATTTGGCGCATACTCTTTAACTGCTGCATCAGCCATATCTTTTAATCCTGACCGCCAGCTTGAAACAGTGTCAGCCATTTTTGAACCAAACACAAAATCCATTGCTGAAGCAATTTTCTGAAGTATAGCAAGAATCCCATCAGCCATTCCCTGAAACAAATAAATTATTGAAGATATTGGATTAGTAAACACATTACCAAGAAAATTTGTAAACCTTATGAACGGATTAATCAGCGCATTGATAACACCAAGTATAAGGTCAAACACACCTAAGAATAAATTCCACAAGAACGCACCCAATACTGCAAATGCTCCAAAAATTATTCCTGTTGCACTGACTGAAGTTCCTGCAAAATGATTGACTGCCGCCACCGCTGCATAGAATAGTGCTATTAAAGCAATAATGCCAAGTATAATCCAAGTGATAGGTGAAGCCAGCATTGCACTATTTAAAGCCCATTGTGCCACTGTCAAATGATTGGTTGCTGCTGCTTGTGCTATGGTCACGCCTGTCTTGGTTGCAATGGCAATTGCTTGTGCTGTCTGAATAGCTGTATTAATACCCTGGATAACACTGTTTGCTATTAAGGCACCATTATACAATAACATTGCCGCAGCTATCCCAAGAACAATTGGTTCAATCATTGGCCAGTTGTCAGAAAAACCACCAGCAATTGAAGTCAAGATTCCAAATAAACCAGCCACAGCACTTGCAATAATTACTATTCCACCAACAACATTATCAACCAATGTTTGAAAATCATCATTGTTTGTAATCTGACTTATTTTTGCAAGTACAGGGTCAAAGGCTTTTACTGCTTTATTTGTAATGGAAGTCCAAACCTGCCCCCAGGTCATTGGCAATTCAGCAAATTTTTTATTCGTTTCATCTGCTGCTGCAAACATTGCATTCTTGATGATATTAGCGGTAATTTCACCATCAGCCGACATTTGGCGCAAATCACCCATTGATTTTCCTGTATATTTTGCAATTGCTTGTGCCAGCATAGGCGCATTTTCCATGATTGACCTAAATTCATCCCCCTGAAGCCTTCCTGAAGCCATTGCTTGGGTCAACTGATACATTGCTGCTGTCTGTTCCTGGATGCTTGCACCGCCAATTTTGAACTGTTTGTTCATTTGTTCAGCAAAAACAACCATTTCTTTATTGTTTCCAAAAGCATCTTTTGCAAGAATACCAAGTTTTGCAACAGCTTGTGCAGTGTCAATGTAGGAAGTTCTTGACCTTTGGGCAGAAGCATAAATCATGTTCTGCAATTCAACTGATGTTTGTAATCCATCATTCATAAGGTCAAGTCTTGCTTTAGTAGAAACCAGCACATCTGATAAATTAAGGGTTTTGGTTATTCCAACATAAGCACCAACAGCAGCCGCCACGCCTTTCACTTTATTCCATAAGCCATCAGCAGCATCTTGACCATTACGAATGCTTTCATTAAATCGCTGTTGTCCCTGGTTTGCCTGTCTTATTTCTTCTTCCATTGCATCAAAAGCCCTGGAAGCTGATGCTAATTCACGCTGTGCAATTTGAATACTGCTGGTATCAATCGCATTACCTGAAGCAGTGTGCATAGCTTCAAAACTGTTAACTGTAATATTTAAAGCCTTTGTAATACTTCTAAGCGGCCCTGACATTCCGTCATACATTTGAAGTGTTGACCTTATTGTTCCCATTACTTTTCACCCCTTTCTTTCTTCCTCCGTTCTGCTTCTACCTGAAGCATTGCAGAATATGCAATTTGCCAATCATTTTTATTCTTTAAAACCTGTGCTGCTCTGATTTCCCTGTTCAACTGCTTATCCTTCTTCTTCATCAGCTTTGGAAACCAGTCTTTGAAAATCTGAAAGCCCGGATAATCCTTATTCAATATCAGCAATCCACCATTGGTTACCCGCCCAAATTCTTCATATGCTGGTATTTCTGCATCCGGCTTATAATCAATTTCTGATATGAAGGGAAGGAAGCTGAACTTCACCGCCCACAAATGTTTGTTGATTACTTCAATGTTTTGGTTCATGAACCACACCCCTTTCTTTTAGAATCTGCTATTGATTTTGCTTTTCTTTCCAATTCAACCTGTATCATAGCTATATATAAAAGCTGATACATATCTGTATTATGTTGTTTACTTTTTGTAACCAATTCTCGTTTTAATTGTTTAGTTGCCCTCTTCATTAGTTTAGAAAACCATTCTTTTAGTAGTTGATAATTTTGATTATCTTCATTGAGAATCAGTATACCATCTTTAGTTATTACTCCACTTTCTTCTTGAATAGGAACAACATTGGATTTACAATCAGTTTCAAATATGTATTCAAGATAGCTGAATCGAACCGCCCATAAATGGGGGGTAAGTACTTCAATATGTGTGTTCATAGATTTACATTGCAATTCTTTTAAAATATAGAATTGTTTTAATGCTCTGTTATGTGTGGTATGTGCTGATTCACAACTTGAACTTAATTCTTCTGCAATAGCAGTCCAAGTTTTACCTTGAATGTATCTTAAATTTAGCAATTTGGAATACAATGCATTAGGCATTGATGATACTGCTATTTCAATAACTTTTTGTTCATTCACTAAATTGCAAATTTCATTTTTCTTCTCTTTACAAAGCATCATCTGTTTTGAAAGTTCATCTTTCGATATAGCATCTTGATTATTTTGTAAAAAATAAACCATTTTTTCCAATTCATCAGTTTTGTTTTCAATCATCTGCTTAATTTTTTTATATGATTTCATGCGTTCACCACCTCACATTTAGATAAAATGCTGTTCATAAGGTTATCAATAATTTCCATCCTAGTTATTACAACATCAGGTAATGAAAATTGATTTATTGAACCCTTCTCCAATTCTAACTGGTGAATACATTCATTTTTATATTTCAACATAAAAACCTGTCCGGCTTCACTTTTCCTAATAATACGTATACCATCAAAAATAAGAGATTGAACTCTTGAATCTGAAAGGTTATATTTTAAAGCAAGGTCTTTCATCATCATTGGTGAACCAATCAAACCATAATTTTCAATGATTAATGATTTTCTAATATTATCATTAAATACATCAGTCAATAATTGAAAAATATCCTTTCGCAAGTCCTTATAATAAAGTTCATCTTCAACTGACAAGAACGGTTCTTCAGATTTATCATCAGCAATAGTTTCTTCTATGGTAACTCCATCCGTGCCTGGAATTGTATTCGACAAACTACGCACATCAACTGATGTACCCAATATATAATTTTTATGTGTTCTATTCCCATTTATTGTAATTACATTTAATATCCTACGAGCAATAATTGTACCCGCAAACGCTGAAAAATTATTAATTTCGTCCTCTCTGAAATTGAAACTATTCACTGCATGAATAAAAGCTATCCATGCTTCTTGTTCCAAATCATCAAGCGATAAAATCTTACCGGATAAACCAATGTATTTGTTGGCAAAATATTTGACCAAGTTTTTTTTTCGTTCAATTAGTTCATCTAATGCTGCCTTATAACCATTTTGAAATTCAAGCACAAGTTCTTCATCAGTCAAATCAATTCACCCCCCCTTAAACAAAAAGTGCTGCACCAGGTTAATTCCCGGTGCAGCTTTTAAAATATAATGGCAAGTCTTTTAAACGGCAGGTGTTGGGTTTACAGCATTAACATCCCCATCCTGTGTTACCGTTCCAACATGCTCTGTTGCCCTCAGATGGTCATATCCATCATCAGCAGGGGTAAGGGCATCAGCCAAAGGTGAAGCAGTTCTAACCCCAACATAGGAACCGTTTACTGTGTTTTTACTTGCATCATCCTGATATTTCATATCATTTTACACCCCCTTCCGGTTAAGCATCCATAGAAGTAGCTACTTCATGGATAGCATCAATTTTAGAAACAAACATTTTTACCTTTATACCTGATTCCAGGCTTTGTTTTGAACTAAGTAAATCACTAGCCATACCATCAACTTCATCCAGGTTATTGACCATGACTTTATAATTTTTTACTTTTCCAAAAGTTTTTTGAAATGGATAAGCCAAAGCACCAGCAACACTGATTGTTTCAGGAAATATACCTTCAACAACCTGGTTAAATAATTTCATTGTTTTCATATCATCCTTAAATGGTTCAAGAATTTCAGATAGTTGTTTATCTGTAAGGGATTTACCAACTGATTTAACGAATTCCAACGCATTAGAAACTTGCATTTGATAATCAGCGGGGTTTTCTTTTGGTGTTCCAACCAATGCTGCCTTTTCTTCAGAAATAGTTGCCTTTAGCTTTTTATTAAAGGCTGCATTATTCTGTTCAATTTCGTTCAAAAGTTTATTGATATTTTCCTGTTTATAAGAAGCAGAATAAAAGGTGTCCTTTTCCCATCCTTGGATTTTTTCAATTAATTCCCTATTTACTGCCTTATGGCTGTCTAACAGGGTTTTAATCTTGGCTTTAATATTTGTTTTCATTTTCATCAACCTTTCTTTTATAATTTTTGAATAATAAGTTTCAATTCTTCAGTTGTAAGCCCTTCAAATGGATTATTCACCTGACCTGATATTTCAACATTTTGTTTATCCCGCCAGGTTTCCGGCTTTCTATTCTTTAACCAAAATATCTGTGCAGTAGTATCAGGAACAACTTCTTTTACAACTTCCTTGGTTACATTCAAGTCATATTGTTTGGTATCAGGATTGAAGGTTTTTTCCTTGGTAATTTCTGTATATTTATAACCCAATGCACGTTTAAGAAGGGCATTTTCAACTTGGGTATCAACAACTTCTTTTCCCTTTTTTAAGGTGAGAGAAATGGGAAGAAATTGGTTTTTCCAATCACTTAATGTCCGTCTGCTTATCCCCATGTTGGATGCAATCTGTTCATCAGTTAATCCATCCCTTGCCCAACCTTCAAGCTTCAGCAAGCCTTCCTCAGTCAGCCATTCATGATATTTTCCTTTAGCCATTTATAACACCTGCCTTTCACACAAAAATAAAAACACCAGGAAGATAATTTTTCCCGGTGTTTCAATCATACTTTAACTTATAACTATTTTATCATGAAGATATGGCGCATACCATAGCATTAAATTTGCACGAAATTTGCATTTTTGTTTTTGCAAATTTATCTATGATAACATTGTAACACCTTATAATAATGCACCACAAGGGCATCAATGTGACATGGTTTGTGACATTTAATATCACTCATCTTGAAAATATTGGATTCACATGATAAGATTAAGTTGCGAATTTAATAGAACCATGTGAAGCCATTGGGTAACAAAAATGTTATTCAGTGGCTTCAGCCTTTTCAGAATCAGAATTAATCTTGATTGCTTCAATTGCTGCCAACATTCCAGCCTTGAATCCAGCCCTGAATCCTTCTTCTTCATGCAGTGCTTCCAAAGCAGCCATTTTATTATAAATTTCTTCAAACACTTCATCCGGCAGCCATTCATTCAACTGCTTGTCCAGTTCTGCATCAAGTGCATTCCTTTTTGAAAGTTCATTTTCAGTCCTTTCACCCATCCAATTTTCATAAGCAACTTGCCAATTTGATTTTTTCATAATCCTTGACCATCCTTTCATATTTTTAGAATTATTGATATTAACTTTTCAAAGAACAATTTATATAAAATGGGTGGCATTAAACTCCCATTAAGCCAACGGGTATCCCGCTATCCCCTTTCGGGGATTTCGACCTGCACCCAGCAGGTCATCATCAGGCGGGTTTTTTAAAGTTCCGCTTGTGTTCAACATAGAACTTCGTTTAAAATGACTGTTTTTTCTTGAACCTCTGAAAGTATTATAAATACTGTGTTTTTTACGGTTCCGGTTAAAGTTCAGGCTAAATCTTTATTGATTTTTCTATATTTCTATATTTTAAGGATTTATAATATTTTAGTGATTATTTTAAAATGTTTTACTATAGTAAAAGCATCTTGACCTATGCTTAACTTGACCTTTAACCGATTAAAACCCGTATGTTTACTAACTTTTTTATAGTTCAAGATAGTTCACAAGCTGATTTTACAAAGATACGATATTTCACCCCCTTAATTTTTCTATCAACAATTCTTACACCAAATTTCCTTTTAACCATTTTTGAAAAAGCAATATTGCTTATAGGTTTAATCCCTTTCCCTTCACAGTGTTCCTGATACCGCTTGTAAACTTTGTTTGTAGGTTGATTTTCAATTTCATCAATGCTGATTTCATCCAAAAAGCTATCATTAAATAACACTTGCTTATAAGGGGACAACTTTTTTAATTGGTGTTTAAAGATTCTACGCTTTTTTCCGGTTATTTTTCTATCAATAACCTTATAATTGAATCGCTTTACAATTTGCCTTGAAAAATCAATTATTCCCCTGGTGATACGAGCATTTTCAACTTTACAAAAATCAACGTACTGATTGTAAACTTCCCTTGTTATATGACCATGGATTCCTTCATCACCAACACTTTTATAGAATTCATTGATGCAGCCATCCCATTCATCAGTTTTAATATTCACTATTGATACCCCTCCCTTCTACTTTAACTGACTTTGTTCAATTTAAGCTGTTTGATTTCTTCAGGCTTTGTAAGGTCATAGCCTTCATACTTTTCAAGGAATTCCAACAATGCTGACCTTCTAACTTTCATGCTTCCAAGCTTCAAAGTTGGTAACAATTTAGATTTTATCAGTTCATACACATAAGCCGGGTTTGTTTTTATCAACTTTGCCACTTCTGCAACTGTATAAAGAACATCATCTTCCATCCCTTATTCACCCCCTTCAATTAAATCTTCCACTTTGACATTCAGTGCTTTTGCTATCTTTCCAATGGTTGATGGTTTGGGATTGCTTTTCCCGGATGCACACCTGGTCAAAGCAGGTCTTGAAACATTTGACTTTTCTGCAAGTTGGGTAATTGTAATACAAGCATTTGCCATTCCAAGAAGTAATTTTTGGGAATCCAACTTCATGTTTTTCACCTTCCTTTCAATTTCTTGAACCAATCTTTAAAAAAAGTTCAGTTTTCGATACAAAACTTATTGACAGTAACTTTTGTATCTGTTATTATCTTATCAGATACAAAAGTTACTGTCAATATAAAAATAGTTCTTTTTGTATCTTTAGATTTTAATACGAATGTGTTACACTGATATAGAGGTGATGAAAATGAATGTAGGTGAAAGAATAAAGTCTTTAAGAAAAGATAGGGGATTAACACAAAAGGAATTATCAAAGTTATCATCCATTTCAGAAATCAGCATCAGAAAATATGAAAATGGTGATAGGCAGCCAAAGCAAAAAGCAATATATCATCTTGCCAAAGCCTTGGATGTAAGTGAAGGTTGGTTGATGGGTTATGATGTGCCAATGGAAAGAGAAGAAAACACTTTCCTTGCTGACCAAACTGAAGAATTGTCCTGTTTTATTAAATACCTGGAATCACTTAAGTACCTAATTCGATTTGAAAAAGATGTTCAAGAATGGCACTTAGAGACTGTTGACAATGGTGAAGAAATCAAAGTTTCAGATACTGAAACCTTTACCGTTAGTTTAAGCAAAGATGATATGACCACTACTTTTTCAGAAGAAGAATTTGAAGATTTTTGCAATACAATTAAAAAATCAATTGCCTTTGAAATCTTCAAAAAATCAGAAAAGGCATAAAAAAAAATAACCCCCGGTGCTGCCAACACCAAGGGATTATTTAGATACATTTAACCAAAGGGATAAATGCACCCATACATAGTAATTATAGCATTTTATCACCTTTGGAACAAACAAAAATGAAAGGTGGTAATTTTTATGACAGGCGGTACAAGAAAACGTGGTGACAACTGGTATTACTATTTTGATTTAGGTAAGGTTGATGGGAAAAGGAAGAAGATTGAAAGGAAGGGTGGAAAAACCAAGAAAGAAGCAGAAGCGGCTTTGAGAAAAGCACTGCAAGAGTATGAAAATGCAGGTTTATTATTTGAACCAACTGAAATTTCAGTATCAGATTACATGGATTATTGGATGAAAAACTATGTTGAAATGAACTGCAAGTATAACACTATTGACGGTTATAAAAGAATCATTGCAAACCATATCAAACCTGTTCTTGGTTCATATAAGCTGAAATCTATTACACCCGCAATTCTTCAACAGTTTGTTAATGAAAAATCAACTAAAGGCTTCACAAAGCATTACATGGTGAATATTGTGTCAGTTCTTTCAGGTTCATTCAAAGCAGCGGTTTTCCCTTATAAGTTCATCAAAGAGAACCCCATGCAATATGTGAAGCTGCCAAAGAATGAAAATATGAAAGCTGAAACTGACAGAAGGGTTATATCCCAGGATGAATTTAAAAGGATTATTGAAAGATTTCCCCAGGGTAATTCATTCTATATCCCATTACAAATTGCTTATCACACTGGAACAAGAGTTGGTGAATGTTGTGCCTTAACTTGGAATGACATTGACCTTGAAAAAAAGGTTATTGAAATCAATCGACTATTATTAAAAAAAGAAAAGAAACAATGGTATTTTGGAACAACCAAAACTACTTCTTCTGTGCGAAAAATACCCATAGGTGACACCCTAGTTGATATTCTTAAAAAGCATAAGAAATGGCAAATGGAAAACCGCCTGAAGTGCGGTAAATTCTATAATTTTTATTATGTTGATAAGAATGACAGAATCTATTCTGTTGATGGAACAAAGGATTATAAAACTACTGATGACCAAGTTCACTTTGTCTGTACTAATGAAAGCGGTGGATTGGTAACAACTGAAAGCATTAGATATTGCAGCCGGGTAATAAACTATGAACTGATGATTCAATTCAACTTTCATGCTTTGCGCCATACTCATGCAACTTTGTTGATTGAAAATGGTGCAAACATGAAGGATGTTCAGGAAAGGCTTGGTCATTCCAGGCTTGCAACCACAATGGATACTTACACACATGCAACAGACAAGATGTCCAAAAATACGGTTGATATATTTGAAAAGCTTTGCCACCCACAAACAAATTAGGGTGGAAAGAGGGTGGAAAAACCACCCTCTTTTAATTTATAAATCGCTGTAACCCTTGGTATTCCTTGTTATTAGACAAACAGTTTCGACATGGCTGGTCTGCGGAAACATATCCACCGGCTGAACTTCTTCAACCTTGTAGCCGCAATCCACCAGCCTTCGCAAATCCCTGGCCAAGGTGCCAGGGTCACAAGAAACGTAAACCACCCGGGGAATACGTGTTTCCGCAATGGTTTCCAGAACCTGCATGTGGCAGCCCCGGCGGGGCGGGTCCAGCACTACCACGTCCGGCTTGAGCCCCCGGCGGACCAGCCGGGGCAGCAGCTTTTCCACAGCTCCCAGGTGGAATTCAACATTATCTATCCCGTTCAAATCAGCATTTACCCGGGCGTCTTCCACCGCCTCCAGCACCAGTTCCAGCCCAGCCACCCGGCCCGCCCTGCGGCCCAGGAAAAGGGCTATGGTGCCCACCCCGGAGTAGGCGTCCACCACCGTTTCCGACCCGGTAAGCCCCGCATAATCCAGAGCTTTTTGGTACAGTACCATTGTCTGAGCCGGATTTACCTGGTAAAAGGATTCAGCGGAAAGGTTAAAAACCAATCCACCCAGGCTGTCCTGTATGTACGTCCTGCCGTAGAGCAAAAAGGTACTGCCTCCCAGGACCAGGCTGCCGGGAGTGGTATTAATATGGCGGAGTACGGATGCAACGCCGGGAGAAGCACCGGCCAGTTCAGAGGCAAACCGTTCCCCCTCAGGCCACTCTCCGGGCCCGGTCACCAGCACCGCCATCATCTGACCGGTACCCGCCGCTTTTCTCAACAGCACATGGCGCATTAAACCCCAACCGGTGTTCCGGTTCCAGCCTTTTAAGCCGTAGCTGTTCAACATCTCCTGAATTTTATACGCTATATCATTTAAATCCCTGTCCACCAGCAGGCAGCTGCAGTCTGCAGATACAGGCTGGGACATGACTGAAGCGGTTTCAGCCAGGCGGTGGGAGCCCTCTTCATAGAAGCCCAGCACCAGCCTGCCGTCCTTTTCTTCCACCTGAAGATGTATTTTATTGCGGTAATGCCAGGGATTAGCCATGCCAAGCACTGGCATTACCGGTACGTCCCCCAGGCCGCCGATCCGGCTCAGGCTTTGCCGCACCAGTTCTTGCTTGGCGGAAAGCTGGCCGG
This sequence comes from uncultured Peptococcaceae bacterium, assembly GCA_964643075.1. Taxonomy (GTDB): domain Bacteria; phylum Bacillota; class Desulfotomaculia; order Desulfotomaculales; family Desulfocucumaceae; genus Desulfocucumis. Next base: position 25,884 of record CAZXQO010000012.1, read on the forward strand.
CATAGTCCATGTGCTGTAGACTGCAGCCGCCACAGTTGCCAAATTTTGCACAGCCGGGCACTGAGCGCCCAGTGCCCGGCTCCAGTATATCCATCAACCCGGCTCTGGCATAATTCTTTTTGACAGCATCAATCCGCACCCGGACCCTTTCCCCGGGCAAGGAAAGCGGAACGAACACAGCCATGCCCTGCCAGCGTCCCACTCCCTCTCCGGAATGGTTCAGGTTATCTATGTACAGCTCTATTTCCTGTCCACCGGCTAACATTTCGCCAACCTCCTCCGGCCTTCAGCAGCCGGCCTTCCTCGTTAAATGCTGAAACCCACCTTCCGGGCTTCCTTTTTCTCCCTTTCTACTTTGCCCAGAACATATTCTTCGCTGGACAGTTTATTATTCCAGAAAACCCCCAGATATATATGATCCTCTTCCCTGAGCAGCCTGTTGGCCTCCTCAATAGAATCAACTTTGACCAGTTGGAGAATCCGGCCCTCGCTGGCACTGAAACCCTGGACGGATTCCATGTCCTTGTCGCCGCAGGAACAACCACCCATACAAATACACCCCCGTTTCCATTTGTTATTAATGTTAACAAATTATATGGACATATGAAACAATAATCATACAGAACGCCCTAATTTTTTCTTGTGCTAACAGCTGGTGGTTAATAAGATTAGCCAGTGGTGACATGTCAACCTTTTTAAGTGGTTGCGGTTAATAAACCACTGTACTATCATTCATACCCTCACGGCAAACCCATGGCGAATACGTCACACTTGCCGACCGTTAAACATACTATATTGTGATCGTAAATGTGCGGATTCTGACGCAGACATTTTATTTAATATTGTCCTAAAGGAGGGGGAAAGCAGTGAGTGAAGTTACCGGTGCGGAAAGAAGTTCGAAAGTTTTCCCGAAAAGCGCATACCGGGAGATTATCACCAAAGCTGTCTGCGGGACGGCCAAAAAATATTTCCGCTACAGCCAGCACTTTGTTCCGGCGGAGGGATATGATCCTCATGCGGTTCTGGGGACATCCATTACCCAGATGCGCTTAAAGGAGCCGGAAGTCACCAATGTGAATGACGGTAATACAGTCGGGGTAGGGGTTAACGGTATTTTTGAAGTACACATATGGTATGCCTACAATAAGGGGAAATCCACGGATCTTATTCGCCAGGCCATTAATTTTGAGGAAATAATTCCACTGAGCGAATACGATTTCCAGAGCTTTAATCTAACAGAAGCAAGGGCCATGGTAATTAAACCTCCCCAGTGCATGGAATCAATAGTGACAGAAGAAGGGCGCATCAGAGTAGATTTTGAGCTAGGTGTGTACGCCGAGGTAATAGGAGAAACCAAAGTCCGGGTCAGAGTGGCCGGGCCGGGAGATGACGAAGTCAGTTGAGCACAACAGGAGTCCTTTGGGGCTCCGTTTATTTTGCATACATTTTCCATGCTACAGAACACATATTAAACTTTCCTAAAACCAACAATATAAACATCAGGGCAGGAAAATAACCCGGATGCAGCCAGGTGCATTTCAATTGCGGTTTTACCGGCACCCGTTCAGTCCTGGTTTTCTGACGGGCTGCCTATGCCGCTAAATTGCAAGACAGGTTTTTTACGGCCCTGTGAAAACCCTTCCTCCATATGGGGGGAAGGGTTTGTGTTTCACATAAACCATAGAGGGGGAAAAGCTATGCTCGTGAGCCGGAACAGAAAAAGGTATAAAACAGAAGCGGAAATGCTTCGCTATAAATTAAAACTGGAAATCGCTGACGAACTGGGACTGCTGGAGAAAATAAAAACCGGCGGCTGGGGGGCGTTAAGCGCAGTGGAGGCGGGAAAGATAGGAGGACTCCTGGCGGGCAGGATAAAGGATAGCACAAACCCGGACGCTGCCCGCAACCCGAAGACAATTTAACCTACAAAAATAACGAGATGAGCGAATAAGTAATCATAGCCAGCAGTATGGTTATCGGCAGGGTAATAACCCAGGCGGTTACAATTTTCTGGGCCGTACCCCACTTGACGCCGGAAAACCTTCTGGAGGAGCCAACTCCCATTATAGCAGAAGAAATGACATGAGTGGTGCTGACCGGCATTTTTAGCAGTGTGGCTGCCAGAATTACGCAGGCCGAAGTCACATCGGAGGCGAAACCGCTGGCAGGCTCCAGTTTTATAATTCTGGTACCAACCGTTTTTATTATTTTCCAGCCCCCGATAGAAGTCCCCAGGGCCATGGCAATGGACGCAGACAGCTTTACCCAAAAGGGAATATCCGTGCTGTCCTGGAACCCCCCTGCGATTAGGGCGAAGGTAATGATACCCATCGATTTCTGGGCATCGTTGGTACCGTGACTGAATGACTGCCAGGCAGCGGTAAAAATCTGCAGTATTCTAAAGCGACGATTCATCTTCACCGGATGGGCATGGCGAAAAATTATTTTAATAAGACTCATTATAATGTAACCGATCACGAAGGCAATAAACGGTGATAAAATAAGGGCTTGCAGTATACTGAAAAAACCTTTGAAATTCACCGCCGAAAATCCCGCCGCCGCGATAACGGCCCCGGCCAAAGAGCCTATCAGGGCATGGGACGAACTGCTGGGTACACCGTAATACCAGGTAATCAGGTTCCAGGCGATAGCCGCAAGCAGCGCGGCTATTACTATATACAAACCGTTTTCCAGATGAGAGGGGTCGGCAATCTTGCCGCCTATGGTTTTGGCCACCCCGGTAAAGGTCATGGCCCCCAAAAGGTTCATAGATGAGGCTAGCACAATGGCCACCCGGGGCTTCAGTGCCTTGGTGGATACTGAAGTGGCTATAGCGTTGGCTGTGTCGTGAAAACCGTTAATAAAATCGAAGGACAGTGCCATGAACACCACTGCCACAGTGAGGATTAAATTGTAATCAGACATTTTATAACCTCTTAAGAGTTTCTCATAATAAGTCCTTCAAGAATGTCCGCCACATCCTCGCAAAAATCCGAGAAGGATTCCATCATGGTATATAATTCTTTTTTCTTCATTATTTCAATGGGATTAACCGAGGTGGCAAAGAGAGTCTTCAGGGCGTCGGTCAGCAAGTCATCAGCAGCGTTTTCCAGATCGTTAATCCGGTGAGTATGTTTCTTCATTTCTCTAAGCTTTTTCTGAGCCAGTAAATCCACCGCCGAACAGAGATTCTCTACGCACATGCTAATATTCCTGGTAAAAAGGCGCATATAGTCATCTTGCTCCGTGATTTCATAAAGAACTATACGGGAAGAGCAAAACTCCAGGCAGTCCAACACGTCATCCAGTTGCAGGGTCAATCCCAGTATATCTTCCCTCTCCAGCGGGGTAATGAAAGTTTTGTTTAATTCATTCATGATCTCGTGGGTATACTGGTCCCCCATGTTTTCCACCATTTTGATCTGGAGCATGTAATTTTCCGCGTTAGGCAGGTCGCCCATCATCTGTATATAAGCGTCCGTAGCCAGCTTGATATTTTTGGTGACCAGCAGAAAATACTCATAAAATATATTCTGTTTTCTGCGAAATTTTTTAATTATATTCAGCATAGTTTCTCCTCTTGCCGTATACTCTACATAAGTAATACGGCTGTGCTTAATTAACGGATAACAGTATATTTTTAATTTAAACGGAACTCATTTATCACTGCCTTTCCCTCAACACTCAGCACGTAGTTAATAAATCCCATGGTGGTACTGTCAGCGCCTTTTTTTGTAATATATATCAGGGGCCGGCTGAGTAGCATTGTTCTGCTCTTGCCATCGTCAACCGGTATAGGTCTTACTTCGTCGCTGAGGAACCTTGAAGAAATATAACCAATAGCGTATTTGTCCCCGGCCACGGCAGTTTTAACCGCCCCCGTGGAATTCATGACCAGAGCGCTGTCGGCTATTTTAGATTTGCGACCGGTTACCGTATCCCTGAATACATTATATGTTCCCGAGCCCTGCTCCCGGGTAATGACGGTCATGGGAGCGTCAGGTCCGCCAACATCCTTCCAGTTATTAATTTTGCCGATAAATATGTCTATTAAGTCAGGTAATTTAATGTGACTGATGTTAAGACTGGGATTTACTATAATCATGATGTTGTCGGTGGCAATCTGGTAATAATCCAGACCGGCCTTTTCGGCAGTTGTCAGTGGCCTGGAGAGAGAACCAATCTCAGCAATGCCTCCGGACACGCAATTCAGTCCCAGGGAGGAATCCCCTCCCTGCACGTAAATCCTTACGCCAGGATGTGTTTTTTCATACTCCCCGGCCAATTTTTCCGTAAGGGGAAACATGGAGGTAGAACCTATTATCCTCATGGTGGCCGTGTCTTTATTGTTTAAATTGAGTCCTGCACATCCGCAAAGCGGAAGGGCAAAAAACAATGTCATAATGATAGTAAACAATTTTCCCAAAACATTATCCCCCGCCTAATTTGTCAAAACGTTTAAAGATTCTTTAGAGCATGTAAAACTCCTGTTAAAGGTATGTTCATTTATTGTTAAGTAAATGTAAACACCAATTTTACAAAATCGACCATTAAAAAACCCACTGCAAAATAAGTGGGTTTTTTAACACTATCTAAAGGCTGATTAAATTTACTGCTCTGTTACTTGTATCACACCTGCACAGCGCGGGCATAACGTTGGGTGTCCGGTATCCGTGCCCACGCCCTGGTGGTACATCCAGCATCGCTCGCATTTCTCCCCGGCAGCCCTGCTTATCACCACACCAAAATCCTTAATGTCCTCAGAAGCCAGGGCGCCGGGAGGACAATCGGCCTGGTGCAGCTTTAGCCCGGAAACTATAAAGACAGTGGGTAAATCATCCTGCGCGGAGGACAGGAAGTTATAAATGTCGCCCCGGGCGTAAAGTTCCACCATAGCCTCCAGGGAATTCCCTATTTTCTTTTCCTGCCTGGCCGTTTCCAGGGCACGGGTTACCACAGCCCTCAGGTCCAGCAGGCGATCCCATTTCTGCTCCAAATCCGTATCCAGATATTCATCGTTAACCGCCGGCATATCAAGCAGTTGCACACTTTCGGGGGCACCCGGAGCCTTGGGAATATAACGCCAGATTTCTTCCGAAGTAAAGGCCAGCACCGGGGTTAGCAGCCGCACCAGGGTCTGCAAAACATCGTAAAGTACGGTCTGGGCCGAACGGCGGGCCGGCGCATCCGAGGCAAATGTATAGAGGCGGTCTTTAATCATATCCAGATACAGGGCGCTCATATCCACAGTGCAAAAATTATGGACGGCATGGTAAACTGTATGATACTCATAATCCCTGTAAGCCGCCAGCACTTTTTCCACCATTCTGTTTAGCCTGAGCATGGCAAAACGGTCGATTTCCGTCATATCCCCGTAGGCTACCCTGTCCCGGGACGGCTCAAAGTCAAATATGTTGCCCAGCAGGAAGCGACAGGTGTTCCTAATTTTCCGGTATGACTCGGTCATCTGCTTTAGAATACCGGGGGAAAGCGCCAAATCGGCCCGGTAGTCCGAAGAACTAACCCACAGCCGCAGTATATCTGCACCCATCTGTTTAATTACTTTAAGAGGGTCAACCACGTTCCCCAGTGATTTACTCATTTTACGTCCCTGTTCATCCACCACAAAACCGTGGGTCAGCACTGCCCGGTAGGGGGCCTGACCGGTAACCGCCACGGAGGTGGAAAGTGAACTGTTAAACCAGCCCCGGTGCTGGTCACTGCCCTCCAGGTATAAGTCCGCGGGCCAGGCCAGATCGGGCCAGACCTCCGTTGCCCGCAAAACCCCCATGTGACTGGAGCCACTGTCGAACCACACATCCATGATATCCATTTCTTTGGTGAAACCGCCGGAGCCACACTCCGGACATTTTAGACCGGGAGGAGTCAATTCAGCGGCATCCCGGGCGAACCACACATCGGAGCCGTGCTCCCGGAAAAGACCCTGCAGATGGGTAATAGTTTCTTCATTGATTACCGGCTTGCCGCAATCTCCGCAATAAAAAATAGGGATGGGCACACCCCAGGTGCGCTGGCGGGAAATGCACCAGTCTCCCCGGTTTGCCACCATATTGTGGATGCGCTCCTGGCCCCAGGCCGGTATCCAGCGCACCTCTTTGATGGCATCCAGGGCTGCCTGGCGGAAACCCTCCACCGAGGCAAACCATTGCTCGGTGGCCCGGAAAAACACCGGCTTCTTACATCGCCAGCAGTGGGGATACTGGTGGCTGATGGTTCCTTCCTTCAACAGGGCACCATCCTCCTGCAGCGTTGCAATAACGCCCTTATTGGCCTCGTTATAATGTTGGCCGGCAAAATCCCCGGCCTCTCCGGTGAAAACACCCCTGGCATCCACCGGGGACAGAATCGGCAAATCATAATTCTTACTTACCAAAAAGTCTTCATGGCCGTGACCCGGTGCGGTGTGCACACAGCCCGTGCCGGCGTCCAGAGTCACATGATCTCCCAGAATAACCAGTGAGTCCCGCTCCACAAAGGGATGCCGGCAAACCACCCGCTCCAGGTCCCTGCCCTTGAACTCCCCGACAACCCTGGCCTCGTCCAGGCCTGCCACTTCGATAAAGGAAGAGGAAAGTTCCCTGGCCACCAGATATTTGTTGCCGCCAGCCTGGAGCAGTACGTAATCGTAATCCGGGTGCAGACAGATAGCCAGGTTGGCTATTAATGTCCAGGGGGTAGTGGTCCAGATTACCAGGTAGGTATTATCCTCAGACAATACACCCCTGCCGTCTTTTACCGGAAAACGCACATAAATTGAAGGGGACTGTTTATCCTGGTATTCTACTTCTGCCTCGGCCAGGGCAGTCTCACAGGAGGAGCACCAGTAAACAGGCTTTAGTCCTTTATAGATATAACCCCGCCTGGCCATTTCCCCGAAAACCCCGATCTGGGCGGCCTCGAAATGGGGCATCAGGGTGAGATAGGGCTTATTCCACTGACCCCTGACCCCCAACCTCTTAAATTCTTCCCTCTGGATATCCACGAATCCCAGGGCATATTCCTTGCACTTATTGCGAAATTCCACCGCACTAATACCATGCCTGTTAATTCCCAGAGCCTTGATGGCCTGCTGCTCAATGGGCAGGCCGTGGGTATCCCAGCCCGGCACATAGGGCGCATCGTAGCCTGCCATGGACTGGTATTTTACCACCATGTCTTTTAAAACCTTGTTCAATACATGTCCCAGGTGGATGTGCCCGTTGGCGTAGGGCGGTCCGTCATGCAGTATAAATTTCGGCCGCCCCGCATTTTTTTGCTGTACCTTGCCGTAGACATCAATTTCATCCCAGAACTTTAAAAATTCCGGTTCCCGCTCCGGTAAATTTCCCCGCATGGGAAAATCAGTTTTGGGCAGGTTTAGGGTCTTTCCGTAATCCATTACACTGACCTCCTGAATTATGATCAAAAAAATATAAAAACCCCGCCCCCAAAGGGACGGAGTTAAACCCGCGGTACCACCCTCATAAACGGAACATATAAGCACCACCACAATAGCGCGTCTTTTCCCGTTCACTCGTTATGCCTTTAACGACGGCACCGTCCCGGCCTACAGGTGCAAAAGCACTTTCAGCGGGCGCCTCCCGGGTGATTTTCAGCAAACCAGCCTGCCCGGCTTTCAGCAGCCCCGGGCTCTCTGCTAAGGCGGCAATTGCTTACTCCTCCCGCTCAACGGCTTTGACGTATAACACAATAATTATATAAAAAACGCCATACGGCGTCAACTTAACAGTTTTAATACTTCTTCTCCGGTTAGCCCCACTATGCGCACCATCTTATTGCGCCCTGTATGGCCGGCCACCAGTTCCATCCGCTGCCTGGTCACTTTAAATACTCCAGCCAGGAATTTTAGGCAGGCCTCATTTGCCTCGCCGTCCACCGGCGGGGCGGTAAGCCTCACCTTCAGGGCGTCGTCCATGATCCCTGCCAACTGGTTTTTTGAGGCCCTGGGCTGGACTTTTATCTTTATAATCACGCCCACTCCGTCTTCCTTAATAAAAAGCATGCCATCATCTCCCCGCCCAGTCTAACGTCGGGGAAGCAAGGGGACGGTTCTCCTGCTTCCCACCTTAGATCAGTCGCCGCAGCGATACAAAAATCCTGCCGCCCCGGGAAACTCCCTTGACTTCAGACACTTCCAGCCTGCCCCGCCCCCTTAGGGATATAACGTCCCCCTCCTTGACCGCCTTGGAGGAATCCCGGCAGGACCGCCAGTTAAGCTGCACTTTATCGGCAACAATTTCCGCAGCCATTTTGGAGCGTGAGACCCCGTAACCTGCCGCCGCCACCGCGTCCAGCCGCAGCGACGCCACGGTGGTATTAACCTCTTTGGCTTTCCTCTCCGGTGGAGTCAGTTCATATCTGCCGATTTCCTTTACATCAACTTCCCAGCGTGACACCTTCAAAAGATTGCTTTTAACAAAATCAACAATCCCGGCTGACACCACCAGTTGGGCACCCTGGTCGTTAACCAGAATATCTCCCACTTTGCCGCGCTTTAAGCCCAGACCCAGCAGAGAACCCAGAAAATCTCTGTGCGAGGGACGGCTCTGGCGAAAGTTACCCTCCACCGACAAAAAACCGGCCCCGCCGTCTACTTCCGCCGGATCAATGTAGTCGGGACATATGATCACCAACTGCCGCTCTGCCTCCGGGTAGCCTCCCTCCCGTCCAGACACAAGACCGGGCAACCTGTCCAGGGCAGAAATAATCAGACCCGTATGATACGGGTCGTAAAAATCGGTAAATTGAGGTTGATGTTTACGCTTGACCAAATCGGCCAAATCCATGACCCTGGCCAGCAATTCCCTTGTTTCTCCATCGATGCCGCCAAGAAAACGTTCACGGTCAAACAATCTATCACAACCCGGCTAGAGCCCTAAGAGCCACAGAATTTTAATGATTAGCATATTCAATAATTGCAAGGCAAAAAAAGCCGCAATGGGAGAGATATCAATAACGCCAATAGGTGGAATAATTTTCCTGAAAAAGCCCAGAAACGGTTCGGTAACATCGTATATAAAACGGATTAAGGGGTTATAGGGGTTATGTTTTACCCAGGACATAACTATCCTGGCAAAAATCAACCATATATACACCTGAAAAATTATATTGACAATATCTCTTAAACTCATTTTACAACTCCTAACACCGTAGTCAGAGGCAAAATTTAGTCCTATAGTCAAATATTATTCAAAAAATCAACTCTTTATACCTGAGGCCAGTTCCCGGGAACGCCGGGTGGCTGCTTCCACCGCCTTCATGAGAGTGCCCCTGAGACCCGCCTGTTCCAGGGCGTAAAGCCCTTCGATTGTTGTTCCACCCGGCGTTGTAACCATTTCCTTCATTTTGGCAGGGTGACCTTCTGCTTCTATCAGCATACGGGCTGACCCCAGCATAGTCTGGGCCGCCAATAGCAGGGCCGCATCCCTGGGCAACCCCACCTTTACACCAGCATCCGACAGGGCTTCCAGGACCACAAACATATAGGCCGGGCCACTTCCGCTCAGTCCGGTTACCGCATCCATCATGTGTTCCGGCAGTTCCACCGCCCTGCCCACAGCGTTAAATATGGCCATGGCTCTGTCCATATCCCCACGGCCGGCCTGACTCCCCGGGCACAGGGCACTTACACCCTCACCTACAAGTGCGGGGGCATTAGGCATAACCCTTACCACGGCCAACGGGGTATTCAGGTAGCTTTCCAGCATGGCCGTGGAAATGCCGGCGGCAATGGAAACCAGGGTATGGCCTGGTTTTACCACACCGGCAATTTCTTTTAGAACGGCGCCAGTGATCTGGGGCTTAACCGCCAGAACCATAATATCGACTTCCGGTACCACGGCAGTGTTGTCCTGAGACGTATTAACACCGTAACTGTCCCGTAAATACTTGAGCCTTTCGGTACTAATATCGGTGACATAAATATTTTCCGGCAGGAAAATACCTTTCTTCAACAGGCCGGCTAAAATTGCCCCGGCCATGGCACCTCCGCCCAAAAAGCCAATTTTTAACCCGGATAAGGGCATTAATCCCCCTCCAATCAATAAGATAAGGGGACACAATTATCTGAATCCCCTTTTAATTTACATCTTTCACGAAGGAATGTCCCTAATGCTAACGTATCCAGGACAGTATCCCTTGCTCCTTAATCTGATCCTTCAATTCGCAGGCTATATCCATATTGCTGGGAACGGAAAGAAAAATACCGTTACCCACCTTTTGTAAAGTACCATTCAGAGCATAGGTGCAGCCGCTGATAAAATCAACAACCCGCTTGGCCAGTTCCGCGTCGGCCTTTTCCAGATTAATGATAACCGGCCGGCGGCTTTTTAAATTGTCGGCTATGCCCTGCACCTCATCAAAGGAGTGGGGCTCCACTACTACCACTTTGAGCTGGCGTTGGGCATGTAAATTGACCACCTGCCCCCTACGCTTGGCTGGAGTTGTTTCCTCCTCCTCATGGTAACGGTCATCACGAAACTTTTCGTCTTCCTCCAGTTGCTCCTCTTCAAAACCCATAAACCCGAGCATTTTGTCCATAAGCTTTTTAGCCGCCATGACAAATACCTCCTTTTAATAACTCCGGGCACCAAAGATGGCTGTGCCCACCCTGATAATGTTGGCCCCCTCTTCCACCGCCACAGTATAATCGTTGCTCATACCCATAGACAGGTAGTCCATTTGTGCTGTGGGGATTTTTGCACTGATATTTTCTGCTAATAAGCGCAGTTCTTTAAACACCGGCCTTACAGCCTCGGAATTGTCCGCATAGGGAGCCATGGTCATAAGTCCTTTTATCTGCAACCCCGGCAAACTAGCGGCGTCACTTATAAAATCCACCAGCTCATCCGGGAATAAACCGGATTTTGTTTCTTCTCCAGATATATTTACCTGTATCAGCACCCGGGATACCAGCCCCGTCTCGACCGAACGCCTGCTCAATTCTTTTGCCAGTCCCCAGCGGTCCAGAGAGTGAATCAAATGTACCCTGCCAAGTATGGATTTTATCTTATTTGTCTGTAAGGTACCTATCAGATGCCATTCTATACCCGGGGGCAAAAGCGGCTGTTTGGCCAGTATCTCCTGCACCCTGTTCTCTCCTAAGACATCCACACCAAAGTCCAGGGATTCCCTGATAACCTCTACCGGTACGGTTTTTGTAACAGCCAGCAGTTTAACCCATTTCGGGTCCCGCCCGGCCCTGGCCGCTGCCCCGGCCACATTTGCCCTTACCCGGGACAGGTTTTCCATGATCCTGTTCTTCATCACTCTACCCAATCACCTGCCTGGACCCACCGTGGATTCATGATGTAACGGGTTTCCGGCCCCAGTCCGTCTCCGGTTACCAGTGACTCACCATCCGTACTGCCCTGAACTACCACAGGATGCCATTCCACCCTCTGCCGCCTGGAAATATAAATCCCCCTGGCGCCGCCTTTCTCCACCAGAGCCGCGGTGGGAACTTTAAATCCCGCCACCCGCTCCAGCAGCAACTCCATTTTTACATCTCTCAGATGCAATATTTCATCCGTATAATTGCTTATCACTGCAAATAGCTCCGTCCTGTTGGCGGAGGTTTTTATGGCTTCCACCCTTGCTGCCATTTCCCGGTCCTGCCACAGCAGAGTTATATTGGACCCCTGAGCAGTCTTTCCTGGAGGGAAATTTTCCGGAGGCTGCATATATACCAGCAAGGGGCTGAGGTTATCCACTATCTTCACCACCGGCCGGCCTTTTTCAACAGTATCACCCTGCTGGCCCTCATCTGATATTTTTTGAAGCCGGGTCATTTCCAATGCATTAATATTACCTGGTTTCAAAATATTTTCCAACCCATCCACGTGGGTACATACCAGCCCGGGCTTTGGAGCCCGCAGCTCCACATAATTCCCGCCACCGGATGTGTCGGCACTGGTGGTGATTTTCCCTATTACCTGTCCTCCTCTAACCCGGCTGCCCTCAGCCACCGTCAGCCTGAATCTTCCACCGGCAGGGGCGATAACAGGTGTTTCGTCTTTTATGAGTATGCATTGAACCGGCTCCGCCCGCTTTAAAGTTGCCGGCACAAGAAATTCTATGCTAATCAGCCTTTGCAAAATTAACTGCCAGGCCTGACCTCCGATAATGTACAGTATAAAAATTCCGCAGGTAACCAGTAAGAACGCAGCGGCTCTGTTCCTGCCGCGCGCCGTCTGCGTGCTTTGACGGGCAACCTCTTTTTCCACACACACACCTTCCCGTTAAACCGGTCGCTACATGCAGCTAAAACCAGCACAACTAAACTGCTTAAAATCAATTGTTAAAATGGAATAATATATATTCGACAAACGCACTGGAAAATCCTGCGAGGATAATAAAAACGCCCTAAAATAAAGGCGTTTTCGAAGTCAGTCAGATTTATTTTACTGCCATTTTGGCACTGTTATATACTAGATATAGACATTTATCGAGAATAAACCACTATATATTTTAAATCCGCAAGTTATCTATAGCCAAAAAATTTTTATTACCCAAACCTGCCGGTTATATAATCTTCTGTCCGGCGGTCCCCCGGCCTGGTAAATATCTCCTCTGTTTCTCCGTATTCTATCAATTCACCGGTAAGAAAAAAAGCAGTAAAATCAGAAACCCTGGCCGCCTGCTGCATGTTGTGGGTAACTATGACAATAGTGTAATCATTTTTCAATACCTGAATTAATTCCTCTATTTTTAAAGTGGAAATAGGGTCCAGGGCCGAGCTGGGCTCGTCCATAAGCAGTATTTCCGGCTCCACTGCCAGCAATCTGGCTATACACAGCCTTTGCTGCTGTCCCCCGGACAGTCCCAGCGCCGGTTTCATCATCCTGTCCTGCACCTCGTCCCAGAGGGCGGCACCCCGCAGACTCATTTCCACCAGTTCATCAAGCTGCTTTTTATTCCGCATACCGTGTATCCGGGGGCCGTAGGCAACATTATCATAAACCGACATAGGAAAAGGGTTGGGGCGCTGAAATACCATCCCTACCCTTTTACGCAGGGCCACCACGTCAATGCTGGATTTATATATATCCTGGCCGTCCAGTAGCACATTACCCTCTACCCGGACCCCTTCGTACAAGTCGTTCATCCTGTTCAGAACCCTCAAAAAGGTTGATTTCCCGCAGCCGGAGGGTCCTATCAGAGCACTTATCCTGTTCTCTTTGATACTGATGTTCACATTGTTAAGGGCCTGAAAATCCTTATAATAGAGGTTGAGATCTTCCACTTCTATTTTGTCGGGCAATTTCTATACCTCATTCCAAGCACGAATAAAAATATCTTTGCCATTTTAACAGAGGGATATTATAAGCTCGTTACAATTAAGTTAAATTTTAATTAACCGCTTCGACGAAGATATAAGTGAGCCTTGGGTTCGGAAGGGGTTATTCCCCTACTGAACCCATAGAGCGAACATAAAGGTATGGGGACACACCTCTCTTTGGAGCCTGGATCTAAGGTCAGGGGAATGTCCCCAACTAAACGAGCTAACAGCCCTGCCACATACCCCTGCGTCCGGCGGTTTGTTGTTTGGCCGGGCCAGGACGTCATGATCGGAATGGAATAAGTGAAATTTTAGACTTGCCCGATGAAAAAGTGAAACTTGTAACACCTAATTAATGCTTTTTGCCGGTTATTGATTGAAACGACTTTATCACCGGATTATACTTTGTTTAAATTAAAGTGAATGGAATTCATCTTAAACACTTTCAGATTAAACACTTTCAGAAAAGCGCAGACTAAATATAAAAATGAGCCGGGAGATGTAATAATATGCCATATGGTATAGTAAGGAATATTATGATACCGTTAAATGAATACGGAACCATTAGGAAAAAAGACACTCTGAAAAACGCTATTAAAATAATGAAGTTGTCCCTGGCCAAGGGCCACCGCTCAGTGGCAGTACTTGATGAGGGGGATAGTCTGGTGGGATTTCTCACCATCAGAACAATATTAAGCGCCCTGGACGCTCTTGGCTATAAGGACGATATCCAGGATAAATCAGGAATGGATATACCGCTGCTGGGAGCATGGTCCGGTTTCTTTATAAAGAACAGAATAGAGCACGCTTCAAAAATAAAGGTCAGTGAGGTAATGAGATCCGTCAGGCGGATATTTATTAACGAGGATGCCACTACGGAGCAGGCGGCAAAATTGATTCTTAAAAACCAGATAAACAATATTCCCGTTTTGAATAAGGAAAAAAAGATCGTCGGCATGGTAAGGTCCTCAGATATACTGGACGTGATTTACAATTTCATGGAAGACCCCCGGGCTGGCGGCTCGACTTCATAATACCCACTTAAAAAAACACCGGCGGGCCGCAGGTTACTGCTGCGACCCCCGGCCCATAGGGATTATGATATTAATGACTAGCGCCTGGGTTAAAACCGGAGTTTTTCCCACCGCTAAGAATGTTTTCGATATAACTGAAAGCAAATGCCACAGCCGTACCAAAGACCAGTGCCAGCAAAACGGCAATATATCCGTATTGGGGACCGTTATATATGGCTTCTCTATTAAACCACCTGACCATACCAACGCTGGACACATTAAAAGGGACTGTGGATGTGTCCAAGAGTTTGCCGTCTTTTATGGCATAAACCGTTACAATACATTTTTCCTGGGGTATGTTGGGAGGCAATTTTATCCGGGCATTAAATTTATCACCGTTAATCACTACTCCATTTTCCCTGACGGCGTATAGGCCATTTTTTCGGTAAATATCCACCAGGGCATTGATATAGCTTTTTGCTGTCCCCGGGGGAAGAACTATCAGGCCTTCGTCGGAGTGTTTTGCCACTTCGGCCCGGGAATAAACCGGCGCAAAGTTATTATCAAGACCCAGTTGCTCTTTTAAGCTCCCGGGTAATAAGCTCAGATACTTGGAAGAAACAATCTGGTAGAGCTTGGGGACGTTAGTAACCGTCGTATTTTCAACATTCATCCAGAACGGCCCCACCTTACCCTTTTTGCTCAACTCCAGCCTGAGGTCGTTGGGCGATGAAATTTTAACAAATATATCTGCACCTTTGGGAACAGCTCCGGATACGTCCAGATCGGCTCCTCTGAAATTCAGGCCGATATTAATGTCATTAGGGGAAATATCCAGGTTCATATCAGACGCCAGGGCCATACCGGCGAAACTAAAAATGAATACAGACAGCAGCAGGATCATATAAATTTTTTTCATTAGTGCCCCCCTCCCAGTACAATCATGGATGAAGGTACTATCAGGAGATCAACCAGCATTTTCACCATAACCGCCAGAACAATAACGGAGAACACAACACGTAACTGTTCAGCTTTTAATTTTTTGCCGAGTTTGGCGCCGAACTGAGCCCCGATTGACGAACCTATCAGCAAGACCAGAGCCAGGACCAGATCAACCGTATGATTTAAAACGCTCTGGGCTATGGTAACATTAATGGCCGTGAATATAATCACGAAAATACTGGTGCCTACTGCGTTATGCGTAGGCATGCCGATAAAGTAGATCATCACCGGCAGCATGATGAAACCGCCACCTACGCCCATAACGGCTGAAAGCACTCCCACCAGCAGACCCAGGGCAAAAAGGGCTATAATTGAACTCTCAATGCCCGAAACCTCAAAATAAACTCTGCCGGGCAGTTTGTTCATAAAGCGTGCCACAGCCGATGGCTTGCGGTTGTTTAGCACTTCGACATCTTTTTTCTTCAGGGTATTTATGCTCTCGATAAACATGAAGGTTCCAACCAAAAGAAGCATGATCACATAAGAACTTTTCAAAACGAAATCGAAGTTGCCTAAGGACCGGAGCATCTTGACCACCACCGTGCCCAGGCTGCCCCCGATCAGGCCGCCCACCAGGATAATGAAGCCCAGCTTATAGTCTACATTTTTGCTCTTGCTATGGGCAATGGTGCCGGAGGCGGATGCGGCCACTATTTGATTGGTGTCACTGGCTACTGCCACCGCAGGGGGCACTCCCAGCATCATCAGCAGCGGAGTCATCAGGAAGCCTCCTCCCACGCCGAACAATCCGGACAAAAGGCCGACCACACCACCCAGTCCCAAAATAGTTACCACGGATATGGGCATTCTGGCAATTGGGAAGAAAATGTCCATATTTATTCCCTCCTCTATTGCATGCGTGGCACGTAATTGTACTTTTGTTCCGGTTCGTTATGCAACAGTAACCTGGTATAGTACTTGATGGAGATGCTATAGGCCGCAGCACAGAAGATCATCACTAACAGCAGTAAAGCCGTGGTGCCCCAGGTAAAATTTTTCACTTGTGCATCTTCCGGGGTATAGATATTGCCTTCCTTGTCCTTCCAAGAGTATATTTCCTGGGTGTCCGGGTTCTGGTTCACAATTACATGCTTGCCGGGGCTATAATAATGGGTAAAAACATCTGCCCTTAAAAAGTCAAGACCAAACCAGAATAACATCATAGAAGCGGCAAAAACCACGCAGAGCAACCCGGTGCTGAATTTGTTTAATTTTTGTTTGCTTTGTGCTGTCATAGTAAATCCTCCCCTTTCTTTTATATAGGTTTTTCCACCCGTAGCTTTTTGTTACAAGTCGTGCAAAGAACAAGTGCTTTGATATGCACCCCTTGCCCCTGCAAGTAACAACCACCCCCTACCAATTGTGAAAGTTATAATATTTATATTTGTTACTAATAGAGCAAAACAAATGCCACCCGGAAAGGATGGCATTAAATCGTTTATTCTTCTGATAACAAGGGGACACCGGGACAAAATAAAAACGGTCAAGGAGTCATAACTGGGCAATTTTTGCTCAGTTATGCGGGCAAATATTGCCCATTCACAGAAGATCGTACTCTTTCATTTTGGCATACAGGGATCTGCGGTTCAAGCCCAGGGCATGAGCGGTTTCCTGCCGATTCCAGTTATTTTTGTTCAAAGTGCCCAGAATAACCTGCTTTTCAACGTCTGCAACAATATCCTTCAGCGGCCTGTTATAATTTATCTGCATTTGAAGCTTTGTACCGTTACCCTCCACCATAAATTCGCCGTTATTTTCCGTAATGGGCAAGTCTTCAAGCAATATGGTTGTGCCCCGGGTCATAACCACGGCCTGCTCGCAAATATTCTTTAATTCCCGCACATTACCGGGCCAGCTATAATTCTCAATCACTGCCAGAGCCTCCCGGGTAACTCCGGTAATTTTTTTATTATATTTATGGCTAAACTTCTTTAAAAAATTGTTAAACAGCAGGGTGATGTCATCTTTCCTCTCCCTCAGGGGTGATATCTGTATATTTACCACATTTATCCTGTAATACAGGTCCTCCCTGAACTTGCCCTCCTCCACCAGTTTTTTAAGATTTCTGTTAGTTGCCGCCAGTATGCGGACATCCACCTTTATACTCCTGGTGCCTCCCACCCTCTCAAATTCCTTTTCCTGCAGTACGCGCAACAGCTTGGTCTGGGCATGCTGGGATAGTTCACCTATTTCATCAAGGAATACCGTACCGTTGTGGGCCAGCTCGAATTTGCCCGGCTTCTGGTTGATGGCGCCGGTAAAGGAACCTTTTTCGTGACCAAATAATTCACTTTCCATAAGGCCCTCGGGTATGCTGGCGCAGTTTATTCTTATAAAAGGCAGGTTAATACGCCTGCTGTTGCTGTGGATGGCCCTGGCCACCATTTCCTTGCCGGTGCCGCTTTCGCCCTGGATCAGCACAGTAATGTCGCTATCCGCAACCTTACCTATGACCTTAAATATTTCCTGCATATCCTTGGACTGCCCGATAAAGCTATCCACCAGGTCTATGTCATCATCCAGCTTCTCCCGTAAATTGGCCACTTCAAAAACCAGCTGCTGCATTTTTACTGCCTTGTTTACGGCCAGCAGCAGCTCATCCAGATTCAGAGGCTTGTTCAGGTAGTCGTGAGCGCCCTGCTTCATGGCCTGAATGGCTATTTCCGTAGTACCAAAGGCGGTCATAAGTATCACAGGAACATGAAAGCCCATTTTATTCAGTTCTTCCAACATCTGTATGCCGTCTGCATCAGGCAGGCGAATATCCAGCAGCACTGTGTCAGGCGTTTCAGCTTCCAGTATGAGAAAGGCTTCCTTTGCGGTATAGGCCACCTGTACCTCATATTCAGCATCCTCCAGAACATCACGCAGCAGTTCGCATACGCCTTCTTCATCATCAACTATAAGCACGCGCGGCATGATTTTCACCCCTGTTCACACTCGGTAGATATATTTTCACCGTGGTACCCTCCCCAATTTGGCTCTCCACCTGAATAAAACCGTTGTGGGCTTCCATTATTTCAAAGGCTATGGCCAGCCCCAGGCCCGTGCCTTTCGACTTTGTACTAAAAAATGGCTCAAACATTTTGGGTATGACTTCTTCAGGTATGCCACAGCCATTGTCTTTGACGGTCACCGCAAGCATATCCCTGTCGACATCGTAGTCCGTGGTTATATCGAGCTTGCCCTTCCCGTCGGTGGCCTGATAGGCATTATACAGAATGTTGGACAGCACCTGCTCGATCTGGCTCCAGTCAATCATGGCGGGAGGCAAGTTCTCCCGGTACGCATAGGATATTTCCATATCGCCGCCATGGGCGTCGTCAAAAAACTGCACCAGTCTTTTCACCAGCCCGTTTATATCGCACTCCTCGAATACCGCCCTGGACGGCCTGGCAAACTCCAGCAGCTTGTCGGTCATGGAACTGAGCCGGCTCAGTTCCCGGTTAACTATGTTCAGTGATTTTGTTGAAGGGACATGGCCCTTGCTCCAGAACTGCATATAACCGTTGATGGAGGTCAGCGGACTTCTTATTTCATGGGCCACGCCGGCAACCAGCTTGCCCAGAGAGGCAAGCCTCTGCTGCCTGTGCACGCTCTCCTGCAGCTGTACCATTTCAGTAATATCCCTGAAGTGCAGCAGGGTACCCACCCGCTCACCCCGGACGTTTACCATGGAAGAAGTACTAAGCAGAAACTGCCTTGTTTCCTCGGCCGCATTTTCATAAATCACGTCAAGGTCCTTAACCGGTTTATTTTCAGCACGGATTTTTTTCAGATAGTAAACGAAGGGAGAGTCTTCATCCAGCACCTCGCTTATCTGTCTGCCCAGGCAGGAACCGTTGAGGTTTAAAATGCGACCCGCCGCAGGATTGATGCTGATTATTTTGCCGTCCCAATCCGTGGTTATGATACCGTCCTCCAGGCTGGTCAAAATCAGTTCATTATAGTGTTGTACGTCAGTCAGTTTATTGAACATTTCGTTGACGGCATCGGTTATTTCACCCAGTTCCCCCGACACCCTGGGAATAATATAGGTTGGGTCGTTGCCCATGGCATTGAGTCCCTTTTTAATATCGCTGACACTCCTGGCAAAATTGTTTATCAGCATGAAGGCACCACTGAAGGCCAACAGAGCGCCGATAAAAATAATCACATACACGACCTGCTGAATCTCGCCGACAGTACGGTATATTTGATTGATATTTTTATTGGCCCAGACAGCCCCGATAACCTTGCCGTCCCTGACCAGTGGGCGATAGGCCTCCAACTGGCCGTTTTCAGACTGCCCCAGTACTTCAAAAACAAGATTTTTGGTTTCCAGGGCATCATCGAAATTGCGCTTCCTGCGCACTGAAAAATTTTCGTTCAAATGCTGATTGTCACCATCAAGAATAACGTCAAAATCCCTGGAATAATAACCCATATCAATGCCGGGGTATTTTTTTGAGGCCTGATCAATAATAGGCTTCAGGGCATGATTGAGAGCCTTTATCTGGTCCCTCTTGGGCAGGCTCTGCACCTTTAATCCCGCCAGGGTGCTGTCAAATGGCTGGTCCAGGTTTTTATCCAGATGATCAAGCACATCTTCCAGCACTTTGCGCTGATTGTTAATCATACCCATCTCTGTGCTGTGCACCATGTGAAAGAGATATAATGTCAGCACAATGGGAATTAGCAGTAGTATGACAATCAATATGAGCAGCTGGTTTACGAAACCCTCGTATTTGATCCTCATTTTCACCTGACAGGCTCCTTTTCAAATACTTTATACAAATAACATTATAACACCGCAATGTTGTTTTTGGGTAATTTTTGCCCATTTTTATGTGCAAAAATTACCCAAAAACAACAAAAGGGAATAATGGTTTCCCGGTATCACGGTACTAAAAGGGCACTGGGAAACTGGCATTCCTTTTGCTCTTAAAATATTGTGAATTTATTAGCAGATTGAAAAATACTCAGGAGTCAGCATGAGAAAACGGTTTATTGTCTCGAAATATTCTGAATTCTGACTACTGAATTCTAAATACCTGAATAGGCAGGTGTGTCAAATTGGGGACAAAAGCATCGGATGTAATGATTTCCATAGAAGAGTACCCTGTTGCAGTTGAGGAGGAACAAATTGGCCGTGCCGCAGAAATAATAGTAGATGCTTTCAAGACAAAAAACAACGACTGGAAAGGCTATGAATCCCTTTTTATCAATAACGGCTGCAAAGAATATGTAGGCTTTCTAACCCTCCGCTCCTTATTAAAGGCCATAGGGCTGGGCGACTCCGCCAGGAGCAGATGGAAACCATGGTATGTCATCAGGGAAGGCAGAAAAAATACTATCCTGAGGGTAAAAGATTTAATGCGCCCCATCAGCTCCAACTGCGTGGATGCAGGTGACGACATCCAGGAAGCCGCCAGGTTGATATTGGAAAGTCAGAGCAACTCTGTTCTGGTTATGGACCAGGGACAGCCGGTAGGAGTTATCAGGACCATTGATTTATTGTGGTTCATGGAGGAGCTGATCTAGGAGGCCGTTGAAAAACTGCCTCAAGGAAATCTCTCGAAAAACTCCTAGTATTATAGAGGAGGAGAAGGCGAGTGAATGAGGAAAAGGCGGTAGGTGCATACGCTGTACCGCTGCATGAATTCCTTACCATTAATGAACATGAATCCATATACACTGGCATAAAAATGCTTAAGGATGCTCTGCACAGCAACGGCCCCTGGCTGGGCAAGAGGCTGCTGGTCACCCTGGACAACAATGGCCTGCCCACAGGGATATTGACCATAAAATGTATTTTCAAGGCAGTGGGTTTAAGTCTTCTGAATGAAGACATTACTTTCAAGGAAGAATTTTTTTCATGGGGCTATATTGATAACATGCGTAAAAAGGGCAAGGTTACCGTCCGTGAAATAATGCGCCCGCTGTGCATGTTTTCTGTGCCAGACAATTGCAGCGTAATCACCGCCGCCCGGATTTTCGTACGCTATCGCATAAATCACCTGCCGGTTACAGACGGAGAAAAAGTAACCGGGATATTAAACCTGGGCGAGCTTTTTTACAGGTATTATGAATCAAACGGCTTCAGGCCGTTGCCCGGAGCACAGACTTACAAGGCCCCTCTGCTGACAAAACTATTCGGAAAATTTGCCCCGACCTGATATTTTCACCGTCTGGAAGGAATACAAACCCTTCCAGGCAACCCCACTTAAACTTGTTTTGCAACAATTTCCTAGTTTGCGAGATCCTTAAACCGGTAGCCTACCCCGCGCACCGTTTCTATAAACTGTGGCTGGCCCGGGACCTGCTCAAGTTTTTGCCTGATATGCCGGATGTGCACATCCACAGTTCTGGAATCTCCAAGATAGTCGTATCCCCATATCTTTTCCAGCAGGTAGTCCCGGGTAAATACCTTCCCGGGCTCACAGGCCAGAAATCTCAACAGTTCAAATTCTTTCGGAGTAAGATCAAGCCTGTTACCGTCCACGGTAAGCAAGAATTTTTCCTGGTCGATGACCAGCCGGTTAAAAACCAGCCTTCCACATAACTTATCCTGGGCGCTGTCCTCTGCCTCCCTGCTCCGTCTTAGTCTGGCTTTGATTCTGGCCACTAACTCCCGGGTGCTGAAAGGTTTGGTTACATAGTCATCCGCCCCTATTTCCAGACCCAGCACCTTATCCAATTCTTCCGCCCTGGCGCTTAGCATGATGATGGGTATGTTCCTGGTTTGCGGCTTCTGGTTAAGAACTCTGCACACGGCCAGCCCGTCCATGCCCGGCAGCATAACATCCAGCAGTATGAGATCGGGAGATTCACTATCGGCTAAGATCACCGCTGTGTTGCCGTCTGCTGCAGTGATGACTCTGTAGCCTTCCCTTTCCAGGTTAAATTTAATCAACTCCACAATGTTTTCTTCATCATCAACTACCAGTATGGTCTGCACATTGCTCCCCCTTCCCAGTCACTTGATCATCATCAGGGAGGCCATTCTCCCGCAGGCGCCGGTCTGACCGCGGTAGGAGAAAAACAACTCCTGGTTGCAACTTGTACACAGCCCCGTCACCACTATATTATCTTCCCTGAGTCCAGCCTCAACCAGCGCAATCCGGTTAGCCAGCCACAGATTCAGCCGCCACCGTCCCGGAGCTGTCTGCTTTACTAACTCCGGTCGACCGGCGAAGCTCTCTTCTACCCGTTCCAGTACCGGGGCGTCTACTTCGTAGCAGCAAGGGCCAATGGAAGGGCACACCACCGCCAGGCAATCCCCGGGGACCGTGCCGTAATAGCATGACATGGACTGCACCGTCTTTGCGGCTATACGCCCCACGGTCCCTTTCCAGCCGGCATGGGCCAGGCCTATTGCCCGGCGCACCGGATCTAGCAGCATCACCGGCACACAGTCAGCGTAAAAACTGGAAAGCAGCAACCCTTTCTCCATCGTAATCAGCCCATCGGTTGCGGGGATGGCGTCTTCCATGGAAAGGGAGCCCCTGCCCCGGTGGCCGCCGCTTACCCTGAATATGGTAGTGCCGTGCACCTGCTGCCCGGCTACCAGGTCCTCCGGGCCCGCTCCCAGGGCGCCGCACGCCTGCCTGCGGTTTTCAGCCACAGCGGCAGGGTCGTCACCCACATGAAAGGCCATATTTAGGGATTGGAAAGGGCCGGTGCTCACACCTCCAGTTCTGGTTGTAAAGGCATGTTCCACCAGGCCGGTATTGGTGAATATTTGAAAAATCAGATATTTTATTCCTTCATTTTCTACTATTCTGTACAGGGACAGAACAATCCCACCCTTTCCTGCAAGGGCATCAGCTTGCCTTTTTCTTGATCTTTTCGATCAACCCATCCAGATTGTTCAACTGGTTCAATATCTCGGAGTAATTGCCATCTCCGGCGCCGCCGGCCAGCAGTGACTGCAATTTTGATGAAACCAGGGCGTGGGCGTTAAGCACATCTTCCTGGCTATAAACCACGCCGGGGGTAAGGTCAACAGCATCCCGCCACTGCGGCACCGTTACCGTTAGACCCAGCCGTTCCTCGATCAGCCCGGAGAGAGCAGTGGCCGCCTCGGGCTCCCCGTGCACCAGATAGACCCTTTTGGGCGGCTGCGAGAATTTCTCCAGCCAACGCAACAGTCCGTTTTGATCCGCATGGGCGGAAAAACCTTCTATACTTCTAATATCCGCCTTGATGGCTATCTCTTCGCCGTGTATGCGAACCTTTTTAGCACCCTCCATAATAAGCCTGCCCTTGGTTCCCTCAGCCTGGTAACCCACAAACAGCACAGTGGATTCCCGGCGCCACAGATTGTGTTTCAAATGGTGCTTAATCCGTCCGGCATCGCACATGCCGCTGGCGGACAGTATTACCGCCCCGCCCCTGATATTGTTCAGAGCGACGGAATCCTCGACGGTTTGAGAAAAGACCAGTCCCGGCATGGCCAGGGGATCCTTGCCCCGCTTGATTAGTTCCCTGGTTTCCCCGTCAAAACATTCCGGGTGCTTTTTAAAAACCTGGGTGGCCGCAATGGCCATGGGACTATCTATATAAACCTGCATGGGCGGAAACTTCTTTTCCGACATCAATAAATTCATATCGTAGAGCAAATCCTGGGTGCGCTCCACGGCAAAGGCGGGAATTACCAGGTTGCCGCCCTTCTTATAGGTTTCCCATAATATTTCATGCAGCAATTCCAGCCGGTTGCCGGCATCCTTGTGCACCCTGGAGCCGTACGTTGATTCCATGATCACGTAATCAGCCTCCGCTACCTCCGTAGGGTCGTTGATAAAAGGTTTATCTTCCTTACCAAGGTCGCCGCTAAACACCAACTTTGTCTGCTCGCCGCCTTCCCGCACCCATATCTCTACCATGGCTGAGCCCAGTATATGGCCGGCATCAAGGAAGCGTACCCTGATATTGTCATTCAGAGAAATCGTCTGGTTATAATTTATCTTTTCAAAATAACGCAAACTATCCCTGGCTTCATCGGCGGTGTAAATGGGGGTAATGAGTTGTTTGCCGGACCGGCTATTTTTGCGGTTTAACCTCTCCACTTCCATCTCCTGAATATAACCACTGTCCGGCAGCATAACTTCACACAGATCCGCAGTGGCCCCGGTGGTAAATATTTTACCCCTGAAGCCCTGTTTTACAAGCTTCGGAATAGCGCCGCTGTGATCAATGTGGGCGTGGGTCAGAAGCACAAAATCCAACCCCGTGGGATCAAAGGGAAAGGGTTGGTAATTTCGCTCCCGCAGAACTCTGGAACCCTGAAACATGCCGCAATCCACAAGGATCCTGGTAGCGCCCGTTTCTATCAAATGGCAGGAACCGGTAACCGTACCTGCAGCACCATAAAATTTCAATCTCATTAATGCTCCCCCGTTCGGCTATTTTCGATAAATAATGTATTAATTCCCCCCCACTGCCGTTAATCCCTGCCGCCAAGAAACTTTAGATGTTAACTTTTTTAACATGGCCATGGCTTGACACCACCAGGCCTTACGATTAATCTAATAAGTATAAATAGCCAATGGGCTTATCAGTATTCTTATACAAGCATAAGCAAAAGGAGGTAATCTAATGCCTATTTACGAATTCCGCTGCAGCTCCTGCGAGCGCAGATTTGAAAAATTATGCCAGCTGGGGGAAACAGGGGAAAAACTTACCTGCCCCGAATGCGGCGCTCCCAAACCGGAGAGGGTTATGAGCGGATTTGCCCCCAAAAGCGTCGGCAAAAACGGCCTGTCCACCCCTATGGGGGGAAGCGGCGGCGGATGCAGCGGATGCAGTTCGAACAGCTGCAGCACCTGCGGCCATTAATACTTAACCCCTGCACAGGTATACTGAGGAAAGGGGACACACCTCTAAAAAGGTCAGGGGACACACCTCCATTTGGAGCCCGACTATAGGGCCGGAGGAATGTCCCCAACTTATGCCTAGCTCCTGGGTCGGAGGAATGTCCCCAATAAAAAACACCTGCTCCGGTCTAAAACCGGGCAGGTGTTTTTGGTATCAGGCTAAGCACTCCAAGAAAACGTCATCCACAGCAACTCCATTGTTATTGTTGGCCCGGGGAGTGAACCTGAATCTTACCCGGGCGGTGCGGGTTCCAACGGGCACCCTGCCCGTAGTAAAGGAAAACTGGTTAAACCTGTCGTTGGGAATGAAGTTTTCATCATAATCGGGGTCGGACTGGCCAATGGCATTACCGCTCCCATCGAAATAAACCACGCTGGTTCTGAGACTGAAATTCCCCTGGTCGGATCTTCCGGCTTCCCTTCCCCAGAAGGTCAGCCGGTATATCCTCTGAGGCAATATGGATACCTCCTGGTACAATTCGGCAGCTCGTGCGGGACTGTTTCCCAACAAGGCAGCAAAACTACCGCTATGTCTTACGGTGGTCTGGATTATATTGGCGCCAGACCAGTTTCTGGGAGAGGTGGAAGTGTTCCAGAATTCAAAACCAGGATTTCTTAATAGGTTTACCCCGGCCTGGCAGGTGCCCGGGGACGGTGTGGTGGTTACCGGTGGCGCCGTTGTGGTTGTCCCGGCGCTGATACGAATAGCTACCGATACAGAATTGTTCCTCAGTTCCCTGGCTACATTGAATCCCCGCAGAGTAAGACGCTGTGGAATCACCTGGTTGCCCTGATTGTTTCTCTGATTCCAGTCAAAGCGAAAGTTCTGTGACTGACCGGGCGCCAGCACCACAGTTTCGCTAGCCTGGGTAAAAACCCTGCCCGCCGAATAGTTCCATATTACCCGCCCATTCTCGTTCACCGCCTCAAATTCGAACCTCTGGCCGGTAGGATAAAAAAGGCGGATTGTTCTCCCCGAAACATTAATTTTGTTCAGAAAAATGGAAACCCTTTCACCCTGCCGGTAAACTTCCCTGAGAGTGCCAAAGACATACAAAATACCGTCAAATAACCTGCTGACAAAAGGATCCGCCTCCGCGATTCCCCCGGTGAAGGCACCTTCACCTCCATTTGACAGTGTTCCATTAGCCATATCTTCATAATCTATTACTAGAACCTGCCCCATATCAATCCGGTTGGGGTTGGCAAGATTATTTATTTTCATCAGGTGACCCACCGTCGTATTATAACGTGCCGCGATGCCGGCAAGGGTATCTCCGCTTTGGACCGTATAGGTAGTAACCACTTTGAGCAAGACCTCCCTCGCAGTTTAAAAAGTACTTATAACATACTATGCTACGTCTGGGAGGTGGGTTACAGAACTGCATGAAATACCTGGCTACTAATCAAAAAATGGGAAAAATAAAGGGGGCATGCGCTCCCTTGGGCCATCCGGTTAACCCCAGTAGGAGGTCACCAGAACGGCAGATTCTAATGACATCTTAACATCTATGATGCGCTGGTTGGCAGAACCCCTAAACGGAAGCTTCAAATCCTTCAATTCTTCCACGAAGGGACCATCTACCAGATAATCCGCAACTTCCAGCAATTCCCCGAAACGCCTGTAGTCATCCGTATGTTCCAGCAGATATTCCCAGGTGTAACCCGTATAGCAGATTATGTCCTTACCCATCGCCCGTACCTGCCTGGCCAGCCTGGCCAGGGGCACAGCCTGCTCAAAAGGCTCCCCACCTGAAAAAGTGACGCCTTTGAGCAGTGGATTGGCGGCTACCTGCCTGAACAAATCGTCAATATTCACCATTCTGCCCTCACCGGGCATCCAGGTGTGGGGGTTGTGGCAGCCCTTGCAGCGGTGCGGGCAGCCCTGGGTAAAAACTACGAAGCGAATCCCCGGGCCGTCCACCACGCTTTCCGCAATCGTACCGGCTATTTCCACAAAATCCATACTATCACATCCAATTATTTAACAGCCCTGCCCCTCAAAACCGCAACTCTGTAGAGCAGGGCTGTTGACAAATGAAAAGATTATAAACCATGGGTTATCCGGTCATTCAATTCAGACACCTTGCTGTCGTTAAAGCGGTCCACAGTGCTGAGGTAGCCGGTTATCCGCCTTACCCTGCTGATGGCCGTGGAGCCACAGGAGGGACAGCCGTCCTGGTTGATTACCCCCACCATGCTGCAGGATGTACAGAAGTCCACAGGGAAATTAACCGCAGCATAGCCCATATCGCTGGCAGCCATATGCCGTACGATGGCCTCCATGGCCTCGGTGTTGTTTAGTGGCGGGGCCGCCATCTCCACGTAACTTATGTGCCCGGCGTTGCAGTATTTGTGATAGGGGCCTTCCAGGCTTATTTTATTAAAGGAATTGATTATATAGTCAACCGGTACATGGAAAGAATTGGTGTAATAGTCCTTGTTGGTTACCCCCGGAATAATGCCAAATTCCTTCCGGTCCAGCTTCACAAAGCGGCCGCTCAGTCCCTCTGCCGGGGTGGCCAGCAGGGTGTAATTGAGATTATACTCCTCGCATGCCTCATCAATCTTTTTACGCAAAAAGGCTATTATTTCCTGCCCCAGAGCCTGAGATTCCTCGCTCTGGCCGTGGTGCCTGCCCGTCAGGGCGGTAAGGGCCTCGGCCAGCCCAATAAAGCCTACCGTAAGGGTGCCATGGACGATTACATCCTCAATGGGGTCATCGGGTTTGAGTTTTTCTGAACCCATATAGAGTCCCTGCCCCATTACGAAGGGCATATCCTTGACCTTTAACTTGCCCTGCACCTTGAAGCGGTGGTAGAGCTGGCGTATGGTCAGATCCGTGGTATCGGAAAGCCTTCGGTAAAAATCATCCAGGTTGCGCTCGGCTTTTATCCCTAGCCGGGGCAGGTTGATGGTGGTGAAGGAAAGGTTGCCCCGCCCGTCGGTGACCACCGGGCCCCGGCGGTTGGCCATCACCCTGCTGCGGCAGCCCATGTATGCCACCTGATCGCCGTATTCGGCGTTAAAGCTGGAATCCATAAAGCTGAAGGTTGGATTAAGCCGCTTGGCAGCCACCTTTACGGCCAGTTGAAGCAAATCGTAATTGGGATCGCCGGGGTCCAGATTGACCCCCTTTTTGACCTTGAAAATAATGTTGGGGAAAATGGGGTTTTCCCCCCTGCCCAACCCGGCATCATAAGCCAGCAGCAGGTTGCGCACCACACTGCGGGCAGCCTCAGAGGTCTCTGTGCCGACATTTATAGAAGAAAAAGGGACCTGGGCCCCAGCCCTGCTATGCATAGAATTAAGGTTGTATATGAGAGCCTCCATGGCCTGGAACACTTCGTTTTCGTCTGCATTCTCCACAAAAGGCGCCATATCCCGGTCGAAAAAGGCGAAGGACTGTCCGCCGTGCATGTCGTTCTGGGAACTCTGAAGTATTATGGCAGCTAACGCCGTGGCCGAATAGGCGCGTTTGGGAGGCCTGATGTGGCCGTGGCCGGTATTGAATCCCTCGGTCAACAATCGTCCCAAAGGAATCTGAACACAGTTATGAACGACATAATCATTTACAGTAAACCAGTGTTCGGCCGTTTCCAAGTCGAACACATAACGGTTATATCCAGTCACCTCATCGACTGCCACAACATCCTGGGGATCCAGCTTCCTTCCCGTAACAGCGAAAGCGTATGCAGAGGTTTGAGTAGTATTCTTTGCTGAAGAAACTATATTTAAGAAATTCTTCATACTTGTAGTATCCATAATGTTTACTACAAAGGTATCGTAATTTCTTGTCGTAACAATGTGTCCATTAACTGCTACGCCAGTACCCCTTGTTTCCCGGCGGTATAACGTGGCCTCCACTCCTACGCCTTGCAGGAGCAGCACCAGTTTCTTAGCAAGTTCTTCTGATACTGTACAATAAGTAATCCTTTTTTCACCGTAATGACCATCACCATCAAAAAGACCCTGCAGGAAATAAGCCTTTAATTCTTTGGGAGCATTAAAAACAAAGTCAGGTATATCGATGATGCTTGCATTTACTTTTACGCCCAGCACATTCTGCAACAGAGCCGTATAGACTGAGCCGTTAAGCAATCTGCCCTTTTGCTTATTCTTTAGACTGCTTGTATACATAACTGTAGTCTGATCATTAAACAGGGTTCCCACACAGTGTTCGATATCCGCTTGAATATCCGGGTTCTCATTGATGATGGCGATGGAACGGCTTGATGTAGCAACGTTAATATGTCCTTCCGCCAGAATATACCCTAACAATCTCATCAATTCCGGTGCGATGGGCAGGTAGGCAGGCAAGCTTTTAGCTCCCTTGGCCGTAGTTACCGTCAGTTGCTGCTTAACCTCATAAGGAATGTAATATGTTTCAGCCAGCCTGGCATACTCGTCTCCACTTAGTAAATTTCCCCCCTTGGAGCTTTGCTTGGTGCCAACAGTTAATTTAAATTTAAAGTCGTCGTATTTATATCTTAACCAGTGAATTAATTTCTGCGCGTTTCTTATGGTTATTCCATGGGGGATTTTATCCCGACGGGCAACAAATAAATCCAAAACGGGTAATTCCAAAGATTCTTCAAACTCCTGGCGACTAGTCAATAAGCGATCTCCACTGGCAATGTCCTTCACTTGGACAAGAAATTCGTTACCGGCCCGCAACACAGGAACTTTATGCTCTCCTGTTAAATGCATAGGCAACCCTTTTCTGGTCTTAATCCGGTACAAACACTCACCCTCGCGCAGCTCTCTACGCATGACTTTATTTATTTTGGTCCAGCCGGTACGTCCGAGAATCTGATATCCATCCAGGTCCAGTACTTCCGCCCCTTCTATAAAATTAACGGCTTCACGATTACCTTCAACTAAGGAGTTGAAAAAATCAAATTTTACTCTTTTTACTTCACCCTGTCTGTCACGAATCAAAGTATATTCAAAATCGGGCACACAGGTCAATGTTTTTCCGTAGAAGTCTAAATCATGTATGTGCATATCTCCCCGCAGGTGTGCCAGGGACATTTCCTCGGGAATCAGCCTGGTCAGGTAGAATTTTTTGCTGGCCGCGCTGGCAATTTGCAGCATTTTGGCCGAGGGGGAATTGCTGATGTTGGCGTTTTCGCGGTTGGTCTCCTCCAGTATTTCTTCCACCGCATCCATAAGATCACCCTTGGCGTCCCGCATACGGGTACGTTTATCCCGGTAAAGAATGTAAGCCTTGGCGGTACGGGCATGGCCGGCCTCGATCAGCACCTTTTCCACCACATCCTGCACTTCCTCGACTCCGAAAACGTTGCCGTTGTATAGCTTTTTCAGTGTTTTCAGTACTTCGATGGTAAGTTCCATGGCCGTCTGCCGGTCTTCCCCGCCCACTGCCCGGGCAGCCTCAAAAATGGCATCGGTAATTTTGGATCCGTCGAAGGATACTTCGCGTCCGTCTCTCTTTTTGATAACCTTAAACAAGTGTAAGCCTCCTCGTTACTGTAATCTACTGGAGAAAAACCCACTTTCCCCAAAGCCAGGCTAATCTTCCTTTTCCCCGACCCCGACACCCATAAGCTTCTCTATTTCCCGCACAAAGCTGCGGGCATCGTGAAATTCCCGGTAGACCGAGGCAAAGCGAACATAAGCCACCTCATCCAGGCCGCGCAGCAATTCCATAACCAACTCGCCTATATCCCTGCTGTCCACCTCGGTTTCAGTCGTTTCCCTCAACCGGCGCTCTATTTTGCTTGCCGCTGCGTCCATTTCATCCACGGATATGGGGCGTTTCTGGCAGGCTTTGGCGAAGCCCGACAAAAGCTTTTGCCGGTCAAACAGCTCCCGCCGCCCGTCCTTTTTAACCACCATCAGCGGAAGCTCGTCCAGCCGCTCATAGGTGGTAAACCTCCTGGAGCATTTGGCGCATTCCCTTCTGCGACGTATGGAACTCCCATCCCCCGCAGGCCTGGAATCCAGCACCTTCGTATCGCTAAACCCACAAAAAGGGCATTTCACAAAAGCAGCACCCCTTAACAAAAACATAATATAGTACTTCAGGTAACTGTATTATACAACATATTGGGGTTAGACAAAAGCGAAAATCAGGAAAAACCTGCTAAAAATAAAAAGAGGGTTGATAGCTCCCTCTTTGAAAAAATTATTCAATTTTCGAGCGTACCCGAAGCGCAGCGAAGGGAAGGGAAGACGATGGAACTGTCCCCGTAGCGTAGCGGGCATAGCGGAATAAGCAATACGCTGTGGTGCTAGGGGCAAGTAAACAATAAACAATGCTACCAGTATTTGTCGCTGACAAAATAGCCGGGGGCTGAACCTTCCCGCCCGCCGTCCTGAGCCGGCCTTAAATCCACCAGTATTACATCAACGCCTATGCGTACAATTCTGTCCCACGGAACCACTATTTCATCTTCACGGCCGAAAAAACCCATCAGCCTGCCTCCCTGGCCAGGTAGAATAATGGCTGTAATTTTCCCCTCCTCCATGTTTATGTCTATGTCTTTTATGGGCCCCAGCCTCCTGCCGTCGCCTATATTAATAACTTCCCTCATCCTGAGGTCCGAAATTTTCACCATACTCTAAACCCCTCCCGTGAAAGCCTTTTAACCATAGCCAGTTTAACAGCAGAATCATATTCAAACCAAATTTCCCGGCTCACCGCCTGCCTTATGATGATAGCAATTTTTTCTTTATTAATTATATTAAGCCAGGGATGAATTTAAATCACATTGCTACAAAAATTGGGAAATAAAATACGGGGCTTTCTTCATTATTGCCCCGTGAAAAGAATTATTTAAAAAATTTATTAAACCAGTGACGGGAATCCTGATACAGTTCAACCAGTTTAAAACGGAATTCTACCCGCTGCATTTCTTTCGGAGCGCCTGCCGGAGCATTAGCGGGTAATTCCAAATCCTGTGGGATGTAGCAGTCGGAAGCTGCCGCAGACAGAGCACTGACCTTACTACCCGTCTCAGCGCCGGAATCCGGCCGGGTTGCATCCCCTTGCCCGGTGTGCGGCTCCTTTTCTGTCCCGCCAACTTGTCCGGCCCTATCAGCGGTGTTCCCGGTAATGCTGGCAGGGTTTACAAAGCAGAGGGGCGGGAACAACACGCACCACCAGTTGGCCCCCCTGCCCTGACCAATAATCACCCGTACAGCCTCATATTCCCCGGCAGGAAGGGTTAGTTCCCCGCCGCTCTTAATATGATAAGTTCTATCCGGAAACTGGTAATTCCCCATGCACACAGCTACAGGATACGCATAACCCTGCCCGGCGATAACCCGGCCAGCCACCTCTTTAATGTCCCCCTGATGCTCCAAAACAATTTTCCTGGCCTGCTCTTTATTCTTCACTCCCGAAAGGTAAGGTGTCATGATGCGTACCACCTCATCCCTCACCATGTATTTTAACGCCTGGTCCAACGGATTGTTGCTGTTAGCAATAATGTGCAGACGTATGTAATTGTTTCTATTTATAGCCTGATGGCCTGAAAGGCACCAGAACCATCCAGTGCCAGCAGATATTGCTATTAGTATTAAGATTAAAACAGCTATTGCCTTTTTCTTCATAAACTAACTCCCCTTTTGATTTAACTATATAGTTAAATTCTGACCGCAATAACCGCTATTTATACATATCGGCTCAATTTTTATGTATGCTACCTGTCAATCAGCAAGAGCCAAGACTACCGCGAACACCAAAGCTAGACAATAAAAATCCCCGGGGCGGATTTTACCGGCCCGGGAATCAGGAAGGTTATCATAAATATTTACGCATGTGGCTTAAGGCGGCCTTCTCCAGCCTGGAAACCTGAGCCTGGGATATACCTATCTCCTCGGCTACCTCCATCTGGGTTTTCCCCTCATAAAAACGCAGTGAGAGAATGTGCTTCTCTCTGTCGCTTAATTTTCGCAGGGCGTCCCGGATGGCAATGCCCTCCAGCCAGTTGTGATCGTGGTTCTTTTCATCGCTGATCTGGTCCATCACAAATATAGGATCGCCGCCGTCATGATATATCGGCTCAAATAGCGATATGGGCTCCTGTATGGCGTCCAGCGCAAAGACTATTTCCTCCCTGGGCATTTTTAGTTCCTTGGCAATTTCATTAATGGAAGGCTCCCGGGAATGTTTATTTACCAGGGTATCCCTAACCTGGAGCGCCTTGTAAGCCACATCCCGCAGTGAGCGGCTGACCCGGATGGGATTGTTGTCCCTGAGATAACGACGTATTTCACCTATAATCATGGGCACGGCATAGGTGGAAAATTTGACGTTCTGGGACAGATCAAAATTGTCTATAGCCTTCATTAGCCCGATACATCCCACCTGAAACAGATCATCAACGTATTCACCCCTGTTGGTAAAGCGCTGGATGACGCTCAGCACCAGGCGAAGGTTGCCGTTAATCAGCTTGCTCCGGGCGTTTTCATCGCCTTTATGCATTGCTTCAAAGAGGGAGCGCATCTGTGCCCCTGTTAATACCGGGAGTTTTGACGTATTAACACCACAGATTTCCACCTTGTTTACCAGCATGGATGACTCCCACCTCTTTTCGGTATATGAGACTAACTTTCAGTCCTCATTATTGCCTTCACCCGGTTCCTTTATACATTTTATAAAAATCAAAACCCCTGCCGGGTACCGCAAGTCACGGTGCCGGCAGGGGTTCACCTTTTATATATCCGCACCGCTATTCCATCCGGTGCATTTCCTTTTTCAACCTTTTAATTATCCTCTTTTCCAGCCGGGAGATGTACGACTGGGATATGCCCAGTAAATCCGCGACCTCCTTCTGGGTCTTTTCCGCCCCGTTGTTCAGGCCGAAACGCAGTTCCATTATCTTTCTCTCCCTGCCGTTCAGTTTTTGCAGGGCCAGATACAAAAGCTTTCTATCCACCTCGTCCTCTATAAATTTATAAATAATATCATTTTCAGTGCCCAGCACATCTGACAACAGTAATTCATTGCCATCCCAGTCTATGTTCAGCGGCTCATCGAAGGAAACCTCAGTACGGGTTTTATTGTTCCTCCTGAGATACATCAAAATTTCATTTTCTATACAACGGGAGGCATAGGTGGCAAGCTTTATTTTTTTGGCCGGATCAAAGGTGTTGACTGCTTTGATCAGACCTATGGTTCCTATGGAAACAAGGTCTTCGATACCTACCCCGGTATTCTCAAATTTTCTGGCTATGTAGACCACCAGCCTGAGGTTTCTTTCAATAAGCACGCTGCGGACTGCCCCGTCCCCGGCTTCCAGCCTGTTAATCAAAAATAGTTCTTCGTCCGTGGAAAGAGGTGGAGGAAGAGCTTCACTGCTTCCCACATAATGCACCTCTGGATATTCACCCAGCCAATGCATCACACGCACCACCGTCAGGCGGAACAGTAGTTTAATCTGCCAAATCGCAGGCAATGTCCACCACCTCCCATTTTTCAATACTCAGGCCGCCGGTGCGCTATCGATTAAATCGGGGTGTAACAGCGCACTGTACTCCCGCCCGGGGGCCAGGCTGCTGTTGTGAATCGCCAGCACTGTTTGCTCAACCCTTTTTATCCCCCGCTCTGATTTGATTTCCAGGCAGTCCGGTCGGATACCCAGCAACAATCCCTTGTCAGTTCCCAGGGATTTAAAAGGTATAAGTCTCAGCCGGTTATTCCATGGTGTATCGGCCATGGCCGACAACACCAGCACACCGTCACCGTATAGTTCCACTGCCGCTTTTAGCGGGGCGGGCAGTATATCCCTGACCGCGGCATATTCCACCACCATCACCGGCACGCCGGAAACGGGATCTGTAAGACTGTTGCCGGTGTCCACCAGCCCCTCCACCACCACTTTATTACCCCACAGGCAGATGGTCACCGGCAGTTTCAAAGCATCTTTTTTTAGCCTTCTGCGAACAATAGCAGGCGCCAGCAGGGCAGCCAGGAGCGTGCACAGCACGGCCAGGATAAAGGCAGGCCACAAATACCGATTTAAAATGGTGAGCATATACTTTACCCCGGAAAAATAACCGCCCCGGTATATGAGATAGGAAAACCCAATTACCATGCCACCCAGCAAAAAAGAACCCAAATAAAAGAAACCCAGACAGGCAATAAACCGCCTGGGGGAAAGCGGAGCATAAGCCAGGCCGACCATAGCCAAAGAAACGGCTATTTTAATAAAAAAATAAAAATACTGCCCCGTGCCGGGTAAAAACATCAGCACGGCATACAAACTCCCCAACCCCGCTGCGAGCAGTAAACGGACCCAGCCCCCCCTGATCCCGGCCATACGGCCGGCAACCCAAAGAATAATATAATCTACAGCCAGATTACCTATAAATACATTGTCCAGATATACCACGTTTTCGCCCATTACAGTCTCCTACAATTCGCCGGGCGGCCAGCAGCTATAACCCTTGAAACTACGCTACCAGTATATGGCCGCTCTTATGCAAATATTACATTTTTGTTTATAACATCAAAAAAATAAGCCCTGCATCATATTATACAATGCCGGGCTGGTATAATTTGTCATAAACGGTTTGCTACGAGAATTTTTCTTTTCGCGTTGTTAATACTGCAATTATCTTCTCCTTAAAAAAGCCGGAATGTCCAGTTCGTCGTGGGTGCTGAAAGGTTTGAGCACATCCGGTTCCTGTTGCTTAACCTTCTCCCTCCTTCCTGCTATCTGGTCAAAGCCTGTGGCAATAACGGTCACCCTTACCTCGTCTTCCATACGTTCGTCAATCACCGCGCCGAAAATAATATTGGCCTCGGGATCGGCTGCCTGGGAAATAATTTCTGCGGCCTCGTTCACTTCAAACAACCCCAGGGATGAACCGCCGGTTATATTCAGCAACACTCCTCTGGCGCCCTCAATGGAAGTTTCCAGCAGCGGACTGGATATGGCCAGCCGGGCTGCCTCAGCAGCCCTGTTTTCACCGCTGGCGCTGCCTATACCCATCAGCGCCGAGCCTGTTTCTTTCATAATTGTTTTTACATCGGCAAAGTCAAGGTTTATTAAACCTGGTACCGCGATCAAGTCGGAAATACCCTGCACGCCCTGACGCAGCACATCGTCCGCAATGCGGAAGGCCTCAACGATGGAGGTGTGTTTGTCGATAACCTGCAGCAGCCGGTCATTGGGAATGGTAATCAGCGTATCGACCTTCGCCTTAAGGTTCTGGGTCCCGGACTCGGCCTGGCTCATGCGCTTCCTGCCCTCAAAGGTAAAAGGCTTGGTAACCACCCCCACGGTCAGGGCGCCCATCTCCTTGGCCACCTCTGCCACCACCGGAGCAGCCCCGGTGCCTGTACCCCCGCCCATGCCGGCTGTCACAAAGACCATATCAGCACCCTTAAGTGCCTGAATGATATCGTCCCGACTCTCTTCCGCCGCTTTTTGACCAATATCCGGGTTGGCGCCGGCTCCCAGTCCTTTGGTAAGCTTGGATCCAATTTGAATTTTAGTTCCGGTCTGGGAGAGTTGCAAGGCCTGGGCGTCAGTATTTACTGAAATAAACTCAACGCCTTTCAGGCCGGCACTTATCATCCTGTTCACAGCATTGTTACCGCCGCCCCCCACACCAATCACCTTTATATTAGCAAGCGGTTCCTGGTCGAGT
Source organism: uncultured Peptococcaceae bacterium (assembly GCA_964643075.1). Classification (GTDB taxonomy): domain Bacteria; phylum Bacillota; class Desulfotomaculia; order Desulfotomaculales; family Desulfocucumaceae; genus Desulfocucumis. Next base: position 62,684 of record CAZXQO010000012.1, read on the forward strand.
TCAAATTCAAGCATTAAATATCCTCCTTCGCAGCTTATCCGCACTTATTTTTGTCTGGTAGCCCCGAAAAACTTTATTAAACTTTTCCACATGCCTCTACGTCCTTTATTATAGGTATGGAAATCATCTTCGCAATAATTTTGCAGCAATCCCACAGCCGCAGTACAGCTGCAGCCCTCCACAGCCTTATCCGCCGCCATGCCGGATGTCCTGCTGCCCGCTATCCTCACGGGCATACCAAGGTATTCCGCAGCATATTCACCGAGCCCCTTCAAGGCGGCTCCACCGCCCGTAAACACCAGTCCTCCGGGAAGGGCCAAGTCAGCAGCCATGCTTTTCACCGCCGCCTTAACCAGGTCTAGAACCTCACAAACCCTGGCCTCAATGATCTCTCTGGCAAATTGGTACTTTATCTCATGGGCGCCGGTATTGCTAATCCCCGGCACTTCAAAGGTATCATGGTCAGTCGTACCCAGTCCTGATTGAATTTTAATTTGTCCGGCCGCCTCCAGGGTGGTTCTCAACCCCACCGCCAAATCGCCGGTGATATGCTCCCCGCCAACTGGCAGAAGTCTAAACCCCAGCTGGCTGCCATAATTGTAAACGGCCACCCCGGTGGATACAGCGCCCAGGTCGACCAGTGCGGTTCCCAGTTGCATTTCGGTACTTTTCAGAACCTCACCGGCAGCAGCCAGGGTGGAAGGGATAAAACTCCAGGGTTGCAGCGATAACCTTTGTAAAACGCCGGTCAGTAAATCTATCAGTTTGCTGTCGACAGTAAGCAATCCGGCTGTTAACTCCAGGCTCTTGAATTTCATGCCCAGAGGTGTCTTTACTCCGCAGACAGAGTCAACTGTGTATTCAAAGGGTATAACTTTAAGGATTTGGCGTTCGGAAGGAATATCTTCAATGGCCACAAGGCGCTGCAGCCTGTCAAGATCGGATTGATTAACCCTGCGGGCACTGCCCGACGTAAACCGGGCCGAGGCGGGTTTTAATTCGGCAGTATAGCCCGTGAAACCAACCCTAACGGCTGAAACCTTCAATCCTGCGGCTTTTTCTGCTTTTTCAAGGGCTTCTCCTATGCAGTGGGCAAGACCATCAGGGTCAGTAATATCACCCCTGCGCATGCCTATAGTAGGACAGGAGGCAATGGCTGCGGGTATGCAACTGCCATAATCACAAGCAATGGCCGCAACGATACTGCTGTTGCCGACATCAATGCCAGCAGGGGTGTATTTTCCTTTTTCGGCCAAGCCAGACACCCTCCGACCATACTTTACTTAAAATGTAAAGTTCAACGTCGCCTTGATTTTCCCTTTTTATATCTTTAATTCTAAGTAATAAAAAATTATTTTTTTAACAAATGTCGTCTGATTATGGCTAAATTCTGAAAAAGCCTGACACCGAAGGCCACCACCGCAGCCAGATATAAATCGATGCCAAGCCTTTCCCCGATGAAGGCAAGGCCTGCGGCTAACAGGGCGTTGCTGAAAAATCCGGTAATGAATATTTTGTTGTCATAGTGATCCTCCATGGCCGCCCTGATACCCCCAAAAACGGAGTCAAGGGCCGCCAGGGCGGCCACGGACATGTATTTGGCATAAGCCTGGGGTAATGCCACCGGTATATTAAGCCCTATTAACACACCAAACAACAGTCCTGTTGCAGCTAGTCCAATACCGACCCACACCGGAAACCACCTCTTTTTATATTGATTTTTCTGCCCTGCCGGTCAACTCTTACCGGATTGTGACCACCCGCTATGACGTTTTTGAATATTTTATGTCCGGTTGACCGGTATAAGCCGGTATCACCAGTGATTCCCGGGACTTGACTTCAATCATGATACCCAAGGTCCTCAGGGATTCCACCAGGCCGCTGGGGATTTCCAGGGCACTTTTAAGAACATCCCGATTACCCACCGCCAGCACCCTGTAAGGAGGTGTCAGCCTGGTAAGATTGACGTTTATAAATTTTCCGGCAAATCTTATTTCGGAGGTGGCTATAATCCTCTGTCCGTTGACGGATATGGCTTCCGCCCCGGCAGCCCTCAATTCGTTAACCAGACCCAGAATATCCACATCCTGAATACCGGACATAAAGTCGACAGCTTTGTTTCCGGGCGGCGTATTAAGCACAACCTCAACACCCGGTCCCTTAACCTCCACGAAACCTGCATAAAAACGCGCTTTTTCCAATTCGCTCTTGATGGCAGCGGTTGCCTGACTCTGCCCCTTGCGGGCCTGCGCCAGCTTGTACTTCAAGTCGTCGACCTCATTCTCCAGCTTACCTATATCCTTGTCCGACTGACGCAGTTCTAAAGTCAATTCCTGAGCCCGGTCCGAAGGCACTCCTTGCTCTATAAACCGGTTGGTCCTAAACTGGACGGCCAGCATTAGTCCCACCACCAGAGCAACCAGGGTGATGGAATAATAAAAAGATTTTTTCACTGCCCAGCCTCCTTTTCATCCGCCGGCCTGGCATATTCGCAACTAAGGGCGCCGGAGTAGGCGGGTATAGTAACCTGAGAAACCTTTTTGATGTTAACCATACCATATCGTTGCAGATCATCTACTACTCCACCCCTCATTTTAAGAGAGTTGACCATGTTGTCCGGATTGCCAATTGCCGTAATGACAAAGGGAGGAGTCATCCTCTGATTTTTATTGGTCAGTATGGTGGGCCCAGCGCAGCGGATTTCACTGGTACTCAATAGTCTCTGATTGTTTATGGCCAGCGCCTCCACCCCCGCAGCCTTCAATTCATTGAGCACCTTTAATACGTCCTCGTCATGCAGCAAATACAAATTTGGGTTTTGACCGGGCTGCTCCACTATGCTACTGTCATTCAAAGTGACTTCCACACCCGGGCCAATGACCCCGGTAAGGCCGGCCTCAATGCGGTAAACCATCAATTCTTCTTTCATTGAACCAATTTCAGCACCGGTAGCCACTTTGTCCAACTGTTGCCTCAAGTCATTAGCCTGTTGCTGTAAAGCATCCCTTTTCTCCCGGGCATCGTTAACCCTGGTGACAAGGGTCTGCGCCCTTAGCATCTCAGGAGTTTTCTGGGTCTGCAGGTTACTGGTCACCCGAAACTGAACTGCCAGCAGCAACCCCAGCACAAGTCCTACAACGACCATCGCTATATGGTAATTATGCGTTTTTTTAAACATAGTATCTCCCCTGCTACTGATCAGAATATTTGACAACGGGGGAACCAACGTAAGAAAGGTCAATATATGCTATCTTTTTGCCTTTTGCTTTCAGCTCGCTGAGCACACGGGAAAGAACCAGGCCTTTTTCGGAAATGTCGGATGCCGTTCCCAGTCTGCATTGTACCCCGTCCAGAGTGTACAGGCAAACATCACCCTGTGTACCAACATTAACCTCCGACAACTCCGGCAGCAAAACAGAGGGCAACTGGCTTACAACCCCAAGGGCTACCCCCAATCCCTCTCCTTTGACAGGCTTACCCGGCGGCGGAATAGCACACTTCAAGCCAGTTATTACAGGCAAGTTGCGATCCGAGGGAAGACCCTTCTGTAGATAAACACCCTCGCTATCTACCTGTGCAAAACCGTCAGAAGACGGCAGCAGGGCCAGTGGGGTACGCTCGGTTATTTTGATAACCACGGAGGAGGGAAGTCTCCTGCTTAATTCAGCTGATTTCAGCATGGGGATTATTTTTAGCCGCTCCGAAGCTTCCTGTAAATTTATTTTAAAAATGTTTTCACCCTTATTGACGCCTGCTACAGATATTATTTTTTCAGAAGCTAGAAAATGGTTGCCTTCTATTACTATATCCTGCACCTCAAAAAGAGGCGAACGTATCAGTATGTATAACGCCAGCAAAGCCACGAGAATAAAAAAAATACTTTCCAAGAGGTTGTAGCGGCGCTTTTTTTTATGCTTGGCTAATTCCGGCAAGATACCTCCCCCCCCCGGCTTAACCCAAAAATATCGTTCCCTGTAACGTACAATAAAATTTAATTGATAACCAATTCTTTTCTGCATGATCTTTTTGCAATATTAAACTATTATACCAACCTGCGGAATTATGTCCAATACAGCTTAAGTGCCGAATGCGGTAATATTTCCGCCTTCCGTTCAGCAGCGCACCTTCTCTGTGTAATTCTTTTTCTAGTGTAATTCTTATTCATAACAGATAAAATTCCTTTTATCTGTTGATATCTTTATATTTAACAACTTTTCGTCAAACTAAAATAAAAAGAAAAAAGCGGTTAAACCCATCAGGGCTAACCGCCGATACCTTTTGACCCACCTATTATTTTTGAACCAGTTATTTTTTCAAAAGGGTCTATCCCTTTACCGCCGTTAATTAATTTACAACGCATCATCCTGCAGGCAAGTATATTTCCCTCCCTGGCAGTACGGCAAATATATTTGATTTCCTCCCTTCCCTTGTTGCCTCTGACCTGCAGCCTTACAGTCCTGTCGAGCAGGTAGCAGTGTCTTGATTCAAAATTAATAATCATAATTACACCACCTATAAATATTTGTTATTAAATTACCCTTGCTGTAACTATTTGCCTTCATTTGTAGATTTATCATATTTCGAGGAGGTTTTACCATCCTCCAATGGTATGATTTTTTTGTAGTACCACGAAGGAGACTCATACTTCCTGTTTAGGCCGGTTTTCTCACAAACTAAAGCTACTGGCGTGCGGTGCCGCTCTATCTCCGCCCGTGGTCATATTTAATTCCTTTGATACCTCTTTCCACCCTGCCAGTCAGACCTTGTCCAAAATGCCACCAAAAAAGAGTCCACATTAACTGTGCACCCTGATGATTCTTGCGCCCAATGCGCTATATTTTCTTTCCAGCTTTTCATAGCCCCGGTCTATATGATCTATATTTTCTATCACGCTGCCGTTGTCGGCGGCCATGGCCGCCAGCACCAGCGCCGCCCCCGCCCGCAGGTCCGAGGCTTCCACCACCGCCCCGCTGAGCTTTGTCATCCCTTTGATTATGGCGGTTTGCCCCTCTACCTTTATATCGGCGCCCATTCTCCTGAATTCGCTTACATGTTTGAAACGATTTTCAAAAACCATCTCACTTATTATGCTGGTACCGTCCACCATAGTCAGCAGTGCCATTATTTGCGGCTGCAGGTCAGTGGGAAATCCCGGATAAAACAATGTCTTTATATCAACGGCGCAGGGCCTGCCCCTGGCTGATACCCGGATGGTGTCTTCCCCCACAGCTATCTGAACCCCTGCCTCTCTGAGCTTGGCAATGAGGGATTCGACGTGCTCCGGAATTACATTGGCCACCGTGACGTCACCGCATGTTATGGCCGCCGCGATCATATGGGTGCCGGCTTCAATGCGGTCGGGGATAACCGTATGTGCTGTGCTCCCCAGGGAGGATACGCCCTTTATTTTTATTATATCGGTACCCGCTCCCCTGATATCCGCTCCCATTTTACTGAGAAAATTTTGCAGGTCTACTATTTCCGGCTCTCTGGCGGCATTCCTGATTGTGGTAATGCCCGAACTTAAGGCGGCCGCCATCATAATATTCTCCGTAGCACCCACACTGGGCATATCCAGATGTATTTCGGCTCCTCTGACAATATCGGCCTCAGCCGTTATATAGCCGAATTTCTCCGTTATCCGGGCTCCCAGTGATGCCATGCCCTTCAGGTGAAGATTCATGGGTCTGGAACCGATGTCACAACCCCCCGGGTGGCTTACAGTCATTTTTTTAAAACGTCCCAGCATGGGTCCCAACACCAGATTGGACGCCCTCATTTTTCTGGTTAATTCTTCACTGACTTCCCAGCAGTTAATCTGGCCGGCATCAACCCGGACTGTGCCGCCTTCCCTGGTCACCCTGGCCCCCAGATATTGCAGCACCTCACACATAACATCCACATCCCTCAGTTGGGGAACCCCGTGGATGAGACTTTCACCCGGGTTCAGCAGAGTAGCAGCCAGTATGGGCAAAGAAGCGTTTTTGCTGCCGCTGACGCTTATCCTGCCCTGTAGCCGCTGACCCCCTACAACCATAAACCTTGCCATACCGCCACCTCCGCCTCAGTCGTCACCCACTATCTGAACCTCGGGCATCAGCTCAATGCTAAAATGCTGATATACTCTCTCCCTGACGGTTTCAATCAATTTAAGAACCTCCCCGGCAGTGGCTCCGCCCAGGTTAACAATGAAATTGGCATGTTTCCCGGACACCTCGACGCACCCCAGTCTCAAACCCTTGCAGCCCGCCAGTTCAATGAGGCGGCCTGCGGAATCCCCGGGCGGGTTTTTGAAAACACTTCCGGCGTTGGGTAAATCATAAGGCTGGGAAAATTTTCTGGCTCGCAGATAATCTTCCATCTTTTCCCTGATTTCTTGCCGGCTGCTATAGACCCCCCGGAAAGCTCCTTCTACTACAATATATGCGGAATTTAACAAATTGCTTTTGCGGTAGCCGAAACCCAAATCCCTTGCCGGACGCCGGCAAAGCTCTCCCCGGAAATCCAGCAGGGCAACCTCTTCAACCACTTTACTGACGGATGAACCATTGGCGCCGGCGTTCATTACCACCGCGCCTCCCACCGTGCCCGGTATGCCCGCCAGGAATTCAAAACCCCCCATGCCGGCGTTGCAGGCTTCGGCGACAAGCTGTCCCAGCTTAACCCCCGCACCGGCGGTTATCACATCATTATTTATATGTAGGGTGGCCATCCCGGCTCCTACCTTTACCACTATGCCGCGGATTCCCCCATCCCGGACCAACAGGTTTGTGCCGGCCCCGATTACTGTTAGCGGCAAATTTGAGACGTGGCTGAAATTAATTATGTGCTGCAAATCCTCAGTGCCCCGCAGGTCCACCAGAAACTGTGCAGGGCCACCGATACGCCAACTGGTATGCAGGCGCATCGGCTCTTCCACCATGATGGGGCTGGATATGGCTTCCGCCAGTCCACGGGCCAGGTCTGCTGCAGCCATGTCAGACACCCTCCGCAGCCTGCAGCCTGTTAACCAGTTCAACACCTGCAGTCCAGATATTACCGGCGCCTATGGTCAGTATTAAATCTCCGGGACGGGCGAACTGAACCAGATAGTCCACGATCTCCTCCCGGGTGGGAAGAAATGTCACCTGCCTGTTTTCATTGTTTTCTATAGCCTCTGCGATCAGGCGGGCACTAACGCCCTCAATGGGCTGTTCCCCGGCGCTGTATATATCACATAGTATGATGACGTCAGCATTGGAAAATGCCGTGCCAAACCGCTCCCACAATAGAGACGTCCGTGTATAACGGTGGGGTTGAAAAACCGATATTACCCTGCCTTTAACCACTTGCCGGGCCGCTTTCAGCGTAGCCTTGATTTCACTGGGATGGTGGGCGTAATCATCCACAACCCTGATTCCCCGGACCTCTCCCATAAGCTGAAATCTTCTTCCGACCCCAGTAAAGGTTTTTAAGGCCCGGGCAATGGCGCTGAATTCCAGTCCCGCCCAGCGGGCTGCGGCCACTACGCCCAAAGCGTTGGACATATTGTGCACACCGGGCACCGTAAGTTCCAGCAGTCCCAGCCGTTGATTTTTGAAATATACTTCCCCCCGGGAAACCATACCGTTTAACTGCAGGTTACGCAGGGTATAATCAGCGCTCTGCTCCCGGATGCCGTAAAAAACCCGGGGTCCGCTATAATCTGCAGCGATTTTCTTTACACCGGGATCGTCCAGACACAATACGGCCAGGCCATTAGAAGTCACTTTGCCTATAAATGTACTGAAAGCCTCCTGTATCTTTTCCACGGTTCCGTAATAATCAAGATGGTCATCTTCTACGTTGGTTATAATAACCGCTGCGGGGTTCAGCTTGAGAAAAGAGCCGTCGCTTTCGTCAGCCTCAGCCACCAGAAATTTGCCCCGTCCCAGCTTGGCGTTACCGCCAATATCGTTCAATTCACCTCCAACCACTATGGTGGGATCAAGACCGTTGTTTTCCAATACCAGGGCCAGCATCGAAGTCGTGGTAGTCTTTCCGTGGGCCCCGGCCACCGCGATGCCCAATTGCCTTTTCATCAGCAGGGCCAGTAAATCTCCCCGGTGAATAACGGGAATCCCCGTTTGCTCTGCCTGAACCAGCTCCGGGTTATCTTTTTTGATAGCGCTGGACACCACCACCAGTTGGGCATCCCCTACATTCCTGGCCAGATGACCGGTATGACAAACAGCTCCCTGCTGCTCCAGCCGCCCAGTTATCTGGGACCCGACCAGATCAGAGCCGCTTACAGCATGACCGAGTTCAAGCAGAATTCTTGCCAGCCCGCTCATGCCGGCCCCCCCTATGCCTATAAAGTGCACCCGCTCAGGTATATCTCGCAATTATTGATCATCTCCTCCCGAAACGGTCTGCAGCAAATATTACGGGGATGACGGCAACCATTTGCCGGTACACCCGGTTGCCTATCCCCTTTGCCTGAAAAAGGGCCGGAAGATAGGATATATTATGCGCAGCCCGGATAAGGTGTTACTAACGGTGCTTTACCGCTTGATCACTCAGCCGGAAGAAACAACCGCCCATACAAAATTCGCCGTTGTATAGTCGAAACCTTTGGTTAAAAAGCATTTTCCTGATCCCTAACACTACGGCCATGGGGACGATTCCATCGTCTTCCCGATTAAGGTATGGGGACACACCTCCATTTGGAGCCTGGCTTTGGGGTCGGAGGAATGTCCCCGATTCTATCGCTGCACTTCGGGGACATGGGGACATTCCTCTGACCCCCAGAGACAAACTCTAAAGAGAGGTGTGTCCCCGTACCTTATAACCGTCCCCATGGCTCCGCTAACCTTTAAATTACGCTGTAGTACTAAGAAGATTTCAGAGGAAAGGCATGTCCCATAAGGTAACAGCGCTTATAAATGGCAACTGTTTATAAATGTTAACTTCTTTGGTAAATCACTGTTTACTATCCAGAATTGCCCCCACAAAGTCAAGTATACCGATTAGCGCCCTGGGTTTGCCCAGCGACTTGCTAGCTCCCGCCATGCCGGCCAGCTTTTCACGGTCTGCTAATAACCGGCCGGCATTGCTGAACAACACATTTTCATCCAGTTCTCCATCCCGGATCACCACCGCGGCCCCCGCCTTTTCCAGCGCACGGGCATTGTATTCCTGATGGTTGCCGGCTGCATGGGGATAGGGAATCAATATGGCCGGCAGTCCTATAACGGTAAGTTCCGCCAGAGTCGCCGCCCCCGCCCGGCAGATAACCAGGTCACTGGCAGCCAATGCATCGGGCATATCGTACAGATAAGGAATAACGGTAATATTCCCATTATTAGCCAGATGTATACCGCTGCTGTCCAATCCCTGCATGAAGGAATCGTGCTGGCGGGGGCCGGTGACGTGCAAAAAACGTACATCACCGCCTGGCGCCCCGAATTCCGACTTCTCCAGGCAAAGCCTTCGCAATAGTCCAGCCATGGCTTTATTTATACTACCCGCCCCCTGGCTGCCGCCGAAAGACAGAACAAGGCGTTCTTCTCCCTTCAGACCTATCTTATCTCTGGCGACACGGCGGTCCGCCTCCAATATTTCCGGACGTACCGGAAGCCCGGTGATTTTGGTCCGGGCTCGACGGGAAAAATATTTAACTGAATCCTCAAAGGTAAGGGCAACCCCATCCGTGAACCTGGACAGAATTTTATTGGTGATTCCCGGCAGGGCATTCTGTTCGTGAATAAGGGTGGGAATACCGCAAAGCCGGGCTGCAAGAACCACCGGCCCGCATACATAGCCGCCGGTACCCACCACAGCTGCTGGTCGTATTGCCCGGATTATTTTACGGGCCTGGCCCACTCCATGGGCCGCATGCCAGACCACCAGAACATTCGCTGGTGACAGGCTGCGTTTGAAACCGGCCAGGTTAATGGCCTGGAACAAAAAGCCTTCCCTGGGCACAATGTCCCGCTCCATTCCTCTGGTACCGCCAATATAATGAACCCTGGCGCCGTATTTTTCCTGCAGTCCCCGGGCAATGGCCAGGGCCGGGTAGATATGCCCCCCGGTTCCTCCCCCGGTAACCACAAAATCCAATATGCAACACCTCTTCCCGGAGCTTCGTCATTTTGGAGTTATATAGCGGGAGATATTTAACAGCACCCCCACCCCCATCAGTGTGAATACCAGCGACGTCCCGCCAAAACTTACAAAGGGCAGGGTAATTCCGGTAACAGGCAGGGTACTAGTGACCACTCCTATATTAATAATGGCCTGCAGGCCGATGCCGGATACTATCCCCGCCGCCAGCAAGCTGCCGAAGGAATCCGGCGCGGTTATGGCAATTTTAAAACCCCGCCAGATGAATAATATAAAAAGCACTATTACCAGAGCTCCACCGATAAAGCCCAGTTCCTCACCGATTACGGCAAAAATAAAGTCCGTCTGCCTTTCCGGGAGGTATAAGAACTTGGAGTGACGCCCCTGCCCCAACCCGGTACCCAGCAAGCCACCCGAGCCGATAGACATCAATGAATTTAGTATATGCCAGCCGGCCCCGGAAGGGTCTTTTTCGGGGTGTAAAAAGGCCATAAACCTCTGGTAGCGGTATTCCTCGCTAAAAATAGCCGCCATCACCGCCCCTACTCCCGCCATTCCCACTGCCATCAGGTGAAAAAACCTTGAGCCGGCCACAAACAACATTATGAATATGGTGCCCACCAGGGTTACGGCAGTTCCCAGGTCCGGCTCCAGCAATATAAGCACACCGGCCCCTCCTGCCAATAATAAAAAGGGTAGCACTCCCTCCATGAAATTCTGTATTTTATCTTTTTTAATGGACAGTGCATAGGCCGTAAATACGATCAGGCAAAACTTCACCAGCTCCGTGGGCTGAAAACTATAAAATCCCAGATTGAGCCAACGCTGAGCGCCCAGCCTTGATTCCCCCAGAGGCGTCAGTACCGCCAACAGCATTACGAAAGCAGCGACAAGAAGGTACCTGGACCACCTTTTGAATTGCCTGTAATCATATTTAACCATAAATCCCATTACAAACACGCCAATGGCGGCACTCACCAGCTGCCTCAATAGAAAATGAAAGATATTGTTGAAAGGCGGAAACATGGCATAATAACTGCTGGAACTGAAGACCATTATAATGCCTATACTGAGAAGCATCATCACAGTTATAAACAATATGAAATCAGGTGCTTTGCCTTTGGTAGCCATGTTGCTCCACCCCCTAAAAAGGCGTCCGTTGATTATACAGGGTTACTTTAGCACTTTACGCTGAAAAGCTGTGCGGTGGGAAAACTGTTCAGCGCTTCCCGGCCAGTTCACTTACTATTTGTTTGAAATAATCTCCCCGCTCCTCATAACTGTTGAACATATCCCAACTGGCGCAGGCCGGGGATAACAGCACCACATCCCCCGGGTGGGCGGCCCGGTGGGCCAGCAGAACCGCTTCCCGGAAATCAACGGCTTGTAAAATGTTTTTTATACCGGCCCTGCGGGCAGCATCCGTCATTTCCCCAGCGCATTCTCCCAGGACAACCACGGCCCTGGCCCTGGCGGCGGCCTTACCGGTGAAGCCGGTAAAGTCATTGCCTTTATTTCTGCCCCCGGCAATGAGCACCAGCGGCTGTTCATAGGCCTCCACGGCCTTGATACTGGCATCGGGATTTGTTCCCTTGGAATCGTTCACATATTTTACTCCGTTAATTTCAGCCACAAATTCCAGCCTGTGGGCCACACCGGTAAAATTGCCCAGGGTCCCGGCCACACTGGCAGCGGTAACACCCATTACTGCTGCACAGACAGTGGCGGCCAGAGCGTTTTCCAGGTTGTGCCCTCCGGGAATTTGCAGCCTGTCCGCTGGAAAAACCACAGTTTCGCAGCTATTACCACGAAAAACAATCTGCCCGTCCCTGACAAACGCCCCCTCTTCTAAAATATGCCTTCGGCTGAAAAATATGACTTTACCTTTGGTTAAACCAGCCATATTACGGGTTGCCGGATCGTCATAATTCAGCACTGTAAAATCACCACTGCCCTGATTGGCAAAAATTAGCGCCTTGGCCCGGGAGTAGCCTTCCATACCACCGTGCCTGTCCAGATGATCAGGGGTGATGTTGAGCACAGCAGCAACCCGGGGGCGGAAATGCCGTACCGTCTCCAGCTGAAAACTGGAAACCTCGGCCACGATCATATCCCCAGGGCCGTATTTTTCCACCTGGTCCACCAGAGGCAGGCCTATATTGCCCGCCACCAGTGTTTTATAGCCGGCGTCCTTAAATATTTCGCCAACCAAGGTGGTGGTGGTGGTTTTACCGTTTGTGCCGGTTATAGCCAACATCGGTGCAGAGGTATAGGCGCAGGCAATTTCCAGTTCTCCCAGCACCGGAATCCCCCGTTCCATGGCTGAGGCCACGGGTGGTACGGTGGGAGGCACGCCGGGACTTACCACCAGAAAGTCGAAGGTGCTTTGCTCTACTTCCGGGTATCCACCCAGAGCCAGTACCACCCCGGAGTTTTCCAGGACATCAAGGGAACCCTGGAAATATTCGCGCCTTTTGTTGTCGGTTAGGGTTACCAGGGCTCCTTTCCGCTTTAGAAAAGCAGCCACCGCCATGCCGGTTTTTCCGGCACCAACCACAAGCACCCTTTTGTTCTGTATTTCCACTGTTCTATATACGCCTCCCGGGATATATACCGTTTGTAACTACTCAGGAGTCAGAATGAAAAAACCGGCGAAAACGCATGAGAAAACGGTTTAACCAAGACGGTACATCGCAGCGATGCCAAGCACCGCAAAAACCATGGTCAATGCACTGAAAGTCAGCACAATGCGGTTCTCGCTCCAGTTACCCAGTTCAAAATGGTGGTGCAGCGGGGCCATGCGAAAAACCCTGCGGTGAAATAACTGAAAGGAACACACCTGGATTATTACGGACAGCGTCTCAGCTACGTAAATACCCCCTATAATAAATAGAAAAACTTCACTGCGGGTAATAATTGCCGCTGCCCCCAGGGCGCCGCCCAAGGCCAGTGAGCCCGTATCGCCCATGAAAACCCGGGCGGGATAGCGGTTGTACAGCAAAAAGCCGGCACAGCCGCCGGAAACAGCCGCCATAAGCACTGCCACACCTGTCTGCCCGGTGATCAGGGCAATGAGTAAAAAGGCCAGGGCAACTATGACGGTAACCCCGGAGGCAAGCCCGTCCAGCCCGTCGGTCAGGTTAACCGCATTGGTGCTGCTGAGCATAACCACTACCGCAAAAACCATGAAACCCCAGAAACCCAATTCCAGGGTAACCCCTCCCGGGGTAAACAGTCCGCTGAAGGGCAACACCACATCGGTGCCCCGTCCCAGTGTTGACACAGACAGTACGGCCAGCAGCAGGCTAATGATGATCTCCCCGGACAGCTTCTCCCTGGCCCTTAGCCCCAGCGGCCTTTTCAGGGCAATCTTGATAAAATCATCCAGAAAGCCAATAAGTCCGTAACCAAGGGTTGCGACCAGCACCAATAGACCGTCCGGGTGATGATAAGAAAATACCGCCCCGGCTAAAGCGATGCCAGCTAAAAAAATAATGCCGCCCATGGTAGGGGTTCCGGTTTTGGCGAGATGCCGGGCCGGACCGTCATCCCGCACGTTTTGTCCAAATTTAAATCTTTTCAGCACGGGAATCACCACAGGGCCCAGGAGGGCCGATACGGCAAAGGAAAGCGCCGCGGATTCCCAATAAATTTTCATATCTGCCATAACTGCCCGTAACTTACCGGTCCCCCCGTTTCGTTATGTAGAAATATACGCCCCCACAGAATATGACTCCTGCGGGCAAAGGTTTCCAGTGAAATGAAAAAATATGCTCACTCTGCCGTTAAACCCTTTACGATCTCCTCCATATGCATGGAGCGGGAGCCCTTGACCAGTACCACATCCCCGGGCTGCAGCAGCTCTTTTAACATCTTTAGCGCCCCATCAACGGAAATAAAATGCACGGCTCTCTCTTTAGAAAGCCCGGCATCCCGGGACCCCTCGCAAATAAATTTAGACAGGTTGCCCACGGTAACCAGGTAATCTACACCCTCTTCGGCAGCCACTTCGCCCACTTCACGGTGCGCCGCCGTGGCCCTTGCACCCAATTCCAGCATGTCAGCCAGAACCGCCACTTTACGCCCCCCTCCAGCCACTTCACCCAGCACCTGCAGGGCCGCCCTGGTGGAATAAGGGTTAGCATTGTAGGTATCGTTGATAATTTTAATACCACCCGCATCAAGTATCTCCAGGCGCATGGACGAGAGAGCTGCCGAATGTAGTCCCCGGGCTATGCCGGCTGTGCTTACTCCCATTTCCAATCCCACCGCAACAGCTGCCAGCGAGTTGATAACATTATGCCTGCCGGGCAGGGGTACAAACAGCTCTATCTCCCCCTTCGGAGTAACCGCTACAAAACGGTTGCCGCCATCTTCGGGCCTGATTTCCCGGGGATACAGGTCCATATCCTCTCCTTCGCCGAAAAACAACACCCTGCACCGGCACCTTGCAGCCTGTTCCCTGATCAGTGGGCTGTTCCCGTGTAGCACCGCAAACCCATCAGAGGGGATATGCTCCAGCAGCTCACCCTTGGCCCAGGCTATATTTTCCACGCTGCCAAGCCGCTCCAGGTGCGTCTCACCGATATTGGTGACGACCCCGGCAGAGGGAAGAGCCATGCCGCATAAAAAATCAATTTCTCCCAACCCCCGCATGGCCATTTCCACCACTGCCGCCCGGTATTCCCCGTTTAGCTGAAGGAGGGTGAGCGGCAGACCTATTTCATTGTTATAATTACCTTCGGTTTTCAATGTTTTATATGCAGATGTCAGCACTGCAAAAATTAAATCCTTGGTGCTGGTCTTGCCGGTACTTCCGGTAATACCGATGATCGGAATACCGGCTAACTTGCGGTTGTGCCGGGCCAGATCCTGCAAACCCGCCAGACTGTCCCGCACCAGCAGCAGAGGAAAACCCTCCGGGATTACCGGCGGTTCCTCTTCCACAACCGCCCCGGCGGCCCCAGCCGCCGCTGCAGCCGCTACGAATTTATGACCGTCAAAATTGTCGCCCCGCAGAGCAAAGAAAAGTTCTCCCTCTTTGATCTTTCTTGAATCAGTGGAAACGGAAGAAATAATCGTTTTTTCCCCGCCACCCTTTAACTCAGTTCCGATAATGCCGGCAATTTCCCCAAGGGAAAGGGGAAACATAAAGCCACCCCCCTTCATCCAGTATTCAGAATTCAGGAGTCAGAATTCAGAATATTTCAAGACAATAAACGTTCTCTGATTCTGACTCCTACCCTGAAAATGCCTATTTTCATTCATATGATAGTGCCACTTGCGGCATGGATAACGGTCCTGAAAATAAAACTTTCATCGTCTGCTGGTACCTCTTGAGCAGCATGAATGTTTATTCAGGTATTCAGAACTCAGAATATTTCAAGACGAAAAACCGTTCTCTCATTCTGACTCCTGACTACTGAATTCTGAATTCTGACTTCTGACTTCTGATTTCCTCCAGGCAGTGAGCCGCCTCTTCCCGGTCATCAAAATGATGTTTTTGCTCACCAATGATCTGGTAATCCTCATGCCCCTTACCGGCTATCACCACCACGTCCCCCGCCTCCGCAGCAAAAATAGCTTCTCTGATGGCCCTGCGGCGGTCCG
The DNA here is from genome assembly GCA_964643075.1 of uncultured Peptococcaceae bacterium. Taxonomy (GTDB): domain Bacteria; phylum Bacillota; class Desulfotomaculia; order Desulfotomaculales; family Desulfocucumaceae; genus Desulfocucumis. The sequence goes on from CAZXQO010000012.1 coordinate 78,377, forward strand.
GTTCGATGGTGCAGACAACGGCTGGAGAAACATTGCGGATGCCCTCCCTGATATCATCAATTATCTTCAGGGGATCCTCTGTACGGGGATTGTCCGAGGTAACAATGACCCGGTCACTCAAATGTACCGCTAGCTCCCCCATCATTGGCCGTTTGGCACGGTCCCTGTCGCCGCCGCAGCCGAAAACAGTGATTAGCCTGCCCCGGGTTATGTCCCTGGCGGTTTTCAATATGTTTTCCAGGCCGTCCGGAGTGTGGGCGTAATCCACAATTACCGCAAAATCCTGACCCCTCTCCACCGCCTCAAAACGCCCGGCCACGCCGGCTACACCCTCAAGGGATTGTTTCACCATGTCCGGCGGAAACCCCCGGGCCACACCCACCGTGAAGGCGGCCAGAGCATTATAAACATTAAACATACCTGTCAGTTTTAAATTTAGTCTGATTTGCCCCCCGGTGCCGCTGGCGGTAAAGGAAACGCCCCGGGCTGATATCTCTATGTTTTCGGCCCTGACATCGCCCCGATTATGCACTGCATAGGTGTAAACCGGAACTCTGGTGACCGCAATAATTTTTTCCGCTGCGGGATCATCAGCATTAACCACGGCAAACCTTCCGCCTCTTTGGCCTCCCGGCTCCAGCCCGGAAAACAGGGCCGCCTTGGCATTCAGGTAATCATCCATGTCCCGGTGAAAATCCAGATGATCCCTGGAAAGATTGGTAAACACGGCAATATCAAAATCACAGCCGGCCACCCGGTCCAGTGCCAGGGCATGGGAGCTTACTTCCATAATGGCAGTGTCAACGTTTTCAGCCGCCATTTCCCCAAGCAGCCCCTGTAAATCGGCTGATTCCGGGGTAGTGTGGCTCACCGGCAAAACCTTTTCGCCTATATAATTGGCAATGGTTCCTATCAGGCCGGTCTTTTTTGCCGCCCCGCGGTAAATCGCCTCAATAAGACTGGCAGTGGTTGTCTTTCCATTGGTTCCGGTTACCCCGATCATTTCGAGTTTTTGCGAAGGATGGCCGTAAAATACCGCAGATAACAGCGCTAGTGCCCGCCTGGTATGGTCAGCCCGGATAACGGCTATCCCCTCCGATACTGTTACCTTCTTCTCCAGGACCACGGCTACAGCGCCGGCCTTAACCGCCTGGTCCACAAAGTGATGGCCATCCGTTCTAAAGCCCTCTAGCGCCACAAAAACGAAACCGGGCCTTACCTTCCGGGAATCATAGGCTATGCCCCGTATTTCCGGGTCCATGTTACCCTCTATCCTCATTAATCCTATTCTTTTAATCAGGGTACTTAAGAGCAAGCAGACACACCCCCGCTCATACATTTTCTACCATATTATTTCCAGTAATCATTTGTTTAATCTGCAACCACGGCGCCGGCCCTGGCCGTCACCTGTACAATTCTCAAATAATGCCTGCGGAAGGCATCCTGCAGGCATTATATTCTAATCCATGATGTACTCCAAGCTCATAACCGGAGGAGCACTTTCCGGTCCAGATGGTTCATTGATTCCAGGATGTCTGAATTCCAGCCTGACTGTACTTTGCCGGTCTACCCTGGTCCCGGGCGCCGGGCTCTGTTTCTCAACCAGGCCGGTTCCCACCGTCTTCAGGTGCAGTCCCAATTCCTCAAGCAAATTTCCTGCTTCCTCCACCGTCAGACCGGTAAGATTGGGGACAGTCACCTTTTCCCCGCCGTCCGGCGCACGGGGGGGAGACAAATCCAGCAGTACCGTGGTGCCGTTCATGACCTTGGCGCCCCCTTCCGGCACCTGTCCGTAAACAATGCTACCTTCTCCGGTCGTCTGGATGGAAAGGCCTGCCTGCCTCAGTATCCTCATGGCCTCGCTAACCGGATAATTGACCACGTTGGGTACCGCCACCTCCACCCTGGGAGATTCATACCAGGTCAGCGGGTCCTTGGGTTTCACAATACCAGGCGTCTCGGGTATTTTCATATAATGAAGTATATCCCTGGCAATGGCCTGGAATACCGGGGCCGCCACCACGCCGCCATAATAAGTTCCTCCCTGGGGCTCGGCAATCATCACCAGCAAAGCAAATCTCGGATTGTCCGCCGGGGCAAAGCCGCTAAAGGAGGCTACATACCTGCCACTGACATAGCCGCCATGCTCGCCCACCACCTGTGCCGTACCGGTTTTTCCGGCCACCCGGTAGCCTTCAACAAAGGCATTGATACCAGTGCCTTTGGCCACCACGTTTTCCAGTAACCCTCTAACCTGGGCCGACGTTTCCTGAGACATGACCCTGCGTTCCGGCTGGGGCTCAAATTTTTTAACCACGTTACCCTTGTTGTCCAGTATCTCCCTGGCCACCAGGGGCTTCATCAATACCCCGCCGTTGGCCACTGCAGCCGTTGCCCTGAGCAGTTGTATGGGGGTTACGGCAACCGACTGGCCAATGGACATGGTAGCCACATTAAGGTTAGTGACATTTTTTTCCGGGATGACAATACCCTTGGCTTCACCTGGCAAATCAATACCGGTTGTCTGGCCGAAGCCAAAATCCCTCACGTATTTGTAAAACCTATCCTTCCCCAGTTCCAGACCAACCTCGACAAACCCCACGTTGCAGGAATTCATCACCACTTCTTCAAAGGTCTGACTGCCGTGGCCTCCCGCCTTCCAGCAGTGTATATTGCGGTCGGCCACCTTGACATAACCGGGGTCATAAAAGCGGTCATCATTTTTTACAGTTTTTTCATTAACCGCAGCAGAAGCTGTAATAATCTTGAAGGTTGAACCGGGCTCGTAATTATACCAGATGGCTGGGTTGCGGTCCCAGATACTTCTAGGCACATTTTTCCAATCATTGGAATTAAAAGTTGGCCTGTTGCCCATGGCCAGTATTTCTCCGGTTTTGGGATCCATAACCATCACCACTGCCAGTTTGGGCTGATAACGGGCCACTACATTATCCAGTTCACGTTCCACAAAGTATTGTATGGTTTCGTCAATGGATAGCACAAGACTATTGCCTTTTTGAGGGGGAATATATTTATGAATGGGGTCAGGCAATTTGCGCCCTGTAGCGTCGTGCTCCACCAGAATCTTACCCGGCTCACCCTTTAAGTATTCGTCAAAGGTCTTTTCAACACCCATCAGCCCCTGGTTGTCTACACCGGTAATTCCCAGCAGGTGGGGGGCTAAGGTCTCATGAATATAATCCCTTTTACTTTCCTCCACCAGGTGTATCCCCTGCAGTTTTAATTCCTTAATTTTGGCAGCCACCGCAGCAGGAACTTTCCTCTTTATCCATTCGTAAGAGGACCTGCGGGACAGTATCTTGTAAAGCTTGGCCCTGTCCATATCCAGCACCGGCGCCAGTATATCTGCAGTCTTACCGGGGTCCCCTAGCTGGTAAGGCAGGGCATAAACAGAGTCCACACTGACGCTGGTAACCAGCTCTTTGCCGTTGCGGTCGTATATATTCCCCCGCATGGCCTCCACCGGTATCTCCCTCATCCGTACTTCCATGGCCATTTTCTGTAAATCGTCGCCGTGCACGAACTGAATCCAGGCCAGCCTGAAGACTAGCCCGCTCAAGGCAAATGCACAGAATAAAAAAAGCCAGGTGAGCCTCTTGCGGACGAGTATGCCCGTTGTGCGCATAACGCTCCTCCTCAGATGTGCCCACCCGAAGGCTTGACCAATTTATCCCCGTATATGCCCCATAAGATTTACAAAAGCCTGGAGCATACTGTTTTTCTGCTTTGCCTGCGGCCTGTCCTCAGCAACCCCCTGGTCCGGTTTCTTTTCTTCAGCATTGTCACCGGGCGCTGCCGGCCGGCCGGCATTTGCTCCCAGATCAGTATTGACCAGCACTACGTTTTTATTATCCGGACTTACCATTCCCAGTTTTTTGGTGGCTATCTTTTCCACGTAATCCAGGGATGTCAGCCGTAAAATTCCTTCGTTCAGCTGGTTTGTTTCCTGCTGAAGCGTGACAAGTTCCTTTTCCAGACGGTATATCTTATAACCTGTTATTAGCACCTGGCTGTAGTAAAACGCTATTAAAATTCCGGTGCAAAAGATTATACACACCAGTCCGGTAAGCATAACCTGGCCTTTACGGGGTAGCGGGCCACGCTGCGGACGCCTTGCTGTCCGGCGGTCTTCCTCGGGCAGGCTATAATGCTCGTACCGCTCTTGCGCTACTATCACAGCTTATTCACGCTCCAGTCTGTTTAGAACTTGCCACTTTTTCAATTATCCTAAGCCGGGCGCTCCTGGCCCGCGGGTTTCGCTCCAGCTCATCTGCACCCGGGACTATGCCCCGGGGTGCCATGTCCCGTATCTCCGGCACCTTGCCGCAGATGCAAACCGGGAAATCCCTCGGGCAAAGGCAAGGTTTGGCCATACTCCGAAAGGTATCCTTAACTAGCCTGTCCTCCAGGGAATGAAAGGTTATTACGCAGAGACGGCCCCCCGGCATAAGGCTTTCCACCGCCGCAGTGAGGGCTTCCCTGATAATCCCCAGCTCATTATTCACAGCAATCCTGATGGCCTGGAAGGTTCTTTTGGCCGGGTGGGGCCCTTCCCTCCTGGCTCTGGCCGGTATCGCCATTTTGATTATTTCCACCAGCCGGGTAGTGTTTTCGATGGGAGACTTCTCCCTTTCAGCCGCTATAAATGCAGCTATTCTGGCTGCGAATTTTTCCTCGCCGTAGTTCCTGATTAGCCGTACCAGTTCCTGCTCCGGCAAATTGTTGACAATATCTCTGGCGCTGATCGCCGCATCCCTGTCCATGCGCATATCCAGGGGAGCGTCATGCATGTAGCTAAAGCCCCTCGCCGGGTTATCCAGCTGAAATGAGCTGACCCCAAAATCGAACAATACACCGTTTACCCTTGACATACCCAAATTATCCAAAACCCCGGCCAGCCGGCTAAAATTACTCCTTACCAGGGTGACCCTGTCACCATAAGCCGCCAACTTAATAGCGGCCGCCGCAATGGCATCCCCATCCTGATCCAGCCCTATAAGCCTGCCGTCCGGTGCTGATTCTTCCAGTATTCCGGCGCTGTGCCCGCCACCGCCCAGGGTACAGTCTACATATACCCCCCCCGGAGCAAGCTTTAAGCCCTCCAGCACCTCACGCAGCAGCACAGGAATATGTGAAAAGCCTATGTTTTTTGTCTGCCCATCAATCACCATTCCATCATTCTTTTCCCGCCTCGAGCCAGGTCACCCGTTTAAATCCCCAGGTCGAACCCCCCGATTTTTTCCGCTATTTCCTCCAGCGAACCGGCGGCACTTTCGTTGTACTCCTGCCACCTGGCCGCTGACCAGATTTCAACTCTGGACGATACCCCTATAATCATGGTTTCCTTATCCAGCCCTGCGTATTCCCTGAGATTGGCGGGAACCAATATTCTCCCCTGTTTATCCACCTCACAGTCGGTGGCGCCGGCAAACAAAAAGCGGCTAAAAGCCCTGGCATCCTTCATGGTAACGGGAAGGGAACGGATTTTTTGTTCAAGAGCCGACCATTCTTTCATGGGATAGACAAAAAGACACCCGTCCAGCCCCTTGGTCAGCACGAATCTGTCTCCCAGATCCTCGCGAAAGCGGGCGGGCATGAAAAGTCTTCCCTTGATATCAATGGCATGTTGAAATTCTCCCATGAACATTTACAGTCTCACCCCACCGCGCACCATCATGCCACCACTTTCCACCACTTTCCCCCACTTATTCTATGTGAAATAAATAAATCCTTCTATATTTATAAAAAAATAAAATGTATAATCCAGAGACAAAAAAAATCCGGCACGTTTGTGCCGGGGGCAATAGGGGTCAGGCTTGACTTTTTGATTTATTTGATTAATTGCATATTAATTTTTCTTTACTTGCCCTCTACTTGAATACCATCGGGCCGTATGCATTTTTCCATTTATCTGCAATTTCAATAAATTGACCATATCCGTTATTTCTTATGAATTCAATAGCCTGTCTATACTTACCATATTTATAACCATTTTTATTATGGAATCCTTGAATTATAGTACATACGGAATATTCTGTACAATCCGCACAGGAATTTTGTCCCTTTTTTATACAGCATACTTTCATTTTGCATTTAGCTTTGCTGATATCCCTTCCACCACTGCGATATCCAATTTTGCAACCTCGGCACAATTTTTCAATTAATACCCGACAGGTTTTGCAATATGCACCACAGCATCCGATTTCTTCAATAGCCATATCGACTTACCATCCTTCCCTTTCTGCCCTTTTTGAGCCAAATGCATGTATGGTTCTTGTTCCGGCAATACACCTGCCACTGTGAGCAGTACCGGAAGAAATATATAATTCGTCGCCCGGATTTAATGTGATTTCATTATCATTCATTTCTATAATATATTGATTTCACGTTGTGCTATTTGACCACTGCATACGCGAAGTGCGCGTGCTCGCAAGCATAATATCTATCCTTGCGGTTTTCAAAGTAGCGTGCTTGGATGTCGGTTGGACTCAAATCTTCCTTGAGACGCAAACCCAATCTGGCGAGGTTTGCATCAAGTGTGGACGGGTCAAATCCGGCTTGCATTGGCTCCTCCTCCTGGTTAGCTAATCCAAGTAATAATTGTACTCGTTGAGCAGCTTTCCCAGGAACAAACGCATCGTCATCCAGGTAATCAAAAATAACCGTGCTGCCTGATTGGGCAATATCTGCGATAGACTGCAATGTAGCAAAAACCGCATCACGAGGCAAGTAATAGGTGACTCCCAGCCAGCTAAAGAAGCTTAATGCCTGCGGGTCATATAATGAAGACCTACTAAGTGCTGCCGCTAGACTCTCCTTAGTGAAATCCATCGGAATGAAGTGCAGTTGTGCTGGAAGTTCCCAACCCGCATTTTTTCTCCTTTGTAGTACTCATAATATCAGCCTCCTTAATCTATTTTGCTGGTTAGACTGATAAAAGAGCAAAAGGTTGCAAATAATTTAAGAAAAAGTAACCCATTTTTTTTTGGCAAATCCTTCTTTAAAAAATTTTGCCAATACTTCGTCATTGTCTGCCAGGTAAACGTTTTTGTATATATCGCGCAAGTCTCGCATGTAGATCTTTACCTTAGCCGGAATGGTAATCTGGGGAAGAGGGTTGGTTATACACTCTTTTGTTATCCATCCTCGCGAAATACCACGTTTAACCCACTATTCACAACGGCAGGGATTTGATTTTTTAATGAATTGGCACCTGCTTTCCATAAAGCCAATTAATCTGTTTTTGGCCCGGTGCAGCGATGACTTGACCGAACTGACGGAACAATCCAATATTTCGGCCACAATTTTGTGGGGCAAACCTAATCCCACTGCCAAGAAAAAAACCTTTCTCTGGTTAACGGTCAGACATTCCGTGAAAGCAGCCATGCAGACCCGCATCACTTCATTGATCATTAATTTGGTTTCCGGGCTGTAATCAGGATGAGGATCAGCCAAATCATCAACAGAACAACCTGATTCTTCGGCAATTTCGTAGACGGGCAGTTTACTTCTTTGTTTCATGTAATCATTGGCCACATTGACGGTAATCCGGTATATCCATGTAAAAAAAGAGCTTTCTTCACGAAATGTATGATAGGAACGAAAAGCCCGTATAAAAACTTCCTGGGTTATATCTTCGGCATCATTAGGATTATGGGTGAGTCCCAGGGCTAGCCTGAATACCTTGACATAGTTGTCGCGATATAGTTGGTCAAAAAGTTCGGTAAATTTATCAGACATGATATCGCCTCATTTTTAATAGCCCCCAGGATTGAATAATACAGTATTTTACATATTGATGCAAAATCCCCTTAGGGATAATGCTGAACATAACAAAATCCCCTAAAAAAACTACTACTCTGTAACGCAAAGAACCTTGATGACAATATGGTCAGCCAATGTTTCCGTTTGCTGTTATATACGTGTGCCAAAGAGGGGTTTAATAATATTATTTAGAACGAACAGGGATATTTCAATTTGTTAAAACTCGAGTTTGACTTGTGTAAATGAGGAGTCGTAGAAATCCCTGTGTTTACTATATGAAATAGGCCCCGTTGACATTGTATGTAAAACTACTTTTTTAGCTGAAGGGCAATGATGTTTCTGACTTTTTCCGGCAGCTGATCGATTTCTCCTTTGCTTAGACCTGCGGTGGACACCGGCTCAGAAATAAACACCTCTACAACAGCCGGTTTGATCAGCCCACCGTTGGCTTCCATAATATTATAGGATCCTTTGATGGTTACCGGCACAATGGGTACTTCCGCCCTAGTAGCAAGTTTGAAACTACCAAGCTTAAATTCACCTAATTGATCCCCCCGGCTTCTGGTGCCTTCGGGGAAAATTACCTGAGAATAACCCTGCTTCAGACAGGCAATCCCTTCTTGTATAGCCTTTAATCCGGCCCGGGCACTGCTCCTGTCCAGAAAAACACAGTTCATATAATACATCCAACTGCTGATAAGGGGTAATTTCTTTAATTCCTTCTTAGCTATAAAAGCTTTGGGCTTATCAATAAAACCCAATAAAATAGGAATATCAAAGTTTCCTTGGTGGTTGCTGATAAAAACCACTCCCCCCCGGGGTGAAATATGTTCCTTTCCTGTCACAATAACTTTGGAACCGCTTAAGTTTACCATGGACCGGGCCCATTTTTTTACGATACGATCTACCTCCCGGTCCCGCTTCTCAATTTTTTTAGCACGATGCAAAGCTCTCACTTTTATCAAACTTGGCAGGATTAAAATAAGAGAACACCAAAAATAAATGAACCAGATTGTTGTTCTTAGCATATTATTTTCCCTTCTCTCACATCCTCATCACTCCACACCAGGCCACAGACAAACCCCTCCCACGTCTCATACCGGAGCCGGGGCTCAAACCAAAAGTGACAGCGGAACCATTTTGGGTACCACTATTATAGAACAGGTGCTGGTAGGGATGGTTAAAAAAAGACTAAACTGCTGGCGCAGTGGTTTACCAACATTACGCCTATGCTCTCTTATCCACACTGCTGCAAATTTGAGAGATAAATGCATCCACATGACCATGTACGGAGCTGGGCTTAGGCTGAGTGAAGTATCCCGTCTCAAAGTCAATCCCCATGCTTCCCTGGACCTAGCTGGTAATCCGGCTCGAACATCTTTTCGCTTCACAAAGAACCAGTTTTTCATCCATTGTTAATAGGCGTCGATTCTGCATGACAATTTTTCCGTCAATAATCGCTGTATCAACATCCGCGCCATTCGCCGAATAAGCCAATATGGCATAAATATCATTATGTGGGTACAGGTGGGGTTTCTCAACATCAATCAGGATTAAATCAGCTTTTTTACCGACTTCGATTGTGCCAATTTCATCAGCAAGTCCAAGTGCCCGAGCACCATTGATGGTAGCCATTTGTAAAACCTGATAAGCGTTAATTGCGGTAGGATCAAAATGATGATTTTTCTGCAACCAGGCTGCGGCTTTAATCTCAGCAAACATATCTAATGTTAACGTACTTGCCGCTCCATCTGTTCCCAGCGCAACATTAATGCATTCCTTAATTAATTCTACGACTGGAGCAACACCACATCCCAATTTTTGGTTACTGACAGGGTTATGTGAAATGCCACCTTTAAGATTACGGAGAATACAGATATCATCTTGTGAAAGATGAACTGCATGTGCTAATAGTACGTGAAAACTATCAAACAAACCTAAGTCAGCCAAATACTTAGTTGGGGATTTGCCATACTGTGAGGTTATTTGTTCAACTTCCTCAGTGGTTTCCGCCAGATGAATATGAATTGCACTGTCTAACTCTTTGGCTAATTCCATAGATAGTTTAATCTTATCAGGTGGACAAGTCTGAGGTGCATGTGGTCCGACCATTGTTGTAATTCTTCCGTTCGCCTTACCTCGCCAATTGGAAAATAACTTATATGTTGAATCTATTCGCCTTTCCACGTTGTCGTCGTGAAAAAGTAAACCCTGACATAATGAAGCTCGTATACCTGAATCCTTTACAGCATTCGCGACTTCATTCATAAAGAAAGACATGTCAGCGAATGTTGTAGTGCCTGACTTAATCATTTCAGCTGAACCTAACATTGTGCCCCAATATACATCTTCTCCGTTCATTTTTTCTTCCGCAGGCCACATTTTTTCGCTTAACCATTCAAATAATCGGAGGTCATCACAATAGCCTCTTAACAAAGACATATACGCATGATTGTGGCAGTTAATTAAGCCTGGCATGACTACCTTCCCAGCTGCATTAATTATCATTGTATCATCTGTGCAAGAAATATCTCCTATCTGAACTATCCGATTCCCTTCAATCAGAATGCTATTCAAGGTAGGAATCGTCTTATCTGGAGTCATTGTTAGAACTAACCCATTTTGAATTAAAATTTTCTCCAAAGGAATACCCCCCAGGGCATTTTCATCATAATCTCACACCTTAAAAAGTACGGAAGGTTGCTACTATAGATACATTACTATTTAAATCATATTTATTAATTTTAACATTGTATTTGTGTTTTTCTGAAACTCATATGGAACTTTAGTTTCCTCTGTAATCCACCCTAGATTATGAATATCATGGAGTAGTTTGTCCATGTGTATATATCTCTGACATTCAAAATCAACAGTTGGAAATATCCTTATTTCATCACTGGTTACACGCATCAATTCTCGAATAGTTTTTAGATGAAATTCATAATCTAATCTGTCTGCATATAAAAAAAGAAAATTTGCTGAAAGCGTCATTTCAAACTCATTATCATCAAATGGTAAGCTGGGTAAAATAGCCGGTACATAACGGTTTTCCTTTCCAAACTGTTCCATGTCAGTTATACACTCATTTAAGGCCTGTTTTCGCACTTTTTCTAAATCGTCAAGTGACTTAAAATAATCCCATAAAAAATTTTCTTGAATTTCAGCTCTTTTCATATTTGACATAGTAATTTCTATATCTTTTAAACCTTTTAGTTCGAGTGCCTCTATCGAGTAAAAATAAGCAATATCACATGCAGTAACATTTATTCCAATTTGGTTCGATAATGCTGTAAATGCACATGCGCCTGCCGGACAATCTAATATTCTACGCCCAATCAATTCTTCTTTCGTAATGTTAAACATACGCATATATTCATCCCATACCCGGCCAATAAAAACAATGCCTTTTAAATCCCATTTACAACTGACCTCTGCTTTGCTCATCTCAACTCACCTTATCCTTTCTAAACTAATTTAAGTCTTGGGAATAGAGACAATGCACTAGTAAACTCTATTTTCTTAATAAACCGTCATAATTATTTAGCACAGTACCGCCGGCATGGGAAAAAATCCATCGTATATTTGGGTATAGTTCCAGAACCCCATCATACAATAGATTAAAGATCACCTTTCTTCAAACCAAGTGGCATATTTTTTATTTCAGAGGCTTTTCTTTGATTAATATGGCCTGCCGCAACCATAGACTGTAATACCTCCCATTGACGGGACCGTGCTGCCTGGTAGTTTTTAAACGGGTCAAGATAATTGGGGGCTTGAGGCAATCCGGCCAGTAGAGTACACTGGGCAACATTCAGGTCAGCTACCGGTTTATAAAAGAAAACTCTGGCAGCAGCATTAATGCCACAAGCCCCGTGGCCGAAATATACACTGTTTAAATACATAGCCAGGATATCGTCTTTAGAAAAATCACTAGTAATCATCACTGCCAGAATCATTTCTTTTAATTTGCGGGAAATGGTTTTTTGATCAGTAAGAAAGAGCTGTCTGGCAAGTTGTTGCGTTATCGTGCTGCCACCCTCCAAGTATTTGCCACTCATTAAATCTCTGATCAGTGAACGTCCGGTTCCTTGAATGCTAATACCCGGATTTGTATAAAAACTACGGTCTTCAGTGTCGATAATAGCTTGCTGTAGAGGTTTGGGTATTTGAGATAAAGGAACAATTGTTTCCCTGTTGGTATGTGCCTTAGATTCCACAAGAGCAGGCAATGCATGTACCACCGGTTGCTCTTTAATTATGATGACCGCTATTAGAAAAGATATAACAACTACTAACAGTAAGAACATCTTAAATAATTTTTTATACATTTTGTCTCCCATATATCAAAGAATGATACGGAATCAGGGCCGAGGTTTTATTTAATTTGCAAAAACCCTACTATCTAAAGTCTTGTTTGGCATTCTCATCGCCGAGCCATTATATATAGGTTAAAAAGAACAATTCAATCAATTAACAAAAAACCATAGCGATTTTGTGTATCATCTTTGTTTTGGAGTACCTCGCAGGGCAATCCTAAGCTTCTTGCTGTTTTATATACATCTATACCAAAAAGTTGATCGCACGGCCTTACTTTATCTGGATTAGAACACGGTTCCCCTCTTTCTACATTACACGACTCGCATATATTACAATAGCGAACAGCAAAAGCAAAATAATAACCATCCAAGAAAGCAGTTCTTTCAAGTTTAAGCAGTGCTTTACTCAATTCCCTGGCATTATGTGAATGAACTATAAGAATATGGTTATATCTCTTAATCATATCAACTCGTTCTAAGTATATTGTATTTCTGCTACTGCATTTTATACTTTCCTTGGAAAAATCTTCGCAACCCCATCGGCATTTTAGAATTGCTCTTATATCAAAATAAATATTTTCAGGTGAAATAATCATAGCATTAAGCATATTAAATTCCTTTGCTAAGTTAATATATTTAATCATTATAAAAACTCATCTCCTCTATCCTTATTTGGGTAGTATTTTGTCATTTTTAAATAATAATTATAATAGCTATTAAGTACATTTAATGTATAGTATAATCTACCCGTTATTATAAATTCGTTAAAATGCATTTTCAATTTTAGATAACCATTTATATGCCTTATCGTAATTATTGAAAAAATACTTTGTCTCTGTGAAAAACGTATTATTTAGGGCATTTATTATTTCTCCAACACAACCAACAACCGCAGCAATTGCAATACAATTTTATTGGTAAATAATTTAATTTTATCTGATGATATAGTTTTCTGCTGATTTTTCAGATGCCAGACAATTTATATAAAAAATATTATCCAACTTCTGATGTTTTCTCTTTAGATGTTTTTCTTTTTGAATTACACACAAAAGTACCACGCAAGCTGTTCAGTAAATATAGCAGCCTTAGTTATGCATATTTAACAACACAGCGTTGTTAGCCTGATCCCAGGAAACCTGATAGCCGAAAACCTGGGCAAAAAACCTGGCAGGAATACATATTCTACCATTCACGTCAATAGGTGTTACATCCATTTGCTTAGTGCTGCCGTCCACCATGTAAGTGCTGCTTCCCAATTTAAAAATGATGGTGTGTCCGTCGTAATTGAAAGCAGCAGTATTGTTATTATGATTCCAAACTATATCGCTGTCATCCATACCGAAGACGTAACCCATAGCGCGAATGCCCATATACGTGCGCCCGTTTTCACTAAAAGGCGCAACATCTGTATTGTTGGCAACACCACCAGAGATATATTGTTTACTGCCAATAGTAAATTTTATAGTATTTGGTAATATTCCTGGTATCGTCATACCCCACACGCCGTTACCCGTTGTTCCGATATATAATGTATCATTAGTCACGATAAGACAATTAACATTAACATGATTGTCATTTGGTACATCTCCTATTTGTGACCATTCAGAACCATTCCAGGACCACACCCCATCATCTGAACCTGCATATAATTTTCCATTAAACATGGCATTACTACCATCATTGGCCATGAGCATTTGACCGGCGGGTCCGAAATCATCTGGAATTGAAGAACGGTTTCGCTTATCAACCTCGGACCAATTGGAACCATCCCATGCCCATAAGCCATGACCCCCGGCGTATACTTTGCCATCTACTGTAAATAAATGAGAGGCAAACCCAGCATTTACTGAAACAACTGCAATGGAATTACACAAATCACCCACTTGAGACCAATTAGAACCATCCCATGCCCATACCCCACCCTGTGTCCCTGCATACACTGTTTTATTTACTGCCAGAAGGCTTTGTACAGAATATGTGGTCTTTGGCAAGCCGGTAGAACCACCCACTTGTGACCAGTTGGAGCCGTCCCACGACCATACACCGCTTGAATATGTCCCGGCATATAAAATGCCATTCGCTTCGAGAAGACAGTTAATTGAGTCACCAAATTGATCCTTGATTTTCCCCAACTGCGACCAGTTGGAGCCATCCCATACCCACACGCCAGCAGAATCTGTTCCTGCATACAATAAACCATTTATTGAAAATAAACTAAAGACCCCACCCATATTCACCGAGTTTCCAACTCGAATCCAGGAAGAACCATTCCAAGCTCTCACACCATCGTTTGTCCCGGCATACAATGTCCCGTTGACTGTAATAAAACTATATACACTATTATAAACCCAAGCAGCATTGCCACCATTAGGTACGACATCCCATAGCCCTCCTACCTGTGACCACCTATTCGGTGGTCCTGCCGCATATCCCGGAACAACTGTCACGAATAACATTACCGCCATCAGAACCAAGGCAATAATCATCTTTTTCACAAACAAACCCTCCCTATCCTTTTTCATGTTATGACTATCCAGTTATCTAATAAAAATCTCTCCCTTGAAAATTGTCACAGCTTCACCATTTAGAATAACTCTGTCTCCGCTCCATACACACCACTACCTTTTGTAACGTCTTCAAACCTTTCACTACATTTATCACATGTCATAAACATTCTTTCATAGTAGATTGAAAAACAATCACGCCTGTTAACGTACCCAAAATATACTGCGTTTTAATTAGAACTGGAAAAATTTTAACAATAAATTTCTTAATATGCAAATATAAATATTTAAACTTGACAAAAGGTGCCTTAGAGTCTGACAAATTAATTATGCAATCCTAAAAGGGGGACTTGGTGGTTACATAATAAAACGAGATTCGACATTATTCCCGAAGGAGATTAACCCTTTAATATATAAAGAATATGGTACTAAACTAAGTAAGGAAGGGTTTATTAATGAAAGAATTAGAAATGTTAGAGCCTATTAAGAGAATGTTTATAAGAATGTTTCCACCTTGCAGAGGTCCTTACTTAGGGCTTGCTGAACCGATCCTCATTTCAACAAAAACAACCTTATGATGGTCTA
>CAZXQO010000013.1:0-93364 GCA_964643075.1 uncultured Peptococcaceae bacterium
TCCTTCGCTGCGCTTCGGAAGCGCTCGAACCGTCCCCATGGCTCCGCTAACTTTTTATTTACGCTGTAGTAGTAATGATGTGATAGTTTATGCCTTGCCGTACAATTGTCTTGTCAATAGTTGGGTTGCTCCATGAGGTTCTACATCCTAGGCAGGATAACTTGGTGTGGCTAGTAGCTATACACAGGGAAATAGTCAGGCGAATATAGCACAAAGTGCTGGCTATATATTATTTTCTATTTTATTTTTGTGTTTTTTGGGGAACTTTTTCAACGACTGTTTCGTCTCCGGAAGATAGGCAACAGAAATCTTTATGTTTTAAAATTCCAGAGACGAGGGTGAAGCGAGTGAAAAAGTTGACCGTTTGTATTATGCTCATTATTCTTTCAGCTGTAATGGTCTGCCTGCCGGCTTGTGCGGAAACATCCAAAATAAGGCTTGGCAATGAACTTTTGATGAGCAAATATCACTATTTAATTGAAGGTAAAAGGGTTGGGCTGGTTACCAATCAAAGCGGCGTAGACAGTAGCGGGATCAGCACCATTGACAAACTGGCCGCCGATAAAACTATAAATTTAACGGCATTATACGGGCCTGAACACGGCATTGACGGTACCGTCCCGGCAGGCCAGTATGTGGAATCCCACACCCACAAAAAGCTGGGCATTCCAATATACAGCCTGTACGGAAAAACCAGAAAGCCCACTGGGGATATGTTGAAAAATATTGACGTGCTTCTTTTTGATATACAGGACATAGGCGCCAGATCTTATACTTATATGTCGACGTTGAATTACTGCATGGTGGCGGCAAAGGATAACAATAAGACAGTGGTGGTACTGGACCGGCCCAACCCCCTGGGTGGAGAAACGGTGGAGGGGCCTGTGCTGGAAGACCCCTATAAGACCTTTGTGGGCGTGGATAATTTGCCCATGGCGCATGGCATGACCGCCGGGGAACTGGCAAATTTCTTCAATCGTAATATCGGGGCGAATTTAAAGGTTGTACCCATGGAGGGATACAATAGAGACACCATCTACCAGGATACAGGCCTGCAGTGGGTGCAGACATCCCCCAACATTCCGGATATTGACTCCGTGTTTGGCTATATGGCTACAGGACTGGGGGAAGGCACCGGCATTTATCAGGCGGACAAATTTAAATGGATTGGCGGCAAGGGTATCGACGCTCAGAAATTCGCTGCTCTGTTAAACAATGCCGGGCTGCCGGGGGTAACTTTCATCCCCGAAATAAAGGGATCGGACGGGGGTGTAAGATTGCATATAACTAACTACCGGACGTTTAATCCCGCCAGGGCTGGTATATACGCTCTTACTTACGCTCATACCCTGAATAATTTCAAGGTACCTAAAAGCGGTCAGACTATAATCATGTTTGATAAAATAATGGGAACGAATAAAATAGGACAGTACCTGGAGCAGGGGCTTACGCCCGTACAGATTGAATCAGCTTACGCCCCCGCACTGAACAGTTTCCGGGAGGAAAGAAAAAAATACCTTATTTACGGATACGGACAGGGACTGCCTCCGGCCGACAGTGGACAGATTATTGTAATGGTAAGAGGCTCGGCAGTAAAGTTTGATGCGCCTCCTTATATTGATAAAAACAACAGGCTCATCGTACCGGTGAGGGCTATTGTGGAGGCTCTGGGGGCGGAAGCGAAGTGGAATTCCAAAACCAGAGAGGTGACCATAAAGGGTAACGGCAGCACGGTGGGATTAAAAATTGACAGCAAATACGCAAAAGTCAATGGTCAGAAGAGAACAATGGACACCACTGCAGTAATAAAAAACAGTCGCACCATGATCCCGGCCAGGTATGTAGCCGAATATCTGGGAGCCGAAGTGCTCTGGGATGCGGGTACCAGGACGGTGAATATAAACTGACGTTTAACATCTGAGAATTTATTAAATTATTTGGCAACTAGTTGCCAGTATATCTTTTTAAGATAGCTTCTGTTTTAGCAGTTCTCAATAAATTGGCCTGACCACACCAAAGCTTAAATCCCGGTGACCTTCAGTGTCACCGGGATTAGTAATGTATGAATCTAGGAAGCCGGTTTTTGAGCATTTTCGGCACTGCGTTCCTTTAACATCTTGATAACTACACTATTAAGAGCATCTTCTTTGGGGTCACCGTAACCTTTACCTTTTATTTTTTTAAACTCATATTGATCCTCGTGGCGATGCCTGTCTTTGTCATCCCCGCGTACTTCGATACCTTTACTTTCTACTGATTTTTCATGTTCCATTAATGCCTGGTATTGAAGTGGAGAAAGGTCTTCGTAGATTTGTCTAGATAGGTTGGTTTGTGAAGTCGAATTAGAAGTGGACATTTTTTCAATTAGGGGTAGTATTTGCTTTGCTTGGTCAGGTGTCAATTTTAATGTTGTGGAGTTTTCTATATACAGCATATCCATCTCTACTAACCTGACTCTTCTTACAACAATATTATCTTCTCTTGTCCTTTTATTATGTTGTTTGAAGTAAATCTTTGCTGCTATACTTCCACCTGCCCCAATTACTAAAACAATAACCAGTAATAGATACCACTTCTTGTTTACGTTTTTTAGTCTTTCAAACAACTTCATTATATCCCTCCCAGATTTTTAAATTTACCACTAGTATAAATTTTAAAGCTTTGAATTTCCTTAGAAAAAGCCTTTATTTCTAAGAGAATTTTAAGAATTTTCCGTTATCATAATTGTGAGGTGATTCTATGAGATTGTTGTTGGTTGAGGATGAACAACGGCTGGCAGATGCCCTGGCATATATTTTGAAGAAAAATAATTATGGAGTAGACACAGCCTATGATGGGGACTCAGGTCAAGCAATGGCAGAAACCGGTGTATATGACTTAATAATTCTTGATCGTATGCTTCCCCATAAAGAAGGTGTTGAAGTATTAAAAGAACTTAGAGCCCAAGGAATTAGTACGCCTATTCTCATACTAACTGCAAAAGATTCGGTTGAGAATAGAATAGAAGGACTTGATGCTGGAGCTGATGACTATCTAATAAAACCTTTTTCTACCGGGGAGTTGTTGGCACGGATAAGAGCATTGGGTAGAAGAAGATCCAACCAGCTAAAAGGTGAAACGGTTGAAGCATATGATTTGATACTTGATCCACTTCGTTGTGAACTAATCAAAGAAAAGCACAGAATCAAGCTAACCCTTAAAGAAACATTGCTACTTGAACTTTTTATGCGCAATCCTGGACAGGTGATTACCAAAGGACAAATTTTAGATCGGGTTTGGGGGTTGGACTCAGACGTTGATATGGGTAATGTTGAAATTTATGTCCATTACCTTCGTAAAAAGTTGAATTTTCAGGATGTATCTATACAAACAATTCGGGGTGTAGGCTATTGCTTAAAGAGGATATAATGCTTCGTAAATTAAGATTAAGGCTTACTTTAATTAACATCGCAATTGTGACGCTGTTGTTATTGTTATTTGTTACGGGGACCTATATTCTCATGAGTCGTGAAGTATTTAACCAGTCAGAACATTTAATGAGTAACATTGCCATAGATGTAGAGTCGGGATCTTTCGATAAGATGTACCAATTTGATAATAATACTTATTTTTTTGTAAAGGTTGACAAAGCAGGAGATATTATTGAGGCTTCTGCCCATCCTCATTTAGACCAGAAGCATTTACCCGAATTGATTCGAAAAACCATGGAAAAAAAATATGAAAAGGGAGAATTTGAGTGGCATGGCCATAACTATACCTTTCTAAAAGTTCCCCTAGAACAAGGGCAAGGTTTTGTACTGGTTTATGCAAATGTTGAACGGGAAATGGAAGTGCTTGGCTTCCTTCTGGCAGCTCTATCTATAGCAGGTATAATCTGTATGGCTTTGGCTTTCTATAGCAGTCTGTTTCTGGCTGATAAAGCTCTAATACCTATAAAGAAATCTTGGCAGAGACAGAGAGATTTTGTAGCAGATGCTTCTCATGAACTCAGGACTCCATTGGCAGTTATTCAGACAAACCTTGAATTAGTCATGGGTAACTCTAATGAAACTGTGGAAGAACAAGCAGTCTGGTTGGAAAATGTTCAAACAGAAGTAATTCACATGGCTAAATTGGTGGATGACTTACTTTACCTGGCGAGAATTGACTCTGAACAACAAATATTAGAAGTAAGCTGTTTTTCTCTAGACGTAGCTATTTATGATGTTACGAAACCCATTATTCCTGTGGCAGATACCAAGGGAATCAAGCTAAATCTTAATATAGAGCCGGAAGTATATTTTAATGGAGACGAGAAGAGGATAAAGCAGCTTGTTGTTATTATGGTCGATAATGCTATAAAGCATACTCCAACGGGTGGAGAGGTTTCGATGATCATGAGAAACTGCGGCATTTTTACAGAAATAACTATATCAGATACTGGTGAAGGAATAGAACATAAACACTTGGATAAAATCTTCGAACGTTTTTACCGTATAGATAACTCACGGTCAAAAAGTATTGAAGGTACTGGGCTAGGGCTTTCTATTGCAGAGTGGATTGCCAAAAGTCACAATGGTTCAATAAAGGTAAGTAGTACCCCGGGAAAAGGGACCACTTTTTCGGTTATATTGCACAATATTAGTTAGTCAGAAGTTAATTGAAAATTTTACTGCAATTATTTAAAACAGTTTAATGAAATCGGATCCTATAAGAGGTCGTTAGTACTGTAACATGGATATTTTACTTAATTTACACGATCAAGAATAAGATGCTTTATTCTTTCTTGTGTTTATTTAATTGCAAAATCCGGGAGGTATAGTATGGATATGCTAGTACCAGCTAGTGTGGGTATTTTGGAAACCCTTCTACCTGTTGCCGGGAGTAGTTTGATTGCCTGCCAGGGACTAAAATTGTTACTGGCATTACGCAAATGTAAGGTTTCTTCATGGCGTCGCCTCATGCAACCAGGAGGGATGCCAAGTTCCCATGCGGCCGTGGTTACTTCCCTGACTACTACCCTTGGCCTTATTTATGGCTGGAACTCACCTTTTTTTCAATTGTCAGCCGTCTTTGGCAGCATTGTTATCTATGATGCCATAACCTTGAGGCGCGCGGTAGGTGAACACGCCCGCAGGATTAATTTGATTTATAGTCGGGAAGAAGTGCCTAGTTGTGATGAGCTTTTGGAAAATATGGGGCATACCCCGGTAGAAGTCCTTGTTGGATTATTAGTTGGATTGTTGACAACTCTGATTTTTTTCTATTGAAGGCAAGGATATGTGACAGAATAGTTACTGTTAGCCGAACATTCTATGAGCTATGAATACCGAGGCCACCAGAGTGGCAAAGTCAGCGGAAAGGCCGGAAATTATGGAGTATCTGTACCTTCTTATGCCTACGCTGCCGAAATATAAACTAAGCACATAAAAAGTAGTATCTGTGGAGCCTTGCATAATAGATACCAGTTGACCCAGGAAGCTGTCCGGCCCGTGGGTGGCAATAATATCTGTGGCAATACCCAGCGCCGCCCCGCCGGACAGGGGCCGCATGATGGCGTGGGGAAGCGCTTCGCCGGGAAAACCGATTTTGCCCAGAACCGGGGCAAGGACTGAGGTCATAACCTCCAAGGCTCCCGATGCCCTGAAAATATTTATGGCCACCAGCATGGCAACCAGATAGGGTATGGTTTTTATGGCTGTGCTAAAACCTGTTTCAGCACCCTCGACAAATATTTCAAAAACCTTTACCCCTCGGAGCATAGCTGCCAGCGTAACGATGAACAGAATGGCAGGGATTGCCCAGCGAGAGATTTCGGCAATAAATTCAAACAAAATATATACCTCCCCGCACCGGCAACCGGAAAGGTTGTCCTGCTTTAATGTATGAGCCAGCAGTCTGTCAATATGATCCTTTTTTATGAAAACCTCAAAACCCCCAGGCAGGGTTTTATTTATAAGGAAATTAACAATACTAGGATATATAGAATTCATTTTTGTGTTAAAATTTTATTTAAGCTTATTTGACTGTTATTGAGGCGTATAAACTTTTGAGGTGTATTAATATGGAAAGACTGCAAAAATACATGGCCAGGCACGGGATAGCCTCCCGGAGGAAATGTGAGGAACTTATCGGAACAGGGGCCGTGAAGGTCAACGGGAAGGTTATTACTGCTCCGGGCACCACCGTAAACCCGGAAAGGGACAAGGTGTCGGTTAACGGCAAATTGTTACGTCAGCCTCCGGAAATGATATATATTATGTTGAATAAACCAAGGGGTTACATCAGTAGTATCAATGATCCCAGGGGTAGAAAGACGATCATGGATCTGCTAAAGAATGTGGAAGAAAGGGTCTATCCAGTCGGGCGGCTGGATTACGACAGTGAAGGACTGCTACTGCTCACCAATGACGGGGAGCTGACCATGGCTCTGACTCACCCGGCACGTAAGGTAAATAAGACATACAGGGTGAGGGTTAAGGGCATGCCTCCTTCAGCCAGTCTGGTTAAAATGTCTTCCGGCCTTATGCTGGAGGACGGCCCGACTGCGCCGGCCGAGGTTGAGTACGTTGATAGCCTGAACGGCAACGCTCTGCTGGAGATTAGCATTCATGAAGGCCGTAACAGGCAGGTTAGAAGGATGTGTGAGGTCATCGGCCACCCGGCTCTGAGGTTAAAAAGAGTCAGCATTGGCGAACTGAAGCTGGGAGACTTAAAGCCCGGACAATTTCGCCATTTAACCAGGCAGGAGATTACCCGGCTGAAAAAAATACAACCAAGATAATTCCGGAGGAGTTAATATGCCCTGCTGCACCAATTGTGGCAACACTAAAACCCTGGCCAGCACGCTGGTTCCGGTAAACACCCCCACTGCCAATCCTCCCCCTTATGGGCTCTTGGCAAACTTTGATGAGGATGGTTCCATCGACACCATGGAATGCCAGGGGGCGGGTCTGGATGATGCCCAGAAGGCTTTCGAAAGACCTGAAATGTATTTCAATGCCTGCCCTGTTTGTGGTTCAGGTGACATTCTCTGGCATGTTTAAGCAGGAATTTTAGCATAGAGAGAGAATACATAGAATCGTAAGCTATCCAGAGGCCGTTTAAAACTGAGAGGTGAGACGTGAGAAGTCAGAAGTGGGAATACAGGAGGAATTCGTCCTACGAATTCCCTCAAGATACTTCACTTCTAACCTCTCACCTCACACTTCCCAAAAGTCAGGCGCAGTTTTGGGAGCGGCCTCCTAGGACAAGCTGTGGGAGGTGGCAATTTGACCGGTTACCAGCCCGGTGAAGTTAACGGTGAAAAAGAAATCAGGGTGAAAGTACGGCTTGACTTTAAAGGAACTGCCAAGCCGGGTCGTTTCATTTTTGGCGGCAAGCCCATAGAAAAGGTGGCCGAGGAAACCAGGGAGCAAAATATGGCCATGTTTCGAAATGTGCCCATGCAGGGAATAAAAATTGGAAATATTGACATGGGACTGGAAGTCTATACTGTATATGACGATGTTAACAATATTGAAGTGGCTTATGCCCCAGTTATTTTGGAGATTATTGCCGATTCCCTGGAAGATTTGCTGAAATTCGTGGCCAGGGAAGACTTCAGGAAGATTGAAGTTATGTCACCCAACACCCTTGATATGCAGCGCTATGATGTGGAAAGGCTGTTGTTCAGGGTTTCGGAGGAAATCAAGAGCTACAAAAACCACATGGAAAGAAAGTATAATCTTAAATAAATATAGAAGCAATTGTAGCTTTCAGAGGTTGAAATATAGCACTCCGGTGAGGGTGCTATTAATATTTAAAGGAAGTGAGTGCATTGACCCATGGAAGTAAAAAGGTAGCCCGGGTTGCCATTGAAATGGCTTTGACCAGTGACAGGGAGCAGGAAAAGGAATATAAAGCAAAATTCACACGGGAAGGTATAAAAACAGCGGCAGTAGACTACGGCGGGGATTTTGCCGGATCGGTAGGCAAAGTTATTGAACGGGCTCTTGTGGCTGCTAAAAGAGAAGGAGTAATTAATGAAATCCATGCTGAGGAGGGCGCTGTGGCCGGTGCCACCCGTGAGGCCATGTCCCAGGTGATGCAAAAGGCCTTTGGCCTTAACGTGGGTGGTAAGATTGGCATCGCCCGCTACCAGGACCACGTTATTGTGGCGGTTTTTTTCGGGGTGGGCCTGCTGCATCTGGATGAGGTGACTGTAGGCTTGGGGCATAGGGCAGTGTCATCAGGGGAGGTTATGTAATGTCATTTGTAAGGGGTATAAGAGGGGCCACTACTGTGGAATACAACCGTTCGGAGGATATACTCAGCGCCACAGGGGAATTGCTGGCTGCCATAATAAAAGAAAACCAGCTTGTCCCCGAAGATATTGCCAGCGCTTTTTTTACGGTAACCGTTGATCTGAACGCTGAATTTCCCGCCACTGCGGCCAGGGAAATAATGGGCTGGACTCATGTGCCAATGCTTTGCGCTACGGAGATAGACGTCCCCGGCAAACTGGGAAAATGTATCAGGATCATGGTCCATGTGAATACGTCCAAAACACAGCAGGAATTAAAGCATATCTACCTCCGGGGAGCCACGGTGCTACGCAGGGACCTGATGCCCCAGTAGATTATTTTGGCAGGCAGCTAACTGGTTGTAAACCGCCATTTCTATGGGGTTGATCAAAATGCCCTGGGGCATCCTCTGTAAGGGAACTTTGAGCAAAAAACGAAGTAGTCTGCCGTTACCTTTTCATTTACGAAACCGAAGCCGGCAGTTAGGAAGATGCTGTGTAGGGGGAGTTGGCACAGATGATTATAAGAAGTATTAAAATCTTTATATCATTGTTTTCCGCCTTTTTAATGTTTGCCGGACAGGCTAGAGCAGATGTGGGATTACTGGATCTGATCGATAGGCCGGCAGCGCAATCGGCAGCACAGCCAGCACTGGAGATCTATACAGGGGAACGGCCAATGACTTTACACTGGCCCATCATCAATACTGGCCGGGAAATAATGGTACCCGCTCCGGATCTGGCTATTGCTATGGAGGCGGGTTTTGAATATTTTCCTGGTAATGGAAAGATTAGCTTCAGCAAAGAGAGTAAGAGTATTATCCTGAAGGTATCCCAGGAACGGGGAGATGGAGCTTTTCGCACGCCGGATGGTGTTATTTACGTTCCTCTGACACCCGTTGTATCCGGGCTGGGAGGCGGGGTTTTCCGTGGCGGTAACAGTGTTAAGATAAATATATTGTTGGCGGAAAAGCAGAACGAAACAATTGCCCCCACCTATCCTGCAGTTCATACTTTGGAGGAAATGCTGCCGCCCGGCAGTGAATTGACATCACCGATTAACAAGCCAGCTGGCGGGCAGGTCGAAGGCGTAAAGGGGGATACCGGGGCGGAAACCCCGGTGCAGGGTGATCTGGACGGGGACGGTCTGGCCGAGAAAGTGTTGTGCTACCAAAGTCCATCCGGCAGTACAGGAGTTATAGTCTATCGCGAGAAGGATGGTTTATACCAAAAACTTTTGCAAATTGGGGGGAATGGGGCTATTAAGGACCTACTTATTTGCCAATTGAACGGCGGAGGTTCCGAGTTGCTGGTTGGCAGGCAGGATGGAGAATATTTTGGCTCGGACCTGCAGATTTATTCCTGGCAGGGAGGTGCACCCCGGCTGGTCTTCTCCAACTCATACAGCCGTATAGAAACAGGGGATTTTAACGGTGACGGTAAAAATGAATTTGCCCTCTGGTCCGAAGATGTGGAAGGTGCTTATAATGTAAATGTATATCATTGGGACGGCGGAGGCTTTACCCCTTACGGGGCCTATCCTGCCTATTTTAAAAAAGTTGCACAGTATTACCAGGAGCAATTAAAAAAGCAACCGGGTAATAAAGCGTTTATTTTTTACCTGGCCGACGCTTCCCTGCGGGCCGGGGATACCGGGACTGCCCTGGAGTTGTCCGCACGCGGGGCCGGTATGGTTTATGGCTACCCTCCGGAGCAGTACTTTCAGTGTGTGAGGGGAGATGCCCTGCTGCAAACGGGCAAATACCGGGAGGCGGCTGAGGTCTATCAGAAAGCACTGAGCAGTGCTGCGGAGTATAGTTTATGTCCCGGCGCAGGCTATGGTCTGGCTCTTTGTTATAAAAACACAGGTAATGATCAGTTGGCCGTAATGGCAATAACCTCGGCCTTAAATCATGGCAATGACTGGGCTGCCTTTAACGAGGCGCTGGAGACTCTGACGGCCTGGCAAGCGGGTGTCAGCCAAAAAAACTTGTCTGCCGGCCAAAATTAATATTTTATCTCTAAGGGTTCGGCAGGGGAATAACCCCTTCCGAACCCAACGCTCAATTATGTCAGGCGTCCTGCTAATGGTGACCATAATCAATTGCTGCGGATCGGACGACAATTTCTTGTTGACACTCTCCAGATTGATATGGTAAAGTTTCAATAGTTGAGTTGACTGGACGGCATTTTGGGGCCGGAGCCGGTCAGAATGATAGCCCGGTTTAGTTAGTTTTTTGAATAGCAGAGTTGAGCAGAGCTGAGATGATGTTGGATGCCATTATTTAGACAATATGGCCGGCACTCATTTGAGTGCCGGTTTTCTATTTCCCGGGTTGTGACTGAAAAATGATTTTTTTTTGGAGGTGATGTGCCATGCTGTACCCGTCAAAGGATAAATTTATTGAACTCTGCAAGGATTACCGGGTTGTGCCGGTAACCGGGGAATACCACGCCGATACGGAGACTCCTATTACCATATATGCCAAGCTGTCAGGAAGCGGGTATTCGTTTCTGCTGGAAAGTGTGGAAGGAGGCCAGAAGCTGGGTCGCTACTCATTTATTGGTATAGATCCATTTATGGTTTACAGTTATACGGACGGCATCAATGTTATTGAGGAAAACGGCTCTGCCCGGCGTATTGATGGGGACCCCTTCGCTCTTCTGGAAAATTTGATGGAACAATGCAGAGGGCCGGAACTTAAAGAATTGCCAAGGTTTTATGGAGGAGCGGTGGGCTATCTGGGATACGATATGGTCAGGTGTCTGGAGAACCTGCCCGGCCATGATAAAAAGCAGGAGGTTCCCGACAGTGTAATGATTTTCCCTGAAGTGGTGGTTATTTTTGACCACATCCGGCAATCTCTGCGGCTGGTGGTAAACGTCAGAACGGAAAGTGAAAATGCAGCGGACTACGACCGGGCGGTGCAGAAAATAGAAAAAATGTACAAGAAGATCACTGCCACCGGCGGCACGGCGCACCTGCAGGAATCCGGCGGTGGCACCTTGGCCAGAGTCAAAGCTAATATGACCGACGAGTATTTCATGCAAGGGGTGGAAAAGGCCAAGGAGTATATCAGGGCCGGCGATATTCTTCAGGTTGTTCTGTCCAGAAGGCTGGAAATACCCTTCGGCGGCGATCCCTTTAATGCTTACCGCAGGCTGCGCCGCAATAACCCTTCCCCTTACATGTATTATCTTGATTTCGGGAACACAGTGATAGCCGGTTCCTCCCCTGAGATGCTGGTAAGGGTTGAGGGAAATACCGTGGAAAACAGGCCCATTGCCGGTACCCGCCCCAGAGGTGCGAACCCCGAGGAGGATTTGCGCCTGGCGGAGGAGTTACTAGCCGATCCTAAAGAGAGGGCGGAACATGTAATGCTGGTTGACCTGGGCCGGAACGATGTAGGAAAGGTAAGCGCTCCGGGTATGGTGGAGGTGCCTCAGTTTATGGAAGTAGAAAGATACAGCCACGTGATGCACCTGGTTTCACTGGTCAGGGGAACTTTAAAACAGGGGGCGAAGGGGTTAGATGCATTAAAAAGCTGTTTTCCTGCGGGGACTGTTTCCGGAGCACCGAAAGTTCGGGCTATGCAGATTATAGACGAAATAGAAAAAACCAGACGGGGGCTCTATGCCGGGGCTGTTGGCTATATTGGCTTTAACGGCAATATCGACACCGCTATAGCCATCCGGACGGTACTGTTCAGAGACGGAATCGCCTATTTGCAGGTGGGCGCAGGGATAGTGGCTGACTCCCAGCCCCATCTGGAACTTGAGGAAACTACCAATAAGGCCGGGGCTGTCGTCACCACCCTGGCAGAGGAGGAGTGCCATATTGCTGCTAATTATTGATAATTACGATTCCTTTACTTATAACCTGGCCCAATATTTTGCCAAATTGAATGCCAGTGTGGAGGTCTGCCGCAATGACCAGTTATCCCTGACGGATATTGAAGAGATGCCTTTAGACAGGCTGGTCATTTCTCCTGGACCATGCGATCCGCCAAAGGCGGGAATTTCACTGGATGTGCTGGCCACTTTCAGTGGTAAGTTGCCCATTCTGGGCGTGTGCCTGGGACACCAGGCCATTGGTCATGCTTTTGGAGGCAATGTGGTGCGGGCCGGGAAGTTGATGCACGGTAAAACATCCTTGATTCATCACGACGGCAGGACAATATTCAGGGGCATCCCGTCGCCATTCACAGCCATACGGTACCACTCCCTGATCGTGGAAAGGGAGAGTCTGCCGGAATGTCTGGAAATAAGTGCCTGGACCGGCGAGGGTGAAATAATGGGGGTAAGGCACCGGGAATACCCGGTAGAAGGAGTCCAATTCCACCCCGAATCTATACTGACGGAACATGGCTATAAATTACTGGAAAATTTCCTTGAAATGTAGAAATTGCGTAGATAAGAAGCCGGGAGGAGGAGAACAGAGTGATTAAGGAGTCTATCCAGAAGGTAATCGCCGGCGGTAGCCTGGACGAAGGTGAGGCCGCCGGGGTAATGGAACAAATCATGAGAGGTGAAGCAACCCCCGCACAGATTGCTGCTCTGCTCGTGGCGCTAAGGCTGAAGGGGGAAACGGTGGAGGAGATAACCGGCTTTGCCAGGATTATGAGAAGAATGGCCACCAGGGTATCCACCAGCCACCAACTGCTGGTGGATACCTGCGGCACAGGCGGGGACGGGACCAATACCTTCAACATATCAACTGCGGCAGCCCTGGTGGTGGCCGGGGCAGGCGTGCCGGTGGCAAAGCACGGCAACCGTTCAGTTTCCAGCAAGTGCGGTTCGGCGGACGTGCTTGAGTCCCTGGGGGTTAACCTGGAGCTTGACGCGGCGGACATGGGTCGCTGCCTGGATGAGACAGGCATTTGTTTCCTTTTTGCCCCGGCACTGCACAGCGCCACGAAGTATGCCGCAGGCCCCAGGGGGGAAATAGGCATAAGGACTGTTTTTAATGTATTGGGTCCTCTGACCAACCCGGCCGGGGCACAGACCCAGATAATGGGGGTTTTCAGTAAGGAAATGGTACCCCTTTTAGCCGGTGTGCTGGCCCGTCTGGGCAGTAAAAGGGCCTTCGTGGTGCACGGGGACGGCGGACTGGACGAAGTATCCCTCTCCGGGCCAACTTTTGTAGGCGAAGTTATGGACGGTGATGTAAGGCAGTATTTCATTGACCCGCTTGATTACGGCATATCAAGGGCCGCTTGCGAAGAACTTGCCGGGGGAACCCCGGAAGAAAACGCCGTCATAATCAGGGATATATTAAGCGGAAAAACAGGCCCCCGCCGGGACGCAGTGCTGGTAAACGCCGCCCTTGCTGTTATGGCGGCGGGCAAGGCCGGAGATCTCCGGGAGGCTGTTAATATAGCCGCGAATAGTATAGACAGTGGCGCGGCCATGAGCAAATTGAAAGATTTAATGGAGTTTACCAGGGATAAGGCACGAAAGGTGGCCGGCTAGTGATACTGGATGATATAGTGGCCAGCAAGAAGCAGGAAACCAGCATTCCGGAGTACCGGGCTAAAATTAATGCCTATATCAACGGACTGCAGGAATTGCCGGCTGTTAAATCGCTGTCCCGGGCATTGCATAAACAGGGTAATGTATCATTGCTGGCTGAGATAAAAAGAGCTTCACCATCCAAGGGAATCATAAGAGACGATGTCAATCCGGCGGAAATAGCCGCTATTTACAAAAAAAACGGTGCGTCAGCTATTTCAGTCCTCACTGATGCCAAATTCTTCAGGGGTGATCCGGGTTATATTCCCCTGGTCAAAAAAACTGTAGATTTACCCCTGCTGCGCAAAGATTTCATAATTGACCCCCTGCAAATATACGAAGCTTCAATGCTGGGGGCGGATGCGGTACTGCTGATAGTATCCATTCTTGACGACAGTATGCTTGCCGCTCTGAGCAAATTGGCCGGGGATTTAAATATGGAATGCCTGGTGGAGGTCCATAGCCAGGAGGAGTTGAAGCGGGCCTGCGGGGCCGGGGCAGGCATAATCGGCATCAACAACAGGGATTTAACAACTTTCAAAACCGATATAACGACAACCCTAAGGCTGATTGAAAAGATAGATCAGGACGGTGCAGTCACAGTAAGCGAAAGCGGTATAAACACTGCTGCAGATGTAGCCATGATGAGAGCAGCAGGGGTGAACGCGGTGCTGGTGGGGGAAGCGCTGATGCGGGAAACCGACATTGGAGGCAAGGTTCGGGAATTGGTCGGCGCAGGTAGCTGAAATCAGTAGTCAGTAGTCAGAATGAGATCGCCGGCGAAAAAAACAAGAGTAAGGAACACATGGTTCTTTGATGGATATTGGATAAGATGATATTTTTGCAACAAAACTTCTTTTGCAAGGGGCTGGCAGATGTTGGCGGTTTGTTTTTTGGATATTCTGAATTCTGACTCCTGAAAGAAACAGAGGTGTTTGGTTTGCCCGGCTATACCAGAGTAAAAATATGCGGTATCAGAGACGAGGTTGCCGCCATGGCGGCGGTCAGGGCCGGGGCGGATGCGGTGGGCTTCGTCTTCGCCCTGAGCAAAAGGATGGTTACGCCGGAAAGGGCGAAGGAAATAATTTCTATTTTGCCGCCCTTTGTGGCCAAAGTGGGAGTTTTTGTTGATTCCACAGCCGGAGATATTAGAGATATTGCAGGCTATGCTGGTTTGGACGTTATTCAGCTGCACGGTAAGGAGCCTCCCGAGATGTGCACCATGTTCAGCCAAAAGGTTATTAAGGCTTTCAGAGTTGGCTTAACAATTAATATCGATGAGATAAACCTCTATCCCGCAGACGCTTACCTATTTGACACACTGGTTACAGGTCAGGAAGGGGGCACCGGCAAGACTTTCGACTGGCGGCTAATAAATACAGGAAGTATTGCCAGACCGGTAATTCTGGCCGGGGGACTTGACCCGGACAATGTCAGGGAAGCCATTTCCAAAGTTTGTCCTTACGGGGTGGATGTAAGCAGCGGGGTGGAAACAGACGGTGTTAAGGATCTGAATAAAATATCAGCATTTATCAGGAGGGTGAAAAGTGAAGGCTAAACTTCCCGATACCCGGGGCTATTACGGAAATTTTGGAGGAAAATTCGTGCCGGAAACCCTTATGCCGGCCCTGGAAGAACTGGAGGCTGCGTACAGGGAGGCAATGGCTGATCCCTTATTTGACGAAGAACTGAAATTCTATATGCAAAACTATACCGGAAGGCCTTCCCTTTTGTATTATGCGGCCAGGCTCACGAAAAAACTGGGCGGCGCCAAAATATATCTCAAAAGGGAGGATCTTAATCACACCGGGGCTCATAAAATAAATAACACCCTGGGGCAAATTCTGTTGGCCAGAAGAATGGGTAAGAAAAGAATCATTGCCGAAACAGGTGCCGGCCAGCACGGGGTGGCCACTGCCACTTCTGCTGCGCTGTTCGGCCTGCAATGCGCCATTCATATGGGCGAAGAGGATATGGCCCGGCAGTCGCTGAATGTATTCCGCATGCGCATGCTGGGCGCTGAAGTGATACCGGCTACTTCCGGTAGTAAAACACTGAAGGATGCCATGAATGAGGCCATAAGGGACTGGGTAACCAATGTTGACGATACCTTTTACCTGATTGGTTCGGTGGCGGGGCCCCATCCTTATCCGGAAATGGTCAGGGATTTTCAAAAAATAATTGGTGAAGAAACCAGGCAGCAGCTACTGGAAATGGAAGGTCGTCTGCCCGATTGCATAATCGCCTGTGTGGGTGGGGGAAGCAATGCCATGGGCATTTTTTACCCTTTCTTAGATGACGCCGGGGTTAAACTGATTGGCGTCGAGGCTGCCGGTTTGGGCACCGACACCGACAAGCACGCGGCCACCCTCAACATGGGCAGGCCCGGAGTGCTGCATGGCGCTATGAGCTATATTTTACAAAATGATGACGGGCAGATTGATTTGGCTCATTCAGTTTCTGCAGGACTTGATTACCCGGGGGTAGGACCGGAGCACAGCTACCTGAAGGATATCGGCAGGGTTGCCTACACTTCGGCTACCGACGGAGAAGCGCTGGACGCCTTTCAGTTGCTTTGCCGCACCGAGGGAATCATACCCGCCCTGGAAAGCTCGCATGCCCTGGCCTGTGCGGCTAAAATGGCCCCGGAACTTTCCCCCGACCAAATAATGGTGGTAAATCTCTCCGGTCGGGGAGACAAGGACGTTAGAACGGTGGCAGCGGTTT
Organism: uncultured Peptococcaceae bacterium; assembly: GCA_964643075.1. Classification (GTDB taxonomy): domain Bacteria; phylum Bacillota; class Desulfotomaculia; order Desulfotomaculales; family Desulfocucumaceae; genus Desulfocucumis. The sequence goes on from CAZXQO010000013.1 coordinate 16,502, forward strand.
TGGGGGTGAATATATAATCATGGAAAACAACAGAATAACCCGTAAATTCAACGAACTCAGAGAGAAAAAGGAAAAAGGCCTGATAGCTTATATAACTTCAGGCGATCCTGATTTGGCTGCCACTGTTGAACTGGCTGTTGCCATAGCAGAAGCGGGAGCTGATTTGATCGAATTGGGTATACCCTTTTCAGACCCGGTGGCGGACGGCCCGGTTATCCAGCAAGCCTCCCAGAGGGCACTGGAGCGGGGCGTAAGGCTGTCCGGCATCCTGGATGCCGCTGCCGGGATAAGGAAGAGAACAGATTTGCCGTTGATTTTTATGACCTATTACAACCCTGTGCTGCAGTACGGACTGGATAGATTTGTGGACCACTCTGCTGCAGCCGGCATAGACGGGCTGATTGTGCCGGATTTGCCCCTGGAAGAAGCAGGCCCGCTGCTAAATTGCTGCCACCAAAATGGCCTGGCGCTAATTCCTCTGGTGGCTCCTACCACAACACCGCATAGGCTTGAAAAAATATGTAGGGACGCGGACGGATTTGTCTACTGCGTATCTGTAACTGGTGTAACCGGAGTCAAGGAAATAGACACTGATATTGCGAAGTTCACTTCAGGCGTAAGAAAATACACGGATATCCCCCTGGCCCTGGGTTTCGGTATATCCGGACCGGAATTAGCCGCGACCATGTCACGCCACTGCGACGCAGTGGTGGTGGGCAGCGCCATAGTAAAAATCATATCCCAAACTAACGGCAGCGTGGATATGTTGCCGGCGGTCTCCAAGCTGGTGGCGGATATAAAGAACGCCATCAGGTAGAGAAAGTATACGGTACCGGGTAACTAAGTTATTAAGCATTGGAAATGTGGATGCTTTCTGCTATAACTCAGTTGCCCGGTACCTATCTATATCTAGTCAGGTTCGAACTTTTATGGTAATATTTATTACGTAGAATGGTTTATTGATCAAATACGGTAGGATGGTAGTATGGTAGGGGGGATAATATGAGAGAGTTTTGACTCCGTGCCCCTTGATGGGGTTTTTTGCGTTTTTATTCAGTTTTTAAATAATAACAGGGTAGAATATTGCTGAATATGGAACAGCATAACGGGGGTATGATGAAATGATTGTGGTTATGAATCAAGGCGCCGCAGAGACAGAAATAAACGAAGTTTTGAAAAAACTGGAAAAATACGGATTTCAAATTCACTTCTCTCAGGGTGTGGAAAGAACCATTATAGGAGCAATCGGAGACAAAACCAGATTAAAAAGCGATGCTCTGGAAGTAATGCCGGGGGTGGAAAAGGTGATGCCCATTCTGCAGCCCTACAAGCTGGCAGGCAGGGCTTTTAAGCAGGGAAACACGGAAATAAAAATAGGTAACATAACCATTGGCGGGAATACCATTCAGGTAATGGCCGGCCCCTGTGCCGTGGAAAGCAGGGAGCAGCTGCTGGAAGCCGCCCGGGCGGTCAAGGCGGCCGGTGCCACCATGCTGCGGGGCGGGGCGTACAAACCCCGGACGTCACCCTACTCTTTCCAGGGACTGGAAGAAGATGGTCTAAAGCTTTTGGCTGAAGCCAGGGAACAGACCGGATTGTATATCGTTACCGAGGTCATGGATACGAAGACACTGCCTCTGGTGGCCCAATACGCCGACATATTACAAATCGGCACAAGGAACATGCAAAACTTTGTCCTGCTCAAGGAAGTGGCCACTGCCGGCAGGCCGGTGCTTTTGAAAAGGGGCATATCCGCTACCATTGAAGAGTGGTTGATGGCTGCCGAATATATCATGGCCGGCGGCAACCATCAGGTTATTCTTTGTGAGAGGGGTATCCGCAGCTACGACACCTATACCAGGAACACGCTGGATCTTACTGCCGTACCTGTATTGAAGAATATTACGCACCTGCCGGTTATAGTTGATCCCAGCCATGCCATCGGTAAATGGCAGTACGTTCCCACCATGGCTAAAGCTGCCGTGGTGTCTGGAGCGGATGGGTTGCTTATTGAGGTGCACCCCAACCCCATGGAAGCACTTTGTGACGGCCCCCAATCCCTTACTCCGGAGAATTTTAACACACTTATGGAAGATCTGAGAGCTTTCGCAGCATTGTTGCAGCGGAATATATGAGGAAAAGAATAATATGATTTCAACTACTGGCAAAAAACATCTGTTTAAACGGGTGGCTATTATAGGAGTAGGACTCATCGGTGGCTCGCTGGGGCTTGCAATTAACAGCAGAGGCCTGGCAGATGAGGTGCTGGGTATAGGTAGAAGCGAAAGAACTCTGGAACTTGCGGCAGAATGCGGCGCCATCAATAGCAGCAGTACCAAACCGGACGCCGTCGCCGGCGCCGACCTGATTGTGCTGGCAACACCGGTGGGGGCGACGGTTGAGGTATTACGAACCATTGTTCCGTACATTATGCCAGGCACACTGCTGACCGATGTGGGCAGCACCAAAACCGGTGTAATAAAAGGTGTCCGGGAAATAATGCCGGAGCATTCTTTTTTTATTGGCGGTCACCCCATGGCAGGCTCGGAAAGGGCCGGTATCAGTGGTGCTGATCCCTATCTGTTTGAAAATGCCTTTTATATTATAACCCCTGACGAAAATTCCAGGGATGAGGATTTGCAACGACTCAGGGAACTGGTGGAGGGTATAGGCGCCAAGCCGGTTATTATGTTTCCGGTCAAGCATGACCTTTCCGTGGCCGCCGTCAGCCACCTGCCGCATTTAATGGCAGCCTCTCTGGTTAATTTCTTATTTGATTTGCCGGAAGGTGAGGAAATATCTCCCCTTGCCGCTGGCGGGTTCAGGGATACCACCAGGATTGCGGCAGGCGACCCGGTGATGTGGAGAGATATATTTTTATCCAACAGGGAAGCCATTTTGGGTTTACTGGAAAAATTCCGCACCAATATTAATAATTTATCCCAGGCCATCGACTCTGCTGACGGGGAGGAAATATACCGGCTCCTTGACCGGGCCAGGAAATTAAAACTGGGTATGCCGGCCAGAACAAAGGGCTATCTCCCCATGCTCTGGGAGATAGTGGTAACCGTGCCCGACAGGCCGGGTATGATATCTGAAATTGCCGGTTTACTGGGCAGGAACGGCATTAATATCGTTGATATTGAGATTATGCGGGTCAGGGAAGGAGAAGGGGGCACCATCCGGCTGGGCTTTGCCACCGAGGACGAACAGTCCGGGGCGGTGGAAATTTTGCGCAGTTCAGGGTATATTGTGATAAAGAGATAGGAGTGTTTACCATAAACAAGCTTGTCCGACCAACAAAATCATTAAAAGGTATCATCCGGGTTCCCGGTGACAAGTCGATATCGCACCGGGCAGTCATGCTGGGTGCTCTTGCTGAAGGAGACACCAGAATAGAAAATTTCCTTCCCGGCGAGGACTGTCTTTCCACTATCAGCTGCTTTAAAGCTATGGGTGTTCAATTCACTATAGAGCAGGGCGGCACCACCGTAACTGTGCATGGTAAGGGAGTCCGGGGCCTGCGCGAACCTGCTACGGTGCTGGATGCCGGTAACTCAGGCACAACTATGCGCCTGCTGCTGGGCATACTTGCAGGGCAGCCGTTTTTCAGCACCATTACCGGGGACGCATCCCTGGTTAATAGACCCATGGGCAGGGTAACCGGGCTGCTAGCCCGGATGGGGGCCGGGATATGGGGCAGGCAAGGTGGAAACTATGCTCCAATAGCTGTTAAAGGTGGGAATCTCACGGGGGTAACCCTGCATTCACCGGTGGCCAGCGCCCAGGTCAAATCTGCGGTGCTGCTGGCAGGGCTTTTCGCCGCTGGTGAAACTACCCTGGTGGAACCGGTCAAATCCAGGGACCATACCGAAAGAATGCTGGAATATTTTGGCGCGGTGTTATCAAAAAGGGACACAGCGGTAACTGTACAGGGTGGGGTGGAACTTAAGGCTGCGGACATATTTGTACCGGGAGATATTTCCTCGGCAGCTTTTATTATAGTAGCGGCTTCCATAGTACCTGATTCAGACGTAACCATCACAGAAGTGGGCGTAAATCCCACCCGGGATGGCATAATCGAAGTTTTGAAAGCTATGGGTGCGGATATACAAGTCAAAAATTATACCGTAATAAACGGTGAGCCTGTGGCGGAAATCCGGATTAAACACGCACCATTGAAAGGGGTAGAAATCTCCGGGAGCATGATACCCCGCATAATTGATGAAATACCGGTGCTGGCGGTGGCAGGCGCCTGCGCCTACGGAGAGACTGTAATCCGTGACGCCGCAGAGCTGAAGGTAAAGGAAACCGACCGGATACGTGCCGTGGTAGAAGAACTTGGCAAATTTGGGGTTGCTATCAGGGAATTGCCCGATGGTATGATCATAAGGCAAAGTCAATTGGCGGGAGCTGTCAGCAACAGCCGGGGAGACCACCGTATGGCCATGGCTGCCGCAGTGGCAGGGTTGGCTGCCACTGGAGAGTCACTGGTAGAAGACGCAGCATGCATAAATATTTCTTTCCCGGGTTTTTTTGATTTATTGGATTCTCTTCGGGAATAATATTAATAATTTGAATATACTACTTTTAATCAGGCAAATTATTTATTTAAAATAAAAAAAGGAAATATTAATGGGGTTGTCGAAAAAGACCAGTGTATTTGTGTTTGCTAAGGTTGGTAATGTGTGATGTCTCTTGGTCTAAAAATTGCCATAGATGGGCCCGCCGGAGCCGGAAAGAGTACCGTAGCTAAAAAATTGGCTCGCCGGCTGGGCTTTTTGTATATTGATACCGGGGCTATGTACAGGGCAGTTACTTATGAAGCGCTTCTGAAAGGTGTTTCCATGGAAGATGAAATTGCTTTAACGGATCTGGCCTGTAATATCAAAATCACTCTTTCTGTGGATCCGGATAATGAAACCAGTATTTTTGTGGACCTGATGGAGGTAACCCGGGAAATACGGGAGCCGGTTATATCCAGGCATGTTTCCATGTTGGCCAGGGTATCCGGGGTACGCCGTGAAATGGTACGGCTGCAGCAGCAAATGGCCGCTGCTGGCGGAGTAGTTATGGAAGGAAGGGACATAGGAACAGTTGTGCTGCCTGATGCTGATTTTAAGTTCTACCTTACCGCTTCCCCACTTGAAAGAGCAAAAAGGCGGGCCAGGGAACTGGAGGAAAATGGTCACAGGATCGATCTGGACCGGCTTGCAGGGGAAATTGCCGAACGGGATAAAATAGACAGTACCAGAATAATTGATCCGCTGAGACCAGCAACGGATGCGGAAATAATAGATTGTTCCGCTGTTGATGCAGAGCAGGTTGTCCAGATGATTGTAGAGAAGGTATCAGAAGCGGTGATAAATTGATGCGTTTGCGCCGGGCCTCCAAAGCAGGATTTTGTTTTGGTGTAAAAAGAGCAATTGAAATGGCTGGGAAAACGGCCATGTCCAGAGACGGGCCGGTTTACTCATTAGGACCCATAATACATAACGAGCAGGTGGTAACTGATCTCTCCCGGCAGGGCTTGATTAACATCGAAAGTATAGACGAGGCAGAGCCGGGTGGAACGTTAATAATACGCTCCCACGGTGTGGGTCCGGAAGTAAGCGAGGAGGCAAGGCGAAAAAATATAACCATAGTTGATGCCACCTGTCCTTTTGTCAGCAGGGCCCAAAAAATTGCCGCCGAGATGGCCGCTGAGGGAAGGCAGGTAATAGTTATAGGTGACAGAAGCCACCCGGAAGTAAGGGGAATAGTCGCCTGGGCAGGTAACGGGGCCATGGTAGTACAGGATCGGGAGGAAACGAAATTTCTTCCTGAAATGGATAAGGCGGCTGTTCTTGCCCAAACTACCCAGACAATAAAAAATTTCAATGAGATTGTGGAAGAACTTAATTCTAAAAGCAAGGATTTAACCGTCATCAATACAATCTGTCATGCCACCGGAGAGAGGCAGCAGTCTGCTGTAGAACTGGCTGGTGAGGTGGAGGTAATGGTGGTGGTGGGAGGCCGGAATAGCGCTAACACTGCGAAATTGACAGCCCTTTGCAGGGCTGCCGGAACGCCCGCCTATCAGGTGGAGACTGCGGATGATTTACAGCCGGAGTGGTTTACCGGAGTTAAGACGGCAGGCGTTACGGCGGGAGCGTCCACGCCTCAGCGGACCATTGAGGAGGTTGAAACACGGATGAAGGAGTTGGAGCAAATGTCTGAAAACGAAGAAGGTATCAAGGAAGAGAGCATCAAGGAAGAAAGCATTGTTACCGAAGAAAACAAAGTGCAAGAGCCGGATGCGGTGGAAACCAACGAAGAGGAGACATCCCAGCAAGGCATGAACGATGCGATGGATGTCAAATCAGTACGCACCGGTGAAATTGTCAAGGGAGTAGTGGTACAGGTTGGCCAGGACGAGGTGCTGGTTGATGTAGGTGCCAAGTCTGAGGGCGTTATACCGCTGCGCGAACTTGCCTCTTTTGATGTTGCTTCCCCACAGGAGCTGGTAAAGGTTGGGGATGAAATAGAAGTATACGTTCTCAAGGCTGAAGATAATGAGGGCAGGCTGATACTTTCCAAAGAAAAGGCTGATGCCGAAAAATCCTGGGAACAACTGCTGGGTTACCTTGAAAGCGGCGAACCTGTTGAAGGTACGGTTCGCGAAGTGGTTAAAGGGGGAATTTTGGTAGATGTAGGCGTGAGGGCTTTCCTGCCGGCTTCCCTGGTGGAAAGAGGCTATGTTGAGGATCTTAACAAATATCTGGGCATGACCATAAAGGCCCGGGTAATTGAGCTTAATAGGCCCCGTAAAAAGGTAATCCTTTCCCGCAAGGTACTAATGGAAGAGGAATTTGCCCAAAAACGGGATGAAATGATGCAAACAATTCAGGAAGGTGCGGTGCTCAGGGGTACCGTACGCAGGCTTACAAGCTTTGGCGCATTTGTTGATATCGGCGGCATCGACGGACTTCTGCATATTTCAGAAATGGCCTGGCATAGGATAAACCACCCCTCTGAAGTTGTCAGCGTGGGGGACGAAATCGAAGTGGCCGTATTAAAGGTGGACAGGGATAGCGAAAAAATCTCCCTGGGATTAAAGCAGGTACTGGACAATCCATGGGATAATGTTGAAGAAAAATATCCGGTGGACGCAATTATCTCCGCGAAAGTAGTGCGGTTGGCACCATTCGGCGCCTTTGTGCAACTTGAGCCCGGTGTTGAGGGACTGGTACACATATCGCATCTGGCGAATCACCATGTGGTTAAGCCTGACGAGGTGGTTCAGGAAGGCGAAGAGGTTAAGGTTAAGGTGTTAAGCGTAGATAAACAGGAAAAACGTATACGACTCTCCATCCGGGAGGTAAACAGGGAGCGTGAGCACCGTCAACCCAGAGAATTTACGCAGAACAAGGTTCAGGAATCCGGTGACGGTGGTAATTTAACCATTGGTGATTTGGTAGGGGACATTTTTGACGACAAGGATTAACAGCAAACTGGTTTCATAGACTGCAAGGCGGCCGAAAGGCCGCTTTTTTTTGTATATTTGCCAATCTTGGGGGTAGCCTAAAATAATAATTCAGAGCAGGAGGTAGAAAGATGACCAGGTTGCCCATCGGTATGATTGTATTAATTATTGTCTCAGCATTGATATACTTTGGCCTGGCTCAACGTGTCCTGGACAGGTTGAAACTGTCGGACAAAGGCGCGTTGATCGTGGTGGCAGCTCTTATCGTGGGCAGTTTTATAACCATACCCATAAGCGGCGGCAAGTTCCCTGCAACTATAAACGTCGGCGGTGCTCTGGTGCCGCTGGGAGTAGCCATATACCTGCTGGTCAAGGCGGGAACCACTAAGGAATGGCTAAGGGCACTGGCGGGGTCCGTGGTCACTACTCTGGCCATATGGGCTGTGGGCAGCCTGATACAGAGAGGTGCTACTGTGGAACCGGGGGGGAGATTTGGATATATTGACTCGTTATGGATGTACCCTTTGGTGGCCGGCATCGTAGGGTATCTGGCGGGTAGATCAAGAAGAGGGGCGTTTATTTCCGCCACCCTCAGCCTGGTTATTTTTGATATAGGTTATTATATCTGGCTGTTGAACAGCGGTGCCCCGGCCGGAAGAGTGGATCTGGGAGGCGCAGGCATGTTTGACGCCACTGTGGTGGCCGGAATATTCGCCGTACTTTTAGCTGAATCTGTGGGCGAGATAAGGGAAAGGCTGGCCGGAGGGCCGACCATGAAGGGGAAACCTCCTGAACTGGCAAGTGCGCTGCGCAAACCGAATCTTTCTGCTGGTCATGAGGAAGGCACCACCAAAAATGGTGTCAATAAAGGCAATAGGGGTGAGGGGATTGATTAAAAAAAATGGATTAGCTTTCATCCTGGGCGTGTTGCTGATAATATCAGGATTTGCTGCTCTGGCCAATACGGGTTCATGGGTAGACCACGTTAACGCCTGGGCACCCCTGGCCGCTTTACAAGATGACAAAACGGACCATCAAACAGGCTTTGTGGTAACAATAAAAGATAAGGGAGGCAGCATTGTTTCCATGGCCGCCAGAGGCGTGGTGAGAGGCGATGAGATAATTAACGCGGAAGGCTATCACTACCGCGTGGCGCAGGTTAAGGGCTCCGAAGCAAAGGCTGAACTGCTGGGAAAAGACAAAGAATTCCTGGCCTATTGTGACTATTTCGATAAGCTTGAAATACCTGCGTCGGTTAGTGCTGCGGCTCGAAATAAAGTGGTGGGAATATATCACTCGCATAGCGATGAATCCTACATGCCCACCGATGGTACGGCATCCATACCTTTTAAGGGTGGTATCTATAAGGTGGGGCAGACGCTGGTGAGCAGGCTCAGGAATGAAAATGTGAAGGTTGACTATGATAAGACACCCCATGATCCCCATGACAATAACGCCTATTACCGTTCAAGGCGAACCGCCGCCAGGCTGATGAAGTCCAATCCGGTGGCACTGATAGACGTTCACCGTGACGGTATACCCGACCCACAGTATTACAGAAGAGAAATATCAAACGAAGACGTAGCCAGGCTCAGGTTGGTGGTGGGCCGGCAAAACCCGCATATGTCCGCCAATCTGGACTTTGCCAAAAAAATGATGGCTTATGCCAACAAGACTCACCCCGGCATTGTTAAAGAAATATTTATGGCCAAAGGCAATTACAACCAGGATCTTATGCCCACTGCCCTTTTGATTGAGACAGGCACATATACCAACAGCAGACAGGAGGCTGCCAACGGAGTAGCTCTGTTTGCCGAAGCTATACCCACCGTACTGGGCATAAGCACAGCACCCGGCGGTGGCGCCGGAGGCAGAATAAACCTCACCACCGGAGCTGGGCCTGCCCGTAGCGGCGGTGCGTGGAAGGCGCTGGCCTGGATACTGGGCATAGCGCTGCTGGCCGGGGGGGCCTTTGTAATTGTCAGTTCAGGGAGTCTTGGTATGGCCAAAAGAAGGGTTTCATCATTTATGGACAGGGAGTTTCCCGGATTTTCCGGCCCGCGCAAACCAATTGGTGGCGCCTGGCCAGATAAAAACGGGGCTAATAATAACAAAGGTGACCTTGATTCCGAAGAGAACGAGATTCTACGCGATAATTTTAAGAAGACAAGGTGAGCCATGAACGGTTACCTAGAGATTATCCTGGCGGGCACCCTTGCCGGTACACTTTCAAGGGTGCTGCTGTTAAGATTAGATTACCGGCAATATCCCGGCTATCCCCACGGTATGGTGGCGCACCTGTCTCTGGGCGTGATAGCATCTGCCATAGGAGCGGTGGTGGTTCCGGCACTGTTAAAACCGGATTTTGCAGCCGTGACCTTTCTGGCGCTGGCAGCCCAGCAGTTCAGGGAGATCAGGGGTATGGAAAGGACAACCCTGGAAAACCTGGATAAAAGCGAGCTTGTGCAGAGGGGCAACGACTATATCGAAGGTGTCGCCAGAACCTTTGAAGCCAGGAATTATCTGGTCATGGGTACCGCTGTATTGGCCGGGATTGCCTACCACCTGGGGAATTGGCCTGGAGCGGTAATAATAACTGTGCTGGCAATACTATTCAGCCGCAGTTTTATGACCGGTGAAACCATTGGTGATATCTGCCGGGTAGAACCCGCCAGACTGAATTTTCAGGACACCATACTTAAGGTGGACGAAATTGGGATCATGGCCATAGGGTTGAAAGAAATGAGGGAAAAAATTATAAAGGATGGACTGGCCGTGAGGATAACCCCCCTTAATGTCAATGCCAGGGCAACCATCCACGATATAGGTCAGCGTATGGCCATTGCCCATACCGCAGCGGTAATAATGGGTATAAAAAAGGATGTGGACACGCCGGAATTAACCCCTATGGCCCGGAAAAATATCGACACTGGTGAAGTAGGACTGTATATAGTACCAATGGAGAAGGATATGGAAGCGCTGTTGTTGGCCGTAAAAAGGACGCCGGTGCTGGAAAGCGCCCGTAGTAAACCCCTGGCTACCCAGGCCGGCAGAAAGGCGGCAAAGAAGAATGACTGATTCAGCGGTAAAAAATAAAATCCTTGCAGTGATAACCATGGAAATGAATAAAGTTTCCGGCGGCGCTCCAATATTCCTCGCTACCAGCGAGGAGGAAAGGGAAAAGACGGCAAGGTATCTGGGCAGAATACTGGATGCTGCGGTTCATGACCTGGAAAACGGCAGCTATATAGTAGTGGCTCACTAAAAAGTAACTTGTGCCTTTAAAGACAGAGTTTACTTTAATGACCGCCTGACTTTTAACAGCCATTCAGCGTCAAAGGCCTCGGGCAGGCCGGCGTTATATGGCCGGCACTGAAAAGCGGGGAGGGGTATTTTGAAAATTATATACCACTGTTACGGCGGCAATCACTCCTCAGTAACTGCTGCTGCCGTTCATCTGGGGAAGTTACCTCAGAATAGGCTACCCACCGCCGGTGAGTTATTGTCGCTGGAACTGTTTGATAAACAGGGCAGCCGGGATATAGGTAAAGTAATTAAAGTGGGCACAGACGGCTGGGATAACGATGTTTTTGTGGTGGGGCGGTTAAGCCGCCCTCAAATTCTTTTTAATATGTTCCGGGGGTTGGGGGAGCACTTTGAAATAGCCCCCGAAGACTACATACTTGTGGACGTAGGGGTGCTTGTCAATAACACCATGAGGGTGGGGGGGCTACTGTCCAGGGGATTCGGGTTAATTAACATCGGCAGACCTTTAGTTATCCGGGGGACCATCAGCGATTACCAAAAGATATGCGATCTGGTATCAGAAATCAAATACGGTCTGCAAAACGGACGCAAATTTTTAACTCGTGATAATTTCATCTTTTACCCTGAGGTGTCCCATTGAAGACAAAAATATTTTATTGTACCTCCCCCTTTCCCCTGGCACCCCTGGTGGCCGGAGTACTGACCGGCAGGCTGCCGTCAGTATTTGATAAAGAAGCATTTCGCGTCTTTGCCTGCGCTAATAATTTCAGCCTCTACCCGCAGGGCAAGCCAGTCTGCCTGGGAATCTCCCCGTCCGGGGAGAAGGTCATGACCATATCCACAGGTACAGCTTCAATCAATCCGGATAATATAATCAACGGTTTTTTAACAATGTACGGCTTGGGCAACAATCATTATACTCTGGTGGAGGTGACTTGCCGGGAACGGTTTTGGCTGTTGCTGGGAAGGTTTATGATGGGTATTACCTTCTTGAATAATTCGGGCAGATTGGTAATTGAATGGAGAATAAAAAAGATATACCCTCATTTGGTAGAAACACTGTGTTCTTGACTATTAATGGCAACTATTAGATAATGAAACGAGAATTGCCCGGGAAGGATGTATGTATTGGAAAACAGTGGCCTCACGGTTACGGCTGTGTCAGCGGGGAGCATTGCCAGCGAAACAGGAGTGGAGCCTGGTGACAGTATTATTGCTGTTAACGGGCAGCCGGTAAAAGATATAATTGATTACAGGTTTCTAACTGCTGACGAAAACATACTGGTAAGGCTTTGTAAAACGGACGGGGAAGAATGGGAACTGGAAATTGAAAAGGATTTCGATGAAGATATAGGCCTTGATTTCGGCGCGGAAAGCCTGGGCCGGACAAGGCGCTGCAGCAACAGTTGTATTTTTTGTTTTGTGGAGCAGATGCCCCCGGCCATGCGGGAAAGTCTTTATGTAAAGGACGACGACTACCGTCTTTCCTTTCTACAGGGAAACTTTGTTACCTTAACTAACACTGGGGATGCGGATCTGCATAGAATCGTCAGCCAGCGTCTTAGCCCGTTGTATGTTTCGGTGCATACCACCATTCCGGAACTGCGCGTAAAAATGATGGGCAACCCCGGTGCCGGAAAAATACTGGACACGATCAGGCAATTGGTGCGGGCAGGTATAGAGATTCATGCCCAAGCGGTATTGTGTCCGGGTGTTAACGACGGTGAAGAATTAAAAAGAACAGTAACAGATTTGTCGAGCCTGTGGCCGGGGGTGCGTTCCCTGGCGCTGGTCCCGGTAGGCCTTACCAAATACAGAGAAGGACTTTTTTCATTAAAAACATTTACCAGAGAGCAGTCTGTGCATGTCATCCGGGCCATTGAGGGCTGGCAAAACGCCTGCATGGAAACGTACGGCTATCCGCTGGTTTTTGCCAGTGACGAATTTTATCTGCTGGCCGGGTTACCAGTTCCTCCGGTAGAGAGGTACGCCGATTTTCCTCAGATTGAAAACGGTGTCGGGTTGGTGAGGCTGTTTATGGACAATTTTACGGAACTGGAGCCACTGCTGCCGGAGAATCTGACCTCTCCTCTACATATTACACTGGTAACCGGAAAATTGGCAGAAAGCATTTTAAAACCGCTGGTTGACAGATTAAACAAGATTGGCAATCTTAAAGTGGAACTGGCTTGTGTGGAGAATAATTTTTTTGGAAAAACTGTTACTGTAGCGGGTCTGCTCACCGCAGGAGACGTTGCGGCAAAATTAAAAAAGGACTGGAGAAACCGGAGAAACGGTGACTTACCGGATATTGTGATCATCCCCAGAGTTATGCTGCGTACAGGTGAAGATGTTTTTCTGGACAACATGAAGGTATTCGAATTACAGGAGGTTCTTGGCGTACAGGTTAAGGTGGCCGGAGAGCCTGCGGAATTGCTGAAAATTATTAAAACAGGTGCCAGGCCCCCAACTTATTAACTAATAGCCGCGAAGCTCATGAGTTAAAAGCAAAACCTACGCATGACATGAGTAACGTATGTAACAAAATGATTTTTCAGGATATTGTATTGGATAAAGGTGGTAATATGACAAAACCGATTGTAGCTATCGTAGGCAGGCCCAATGTGGGCAAATCAACGCTTTTCAACCGGATTGTGGGCGGCAGGGTAGCCATTGTGGAAGGAATTCCCGGGGTAACCCGGGACAGGCTTTACCAGGATGCAGAATGGAACGGTGCCGGATTCACCTTGGTGGATACCGGGGGCCTTGATTTTAATGATGAAAGTGAAATACCTTCAAATGTCAGGAAGCAGGTAGAAATGGCCGTCCAGGAGGCAGATGCGATACTTTTCGTGGTGGATGCCCGGGCGGGCCTTACCACCACTGATGATACAGTGGCCGGGATGCTGAGGAGAGCAGATAAGCCGGTGATTCTGGTTGCCAACAAGGTAGAACAATTTGGCGGAGCTCAGGATTATTATGATTTTTACAGGCTGGGTCTGGGGGAGCCCATACCGGTATCAGCTGCTGAAGGGCTAAACACAGGTGACCTTCTGGATAAGCTGGTGGAACTTTTGCCCCATACTGAGCATGAAGAGGATCCGGACTCCATTCGCGTAGCTGTAATCGGACGGCCCAACGTGGGCAAATCCTCGCTGGTCAACGCCATATTGGGGCAGGAAAGGGTTATTGTCAGCAATATTCCCGGCACCACCAGGGACGCCATTGATACGCTTATCGAACGGGACGGTAAAAGGTATATTCTAGTGGATACGGCCGGTATGAGACGTCGGAGTAAAATCGACCTGCCCACTGAAAAATTCAGCGTAATCCGCTCTTTAAGGGCGGTAGACCGCAGCCATGTGGCGTTGGTGCTGCTGGACGCTGTAGAGGGAGTCACAGAACAGGATAAAAAAATAGCCGGCTATGCCCATGAGAAGGGAAAAGCATCCATACTGGTGGTGAATAAATGGGATTTGATCGCTAAGGACGACCGCACCGCCAGCAAATATACCGAAACAATTAGGGAAGAAATAGCCTTTATGCAATATATGCCGGTGGTGTTTACCTCGGCCCTGACGAAACAAAGGGTTAGCAGGGTTCTTGATTTGGTTGACAAGGTTGTTGAGAACTACAATATAAGGGTGGCAACCCCGGGACTGAACAACCTGATCAGGGAGGCTGTGCTGCAAAGTCCTCCGCCGTCATACAAAAACAGGCGTTTGAAAATATATTACGTTTCACAGCAAGGGGTACGTCCCCCTAAATTCGTTTTCTATGTCAACGATACCCAGCTTCTGCATTTTTCCTATCTGCGCTACCTGGAAAACCAGCTGCGTTCCGCCTATGGTTTTGAAGGTACCCCGATAAAAATAATAATGCGCAACCGCGACAAGGAAGAATAAGGGGGGGTTGGGTATTTGAACTTGCTATTAGCAGTGGTTGTCAGCTACTTAATTGGTTCCATACCTTTCGGCTATATAATTGCCCGCAGCAAGGGTGTTGACATTCGCCAGCACGGTAGCGGAAATATAGGGGCTACCAATGTGTGGCGAACCATTGGCCCTTTACCGGGGATCGTTGCCTTTTGGGGAGATGCTGGAAAAGGGTTTGCCGCTGTCTGGCTGGGTCGTTATACTGGTATTGAGGGCGCCGAGTTACTTACCGGCTTTGCCGCCATGTCGGGCCACAGTTGGCCTGTGTACCTGAAATTCAAGGGCGGTAAAATAATTGCCACCGGAGCAGGGGTGTTGCTGGCCCTTTCACCGCTGGCAACATTGATTGCCCTGCTGGTATGGTTATCCGTACTGGGGATATTCCGCTATGTATCTCTTAGTTCCATATGTGCGGCGGTGTCGGTACCCATATCCTTATATGCCCTGGGCAACGGGTGGAAATATGTCTCCTTCGGGACTCTGCTGGCGCTTTTGGCCATATATAAGCATATTCCCAACATAAAAAGACTCATCGCCGGCAACGAGTTAAAGGTGGGGATAAAGAAGAAATATAAGTGAGCCTTGGGTTCGGAAGGGGTTATTCCCCTACCGAACCCTTAGAGCGAACTTAGTTCGAGCTTTACAGCCTGTTGATCCCCGACCTTCGAGGACGGGGTCTTACAGGCTGTTAGCGAGATAAAGACCATTTGCCACTTACACTGACGGTTCTGCGGTAAATAATTTTGCCACCAACAGCATTTACACGGAGGTTTAACATTGTCTGATAAAAAAATTGGGATACTGGGCGCAGGAAGCTGGGCCACGGCACTGGCCGTTCACCTTGCACGCAAAGGATTTCAACCAGTCGTGTGGGCCAGGCGGGAAGAGCAAGCACAGGAAATCAGCAAAGAGCACAGCAACCACCGTTATCTGCCGGGTGTTACAATACCAGAATCAGTGTATTCCACCACGGATCTGGAGCAGGTAGCCGCTCTGTCGGATATGCTTCTGGTAGTGGTGCCATCACACGCTTTCAGGGATACCATTCGAAAAACACTACCACTGGCCCCAAAAAATGTTGTACTGGTAAATGCAGCTAAAGGTATAGAACAGGATTCCCTGAAGAGACTGTCCCAGGTGTTCTGCGAGGAAGCAGGGGAAGAAATGGCACACAGGTATGTGATGCTTTCCGGTCCCAGCCATGCGGAGGAGGTAGGCCGGGCCATGCCCACTGCTGTGGTGGTGGCCTCGGAAAGCTCAAGGAATGCGGAGAAAGCCCGGGACGTACTAATTTCGGCAAATTTAAGGGTGTACACCAATACCGATGTCACAGGCGTGGAACTTGGCGGGGCGCTGAAAAACATTATCGCCCTCGGAACTGGTATAGCTGATGGCCTGGGCTTCGGCGACAATACCAAGGCGGCCCTAATAACCAGAGGGCTGGCAGAAATAACCCGCCTGGGCATTAGAATGGGCGCCAATCCCCTGACTTTTGCCGGCCTGGCCGGGGTAGGCGATTTAATAGTTACCTGTACCAGCATGCACAGTCGTAATCGCAGGGCCGGTATGGAAATTGGCCGGGGGAAAACCCTTGATGAGGCCGTTGACAGCGTACGCATGGTGGTGGAAGGGGTCAGGACCACCTGGGCAGCTCATAAGATTGCACTGCTGCATAAAGTGGAAATGCCCATAACCAGCCAGATGTACCGGGTGCTTTTTGAAGGACAGTCGCCAAGGGAAGCCGTATACAATCTCATGGGCAGGGGTCCAAAAAATGAAATGGAAGAAATTAATATGTCGTAAAAAACATGCATATTTGCCTTTAAAAAAAACCTGACCGATATGGTCAGGTTTTTAGTTTGTACAATATATATATAGTTAACGAATTATTCTTCTGGCGCCTTTATAGTTATTACTGTAATAATCACTGCTAAGTGCGGTTGTGATTACGCCGTTACTGGTGGAGGCGTGAATAAAATTACCGTCACCGATATATATACCAGCGTGATCTATGCCATTACCTCCGTAATAGCTGAAAAAAACCACGTCTCCGGGCTGCAGGTCGGACTTGTCCACATGTACTCCATAGCCAGCCTGTTCCGCAGCATTATGGGGGAGGCTAATTCCTGCCTTATTAAAAACATACATCACCAGTCCCGAACAGTCAAAGGCATTGGGCCCGGCTGAGCCGTACACGTACTTTTTGCCCAGGAGCGACTGTGCTTCATGGATTATCATCCTCGCGTCTCCGGAATCGCTTCTGGAAACCTTTGTGGCCGGTTTAGCAGGAATGCTCTGCTTGACGACCGGTGCAGGGCTTTGTTTTGCCGTGGCGGCAGG
Source organism: uncultured Peptococcaceae bacterium (assembly GCA_964643075.1). GTDB lineage: Bacteria > Bacillota > Desulfotomaculia > Desulfotomaculales > Desulfocucumaceae > Desulfocucumis. The sequence continues at coordinate 33,509 of CAZXQO010000013.1, forward strand.
TGCATTAGCAGGGGGTATACTATTCTTTAAATCCTCTGTGCAGGAGGCGGGAATGATCATACCCGCAGAAATAGCGGCAACTATTTGTGTTTCAGGAATATCAGCCATGGCTGGAACTGCGAAAGTTAAGCACATAAAAGAGGAGACAATAAAAGATGCAATTTTTTTCAACAGCTAAACCTCCGATGCGACAACTTGATTCTGTTAGTGAGATTGTTCGACGCGGAGGTTTGTTTTTCCTTCCTTAATTGCGAAAATATTGCAAAAATAATAAAACTTTTTCCCGGGAGGAAACCGGAGTAGATATTTTAAAGGACTGCAGTAATATTTTCCTGCATCTTTCATATATATATATTGTTAATGTATGCAATTGGAAAAAAATACACTTGCACCGGTTTTCTTTCAGACCCGCCACGGCACAGTCATGTGCGGGTTGGGGGGGGATGCGGATTATCAACCGATTTATTAAAATATAAATTTTTAAAGGAGGGAGTGTTATATGGAAAGGGTTAACATCTTCCGCGACATTGCCGAACGAACCGGCGGGGATATCTATCTTGGTGTAAGTGGCGGGGTAAGAACCGGGAAATCAACATTCATTAAAAAATTTATGGAACTGCTGGTCCTGCCCAATATAAAAAGTCCCCACGACAAGGACCGGGCCAGGGACGAGTTACCCCAGAGCGGTGCCGGGAGAACCATCATGACCACGGAGCCGAAGTTTGTTCCCAACGAGGCTGTGGAGATAGTGGTTAGCCCCGGACTTAAGGTAAAAATGAGACTGGTTGACTGCGTGGGATACAAGGTGGAGGGAGCCCTGGGCTACGAAGACGAGGACGGGCCGCGCATGGTTTCCACCCCCTGGTTTGAGGAGCCCATACCCTTTCAGGAAGCCGCGGAAATTGGAACCCGCAAGGTTATTTCGGAACATTCAACAATGGGTATTGTGCTTACCACGGACGGAAGCATCACTGACATACCCAGACAAAATTATGTTGAAGCGGAAGAAAGGGTAATTGAGGAGCTAAAGGATATAAACAAGCCCTTTTTGATTATCCTCAATACAATCCGGCCGGATGCGCAGGAAGCTGCGGAACTTGCTGAGGAACTGAGCGAAAAATATGATGTGCCGGTGCTCCCGGTAAACTGTGCGGAACTATCCCAGAAGGATATTGTATTTATTCTGGAAAAGGTATTATTTGAATTTCCCGTTAACGAGGTTAATATCTCCCTGCCGCTGTGGGTGGAGGAACTGGAGCATGCCCACTGGCTGCGCAAACAGTTCGAAGATGCCGTCAGGGAAACTGTCCGCCACGTACGCAGGCTAAGAGACATTAATAATGCCGTCGAGAACCTTGCCGACTATGATTTTATATCCCAGGTAACTCTGCACCGGATGGATATGGGCAGCGGCGTTGCCGCCATTAACATTAGCTCCAAGCCGGAACTTTTCTATCAGGTGTTGACTGAAGAAAGCGGTTTACAGGTTAGCGGCGATCATGAACTGTTCCGTCTGGTCAAAGATCTGGCCGTGGCCAAAAAGGAATTCGACAAAGTCGCCACCGCCCTGCTGGAAGTAAAAGATACGGGATACGGTGTGGTTACCCCCAGGCTGGATGAAATGAACCTGGAGGAACCGGAGCTTATCCGCCAGGGCAACAGATTCGGAGTAAAGCTCAGAGCCAGTGCCCCCTCACTACATATCATCAAGGCGGACATTACCACGGAGATAACCCCAATTATCGGCACGGAGAAACAGTGTGAGGAACTGGTGCGCTACCTGCTTGACGGCTTCGAAGAAAACCCGCAAAAACTCTGGGAATCTGAAATATTTGGCAAATCGCTGCATGACCTGGTCAGGGAGGGCATACAAAACAAACTTCACCGGATGCCGGAGAACGCCCAGGTTAAACTGCAGGAAACGCTGCAGCGCATTGTTAACGACGGTGGCGGAGGTCTCATTTGCATATTGGTATAAACCGGTCGATGGCCGGTTTTTTCTTTTGACCTATTGTCAGTACGTTTATATAATGTTATTATCCAGCGAGAACCATTTTATCCGCGTACTGTTGCTGAAAATTACCCGGATAAGGTTTCCGTTTAATAAAAGAAAATGAAAGCGGCGTTAACCGATATCTCTTTCATGAAAGCAAAAAGGAGATGTTTTTTTTGGATAGTATCAGGATAGGCATGCTGGGTCTGGGGACGGTAGGCAGGGGGGCTTATAAAATCATTGCCGGCAACGCAGAAATGATTGACAGAAAAGTTGGCGCCCACCTGGAGTTTGTAAAAATACTGGTCAGAGACCAGAGCAAGGACAGGGGTATAGACCTGGATCCTGAACTGCTAACAACGGACCCGGCGGATATATTGGACGATCCTTCCATTGACATTGTGGTGGAGGTTCTTGGTGGTATTCACCCCGCCCTGGACTACTCTCTGAAGGCACTGGCAAGCGGCAAGAGTCTGATAACGGCTAACAAGGACATGATTGCCGAATACGGCAAGGAATTGTTTGCCGCGGCCGAAACCGGCGGGGCGGATTTGTTTTTCGAAGGCAGCGTGGGCGGTGGCATACCGATTATCAGGCCGCTGAAAAATTGTCTGTCGGCCAACAGGATTATGGAAATTATGGGCATTATAAACGGAACCACAAATTATATGCTTACTAAAATGACCAGGGAAAGTTCGGACTATGATGAAATATTGCGGGAAGCCCAGGACAAAGGCTATGCTGAGGCGGATCCGGCCTCCGATGTGGAAGGTTACGACGCCGCCCGGAAGCTTGCCATACTGGCGTCCATAGCATTCAACACCAGGGTTACCCTGCATGATGTTTATATTGAAGGGATTACCAGGATTTCAGCGAAGGATATAGAGTATGCCCGTGAACTGAATTATACTGTAAAATTGCTGGGGATTGCCAAAGATACGCCTGAGGGAATTGAAGTAAGGGTGCATCCCTGTTTCATACCCTACAGTCATCCACTAGCTTCGGTAAACGACGTTTTTAATGCCATATTCGTCCGGGGCGACGCGGTGGGCGAAACTATGTTTTATGGCCGCGGGGCAGGCGAGATGCCCACCGGTAGCGCTGTGGCGGCGGACATCATGGATGCCGCCAGGGATAAATTGCGTCACACCCAGGGCATAAATTGTACCTGTTTTGATCATAAACCTCTAAAACCAATGGGCTTCATAGAAAGCAAATACTATATCCGTATTATGGTTCAGGATAAACCGGGGGTACTGGCATCCATAGCCTACGCTTTCGGGGACAAGGATGTCAGCCTGGCCTCAGTACTGCAGAAACATACGGAAGGGAATATGGCGGAAATAGTACTGGTTACCCACAGGGTACTGGAGGAGAACCTGCAAAATGCTATTCTAATGGTGGAACAACTATCCGCTGTGGGAAAAGTTCATAATATAATCAGGGTTGAAGGGGAGCTATAGTCCATGTCCGTGGTCCGCGTTCAGGTACCCGCCTCTACAGCTAATATGGGTCCGGGGTTTGACTGCCTGGGAATGGCGCTGCAGCTTTACAACAGCGTTGAAATGACCACCACCGACGCAGGCTTATATATTGACGTTCAGGGGGAAGGCGCCGGGGAAATTTCAAGGGATGAAAGCAATATTGTATACCTGGCCGCCATGAGGGTTTTTAAACAGGTGGGTTATAAATGCGGCGGGCTGAAAATAAAGCTACTCAACAATATTCCGGTTTCCAAGGGTTTGGGCAGCAGCACAGCCGCTATTGTAGGGGGTATAATCGCCGCCAATATTATATCCGGACAGCAACTAAACCAAAGGGAAATGTTAAATATGGCCTGCGCCATGGAAGGCCATCCGGATAACGTGGCTGCTGCGGTATTCGGCGGCATAGCGGTAGCGGTACCGGTGGACGGCGAAATAAAGCACATTAAAATTGAACCACCTAAAAAAATGAAAGCTGTGGTGGCTATACCCGAGTTTAATCTGCCTACCAAAATATCCAGGGAAGCATTGCCGCAGCAAGTATCATTTAATGATGCGTCCTTCAATCTGGCCAGACTTGCCCTGCTGGTGGCAGCCCTTGGTCAAGGAGACATGGCCCTGTTGGGTGTCTCCATGGAAGACCGCCTGCACCAGCCCTACAGGTCAAATCTCATTCCGGGCATGAAAAAAGTAATAGCCGCAGCCAGGCTGGCCGGCGCCAGGGGCGTCTCTCTGAGCGGTGCGGGACCCACTCTGGCGGCTTTTACAGATGATAATTACGAACATATCGCTAGGGTCATGAAGGCTACCTTCAAACAAAACGGCGTTATGGCCAGGACAATGATTCTGGACCCTTCGCCTGTAGGCGCAAGGGCACTGGAAATAAAATAATTCTGATCTTATGACTGAAAAAATTATATTTTTATAAATAATAAATCTATAAGGAAAGGACTCGTAATATGCTGGTAATTCAAAAATTTGGCGGCTCTTCAGTGGGCAAGCCGGAAAGAATACGTCGGGTTGCCAAAAGAGTAGTCGATACCAAGCGCCAGGGCAATGACGTAGTGGTGGTTGTTTCAGCCATGGGAGATACCACGGATGAACTTTTGGAATTGATGTACAAGGTTACCGATAACCCGCCTAAAAGAGAAATGGACATGCTGTTGTCCACCGGCGAGCAGATATCCATATCGCTACTATCTATGGCCATAAATGACCTTGGTGAAAAGGTCAAATCCCTTACCGGAGCCCAGGTGGGTATACGTACCGATAATGTTCACACCAAAGCGCGGATCGTTGATGTGGACAGGGATAGAATGCAAAAGGAGCTGGCCGGGGGAAATATACTGGTGGTGGCAGGCTTTCAGGGCATAAACGATGCCAACGATATTACCACCCTTGGCCGTGGGGGTTCCGACACCACGGCGGTTGCCCTGGCTGCCGCCCTCAACGCCGATGTTTGCGAAATTTTCACAGATGTGGACGGGGTATACACCACTGACCCCAGGGTTGTCCCGGAAGCACGCAAACTTAACACCATCACCTATGATGAGATGCTTGAGCTTGCTCACTTAGGAGCACAGGTGCTGCACCCGAGATCAGTTGAATGCGCTAAAATATATGGTATACCCATACATGTGCGTAGTAGTTTTAACCATAATCCCGGTACACTAGTCAAGGAGGTAGAAAACATGGAAAAAGCTATGGTGGTGACGGGAGTCGCCCACGATATTAATGTGGCCAGAATCGGTTTATTTGACGTTCCGGACAAACCCGGCATTGCCTGGCAGATATTCAGAGCCATGGCCGTTGAGAATATTAATGTGGACATGATCATCCAGAGCGCTATGAGAGATGATATTAATGATATTTCCTTTACCGTGGGCAGGACGGATTTAAGAAAAACACTTGAGATTGTAGAAAACATCAAGGATGAGGTAAATATTAAATCATACAGCCACGATGAGGATGTGGCCAAGGTTTCTATCGTGGGGGCCGGCATGGTTACCAATCCAGGGGTGGCGTCACTGATGTTCGAAGCTTTAGCCCAGGAAAGCATTAACCTGGAGATGATATCTACCTCAGAAATAAAAATATCCTGCATTGTAAAAAGCACACAGGCAGAAAAAGCAGTGCGGGCCCTCCATAAAAAATTCAACCTTGACCAGGAACAGCCGTGTGATTGCTGTAGCTAAGCAGCATAATAAAAACCCTCTTGCGGGAGGGTTTTTATTATGCTGTGGAAGCGCAACAAATTCATTTTTCAGCCATTGCCGGTGCTACGCAGTGGCAATGGCGGTCTATCTAAAGAACTGGTCCCTTATAAATTTATCCATTAAAGTGTATCCGTCATTAATGAGCGTCATGCCACCAGCCGCAGCGTTTTTCTCGTCGTATCTGACGTCCCTTAAGACCCCCGCTGTTTTGGCGCAGACAGCAAAGGGCACTGGATCTGTGGCGTGGGTCATGGTGCACATGGGGGTGGGGTGATCGGGTAAAACCATCAGGCGGTAATCTTCAAATTCCTCCATCCCTCCCATCAGAGTTCCGATGACCTTTTCATCGATTTCTTCGATGGCCTTCAGCTTGGTCTGCAAATCTCCCTGGTGGCCTGCCTCATCGGGCGCCTCAATATGGATGTAAACAAAATCGTTGCCCTGGCGCAATGCGCCAAGGGCTGCCAGAGCCTTGCCCCTGAAGTCGGTGTGGATATTTCCCGTGGCGCCATGAACGTCAACTACCTCAAGTCCCGCACAGATACCTATGCCTCTGATTAAGTCCACCGCTGATATGACTGCTCCCCGGATGCTGTATTTGTCTGTAAATTTTGGCAGAAACGGTCTTCTGCCCTGGCCCCAGAACCAGAGGGAGTTCGCCTGGTTTATACCCTTTTCCTTTCTGGCTGTATTCACCGGATGATTGGATAATATTTTGTTGCTCTTTTTCATTATATCCAGTAATATAGCAGCGCCTTCTTCTCTGGGCAGGTGGTCCGTGATGGTCTTCCCGGATATATCGTGTGGAGGTGTCAACACTGTGGAGGTGGTGGCGTCTGACCACACCATCAGGTGCCGGTAGCTCACCCCCGCGTAATATTTTTTATCGATATCACCCAGCTTGCGGTTAACTTCGGCAATTAACTCCCGGGCTTCCAGGGTAGAAATTTCCCCGGCGCTGTAGTCCACCATGGATTTATTTTCATACTCCCCCTCCTCAGAGAGGGTAACCAGGTTGCAGCGAAAGGACACGTCTTGCTCCTCCAACTGAACCCCCATGCTGACAGCCTCCAGCGGGGACCTTCCTGTATAATATTTAACCGGATCGTAGCCCATCACCGAAAGGTTGGCTACATCGCTACCCGGTGGAAAATTATCCGGTACGGTTCTGACAAGTCCAATCATGCCCCTGGAAGCTATAAAATCCATGTTGGGTGTACGGGCATATTCCAGCGGCGTTCGGTTGCCCAGCTCCGGGCAACCGTAATCGGCCATGCCGTCACCCAATATAATTACGTATTTCATGCTTAATCTCTCCCTTAGGGAATTATTAACTGACGGTTTATCACGGTAGTACAATTTTTTAATTTCTCCCTCTGTCTTGATATTCCTTTTCTCTTCACAAAGAAGAAAATATATTCAATAAAACGAACTGGGAATATTTTAGGAAACAGACTGGGGCTTACCTTTCAATTCAGGACAGGGGTAATGTAAAGCGGTTAACATGGAACAATTAATACTGGACAAAATAAAGCGTAACGTACAACTGTACATTTGCTCGGCAGTGAAATATAATAGAATTCGAGGTGAGCATAATTGGGAAGTTGAAAAAGTATAAGATTGGTGAGATAGCCGAACTTGCAGGGGTAAGCAGAAGAACCATAGACTACTACACCAACCTTGGCCTGCTAAACCCTCTTCGTTCAGAAAGCAATTACAGATATTACCCGGAAGAAGCACTGGTACGCTTGAAAATGATTGAAAGTATGAAAGCCCAACGGCTGACCCTGGAGGAAATCAGGACAAGAATTGACAGCCCTGTGTCGGTTGAAGAAAAGCATAATGTGGAAACGGCAAACATTGATTTTTTCAAAGAACACCTGGGACAACTGGAAAGACAGCTTTCCCGGCTGCAGCCCGTCGTGGCTGGTATGAAGCCTGGTCAGGCCACCGATGTAACGAAGCAAATATTGCTCCAGAGTATGACTCTTGTCCACACGCTGATTGTATTAATAAACGAAATGACACAAACCATATAGATTACACTGCTAAAACAGCGTAACGTCTTACAGTAAAGACCCGGCAAAATATTATTTAGGGGGTAAAAATAGATGAACACTTTAAAAGCCTGGCTTTTGATGGGTGCGCTTACAATTTTACTGGTTTTAATGGGGAACGCTTTCAACGGGAGTTCGGGCGCAGTTACTTTTTTCCTGATAGCCATGGCGATGAACTTTTTTGGCTACTTCTTCAGCGACAAGATTGCCATTAAGATGACAGGTTCGTACCCTGTTTCCGAGGCTGAAGCTCCGGATCTTTACGCCATAGTGGGGAGGTTGTCCCAGCGTGCCGGCATTCCCATGCCCAAACTCTTCGTGACTCCGTCCGACCAGCCTAACGCCTTCGCCACCGGGCGCAATCCCGGGCATGCCGCTGTGGCCGTAACTGAAGGAATTATGCGTATATTGAATCGCTCAGAGGTTGAAGGGGTGCTAGCTCATGAATTAGCCCATGTAAAAAACAGGGATGTATTGGTGGGCACCATCGCTGCCGCCCTGGCCGGCGCTATTAGCATGATTGCCAATGTATTTCAGTGGGCGGCTATATTCGGCATAGGCAGGGGGGACGATGATGAGGGAGGCAGTATGATCGGAGGTCTGGCTATGGCTTTACTCGCGCCTATAGCGGCAATGATTATTCAGCTTGCCATATCCCGCTCCCGGGAATATCAGGCCGACGCCACCGGCGCTCATATAGCAGGTTCCACGGAGGGGCTGTCCAATGCACTGCTGAAGCTGGAATCAGCTGCGCGCCGTATTCCTATGCAGGTTAGCCCGGCAGCATCCCACCTGTTTATTGTAAATCCCCTCTCCGGGGCATCCTTAATGAAGCTGTTCAGCACTCACCCGCCTATTGAGGAAAGGGTGGCCAGGCTTAGGGGCATGAGATTGTAGGTTTGTATTAAAAGAAATATCTTAGCTTCATAGAAGCATTGAAAATCCCCCTGGTTGATAAGACCAGGGGGATTTTCATCAGGTGTTTTTGTTGTTGTTAATCATTTCTTTTCTATCCATTCGGTTCAGAATATCATTCATGTTTACATAAACAAACAGGAAGCACGTAGCAACGGCAAATGCAAGAAACACTTCCTCATGAACCATTTTTTTGCTGTACAGCACATAAGACCCTGCGGTTAGTAGCAATGCAATCAGCAGCGGTATGACAGAAAATATTAAGAAGAAGAAATAGCATTTGCCGATGCTGTTTGTAAGGGTTTGTCCATTTTTATGCAATGCAATAAACATGCTATCCTTTTCTGCCCGCTTGAAAATGGACTGTAGCTCCCCCGGTGCGAAATCAAATTGTCCCGTGATGGTGTAAGAGGTATTGAGTTCATCATAGCGTTTTTTAATCATTTGCCTGCCAAACAATTTCAAATACTTTTCCAGAACTCTTTCAGAAAACTCTATACTGGTAATTATCATTTTATCCATATTATTACACCCCATGTTAAGACAATTTCTTTAAGGAGCCATTTTGTATAATGATTATATTCGCTCATGCAAGTTTGTGCAACTAGTCACAATAAACTTGTAATATTCTGAATTTATTGTATTAATAAACAATTATGCAAAAAAGCAACTCTACAGAGAGTTGCTTTTTTGCATGTTTACCTGATATGTCAGTCGAGCCGATGGGTTTGTAGTAATCAGCGATTATGCCTTAAAATATTGAGTTACTTTAAACATTAGACAGTAAGATACTTGACTCCCATTGACTTTGCTCTGGTTGATGCAAGACTGGCTTTATTTATCAGGTTTTCAACAACATTTTTCTGTCTTACGGTATTTCTGTTGTACTTGCGTTTCCCTCCGCTTATACCTGCAGAAACCGTGACTGGAAACCCCGTTTTAATTGTATGATCAGCTATATTGTCGATGATTCCTATGATTAATTCTTCCGCCTGCCGGGTCTTTTTGGAGGTGACGACAACGAATTCATCACCTCCATACCTGCATACGTAATCATTGTCGTCGTTCACATATTCCTTAAGGATGCCGGCTATAATTTTAAGGCAGTTATCACCGTTGACATGTCCGTATTTTTTGTTGAATTCACCGAAGCTATTTATATCAAGCAGGATTACACTTATTTCGTTTCCTGCCTCTAATAGCTTGGTAGCGATCATGTATATAAAAGAAGAATTGTAAATGCCGGTAAGGTGGTCAGATAATTGGCTGACATATTTAATAATCTTCTTTTTGGTTACTATGCCAACAATTTTTTCTTTTTCCGCTACCGGGAGTCGCTCTATTTTGTGCGCCTTCATTAATTCGGCCACATCCCAGGTAGTGTCTAACGGGGAACAGCAGACTACCTTTTTAGTCATGGCATCAGCTACTATTCTATTGGGATGGTTGAGGCGAATGTCTCTTGAAGTGATAATTCCTGAAAGCCTGTTTCCTTCAACAACGGGCAAACCGCCTATATTGTTTTCCTGCATGTATTCGGCAGCGAATAAAACACTTTTATCCGGGTGAATGGTAAGAACCGGGTTAGTCATAATATCCTTTACTTCTAGCATTAAAAAAACCAGCTTCCCGTTTAAATAATAAGTTCCTTATAGACAGTAATTGTCAAATCCAGTTTTGCCTTTAGCAGGGTTTTTTCAATATTTATTTTGAGTGCTTCCTCTAACAAGTTATCGAGCAAGAGGTCTTTAGATATCCATCTAAATAGAGATGTCCTCACAGCAACGGCCTCAACCGGCCCGTCGTCAAATAAAATTAATTCGTACTGCTCGGGAGCAAGTGCATCAACCATTCTTCTCACTGCTTCCGGTCCTATGGGAGCACGTCGGCCAATTACCAGAACGTCTTGCATCGGCGGCAGTTCGAATTCTGAAAAGCGAATATTCATTTCGGCCTTTCTTTTACTCGAAGCCTTCTTGCTAATGTCGTTCATGTTATAATTACCTTTCTTTCGGGGTATAACCATTAAGTAAAAGGGGTAATAGGGTGAAAGTTACTGGAAGTTTTTTTGATAAGATTAATGATGCACGTTTCAAATTGCTCAACTAATTCAGGAGAAAACTGCAGGCCTTTATTTTTATTTAACTCATGCAAGGTTTCGAACAGTGTTTTTGTTTTTTGATATGGCCTGCTGGTGGTCATAGCGTCAAAAGCGTCGGCTATAGTCACAATTTGCGCTGGCTCAGGTATTTCATTTCCATTCAGACGCTCATAACCGGCTCCGTCCCAGCGTTCGTGATGATATAGAATTATAGGCAATATGCTTTGGTAACCATTAAAATTCTTTATTAATTCTGAGCCGATAAGCGTATGTTTTTTCACAATAGCAAACTCTTCTTCTGTTAGTCTGCCCGGCTTGTTTAATAATTTTTCTTGTATTTTGGTTTTACCTATGTCATGAAGTAAAGCCCCGATGGCAAGTGCTTGTATTCTTTCGTTGTTGTATCCTATATATTCGGCGAGTCTTACCGATAAATAAGATACATTATATGAATGCGCGCGCAGTTCACCGGGAAAAATATCTACAATGTTTTTTGCCAACTCACTATCAAGTTTCATGTTACTCCTACTCTTAGGCGTGTGTGCATCGAATGATGGGAGTAGGTTATACAGCAAAAAACACTGTCTCTACCGCAGCCTGGCAATCGTAACGGTAATGAAGAAGATTGTAATGCTTTACCGTTTTAGACCCATGGCTTTGCGCCCTACTCTTTCGATGGTAGTTTGCCTTTGCGAAACAGATTTATAATGTTACATTAAATATTATAAAACCATATGTATACATATTACAACAAAAATAAACCGTCAATATAATTATTTTGTCAAATAATTATATTGCGTGGGATTTGATGTTAATAAATGTTGAAAAAAACTGTAGGGAAAAACATACGCGCAATCAGAAAACTAAAGGGTTTTTCTCAGGGTGAGCTTGCTGTTCGTGCAGGTTTTACACCATCTTATTGGGGATACCTTGAAAGAGGTCAGAAAAACCCTTCTGTAGAGCTTGTTGAGAAAGTAGCGGCAGCTCTTGAGATTGAACCGTATATTTTATTTGTCGATTCATCCCCAGGAAATCTTCCTTCAGAAATAACACTGTTGTTCTATATAATTAGCAGCATGGGCCAAATACACATGAAATTTATACAGGATGTTTTAAACGCGTATATTAAGGCGCATAAAATACAGTAATAGAGGAAGCCAATAATAGTTTTTTAGAGTGTATCGTGTAAAAACAAGCTGGACAGGTTTAGTTAAATGCCAGGGTCGGGCTCAATCCCGGAAGAAATCCTTGATTGAAATTAAGATCAACACAATGTAACGTAACGATTAAGAAGGCACGGTTGGGGCCTTCTTTTAGTTCGGTTAAAGTATGCTATAATGGAACACAGCATTGAAATGGTAAAAATTATACTGCAAAAATAGGTGATATAGATGAGCACTTTAAAGCAAAAAAAGTATCTAATAATTACCTTCGGCTGTCAGATGAACGAGCATGACGCGGAGGTTATGGCCGGTACCCTTGAACAACTGGGTTATATCAACACCGATGACCGCGAGGAAGCGGATATTATACTGATCAATACCTGTTGTGTCAGGGAAACTGCCGAAAATAAAGTTTACGGACTGTTGGGAAGGCTAAGAAAACTAAAAGAAAAAAACCATGAATTAATCATAGCCATCGGAGGGTGCATGACCCAGCAGGAGGAGACGGCATTAAAGATTAAGCAGCGCTTCAGCCATGTGGATTTAATTTTCGGTACGCACAGCCTGCATGAGTTGCCTGATCTGATCAGGAAAATTGAAGCAAGGCGTAGCCGGCTGCTGATACATAAGCGGGAACACCAGGGAGTATTTGAAAACCTGCCCATAAAAAGGGGGCCGGGAATAAAAGCCTGGGTACCGGTTACATACGGCTGCAACAATTTCTGTACCTACTGTATTGTGCCATATGTCAGGGGCAGGGAACGCAGCAGGAAGCCGGTGGACATATGTAGTGATATTGATAAACTGGCCTGGGCAGGTTTCCAAGAAGTTACCCTGCTTGGTCAAAATGTTAATTCATACGGCAAGGATCTTGGCAATACAGACTTTGCGGATTTACTATCCCGGGTGAACGCAATTGATGGTATAACCAGAATTAGGTTCATGACTTCCCATCCCAGGGATTTTAACGGCTCGCTAATCAAAGCCGTAACCAGGCTGGACAAGGTGTGTGAACATATCCACCTCCCGGTACAGGCAGGAAGCGATAGTATATTGAAAGTAATGAACAGGGGTTATTCCAGGGAATATTATTTTGAACTGGTTCAGACCATAAGAAGTCATATCCCCGGCGTAGCCCTGACCACGGATATTATGGTTGGCTTTCCGGGCGAAACCGAAAAAGATTTTGAGGAGACTCTTGATATGGTAGAGAAAATCCGTTTTGACGGAGCCTTTACCTTTGTTTATAACGTTCGGGAAGGAACTCCGGCGGCTAAAATGCCGGGACAGGTGCCGGAAGAAGTTAAAAGCAACAGAATAAAAAGGCTGGTAGACATGCAAAATGCCATATCACTACAGCTAAACCAAAGCGAGGCCGGCAGGGTGCACGAGGTTCTGATCGATGGTTCCAACAAGACAAACGCAAACCTGTTAAGTGGCAGGACCAGAACCAACAAGCTGGTGACATTTCCCGCCGCCGGAAAATCGTCTGGAGATACGGTCCGGGTACTGATCAAAAGCAGCGCCCTTACTTACCTGGAGGGCGAAATAGTTTAAAGACTAACTTTATTGACATATTTAAAAAAATAGATCTAAAATTTTGCCGGAGGGAGGATAATTGACTCTGCCATGGAAATAAACTAAAAATAATAAAGAAACCGTACTGGGGTGTAATCGCATCCTTTAAGCGGCAATACGGAGGTGTAATTAATGCCTGTACTTGATAAAGCCAGGGAATTGGGAGAGGAAATTTCATCCTCGCAGGAGTTAATACGGATGAGGGATACCCAAAACGCTATGCTGGCCAGCCCTGAGGCCAGTGATTTGGTGGGAGAGTTCAATGACAAACAAAAGAAATACATGGCCCTCAGATCCCAGGGGATTGAATTGAACGAAAGCCAGCAAAAAGATGTTGAAGATCTGGAAAAAAGAATGCTGGATAACCCGCTGATTGTTGATTTTTTCCGGGCGCAACAGGAGTTTGAAAGAATGCTGGAGGGAATAAACAATATCATCAGCAGTGCAATTTCCGGAGAATCATCTTCTTGCGCTGGAGGGTCCTGCTCCGATGACTGCTGCTCTTCCTGCAGCGGTTGTTAATATTCGGAAACCCGGCCTTCAGGCCGGGTTTTTTCCTTTTTGCAGACAATTATTTATGTTATAATTTTGCCAGGAGGGATTGACGGTGGGATACACCCCTATGATGGAGCAATATCTGCAGATCAAACAGAACCACCGTGATACAATCCTTTTTTTTCGTTTGGGCGATTTTTATGAAATGTTTTTCGATGACGCGGTATTGGCTTCAAAGGAACTGGAAATTACCCTTACCGGGCGTGAGGCTGGTGAAAAGGGCAGGGTGCCCATGTGCGGGGTACCGTACCACGCCGCAGACAATTATATTACCCGGTTGATTAAAAAGGGTTATAAGGTTGCCATTTGCGAACAGGTGGAAGACCCCGCCGCCGCCAAAGGAATTGTTAGGCGTGAGGTCGTTAGAATAGTTACTCCGGGCACAGTTCTGGAAGGTCAGACCCTGGAGGAAAAAAACAATAATTATATAGTTGCACTGTCCCCTGCGGGGGAATATATAGGTCTGGCCGTGGCCGATATATCCACCGGGCTTTTCCAGGCCACCCAATATAGCGGGGATGCAGCTGCAACAATGTTGATGGATGAACTTGCCAGATTAAACCCTGCAGAAATACTGATTTCTGCCGATCAGATGCAGACTGCTCTGGCCGGAGATATTAGATCGAGAATAAAAGCCACTGTTACCGCCGCGGAACCTTCCCTGTTCGCCCCGGAGGCGGCTAGGAGAAAGCTGAAAACAGTTTCCAGCGCCGGTAGGCCAATTAATACATTCGACAGTATGTCACAAACAGTTTCGGCGGCAGGTGCACTGCTGGCTTACATTGAGGAAACCCAGAAAAAGGAATTGACCTTTTTTCAGGACTTGCAACTATATTCCGGCGGCGATTTTATGCTGCTGGATGCTGTTACCAGAAAAAACCTTGAGCTGACAGCCTCTATAAAAGACGGTGGACGATGGGGAACGCTCCTGTGGGTGCTGGATCATACCCGCACCGCCATGGGCGGCAGGCTTTTAAAAGACTGGCTGGAGAGGCCCCTTTTACTGATCGGGGAAATAGAAAAACGACTGTCTGCAGTGGAAGAGATGTCCACAAATTTATTTGCCAGGCACGAGCTGAGCAAATGTTTGGAAGAGGTTTATGATCTGGAGAGACTGATTTCCAGGGTACTGTTCGGCAGCGCTAACGCCAGGGACCTGCTGGCCCTGAAAAATTCACTGGCGGTTTTACCTCGAGTAAAAAATATACTTGAAGGAGCATTATCCGGCCTTTTTATTGAATATTTCCACAAAACCGACCCTCTGGAAGATATACACAAGGAGCTGGAGGATGCCCTACGCGAGGATCCTCCGGTGTCGGTGAGGGAAGGCTCCCTGATTAAAGACGGATATCACCCCGAGGTTGACAGGCTACGCTTTGCCTCCAGGGAAGGGCGGGGCTGGCTGGCCGGACTGGAAGCCGGAGAGAGGGAACGTACGGGCATTAAGTCCCTGAAAATAGGATTTAATAAAGTGTTCGGCTACTATATAGAAATAACCAAATCTAATCTGGGACTGGTGCCTGATGACTATATCAGGCGGCAAACGCTGGCCAACGCCGAAAGATATATAACACCAAGTTTAAAGGAAATGGAAGACCTCATACTGGGAGCAGAAGACAGGCTCACCCAACTGGAATACGCCATTTTTAACGGGCTCAGGGAAAGGGTGGCGGTGGCGGCGGATCGGATTCTAACCACTGCCTCGGCCATGGCCGGTATCGATTGTATAATTTCCCTGGCCGAAACGGCAATCAAGGAGAATTACATCAGGCCTGGAATTGGTAATGATGGCAGAATTTCAATACGCGAAGGCAGACACCCGGTGGTGGAAAAAGTCCTGGGACCCGGTGAGTTCGTGCCCAACGACATTGAACTGGACGGGGAACAAAAGCTGGTTCTGCTTACAGGTCCGAACATGGCTGGCAAAAGCACCTATATGCGTCAAGTGGCGCTGTTGGTTTTGATGGCTCAGATCGGAAGCTTCGTGCCGGCCCGGGAGGCTGACATCGGCGTAGTGGACAGGATTTTTACCAGGGTGGGGGCTGCTGACGACCTGGCTGGCGGTCAGAGCACTTTCATGGTTGAAATGAAAGAATGCCAGGTTATAGTATCAGGCGCGGGCGAGAACAGCCTGATTATCATGGATGAAGTCGGACGGGGCACCAGCACCTATGATGGTATCAGCATTGCCAGGGCGCTGGTTGAATATATAGTAAACAATATAGGCGCCAAAACAATTTTTTCCACCCATTATCATGAGTTAACAGATCTTGAGTGTATGCCGGGAGTTAATAATTTTACAGTACTGGTAAGGGAAGAGGAAGACAATATATATTTTTTGCGCAAAGTTATACCGGGTTGCGCCGATGAAAGTTACGGTATTCACGTGGCGGCGCTGGCCGGCCTGCCAGCTGAAATAATCACCAGGGCCAGATCCAACCTGTACGAGCTGGAAGGTGGTAACGGTCCTAAAAAGACGACTGACGGTATATACCCGGAAAGAGTAAAACCACCGGCTGCAGATGCTATAACAAATATTGCAGGAGAAGCCATACTAAAAGAATTGTCTGCCATAGACATATTGCGCATTACTCCCCTGGAGGCTATCAACATACTGGCTGATTGGCAAAAAAGACAACAGTCCGTAAGAAAGAAAAATACGCTTTCCGGCTCGTAAAGGTAGGTGGTTGGACCAGTGTATATCGGGGTTGATGTGGGAGGAACATGTACCGATGCGGTACTGCTCGACAAGGGACTGGTAAAAGCTACCGCCAAGGTGCCTACCAGAGCAGATTTACTATCTTCTCTGCTGGAAGCCCTGGACGTAATCATGAAGGGTACTCCGGCAGAATTAATTAAGAGGGTAGTATTAAGCACTACCATGATTACAAATCTAATAGCCGAGAGAAAATTTGACCCGGTCGGCTTGATTCTTATTCCCGGGCCTGGCTTAAACCATGATTATTACCATTACGATACGGATACGCATATTATTTCCGGTGTTATTGATTACCGGGGACGTGAAATAGTAGCACTCAACGAGGCAGAAATAGATCTGGCCGTAAACAAACTGGCGGTGGCGGGTTATAAAAAGGTAGCTGTGGTGGGTAAATTCTCCCAGCGCAACAATGCCCACGAAAATCACGTGGCTTCAGTAATAAAAGGAAAATACCCCGACTGGCAGGTAGAAATTGGCCACAAGGTCGCCGGTCAGCTTAATTTCCCACGCCGGGTGGTTTCTGCCATGTTAACCTGCGCTACCAGGGACAAATATGAATTTTTTGTTAATTCAGCGCTCACCGCCATTGATCAGCGGGGGATAAAAACATCGGTGTTTATATTAAAAGCCGATGGTGGGACACTGCCCCTTTCAACATCCAAAGAGGTTCCCATTGAAACCATCTATAGCGGCCCGGCTGCCAGTACCCTTGGGGTGCAGGCTCTTATCCCGCCGGGAGAAACGGCGGTGGTGGTGGATATAGGGGGTACTACCACAGATTTGGCCCTCATTTTAAGCGGCCAGCCCCTGCTGGCCCGCAAGGGAGCCAAGGTATACGATCAACGTACCCAGGTTCGGGCACTGGCGGTTAAATCAGTTCCGGTGGGCGGCGATAGCGTCGTGGAACGGGTAGGGAAGGAAATAATTGTATATTCTGAAAGACTTGGTTCTCCTTACTGCCTGGGCGGGCCGATGCCTACACCTACGGATGCCCTTAGAGTCATGGGCCTTACCAACCTTGGGGACATCGACAAGGCCAGGGAGGCAATGAACCTGCTAGGGGATCCACTTGGCATAACGCCGGTGGAAGTAGCAGCGAGAATTATAGAACTGGTGGTTAAAACTATCACCAATGAAATTGACCAGATGTATATTAGATGGGAAAAAAACCCGGCCTACCGTGTCTGGGAAGTTATACAGAAGATGAAGGTCAGGCCGAAAAAAATAGTGGGTGTAGGCGGCAACGCACCTGGTTTCGTGAGTCAGATTGCCGCCAGGATGGGTTGCTACCCGGTTATTCCTCCGTATTTTATGGTGGCCAACGCCATAGGTGCGGCTGTGTCCAGGCCTACCCTGCAGGTAACTCTGCGGGCTGATACCGAAAGAGGCATTTACAGCATTCAGGAAGAAGGCTACCAGGGTACCATTGAAGATCGTCAGTTCAACGAGGAAAAAGCTCTGTCTCTGGCCAGGGAGTGGCTGACCAGGCGTTCGGTAAAATATGGGTTACAGGACGATTTGGGCGAGGTAGAGGTTACCAGAAAGGAAGTATTCAACATGGTGCGCGACTGGGTAACCAGCGGCAAGCTGATTGATATTTCCGTGCAAACCAAAAGAGGCATATTACACTATATAGGCACGGGGGTGAATTGCAGTGGGGATTAAAAAAACCGGCCTGATATTTTTTCCGGCCTTTGACTGGGCCATTTCACCCACGCACCCCGAACGGGAAGAAAGACTTTTATACACCAGGGACCAGATATTCGAGGAAGGCGTGGTGGATCTACCGGAAATTGAAGAGTTTTCACCCCGCCTGGCCACCATACACGACATTGCCAGGACACATTTTTGCATTCCCAGGGTACAAAGCCAGGTGACTGAGGCTCATCTAATTGCCTCAGGTGCTGCCATGCTGCTGGGAGACAGAATTATATCCGGTGAATTGAACAATGGCTTTGCCATGGTCCGGCCGCCGGGACACCATGCCATGCGGGTGGTTCACGGCAACCGGGGTTTTTGCAACATCAACAACGAAGCAATTCTGGTGGAATATCTGCGACGCAAACACGGCATTAAAAAACTGGCTATAGTTGATTCGGATGTCCACCATGGTGATGGCACACAGGAAATTTTTTACCATGATCCGGATGTTCTTTTCATATCCTTTCACCAGGATGGCAGGACAATTTTTCCC
The DNA here is from genome assembly GCA_964643075.1 of uncultured Peptococcaceae bacterium. Lineage (GTDB taxonomy): Bacteria > Bacillota > Desulfotomaculia > Desulfotomaculales > Desulfocucumaceae > Desulfocucumis. The sequence continues at coordinate 52,484 of CAZXQO010000013.1, forward strand.
GGTACGGGTTTCACCAATGAGTTGGGAGGTCCGAACGCCTACGCCAAAACTATAAATATTCCCCTGCCGCCCGGTACCACCGATGAAACTTTTCATTATGTTCTGGATCACCTGATAATGCCCATTCTTAATGATTTCAAGCCGGATTTTCTAATTAATTCCGCCGGCCAGGATAACCACTACACCGATCCTCTGGGAAGCATGCTCTTTACCGCCCATGGCTATGCGGATTTCACCAGAAAACTAAATCCGCAAATGGCTGTACTGGAAGGTGGTTACGCCATAGAGACGGCGTTGCCCTATCTCAATCTGGCCATACTGATGGCCTTGGCTGGTCAGGACTATTCTTATGTCCGGGAGCCGGACTACCGGCCCGGCATGTTTAAGGAAAGGCCGGAAAAGGTGGAGCAGGTGCATAAGATGGTGGAGTCCCTGCTGGATGTCTGGGCAAAGAAGGATGAATTTGACCGGGAGAAACTCTTTGGTAGTGGAAAGTTTTATCAGCGCAAAAAGAACATATATTACGATACCGATTATATTGAAGAGGAGCAGTTGGAAAAAGTTCGCCATTGCGACCAGTGTCCTGGTTACATGCTCATTGAATCCGGGGCTAACCGCGGGTATGGCGAGCTGATCAGGGTGCTGGCGGTTTCAATCCCCTTTACCGCCTGTCCGGAATGCCAGACTGAGGCCTATGGGGTTTATGAACAGGGCAAGATAGAGAAGAAGCATTTTGATTATATATATATGCAGGATAAATCCACCGACACCTATCTGGCTTATGAGAGGGACAAAGACCAGGAATGGGTCTCGGAGGGTCCGAAACCGGAGGTGTAGCATTGCCCAGGATTACTATACTGGATGAGGCCACCGCCAACAGGATTGCTGCCGGGGAGGTCGTAGAAAGGCCGGCTTCGGCGGTTAAGGAACTGCTGGAAAACTCGCTGGATGCAGGTGCGGATAAAATAGATACGGAAGTAACCGGCGGTGGGTTAAAAAGCATTACGGTGGTCGACAACGGATGTGGTATGGACGTTGAAGACGCCAAACTCGCTTTCCTGCGCCATGCCACCAGCAAAATATTGTATGCACAAGACTTGGAAAACATTCAGTCTCTTGGTTTCAGAGGGGAAGCACTGCCCAGTATTGCTGCGGTAAGCAGAGTTATTATGAAAACCAGGCCGCCCGAGTCTTTCAGTGGCACCGCCCTGGAGATGCAAGGCGGTCATTTGCTTTCCGTTGTTCCAGCCGGCTGTCCTGCGGGTACCAGCATCCAGGTGGTGGATCTGTTTTACAATACTCCCGCCAGGCGCAAGCACATGAAAAGCGTCTCCACGGAGGCAGGACTAGTCAGTGATGTGGTGACCAGGACAGCAATGGCCAGACCCAGCGCTGGTATCAGGCTGTTCAATAACGGTCGCCTTGCTTTTCAGTCGGATGGCAGCGGCAGGCTGTTGAATGTGCTGGCTTCGGTGTACGGACCGGAAATTGCCGGTATAATGTTACCTGTTTACCTGGAGCAGGACGGCATTACTATTGACGGTTTTATAACCGGGCCCGGGATGCACCGCAGCTCCCGGCGGCATATCAATATTTTTGTCAACGGCAGGTATATAAGGAACTATATTATCGTCTCCGCCATAACCGAAGCCTGTCAGACGATAATTCCCCAGGGACGTTTTCCCCTGGCAGCTATCTCCTTAGTATTAAATCCGGATACTGTGGACGTAAACATCCACCCCTCAAAAATGGAAATCAAAATAACCGGGGAGCAAAATATATACAGGCTGATTAAATCAGCAGTGCAAAAAGCACTATTCACCCCTCTAAGTATACCTGTGGAGAAAAATATTGCGCCCCAGCCGCCCGAACCAGCCATGTCCGGCACCCCAGAGGGGAAAGGGCTTAGGGTAAGTCCGGCCGGGGAAAAAGATAGGTTTAGCTGCCCCAACGGGAGTGGCAGCATTATAGTAAATGAGAAAAAATATTCCTATCCCGGGACCCCGATACCGTCTCTACCCCCGGGTTCTGACCCTCTTTTTCCAGTGTTTAGTGATGGTGGAGGAAGTAGCTCACCACTGCTTGAAACTACCGAAGCCGGCAACGCTGAATGCAGCCGGGAGGATTTGATTAGTTCACTTTACCCTATAGGGTTTTTGCCTCCCACTTATATGCTTTGCGGCGGCAGGGAGGGGCTTTATATTTTAGATCAGCACGCCGCCCACGAAAGGATATTATTTGAGAAATTCTACGATCTTTATAATTCAGGGGACAGCGGAGAACAGTACCTCCTGATACCCCAGACCTTGCACTTGAGCCACAGAGAAGCGGAAACTGCCAGATCCAATATGGATTTCATGCAAAAGCTAGGTATTAATTTAGAGGACTTTGGTGGAGAAACCATGATTTTACGCGGTGTGCCACCGGGATTGCCGGAGGGTAGCGAGAAAAGTTTTGTACTGGATGTGTTGGAGCAACTTGTTAAGCCAGCCAAAACAGTCAGCAGCGGTTCCTTGCATTTTGCTGCAGCGGCAGCAGCTGCTTGCAGTGCGGCAATAAAATCGGGAACCAAATCATCACCGGCTGAAACTGTATTTCTTTTAAAGGAATTGGCAGCGGCAAAAAATCCATACACCTGCCCGCATGGCAGGCCGACAATTATATGCATTTCCACAACGGAGTTGTCTTCCCGGTTCAAAAGAACTTAATTTGTTTAGTCCAAGCTCGAGGTTAGCGGAGCCATGGGGACGGTTATAAGGTACGGGGACACACCTCCCTTTGGAGCCTGGCTTTGGGGTCGGAGGAATGTCCCCATATCTCCGAAGCGCAGCGAAGGACCGAAGGGAAGACGATGGAACCGTCCCCGTGGCGTAGCGGGCATAGCGAAATAAGCAATATTATTTTAACGGAGTGATGAAAAAGTAATGGCTGTAAGCGACCACGGCGAATTAAACGGAACTACCGGCTGCAGGCGCCGCATAACAGGGATAGTAACCACTGCCCTCAGCGAAAGCCCGGAATTAATCAGCCGGGCTTTGCTCGTAAGCCAAAAAATAAATTTCCCTTATATCGGGAGAAATAATAAAGGCATAAAAAAACTGGCGAAAGAATACGGTGTTACCGGGGTATTTGTGGTGTCCGGTAAAAGAATATCCTTTCATCTGGAGAATAGTGAGTTTTTTTTCCACCCCGGCATGGCTAAACTGCGTATAATGGAAATGTTAAAAGGGAAAACTGACCAAATGGTTAAGTCTATGGATATTTGCCCAGGGGATGCCATACTGGACTGTACACTTGGCCTGGGTTCCGATGCACTGGTGGCTTCTTATGCAGCCGGCCCGGATGGTACTGTAACCGGGCTGGAAAGTTCGCCGGTAATTGAACTGCTGGTCAGGGAAGGGCTGGCAGAAATGCGGGACGAAAGTAAAGCTCGGATGATCCGGGCTGCGGAGAGAATAACGACAAAAAATAGCCATCACCTTGAGTTTCTTACCAACACCCCTGAAGGGACTTACGATACAGTATATTTCGATCCTATGTTCAGACACGGCATAAAGGGCTCTCCTGCTATGGACGCCATGCGTCCGCTAACTGAATACTCGCCCCTGAGCTGTATTGTCCTGCAGGAAGCTTTACGGGTTTGCAGGAAACGGGTTGTGATAAAAGAAAAAAAGGGGAGCACAGAATTTGAAAGGCTGGGTATCCACAGGGTTGGCGGGGGTAAATACTCTCCCGTTGCCTTCGGCATTATTATAAAAAGGGGTGGTGGACACGGTTAACGCTTGCGCCGGACATACCGTACCCCTGCTGTGTATTATAGGACCCACGGCCACAGGTAAAACAGAAACTGCTGTGACAGTGGCGGAAGCAATCGGTGGTGAAATAGTTTCGGCCGATTCAATGCTGGTTTATAGATACATGGATATTGGCACCGCTAAACCGACACCGGAAGAAAAACGCGGTATTCCACATCATATGATCGATATAGTTGATCCCGATGAAAACTTTACAGTTGCCGTCTATGCCCGCATAGTTTGTGAATTAATACCGGCCATCTGGAGAAAAGGAAAGGTTCCCATACTGGTGGGAGGAACAGGGCTTTACATACGCTCTGTAGTGGACGGCTTTAATTTTTCCGTAAGCGGGCCGGATATCACTTATAGAAAAAGTTTGGAAGACTACCTAAGTTTGAAGGGAGCAAACGAACTGCATGCCCTACTGGTTGCCGTAGACCCGGATGCTGCAGCAAGGCTACACCCCAACGATACCAAAAGAATCATCAGGGCTCTAGAAGTTTTTCATCAAACGGGAAAACCCATGTCCTCCCTAAGCAATAGCACTGTGCATACTGATTATAACCTGTTAATGTTTGGACTCACCATGGATAGGGAAAAATTATACAGAAGAATAAATGACCGGGTTGATCTGATGATAGACCGGGGACTGGTAGATGAGGTTAGAGGCCTATGGTCAAAAGGATATGACCAATCCATGACTTCTATGCAGGGGCTGGGTTATAAAGAGATACTGTATTTTCTTAAAGGCGAAATGACATTGCAGGAGTCTTTGGATACCCTGAAAAGAAGTACCAGGAGATTTGCTAAGAGACAGTTTACCTGGTTCAAGAGGGACAACAGAATCAAGTGGTTGGATATAGACAATTATAGAGATAGCCGAGAAATAACCATGGAAATTATAGACGAAGCAGCAGGAAGATTTAATATGACGTCGAACCCTATAAAATAAGAAAAATATACCAACGGAGGGAACCTATAAATGACTAAACTTCAGATAAATTTACAGGATGCCTTTTTAAATCAGGTTCGAAAGGAAAACATTCCTTTAACCATTTTTCTTATTAACGGTTTCCAGTTAAAGGGAATGGTGCGGGGATTTGATAATTTTACAGTTATACTGGAAAGCGACGGCAAGCAGTTGATGGTTTATAAACATGCCATATCAACTGTAAGCCCATTGCGGTCGGTTAATACCTCTTTTTCGGAAACAAAACCAGTTTAATCAAGCCTGCTCTTCAGGTCTCTCCCATAGGAGAGGCTTTTTTGTTATACAGGTCAGTTAAGCTCTACACCGGCGTATAATGTAAAGAATTCGTTCCGGGATGGGGTGAGGGGTTTGATCAGAATAAACATGTGGCAGAAGCAAGACAGAATAATCGAGGAGGCGCATCATCCCCGCAGAAGGGTAATACAGATTCCACCGCATAAAGCTCCGGAGAAGCAGTGTGCCGAACAAGGGGAAAGTTCGAAGAATGTACACGAAGTGCTGGAGGAACTGGATTTGCTGATAGGTTTAGCTGATGTAAAGAAGCTGATTAGCGAAGTATATGCCTTCGTGGAAATACAAAAAAGGCGGCAAAAAGAAAAGCTAATTAACGACCCCCAGGTGCTGCACATGATCTTTAGAGGCAATCCCGGCACAGGAAAGACCACGATGGCCAGGATTATCGGGAAGCTGTTCAAGGCCATGGGGATTTTGCCCAAGGGTCACCTGGTGGAAGTGGAAAGGGCTGACCTGGTGGGCGAGTACATTGGGCATACAGCCCAGAAAACCAGGGAAATGTTAAAAAAAGCCCGGGGCGGAGTAATGTTTATCGACGAAGCCTATTCCCTGGCCAGAGGCGGTGAAAAGGATTTTGGCAAAGAAGCCATAGACGCTCTGGTCAAGGGTATGGAGGATAATAAGGACAGCCTGATCGTAGTGCTGGCCGGTTACCAGGACGAAATGGACCTGTTTATTGATACCAATCCGGGACTACGCTCACGGTTTCCCATACACCTTGATTTTCCCGACTATTCAACCAGGGAGCTTATGGAGATTGCCGACATGATGCTACAGCACAAGCAATATCGCCTGCACGCAGCGGCTCAGGAGGAATTGCGCAGGATACTGGAAATCCAAACCCGACGGCATCAGCACAGCGGCAATGCCAGGCTGGTTAGGAATATGGTGGAAAAGGCCATTCGTCAACAGGCGGTAAGGTTGGTGCATAAGGAAAACACCACCCGCGATGATTTAATGTCCATAATCCGGGAGGATATAGTAGTGGTTACGGATAATATTGATTAATGAGGTGACAAAATTAACTTCATGGATATTGAAGCACAATTATCAGCCCTGGCCCTAGAGGTAGACGCGGAAATCGTCCCGGTTTGCAATAAACTCGAAAAAATATCCTTGAACAACCATCAAAAGGTTCTGCAAGCCTTCAGGAAGGCCAGGGTCAGCGACTACCACCTAAAGGGCGGTACCGGCTACGGATATAACGACCCGGGACGCGAAACACTGGAAGAAATCTATAGTCATATATTCAATACAGAGGCTGCCCTGGTACGGTCCCAGATAGTAAGCGGAACTCATGCCATAGCCCTGTGTCTTTTTGGTGTTTTAAGACCGGGAGACGAACTTCTGGCCGTGCAGGGAAGACCTTATGACACCCTGGAGAGTATTATAGGTTTACCCGGTGACGGTAAAGGCTCCCTTGGCGACTTCGGCATTATTTATCGTCAGGTCGAGCCCCTGTCTGGTGGTGAGTTGGATTACGATGCCATACAAAAGGCCATCAACAAAAAAACCAGAATGATCATGCTGCAGCGCTCCAGAGGATATAGCCTCAGACCCTCCCTTAATATCAACGACATGAGTACACTGATTAGCTTTATACGTTCCTGTAAAGAGGATGTAGTGGTTTTTGTGGATAACTGCTACGGCGAATTCGCGGAACTGCTGGAACCCACCGATGTGGGGGCGGACATTGTGGCTGGCTCCCTGATTAAAAACCCAGGCGGAGGACTTGTTCCTACCGGAGGTTATGTGGTGGGCAAAAAAGAATTAGTTGAACTGACTGCAGCCAGATGGACGGCGCCGGGCATAGGTTCCGAAGTGGGTCCCGCACCGGGTTTTATACGCCTTATGTTCCAGGGAATTTTCCTGGCACCCTCCATTGTGGCGGGAGCGTTGCAAGGGGCAGTTTTTACTGCCAGACTGTTCGAGAAGCTGGGGTTTTCCGTCAGCCCGCTATACGATGAGCCAAGAACGGATATCATTCAAACCATTATGCTGGGCAGTCCGGAAAAACTGGTAGCCTTCTGCAGGGGCATACAATCGGCATCCCCGGTGGATGCTCACGTCAGGCCGGAACCCAGCTCCATGCCAGGCTACAGTGATCAGGTAATCATGGCTGCAGGCACATTTATCCAGGGCGCTTCCCTGGAACTCAGCGCAGATGCACCGCTAAGGAAGCCCTACGCTGTATTCATGCAGGGGGGGTTATCAAAACACTACACCAGACTGGCAGCAATTAACGCGGCCAGATATGTCTTGGCATGCAGCAGTTAACGGAGGATGAAGTGTGAATCTGAAACAACTGGAGGCATTTCTCCAGGTAGCAGAACTGCAAAGCTTCACCAAGGCTGCCCGGTATCTATACATGAGCCAGCCGGCAGTGAGCTTTCAGATAAAATCCCTGGAGGAAGTTTTACAGGTTACCCTTTTCCAGAGAGGGGATAAAAGAATAACGCTCACCGAGGCCGGCCGGATTCTATACCCCGAAGCCAAACAGATGCTGATACATTATCAGAATATAAAATACAGCATTGATGAATTGAGGGGACTGAAAACAGGTCATCTTGTATTGGGGGCAAGCACCATACCCGGAGAATATATTATGCCTTTGTTTATTGGTGACTTTAACCGGTTTTATCCCGGTATTCAGTTGAGGCTAAAAGTTTCCGGAAGCGGAGAGGTTACCCGGTGGCTACTTGAGCGGGAGGCTGATATAGGTATTACCGGCATGGCTCCTGAGGGGCAGGATATTGTGTGCACTCCCTGGCTTTTGGACCGGCTGGTGATAATTGTCCCGCCGGGGCATGAGCTCGTTGACAGGGGGGAAATACATTACAGTGAAATACTTAACGAAAAATTCATATTAAGGGAAGAAGGTTCCGGAACCAGGCAGGTGTTTGAAAAGAAGTTGCTGGATGCAGGAACGGATCCTGGAGACTTAAGTGTGGCTATGGAACTGGGGAGCACCAGAGCCGTAATTACCGCCGTGCAGGCAGGGCTGGGAGTGGGTGTTGTTTCCGGTTGGGCGGCCGGGGAACCCCTGCAAACGGGAAGAGTTAAAAAAATTATTATTAAGGGCATAGACCTAAAAAGATACCTTTACATAATTAAATTAAAAAACGGCACAGTAAGCTATGCCGCCGATAGTTTTGTTGAATTTATAAAAGATCCTTTAAATATTAAACGCCTCCTGGCGCCATTCCAGAAATCAACGCCTTGATTGGTTTCTAATATCTTCTCAGTAAACCAACCACCTTGCCCAGTATAGAAACATCCCTGACCAGAATAGGTTCCAGTAGCCTATTTTCCGGCTGCAGCCTTATATGTCCGTTTTCGCGGTAAAATGTTTTCACTGTGGCCTCAGCTTCGATCAGTGCAACAACTATATCACCATTGTTGGCCGAAGGCTGTTTCCTTACCACCACAACATCTCCCTGGTGAATTCCGGCCTCGATCATGCTGTCGCCCCGTACGGTAAGCATAAATAAATCGCCATTACCGAAAAAGCTGGTCGGCAGGGGAAGCATAGAGTCATGGTTTTCCTCCGCAAGTATGGGCTGACCTGCAGCAACCCTGCCCAGCAGGGGTACAGAGATGGTTTCCTCTGCCAGCAGTTTCTTCCGCCCGTCCAATACCTCCACCGCTCTGGGTTTGGTGGGGTCCCTGCGAATAATACCTTTTTCTTCCATGCGCTTAAGGTAGCTGTGAACTGTAGAGCTTGACTTTAAGCCGACAGATGAGCCTATTTCCCTTACCGAAGGTGGATAGCCTTTTGCTTTTATATTGGACTTTATGAAATCAATTATAGCCTGCTCCCTGGGAGTAAGGTTGTTACTCACAATATACACCAGCCTTTCCAGAATTATATGCATATTATAGCACAAAAACGGTTCACGAAACTAGTGTTCTAAAACTATTAAAAATATTTTTTGATTATATTTTTTAGAAGGAGCAAAAGGAAAATCGTCGAATTAATCAGAACATAACAAATTTATTTTTAGGTGGTGAACTTAAATGTCCAGGCTCAGGGTAGCCATTGTAGGGGGTGGAACGGAAGGTTATTCTGTATACCGCAACCTGAGAGCTATGAAAGAAGTAGCGTTAATAGGCATGGCCGACCCGGATCCCTCCGCCCAAGGTTTGCAGGCGGCAAAAAAAGATGGCATATATACCACCACCAACTATAAAGAGCTGGCTATTAAACAGGATATTGATGTCATCATAGACGCCTCCGGCTCTGCCGACATCCAGCTTGAACTGAACAGGATTAAAAATCCCAAGACGGCTGTGGTGGAAGCCCGGGTAGCCGGACTGCTTAATGCAATCCTTAGAGAAAAAGAAGAACTTCTGGAATTCAAAAAAATACAGGGAGAGTTGTCCGCTGTATTGAATTCGGTCCAGGAGGCCATCGAGGTAGCTGATAACCAGGGCATAATCAAATATGTCAATCCTGGCTTTACCAGGATCACAGGTATATCTGAACAAGAAAGAATTGGTCAAAACATATATGAGGCATCCCCGGACGGGGCTCTTGCCACGGTACTGAAAACTGGTAAAAATGTATTTGGACACCGCACCATGGTGGGGGGCAGCAACGCAGAGGTTGTATCAAATGCCGCGCCCATTATGGTGGATGGTAGAATGGAAGGCGCCGTGGTAGTATTCCAGCATTTTACCGATGTCATGAAGCTGATGGATGAACTACGCCGTAGTACATCATTAATTGAAAACCTATCCGACAAATTCGGCCAGGTGACCACCAGCAAGTACAGCTTTGAAGATATTCTGGGTAACAGCCAGGATCTCAAGAAATGCAACCAATTGGCTGAAAGGGCTGCACGCAGTAATTCCACTGTACTGCTGCTGGGCGAAAGCGGAACCGGTAAGGAACTTTTTGCCCATGCTATTCATAACTCCAGCCCCCGCAGGGAAAAGCCTTTCATCAAGGTCAACTGCGCCGCTATACCCGAAACCCTGCTGGAAAGCGAATTCTTCGGTTATGCCAAGGGTGCTTTTACCGGCGCCATTAAATCAAAAATAGGTAAATTTGAACTGGCCCATGGGGGCACTATTTTCCTGGATGAGATAGGTGACATGAACCTTAATTTACAGGGAAAACTTTTAAGGGTTTTACAAGAGATGGAGTTTGAGCGGGTTGGGGGTAATCAGACTATCAAGGTGGATGTACGGGTGGTAGCTGCCACCAACCGCAATTTACGGGATCTTATAAGACAGGGTAATTTCAGAGAGGACCTTTATTACCGGCTGAACGTAGTGGAAATTACCATACCTCCGCTGCGGGTACGCAAAGAGGATTTGTCGCTGCTGGTAAATAATTTAATAATAAAATTAAACCGTAAACTTGGGAAAAAGGTTAAGGGTCTTTCCAAAGACGCTGAAGAAGTGCTTTACAGCTACGACTGGCCCGGTAATGTGAGGGAACTTGAAAATGTCATTGAAAGGGTCATGGTCACAGTGGATGACGAGATACTGACCAAGAAAAACATGATACAGCATGTGAGTCAGTTCAAGAACACTCCGGAAAGAGATGTGGATTTGATACCCATTGATCAAATGGAACAGATTTTAATCAGAAAGGCCATGGCTAAATATGGCAGTTCGGTGGAGGGCAAGCGCAGGGCCGCCCAGGCCTTGAATATATCACTGGCCACCCTGTATAATAAGCTAAAGAAAAGTAGATCTGAAAATTTTAGCAATTGATAAAATTTTAATTATTAGACACTTTATAAATATTAGACATAGTATCAGAATGAATTGCCCCGCGAATACGGGGATTTTTATTATACGTCATTCTATTATCTAGAATTTGTGTATGATTGTCCACACTTTAAAATATTTTGAAATTATATGCAGTTTGTCCTTAGTGCAATTAACCCTTTATGACGCTGCTTTCCGGGGCATTGCAACAATATGCCGGTACTGGTACAAATATTGCAAAATTAATAGCTATTATGACTTTGTGCAAGGAGGGAACTGAAAATAAAAACCATAGAAGCCAGTGTTATAATTGAAACAGTGGCCCGTCTCTGCCAGGAAGCAAATTTTTATCTTGGCGAGGATGTTTTGCGCTCTTTTCAAAAGGCCTTGGATGAGGAGATATCCCTCACTGGTAAGGACATTTTAAGCCAATTGGTGACAAACGCCGGCATAGCATCGGAAAACCAGGTGCCCATGTGCCAGGACACCGGCGTTGCCGTTGTTTTCCTGGAGCTGGGACAGGATGCCTGCATCTGCGGGGGGAACATCTATGATGCGGTCAACGAGGGGGTAAGAAAGGGCTATACTGAGGGATACCTAAGGAAGTCTATAGTCAGTCATCCCCTGGAGCGTATAAACACCGGCGACAATACCCCGGCGGTGATCCACACCACCATCGTACCCGGTGATAGTTTAAAAATTACAGTGGCTCCCAAGGGCGGCGGTAGTGAAAACATGAGCGGGATAAAAATGCTCAAACCCTCTGAAGGAGTAGATGGTGTCAAAAAATTTGTATTGGACACGGTGAGGGCAGCGGGTCCAAACCCATGCCCCCCCATAGTGCTAGGTATAGGTATAGGCGGAACCTTTGAAAAGGCTGCCCTGCTGGCCAAAGAGGCGTTGCTGAGGCCGTTGGGACAGCCCAGTAACTTGCCTGATGTAGCAGAACTGGAGAAGGAAATGCTGGAACTGGTAAATTCCATTGGCATAGGTCCACAGGGATTGGGCGGCAAAACAACAGCCCTGGCGGTACACATTAAAGTTCATCCATGTCATATAGCCAGCCTCCCGGTGGCGGTCAATATCAACTGCCACTCCGCCAGGCACAAGGAAGCGGTACTGTAATGGGTACAAGCGAGGTGAAGCAAATGCCACAAATCAGCTTAACCACACCCCTGTCCGATGATGTGGTAGAAAAATTAAGGATAGGCCAGAGGGTTTTGTTTAACGGAGTTATCTACACCGGCCGGGACGCCGCCCACAAAAAGCTGGTGGATTTATTGGATCAGGGCAAGGAACTTCCATTCGAGTTGAAGGGACAGGTAATATATTATGTAGGGCCCTCACCGGCCAAGCCGGGGCAGGTAATAGGATCTGCAGGGCCTACCACTTCCGGACGCATGGACGCTTACGCGCCCAGACTAATCGCGTTGGGGCTAAAGGGTATGATCGGCAAGGGTAAAAGAATCCCGGAGGTAATCAAGGCCATAAAACAGTACAAATCGGTATATTTTGCCGCCGTAGGGGGAGCAGCGGCACTTATTGCCAGAAGCATCAAAGAATGCAGTGTTGTTGCCTATCCGGAACTTGGCCCGGAGGCCATTCACCGTCTGGTGGTGGAAAACTTTCCGGTTATCGTGGTCAACGATACACTGGGAGGCGATTTGTATGATGAAGGTGTAAAAATTTATGCGGCAGGCAAGTAGCCGCATATTGTGTTAGCTTAGTTCTGCAACTAAAAGGGGAGGGGTTATCTTGAAGCTTTTCGAGTATATGGGGAAGGAGCTTTTTGCAGGCGCCGGTATTACAGTGCCCAGGGGGAAAATGGTTACAACCCCCGATGAGGCTGCTGCTGTGGCTGCAGAAATCGGAGGAGACGTTGTTGTTAAATCCCAGATCCTTTCCGGCAAAAGGGGTAAAGGGGGCGGCATAAAGTTTGCCACCAATCCCGAAGAGGCCAAACAGGCTGCTGGACAAATTTTGGGCATGACCATCCAGGGGCTTAAAGTAGAAATGTTGCTGGTTGAGGAAAAGCTGCAGATTGACCAGGAGTATTACCTGGCTATTACCATTGACGGGGCAGCAAAAAAACCGGTAATCATTGCATCTGCCCAGGGTGGTATGGATATTGAGGAAGTCGCGGACGAATTTATAGTAAAGCAACATGTGGACGTATCTATAGGAGTCCAGCCCTATCTGGCCAAGGAAGTATCCCGCAAGCTTGGCCTGAAGGGTAACGTATTTAAGGAATTTAGCAATTTGCTGCCGCTACTTTACAAAATGTTCCGCGAAAAGGATGCTGAACTGGTGGAAATCAACCCGCTGGTAAGAAGCGGTGAAAAATTAATCGCCGCCGACTCTAAGGTTACCATTGACGACGAGGCGCTGTTCAGACACAATGAACTGCCTTACGTTGACGAGCGCACCGAATTTGAAAGGAAAGCTCATGAAATAGGTATTTCCTATGTACAACTGGATGGCAACATTGCTGTAATGGCCAACGGCGCCGGTATTACCATGGGCACTCTGGATACTATTCAGCATTACGGCGGATCAGCAGCCAACTTCATGGATGCTGGTGGCGGCACCGGTATGGAAGGGACAGCAAAGGCTCTGGAAATTCTCCTGGGCAATAAGCCAAAGGTTATCTTAATTAACATATTTGGCGGTATCACCCGTTGCGACGATGTTGCCAATGCACTGGTGCAGGTCAAAACCAACATCGGCATCCCCGTGCCCGTGGTAATCAGACTGGTGGGTACCAATGAGGAGCAGGGGGTTCAAATATTAAAAGATAACGGTTTCGATGCTTACAAAATGATGCACGAAGCCGCCGCCAAGGCAGTAGAGATAGCCAACAGTTAATAAGAAAGGAGAGTGACCGGGAAATGGCCATTATAATTGATGAAAATACAAACGTTATAGTACAGGGTATAACTGGCAACCAGGGAAAATTTCACACCGAACAGATGCTGGCATACGGAACAAAAATCGTAGGCGGGACTTCACCGGGCAAGGGAGGCCAGGAGGTGCTTGGAGTACCGGTATACGACACCGTAAGCGCCGCCATGGAAGAGCAGCGGGTTGACGCCGCCTGTGTTTTTATTCCGGCTCCTTTCGCCAAGGATGCAGCTTTTGAAGCCATTGACGCCGGCATTAAAGTTGTGGTTGTTATAACCGAGCACATACCGGTGCATGACGAGCTTGAAATTATTAATTTCGCCAGCCGCAAAGGGACAACCGTTATCGGACCCAACACCTTCGGTATCGTTTCTTCTGGTAAATGTAAAATAGGCATACCCCCCAATCAATTCTTTGTACCGGGTCCGGTGGGTATTGTGGCCCGTAGCGGAACCCTTACCTATGAAATCGTTGGCAATCTTACTGCTAACGGTCTAGGCCAGTCCACCGTGGTGGGCATGGGCGGTGACAGGGTAGTGGGCTTGTCTTTTGTGAGTGTTCTAGAAAAATTCGAAAAAGACCCCGAAACCAAGGTAGTGGTTCTAGTAGGTGAAATAGGCGGAAATGCTGAGGAAGAAGCGTCACTTTTTATTAAAAATATGACTAAACCTGTGGTAGCCTATATAGCAGGCAAAAGTGCACCTCCCGGCAAAAGAATGGGACACGCCGGCGCCATTATTGAGCGGGGCAAAGGTACCTTTGAAGGTAAAGTCAAGGCACTGAGCGAGGCCGGGGCACAGGTTGCCACACTGCCTTTCGAGGTTCCGGCATATATTAAGAAAATATTGGGTTAGCAGACATCACAAAATGTCAATAATAAAAAATACCTTCAAATTGAGGAAAGGAGGACAAACATGTACGATCAAAGTTTTTTAGAAAAATTCAGGGAAACTAAAGCCCAGTTTGATAGCAAACTGGACGCACAAAAACAAAAAAGACCTGAGCGCCAGGCAGAATTCTCAACAGATGCGGGTATGAGCATAAAAACTGTATACACTCCAGACAATAACAGCGGGCTCAATTACGAAATAGACCTGGGACTGCCGGGCAGCTATCCTTTTACCAGGGGTGTTCAGCCCAATATGTACCGCGGGCGCTACTGGACCATGCGTCAGTACGCAGGATTCGGATCAGCGGAGGAAACCAACAATCGCTTCCACTACCTTCTGGAACAGGGTCAAACCGGTTTAAGTGTGGCTTTTGACCTGCCTACCCAGATTGGTTATGATTCCGATCAATCAATATCCCGTGGTGAGGTAGGTAAAGTCGGGGTGGCTATTGATTCACTGAAGGACATGGAAACATTGTTAGCCGGTATTCCCCTGGACAAGGTTAGTACGTCCATGACTATCAACGCTCCGGCAGCAGTGCTGCTGGCCATGTATGTGACCGTGGCAGAAAAGCAGGGCGTGACCCCGGACAAATTAAGCGGCACCATCCAGAATGATATTCTGAAAGAATACGTGGCCCGGGGAACCTACATTTTCCCGCCGGGACCTTCCATGCGGCTGATTACGGACATATTTAAATACTGCGCCAAAAATATATCCGGTTGGAACACTATCAGCATCAGCGGCTACCACATCAGGGAAGCAGGTTCAACCGCCGTACAGGAGGTAGCTTTCACTCTGGCCGATGGTATAGCTTACGTAAAGGCTGCCATTGATGCCGGACTTGATGTAGACGAATTTGCTCCCAGATTGTCCTTCTTCTTTAATGCTCACCTCAATTTCTTTGAGGAGGTTGCCAAATTCAGGGCTGCCCGCCGGCTTTGGGCCAGGATTATGAAAGAACGGTTCGGGGCCAAGAACCCCAAGTCTTTGATGATGAGGTTCCATACCCAGACTGCAGGCTGCACCCTTACCGCGCAGCAGCCGGACGTAAACATTATGAGAGTGGCTTATCAGGCGCTTAGCGCTGTGCTGGGCGGCACACAGTCTCTGCATACTAACTCCCGGGACGAGGCTCTGGCCCTTCCCAGCGAGCACTCCGTGCTGATTGCCCTGCGCACCCAGCAGGTGGTAGGTTATGAAATAGGTGTGGCGGATACGGTTGATCCGCTGGGTGGTTCATTCTTCGTAGAAAACCTGACTAATGAAATTGAAGCAGGAGCAGCAAAATATATTGAAAAAATAGATGAAATAGGCGGGGCACCGGAAGCCATTGAATACATGCAAAAAGAAATTCATTCCAGCGCTTACCGCTACCAGCAGGACATTGAAAGCGGCAAGAAGGCGGTTATCGGCGTTAACCAATTCCTCATGGAGGAACCGAAGCCGGAAGGCCTGCTGAGAGTTGACCCAACTGTGGGCGAACGCCAGTCAGCCAGCCTTGCCAAAGTAAAGGCGGAAAGGGATAACAACAAGGTTCAGGCACTGCTGAGCGATTTAAGAAAAGCAGCCGGCACTGATGAAAATCTAATGCCTTTCATTATTGCAGCGGTTAAGGAGTACGCCACCCTGGGAGAAATTTGTGGCGTGTTGAGGGAAGAATTTGGCGAGTACAAACAGCAGATTGTATTCTAATTAAGCGGGGAGGGTGGAAGATGAGCAACAATACCATACGTGTGCTGGTGGCAAAACCGGGACTGGATGGACACGACCGTGGCGCCAAGGTTATAGCCCAGGCCCTGCGCGACGCTGGCATGGAAGTCATATATACCGGCCTGCGCCAGACGCCGGAGCAGATCGTAGAGGCGGCTTTGCAGGAAGATGTGAAGGTGGTGGCCCTGAGTAGTCTTTCCGGAGCCCATTTGCACCTTTTTCCACCGGTGGTGGAAGGACTTAGACAACAGGGGGCCGCTGATATATTGGTGGTTGGGGGCGGAGTTATACCCGATGAAGACATACCTGAACTGAAGCAGGCCGGCATAAAGGATGTATTTGGGCCGGGCACCACAACTACAAAGGTGATTGAATTTATCAGGGACAATGTTAAATAAAAAGGGCAAATAGCAAACTGTTTCGTCAGTTGGTAACGGCAACAGTTGATAGATGATTGCTGTTGTGAACATGGAGTGTGCGGTGGTTTTAGACTCGTTGCCGCTAGGCAGGGGCTAAATCACCGCACAACTCAACAACGCCGTAATAATTCTAATATGGATGTTTGAGGATCAAACATTTGGCTTGTATACTACCGCTACTGAATAGCAATACCAGATTATGGCATGAGGAGGCGTTAATATTGATAAAAAAGATTGACCATATTGGCATAGCGGTTAAGGACCTGGATACAGCCGTTAAATTTTATGAAGGAGTACTGGGGCTAAAAGTAACCGAGATTGAAGAAGTGGCCGATCAAAAAGTGAAAATTGCCTTCATACCCACTGGCGACAGTGAGTTAGAACTGCTGCAGTCCACCACCCCTGACGGACCAATAGCCAAGTTTATTGAGAAAAATGGGGAGGGCATCCAGCATATTGCCTTCAGAGTGGATAACCTGGAAGAAAAGCTGGTACAGCTTAAGGCACAGGGAGTCAGACTGATAGATGAAAAACCTCGCCGTGGCGCAGGTGGCGCAAACATAGCGTTTCTGCACCCCAAAGCCACCTGCGGAACACTGGTGGAACTGTGCGAGCGAGAATAAAAGGGGGGATTAGCCTTGTCCATGCAAGAAAAAATGGAACAGCTCAATAATCTGAGGGGCACCGTTAAGGCAGGGGGCGGTCCCAAAAGGATTGAAAAACAGCACGAAGCCGGCAAAAAAACAGCCCGGGAGCGCATCGGCATGCTGTTTGATGCGGGAACATTCGTAGAAATCGATACCTTTGCCGGTGACGACGACATCAAAAACCTGAAAAACCCTGGTGAAGGCGTCGTGACCGGATACGGTAAAGTGGATGGCCGCAAGGTTTTTATATACGCCCAGGATTTTACAGTAACCGGCGGTTCTCTGGGACGAATTCATGCGGCTAAAATCTGCAAGGTTCTCGACCAGGCTATGAAAGTAGGCGCACCGGTTGTCGGGCTAAATGACTCCGGCGGCGCAAGGATCCAGGAAGGGGTAGACGCCTTAAACGGCTTCGGGGAAATATTCTTCCGCAACACTATAGCCTCCGGAGTAATTCCACAAATATCTGTAATCATGGGACCCTGTGCAGGGGGAGCTGTTTATTCTCCGGCGCTGACAGACTTTATTTTTATGGTGAAAAATACCAGTCAGATGTTTATCACCGGACCGCAGGTAATCAAGGCGGTAACAGGTGAAGAGGTAAGCATGGAAGTGTTGGGCGGAGCCATGACTCACAACCAAACCAGCGGCGTGGCCCATTTTGCAGCGGAAAACGAGGATGATTGCATGGCAGCAATCAAGCAACTGCTAAGCTATTTGCCATCCAACAATCTTGAGGAACCACCCACGTTTGATGCCAACGCTATCAATGGAGATGCCGATGAATTATTGAGCATCATCCCTGACTCTGCCAACCTTTCTTACGATGTACGCAAGGTAATCAACCTGGTGGTAGACGGTGGCAGCTTTATGGAAGTACAGCCATATTTTGCCCGCAATGCCGTGGTAGGTTATGCCAGGGTAAATGGCCAGTCAGTGGGTATCATAGCCAACCAGCCGGAATACCTGGCGGGTTGCCTGGATATCAATGCTTCCGATAAGATCAGCCGCTTTGTACGCACCTGTGACTGCTTCAATGTGCCCATCATAACCTTTATGGATGTACCAGGCTTCCTGCCCGGAACAGCCCAGGAATACGGCGGCATCATCAGGCACGGTGCCAAAATGCTATATGCTTATTCCGAAGCGACTGTGCCCAAAATAACCATTATTCTGCGCAAGGGCTACGGTGGCGCCTATCTGGCCATGTGCAGCAGCAGCCTCAGGGCGGATACCGTATTTGCGTGGCCCTCTGCGGAAATAGCCGTCATGGGACCGGATGGTGCGGTAAATATTATTTACAGAAATGAAATAGCCAATGCGGAAGACCCGCCGGAAGAAAGGAAAAAGCTTACCGAAGAATACCGTGAGAGGTTCGCCAATCCTTACATTGCCTGCGCCAGAGGATATGTGGATGATGTGATAGATCCCAGGGATACCCGGGAGAGAATTATTAACGCTCTTGAAACGTATGCTAACAAGCGTGAAGCAAGACCCAAGAAAAAGCACGGTAATCTTCCCGTATAGGAGGGATACGCCGATGGAAACTACAAACATAGCCCAAGGAGCAATAACCCCCAAAAAAGTAGCGGCTATTATGGCGGCATTAATTGCCGCCGGACTGATGGCACCGGGCGATAGAATTACCGGCATCAGCAAAAAGAGTACTAAAAATCCCTGGAAACGTTCCGGACTATTAAAAATAATGCAGGACCGGGACTTCACCATACTTTAGAAATGTTTTATTCATATCAGTATTGAGGAGGTTTGACCCGGATGAAAAAATATAAGGTGGTAGTGAACGGGGAACCTTTTGAGGTGGAAATCGAAGAAGCCGGTGCACCCGCGGCCCCAGTTGCCAGAACAGCGCCCGCCGCTGCACCGGCCTCTCAACCCGCAGCACCTGCACCTGTTGCGGCACCCGCCGTCCCCAAGGCTTCCGCACCTGCTGGCGCCGGCACAGTTACCGCTCCCATGCCAGGCAACATCATTGATGTAAAGGTAAAAGCCGGAGATAAGGTAAATGTCGGGGACGCCCTGTTGATTCTGGAAGCCATGAAGATGGAAAATGAAATTACCTCACCGGTGGCAGGTACTGTCAAGGAAGTTAAGGTGCAAAAAGGCCAAACCGTCAACAATGGTGACGTAATGGTGGTAATTGGATAGTTTAAAGGAGGCCAATACTATGAGTCGTAAAAAAATTACCGTGGTAGGCTCCGGCAATGTTGGAGCAACCTGCGCTCACTGGGCAGCGTCCAAAGAACTGGGAGACATTGTGCTAATCGACGTAGTGGAAGGAGTGCCTCAGGGTAAGGCACTGGACTTAATGGAGGCTGCTCCTGTCGAGGGATATGACTGCAACATTATCGGTACAAATAATTATGAAGACACCGCTAATTCCGACGTAGTCATCATCACAGCCGGCATAGCCCGGAAGCCCGGCATGAGCCGGGACGATTTACTTAATACCAACGCCAAGATTGTTGGCTCATGTGCGGAGCAGGCGGCAAAATATTCACCTAATGCCGTTATTATCGTAGTAACCAACCCCCTGGACGTTATGGCTTACGTGGCTCTTAAGGCCAGTGGCTTCCCGCCCAACAGGGTCTTCGGCATGGCTGGAGTGCTGGATTCGGCCCGTTTCCGCACCTTCATCGCTTTGGAACTGGGTGTCTCCTTTGAGGACGTCAGCGCTTTCGTACTGGGTGGCCACGGAGATGATATGGTACCTCTGGTAAGATATAGTTATGCCGGCGGCATCCCTATTGAAAAGCTCATTCCCGCCGACAGAATTGAAGCCATGGTGGAAAGAACCCGTAAGGGTGGCGCGGAAATAGTTAATTATCTTAAAACCGGCAGCGCATTTTATGCACCTGGTGCATCAGCCGTTCAGATGGCCGAATCCATATTGAAAAACAAAAAGAGGATTTTACCGGTGGCTGCCTATTTACAGGGCGAATACGGTGAGAAGGACATGTATTTTGGAGTTCCCGCCATCGTTGGCAGTAACGGTATTGAAAAAATAATCGAAGTCGACTTAACCGATGAGGAGAAGGTATCCATCAAGAAATCGGTTGATTCCGTCCGCAAGGTCATGCAAGTCATTCAGGGCTAAGCAATTTTTTAATAAAATAACATCTTGAATAATTCCCGAAAGGGGGACGATTATGAATATAGGCGAGCGTAGGGTAAAGATAATGGATACCACTATGCGTGACGGTCACCAGTCTTTACTGGCCACCAGAATGCGCCTGGAACACATGATTCCCATCGCGGAAAAAATAGACGCGATTGGTTTTCACTCCGTAGAAGTCTGGGGAGGAGCTACCTTCGATTCATGCATGAGGTTTTTGAACGAAGATCCCTGGGAAAGACTGAGGGTTTTCAGAAGGCATTTGAAGAATTCTAAAACCCAGATGCTGCTGCGGGGACAAAACGTAGTTGGTTACAAACATTACGCAGACGACGTGCTGGATGAATTCATTAAAGCAGCCGTGCACAACGGCATGGACATATTCAGGATATTCGACGCCCTGAACGACGTGCGTAATATGGAAAGAGCCATATTAACCACCAAGCGTGAGGGCGGTCACGTGCAGGGGACTGTGGTATATACCATCAGCCCGGTACACAATTATGACTTCTTTATGCGCATGGGCAAGGAGCTCGAGCAACTGGGCGCAGACTCCATCTGCCTGAAGGATATGGCCGGCATACTGGCCCCGTATCCCGCCTATGAAATCATCAAGGGTCTCAAGGAAACTCTGAGTATCCCCATCCAGCTGCACTGCCACTACACCAGCGGTATGGCGGCCATGACTTATATGAAGGCCGCAGAGGCGGGAGTAGACGTTATTGACTGTGCCATATCATCGATGGCTTTGCAAACATCTCAGCCTGCTATTGAGACCATGGTAGCTGCCTTTAAGGACACACCATACGACACCGGGCTGGATTTGACCGCACTGACCGAGATAGCAGATCATTTCAGGGACATAAGGAATAACTACGCCCAGTTTGATAACTCATCAAACAACGTGGACACCAACGTCTTACAGTATCAGGTACCGGGCGGCATGATTTCAAACTTTGTAAACCAACTAAAAGAGCAGGATGCCCTGCACAAGTTGCCAGAAGTGCTGGCGGAAGTACCCAGAGTGAGGGAAGATTTTGGCTTCCCGCCGCTGGTAACACCCAGCAGCCAGATTGTAGGCACCCAGGCAGCCATCAATGTGCTGATGGGAGAGCGTTACAAAATGGCTACTAACGAAGTTAAAAACTATATGCGCGGATTCTATGGCAGATCACCTGCCCCGGTGAATGAAGAAGCACGCAAAAAGATTATCGGCGATGAAGAACCTATCACCGTCCGCCCGGCAGATATGATCGAGCCCGAACTTCCCGCAGCCCGGGAAGAAGTGGGAGCATACATGGAAAAACCCGAGGATGTGGTTTCAGTAGCCCTATTTCCGCAGGTGGCACCCAAGTTCCTTAAGGAAAGAATGGCTAAAAAGCTGCTGGTCGACCTGGATCTGGCTGCTCAGGGTTCTGAATTCTATCCTCTATAGCAAAACAAATTCTAAAAAAGGGGCTAACGCCCCTCAGGACTATCGGTCCATCACCCCGATCTATTGAAAGGGGACATACCTCCTTCGGAGGAATGTCCCCCAAATATTATTCACTTTGACAATCTCCCATCTCTCAACAAAAAACAGCCTTTAGGGGCTGTTTTTTGTTGAGAAGTTTTGTAGCTATTCAGGTATTCAGAATTCAGAATATTTCGAGACGATAAACCGTTTTCTCATGCTGACTCTTAACTCCTGTTGTTTCCGCCGGCTCTCTCATTCTGAACATAAGTAGCTACAAAATATTTTACTTAAAATTAAAAAAGGATAACCCTTTTTTAACACGTCTTTTTTGTACACTTAACATTATTTATTTATGCTTTAATCAATGAATTGAGGGGGGCTGTCATTGATGTCCACAATCCTTGTGGTGGATGACGAGGCAAATATTGTTGAGCTGATAAGATTTAATCTGGAAAAGGAGAATTTCAGGGTAATAACCGCTCCGGACGGTGTCAGTGGACTTGCCACTGCCCAGGAATATTTGCCGGATATAATCATCCTGGACATAATGATGCCAGACAAAGACGGATTTGAGGTTTGTCGGGCCCTGCGGGCAAATAAAAACACGGCTTACATACCCATAATAATGCTCAGTGCCAAGAGTGAGCTAATGGACAAGGTAATCGGTCTGGAAATGGGTGCAGATGACTACATGACCAAACCTTTCAGCCCCCGAGAACTGCTGGCCAGGGTTAAAGCGAACTTGCGCCGCCGGGAATTCAATAGCAATATAACCCCGGCGTATGAAGAAAAGGAAATTAGATGTAACAATATGCTTATCCGCCCGGAAAGATTCGAAGCCATGGTGGATGGTATGAGGCTTGATTTATCCCCCAAGGAGTTTGAAATACTCCATGTGCTGGCTTCAAATCCTGGGAGGGTATTTACCAGGGATTCATTGCTGGAAAAAATTTGGGGCTTCGACGCTATCAGAGAAACCCGTACGGTGGATGTACACATCAGATATCTTCGCCAAAAGATTGAACGAGATCCGGGCAATCCAGAGTACATAGAAACAGTCAGAGGGGTAGGCTACAAATTCAGAGATTACCGGCAAGCATAATGCAATATTTAACAAAAATTAATAGGTTCCTAACAATAATCATAATTTGTGTTAACATATATGCTTATAATAAAAACATGGACTGTTATGTGGCGGCGCCACTTAAAATATAAAAAATTATAAACCTTTAGAGGGGGAAGATTTTTGAAGAAGAAGTTTATTGGTATACTGATCGCAGGACTTCTGGCCGTGCTGACATTTACCCTGGCAGGCTGCGGCGGTAGTGGGGAAAAAGCAGGGGAAACAAAGCAAGAGGCATCGCAGGCAGCAGAGATTTCCGACTCTGCCACAGCAGTCGGATCGACAGCCCTGCAACCTCTTGTTGAGCAAGCGGCAACAGATTTTATGGCTAAGAATCCCAAGGCCCAGATTGTGGTACAGGGGGGCGGCAGCGGTAATGGTCTGACCCAGGTTTCCCAGGGTGCTGCTGATATCGGTAACTCGGATATCTTTGCCGAGGAAAAAAATGGTATAGATGCCAGCCAGTTAACAGACACTAAAGTTTGTGTCGTGGGCATGGCTGCTGTGGTTAATAATAAGGTGGGCGTGGACAATCTTACTAAACAGCAATTAATTGATATTTTTACCGGTAAAATTAAAAACTGGAAAGAAGTTGGCGGAGTAGATCAAAAAATAGTCCTGGTAAACCGTCCCAAGGGTTCTGGAACCAGAGCCACATTCAAAAAATTTGCCCTTGATGGTACTGAAGAAGCCCAGGGCATTGAAGAGGATGCCTCCGGTACAGTGCGTAAAATCATAAATGAAACCCCCGGTGCCATTGGTTATGAGGCTCTTTCATACCTGGACGGCAGCATAAAGCCGATTAAACTGGATGGCGTTGAGCCTAACCAAGAAAACATTCTTACCAACAAATATCCGGTATGGGCATACGAGCACATGTATACCAAGGGTGAGCCTGACGGAGTGAAAAAAGCACTGCTTGACTACATGCTTACCGATGATGTACAGAAAACCCTCGTACCAAAGCTTGGATATATACCTGTAACGGAGATGAAGGTAAGCAGGGACGCCCAGGGTCAGGTAACAAACTTATAATCAGTGTAATAATGTTTATAATCAACAGCGGGACGGTTATTGACAAACCGCCCCGCTTTGATGTGTAATTACGTTATAGTGTTTTGAGGGAGGAAATAAGTTTGCCCAGACCACAATACAAAGGAGGTCGTGATGCAATCATGGCCGGTTCCCCTGCGCCAGGCCCCCTTTGGCATATATGGAAAAAATATAATGATCGCTTTGGTAAAATTATTACTCTTTTTTGTGCCATAACCGTAATTGCCATTACCATTTCCATCGTCATTTTTATTAGCGCTAAAGGGCTTTCAACTTTTTTTGTAAACGGGGTCAGCCTACGGGAATTCCTGTTCGGCACCCAGTGGTGGCCGGATCGACCTCTCGAAGAAGGTGGACCGCTGGTAGGATCATTTAGCTTTATAGTCGGCTCACTGATTATTTCTTTACTAGCTGTAGCGATCAGTGCCCCCCTGAGCATTATCGTAGCTGTATTTATGGTAGAGATAGCAGAGAACTGGGCATACAGAATTCTACAACCAGCCATAGAGATGCTGGCCGGAATACCTTCTGTTGTTTACGGTTATGTAGGCTTAAGCCTGCTGGTACCATTTATCAGGGAAAACCTGGGCGGTACCGGTTTCAGTATATTAGCCGGCTTTCTAGTGCTCTCGGTAATGATACTGCCCACTATCATCAGCGTGTCTGCTGATGCTCTACGCTCTTTGCCGGGGGAATGGAAAGAAGCAGCCCTGGCACTGGGCTCCACTCGCTGGCAAACCATCAGACACGTTCTTATACCAGCCGCCAGGTCAGGGATCATGACAGGAATAATTCTCGGCCTGTCCAGGGCTTTCGGTGAAGCTCTGGCGGTGCAGATGGTTATCGGTAATACCAGAAAGCTACCAACTTCTATATTGGATCCTATAATTACCCTCACCAGCGCCATCACAATTGACATGGGCTATACCATTACCGGACAACTCTGGAATAATGCCCTGTGGTCCATGGCACTGCTGCTGCTAATCATGTCGCTTTTCTTCATCATGATGATTAGAATATTCTCACGGAGGGGGGTAGCTAATTGAACCATAAGCTGGCGGATAAAATGGCAACCCTGATGTTCTGGCTGGGGGCGATACTGGTACTGGTCATCCTGGGGGTATTAATAGGTTATATCTTATACCACGGATTCAGTTCCATCGACATAAATTTTCTTACCAGGCCGCCACTTACCACAACTGCTGGTGGTGGTATCGGGCCGCAAATTTTCAACTCATTCTATCTGCTTTTTCTGTCGATGTCCATGACCATACCCATCGGACTGCTGGCAGGAATTTATATGGCAGAATACGCCCAGCCTGGCCGCATTACAGAGATGATCAGGCTTAGCATTGAAACCCTGACTTCTCTGCCTTCTATTGTAGTGGGTCTTTTCGGCCTGCTGGTTTTTGTCAATATGACCGGGTGGGGTTACTCCCTGGCATCCGGTGCCCTTGCTCTCACAATTTTTAATTTGCCTATGATGGTACGGATAGTTGAAGAATCAATCAGCAGTGTACCCAATAGCCTTAGGGAAAGCAGCCTTGCTCTGGGAGCTACCCGCTGGCAGACTATCTGGAGGGTAGTTTTACCTGCAGCGTTTCCTGGTTTTGTGACAGGCACCATCATTATTTCCGGCAGAGTTTTTGGTGAGGCGGCGGCGCTACTTTATACCGCAGGTATGAGTAGTCCGCCCCTGAGCTTTAATGAGCTGAATCCGGCCAGCCCAGCATCTCCCTTAAATCCTTTTAGACCTGCCGAGACACTGGCCGTGCATATATGGAAAGTCAATTCCGAGGCTATGATACCTGATATCAGAAGGGTGGCTGACGGTTCGGCTGCGGTTCTCGTAATCATTGTAATGATGTTTAATCTTTCCGCACGGTGGTTGGGAAGGATAGTTTACAAAAAGTTTACCGCCGGTTAATAGAAAAGCCAGATATTATATCTGGCTTAGAGAATTATGAATTTTCTCCTAGGAGGCCGTTGAAAAACTGCGCCTTGTTTTGTAAGGCTCGCCGTCCAGTATTAATTGGGGACACACCTCCGAAGGAGGTGTGTCCCCTGACCTCTGACCAACCGTATGCTCCGCGCTGTCCGGCTTCACCTTTCGCGCCATGCTTGTTTTTGACTAGTCTCTAGCTCTTGAGCCTTAGATAAACTTGTTTTGCGCAATATGTTGTTTTACATATGGCTGTTTTTCATCGGGCTCAGCCTTTATTTTTTTTTTTGCGCCTGTCCCGGGTAAATACACTGCCGGTCAGGGATTTGGCATATTTTTTCATATCAGCGGCATCTTGTGAAATATTGTTTATATCATCTATCCCAGGTAAACATTCAAGTACGCCCATGGAAATTGATACAAAGGGAAACCATTTATCATTACCATCCCGGTCCTTGCCCATGATGCCTTTTGCAAGGCGGTCCTCTTTACTGTAGCGGGAGGGTATCAGCCGGTCGAAATATTTGATAATCCTGGTGCAGATATTATCAATACTGTCGGGGGTAGTAATTAACACAAAATCATCCCCACCCAGGTGCCCTACAAAATCATCTATCTCACCATATTTTCTTAGCACACCACTGATTATTTTTGATGTCAGCAACAGCAATCGGTCACCGTTTTCAAAGCCATATTGGTCATTGTATGATTTAAAATTGTCCAGGTCAATGTAGGCCAGCATAAATGAATTGTCTCCGGCCAGCCTGTTGTTTATTTCCGCTTCGATGGCATTGTTGCCGGGTAAACCGGATAGGGGGTTGGCCCCTTTGGCGAATTCTAACTGAACCCTGGTCAGGGAACTAATTAGATTTTGCACCGAAATTATCCCGTCATAAGATCCGTTTTTGGTTACGATAATATGGTCATATATCCTGGCCTTTTCCCGGGACATGGCCACTTGTGAAACAGTTTCCACGGGCGTTGCGCAATCCACCATCAACGGTGTATTGTCCATAATTATTTTTACCGGACGGTTTGAATAAAGCGCCACACCATACTGGGTACTCAACTGTCCATATAGAGATTGCTTCATTACCAGTCCAATGGGCCTTGAGTCTTCAATAACCACTACCCCGCTGTAAACGGGGTTCGACTCCAACATTTTTTTTACCCTTAATATCTGTGTATTGGGAGAAACCACAAGGCATTCCTCCACAACATCACCTACGGGCATAGAATGGCGCCAGGCCAGTTGCTTACTGCGGGAAGACAGTTTAGCTATTTCTAAACATAGTTCTGCCCCGGGCAATGCCTTAGGGAATACAGGCCTGCACAGATAGTATCCCTGGCCATAATGTATCCCCATGTTAACAAGAGCACGCAATTCATTTTCGGTTTCAATGCCTTCGGCAATAATAAAACTGCCTATTTTTTCAGCGAATGTAACGAATGTTTCTAAAAGGGCCCTTTTTACCGGGTCATTTTCTACTCCGTGCACCAACGATATATCCATCTTAATATAATCCGGCCGAATCTGGGCTATAGCCTGCAAACTTGAAAAGCCTGCCCCAGCGTCATCAATAGCCACCAGGTAGCCTTGGCTGCGGTAGTACTCGAGAGTCCGCTTGAAATGAGGAAGGTTTCGCAAGTCGGCCTGCTCGGTGATTTCAAAAATTATATTCCGCTGGTTTAATCCGGCATCCTTAATGAAACCTAATGTTTCTCCACCTACAAAACTGGGATCGTTTATAGTTAGCGGATTTATATTCAGGAAAATTTTCTGTTCAGAACTAATAGTACCCAGGTTTTTAATGGCCAGGTGACGGCAGACTTTCTCCACGGGATATAGCATGTTTACTTCTGCCGCATAATTGAATATAACTTGAGGTGATCTGAAATTACTGCCTTTGGGACCCCTGGTAAGAGCCTCCCAACCAAGAACCATCCCTGTAGCCAGCGATATAATGGGCTGGTACTCAATCAAGAAGTTTTTCTCTCTAATGATTCCACTGAATTCATCCATCAGCCTGGCATTCTTCGGATCCAGTTGCTCCCGGGCACGCATCTGAGCCTCTCTCAAGGCGGCGTAAAGTTTACTTTCTGCTGTTTCATCTCCACCGGGACGGATCACGGAACATCCCACATGAATATCTACAGCAGTACCAGTTTCGCCATACATGGTTTTATTCAGCTGTTCCTTGAATCCAATATGCCACGATACGCTGATATTATTTATTTCTTCATAGGTCAGGGTGTCGCAGTAGCTGTAAATAACTATGAATTCGTCACCCAGTAGTTTGTCTATGGTTATAATCTCTTCATTTTCCGGAATCATTTCCGGCGCTTTGTTTTTTAGCAGTTCACCCATTCTTCGCAGGAACCTGCCAGCAACCCGCGAACCATGTAATTGCTCAATCTTGTGGTATTCCTTAATGTCTATAAACACAAGAACAATGCTTTTTCCACTGTCGACCATCAGTTTTATTTTCTCGTTAAACTGCCTGAGATAGTTATTGAAAAGGGATGGCTCAAAAAAGTTCTTTTTAACAGTAGTCTGTCTAAGAAACTTTTCCAGAAAATATTTACTCATACTCATATAAATACCTCATTTAGCAGCTTATTAGTTAATTCTATCTTTTTCCTTTTAAAAAACTATTAATATTTAATTAAGTTAATGAGAAATCTGCATTATGAAATAATATTTTGGGGAATTTTGTATCTTTTGGCAATCCTGCAAAAATATTCGACATTATCTCGCTAACAGCCTGTAAGATCCCGTCCTCGAAGGTCGGGGATCAACAGGCTGTATAGCTCAAAGTTGGGGACAAAAGGTTTGGCATTTTATGATAATTTTATATAAATAACGGGTATGATAAATTTATAAAAACAAGTAAAAACGGAGGTTACATTGGATTGCGCATGGTTAACAGTTCCTGGACAGCCGCTAAAATTTTACTATCTGCCGCTAGCCCGATACAAAACTTTTTTGATCATGGAGGGGCTACCCACAACTTTATAAACCGCCAGGCGGCAGAAATATTGCATAATGATGACATGAAAGGTATGGCATCCTTTATAGTTCTTAATATTGATAATATTAATAGAGGAACATCTTGGGCAGATAAGGGTTGGAAATGTTTTGCCCATTATTATAATCCTTTTCATGAGGAGGGGCTTAATCCGTGGCCCCGTGCTCTTGATGAGTGCCGCCACTATTTTAATTTGGCTTGTGATAACTGGACTAAAAAGAGCATAAGAAAATCAATGTTTTTTTTAGGTGCGGCATCTCATATCGTACAAGATCTCTGTGTGCCTTATCATTCAATGTGTGTTCCATTCAATGGTCACCAGAAATACGAAAAATGGGTTAAAAATAATTATTTCAATTACAAGTCCGAGCGGGGAGGGACATATATACATAAATCCATCGATGAAATAATCCACTACAACGCCATAATATCCTCAAAGTATTACCACTATCTCAAGGGAGAAGAGGATACCGGCTATCATATAGTCACCTCACATTTATTACCATTAGCACAAAAAACCACTGCCGGGCTTTTCCATCTGTTCTTAAACGCCATAAAATACCAAAAATCTTTGGCAGTTATTTGTGCGTTAAAGAACAAAAGCGGTTTAATGCAAAAACCACCATGGACTACCTGATACGTTCGGCATTATATATTTCCTTTAAACTGTATGATTAGTCCATTTAGGGATAAAATAATGCATTTTGCCTGTAAATAAAATAAAATAGAATATGTGACAAGGTATACATACAATTTTTTTGATCCGGCATTATATCAAGATCTGGTCGGGAAAGGGATGGATATGGCGTTGCTTAAGATAGATCGTGACAAATTAAAGATGATACCCAAAATGTGCATCCTGGAGGAAAGCAAAATATGCGATAACTGCTGTGAATGTTTCGTATGTGATCTGGATCCCACCAAGACTTGCGACAACTGCGGCAAATGTATTGATCTAGCTGATTTTAATTCCATTTCCATTGATGATATATTACTGCAGGAAGATGTTATAGTTAAATATGGCAGAAATGGCAAAAATATTTGCAAGAAAAATAACTGAAAATAATGTTATCACATATAAGCCCTCAAACTAGAAGCAAAGGCAGGCTCTATTATAGCTGCCGTTGTTTCTAGTTTTTTCTAACATCATTTCAAAAGCAAAGAAGATCTATTTCTTCATCTGGCGGAACAAAATTTTGCGGAATTGTTGGAGCAGTGGAAAAAAATATCCTCTCAATATAAATCCATTATCGAGATGAATCCATTATCGAGAAACTTTATGCATATGGTGACTTCGTTGCCGACATTGAAAGACCGCTGCATTCTTAATGGATAAGGATACCAGAAAAGCCTTATTTCGCAAAGCGACTACATTATTGTTGCAAGATATAAGTACCCCGGCACGAGACATAATTTTTTTCTTAATTTGCAACCTCACTCCCTATAGCCCGATCAAAGACCGGATTTTTCAACCGCTGCCCTGCCGGTGATTTTTGAGGTTCACCTCTACCCAGATCTCTTTGTCAAAAAGAGACAGCATTGATTGAGGATCAATTTTCCATCCTGTTTTTCTTTTATTCATAAAGATCATCATGTTTTTTCGGTATTCATTGTCTGAATCACTGTATACCACTCCCACATCAACATTAAAACAATTCTGGCCTACATTTTTAATTCGATCTACCCTGACAGATTTTATGTCCTTAATCCCCTTTAACAGTTCTACGGCATATTTGGACTTATCATCAATTACCTTTCCGACAATATCCTTTTCGTCCTGATCAACGGCTGTAAAAAATACGTTAATATTATCTTGAGGCGTCAGAGACAATAACTGTTCGTCAACCTTTTTTGCCGCCTTCCATACCATTATCTGGTGGGCCATATCCATCTTTCCGGTAACGTGGGTTTTACTGTCCCTGAAATGGATACAAAAATGCCCGTTAAACTTGTTTCCCCGAATTGCGCCACCGCCATGGGGCATCCCGTTCATGGAGGCGGCCAACCTTCTCCCGTTATCCAGTTCAATAATAATGGCCTTACGCTTCCAGCTCCATTTCTCCCCGTAGATTTTTTTCATTATTTCGGTATCCTTTGCGGTCAGCGGCTGGACATCGGCGTGATATTTTCCCGCCCTTTCTGCACTCGGAATTTAAGACCCGTTTCAAAACCAATCACTGTAGCCTTGGAGTATTTGGGGAAAATTTTGTTCACTTCTTCCCAACTCAGGAACTCCCCATACGGTGAGGAGGAGTCTTTTCTATCCATTTCAGGTTTTGGAGGTACCCCATTATTTTCATTTTTTACCGGAGCCATTTTATAAATCAACGGAACCAGAGCAAGTAACAAAACAGCAAATACAATTATTAATTTGCGGATATTCAGAACATACATGGAAATCTCCGCCTCCCTAATATCTTAATATATATATGAGGAGGATAGCTGTACATGCCTTACTTTTTTTCCGAATAATTGCCATCAAAAAAGGGATAATAAGACTGATTGAAACTATCAAAAACAATAATACTTATGCCCCTTACAATCTTGTTGGGAGCTTCATTGGTATTCGGGGGTTGTCAAGCCGCAAAGAAACCCACCCCGACGCCGGCAACTCCTGCGGCTCCAAGGGTGGTTACCCCTGCCCCAACTTACCCCAGGAACGTGGCAGACAGGGTTGCAGCGGAAGCGAAAAAAGTAAAGAATGTCCGGAGCGCCACTATTGTTATATCAGGCAAAAATATTTACCTCGGACTGGATTTGAACGCCAATATCGAGAAAAGTAAAAGGGCGGCTGTAGAAAAAACCGTACTTGACCGGGTAAAGCAAATGGAGCCCAACTACACTATCCATGTAACCTCGGATGCTGACACAGTAACCAGAATAAAAAAGGTGGCCCAGGGCATAGCCGGGGGTAAAACAATATCAAGTTTTGACAGGGAGATACGGGAAATAGCCAACCGGATTAAACCCAAAAACAGGTGATTTCAAACTGACCCACAGGGCTTTTAGGCCTTGTGGGTCTTGTCATTACCGTTTGGTTCCATTAGTAGATACTTTATAATGATGGCCCAGAATACGCTGAGAGAATACAAGACCTTGTCGTCAAGGTAGCAATAAGGTCTTTCTAACCGGACAAATGTCCGCACGGGTGTATTCCTAAAAAATGAACTTAGGCATGTGGGGGCGTGGACGGTCCCTCAGGCCGCGCCGCCGGTATAGGCGGGATTCCAGTCGCCCTACGGGCTCCTTCCATCCCGCCTATACCGGAAAGTCCCCAATACACCTTTTTTGTTTCACAGGCAAGGTTTCTTGCATTTTTGTTGACTATCGCTATAACCAGTCTCTTCCGCCCGGCGCGGAAAAAGTGGTGGCACCGGGGCAGGAGGGCTACCAGGAGGGCTACATAGTAAGGTCCTAGGTAACCGTGGAAAAACCCGATGGAAAAGTAACCTCCAAGCAAGAGGCAATGAGCTACTATAACGCAAGCCCGATTATCTGCCTCTGGCTATAATCCGGGGTCCAGGATCATAGGCGCTTATACCCAGGTCTTTTTTTACTTTTATACCGTTTTCTTCAATTGCAATCCATGAATGCACCGTAATCCCTTTAGAACCTTCGTGGACTACCTTTTCAGCACCTTTTGGAAGTGAGGCATCACTCACATATTCTGTCCATGTTTCGGACTGACTCAGGGTTTTATGCACCCAGCTAACGCGGGGCGGTTTGGCAACACCGTAAAAAGCCATGTGCAGAGTGCCACCAGTGTTTTTGGCCCAAATGAGAATCGGGCTATTTGTCTTATTTCTGAATTTGAAATCCTTGGTACCGTACGATATTGTAGCATCCTGTCCCGGCGGCACATAAGGAACGGTCATGGAATGCGGGTGCCGCTCAATAATCTCCTGATTGGCAAGGATGGCCACATTGTAAATTACTGAAGCGATCTTGCATACGCCACCGCCCACAGTTGAAACTATGCGGCCGCCGCTGTACATCGGTCCGGGTTTAAAGCCCCGCTGGGCGGATCGCCAGCCTATTCTGACGTTAAGGGAAAACACTTTTCCCGGCTTAACTACCGCCCCGCGCAAATAATCGGCGGCCTGGGAAATGTTATGGCGTTCATCAAGAATCGGATCGGGCAGGGTGGCCTGATAGCTGGCCATTAGTACCGGTGTACCGGCTTCTTTTTGGGCCTTGACAAATTCCGGGTCCTTTTCCCATGGCAGGTTTATACCGGTACTTTTTTCGCTTTCGGTGTACGTTCCCGGTTTTTCGGTATCCCTTCGCAGTTGCACTGCGCCCTTTCCCGGCTGCTCCGGCTTTTTCGCCGGACTTCCGGCAGCACACCCTACAACAAAAAGTGCCAGCAGTACTACCGGCAGTATTTCCATGCGGAACCTCATTTTATCGCCTCCATATCAAGTCTAAACGTTAGTTTGCCCCTGTCGGTCATAAAAAAACCGGCAGTTGTACCCAACTGCCGAAGTCTCACTTATCAACAACCCCTTAAAATTCTCTACCCTTTTGATTTTTATTTGCCCTTCCATATCAGGGGTACCGCCAGCCAACATTTCCAACAAAACCACTGCTAGGGGTAGTACCAGCGAAGCTGTCATTATCTAAACCCTTAGTATAAAAACCCTGTGATACCATGGGCTCCATCATTGTTTACATGTATTGTGGGTTTGATGGATAACTCTAACGAGTTACCCACAAGCCCCACAATACCGACTATAACGGGAACGACGACGTTCAAGACAAAGTATAGATAATAATTCTATAACGTAAAAATCTGCCTAAAACTAGTACGTCGTATACTTCAAGGACGGTCATTATTCAAGGTATAGATATCTGTCACTTCGCTGGTACTACCCCTGCTAAGGGAATAAGAAGAAAAAAATTGTGATAATCGTCGAAAAGAACTCCACCTGTATATACTCTCGGCTGAAGTCATGTTCATCTTCCGGAGTGGAGGCCATGATTGAGGGCCTGCTTCGTCACTGTACCAACATAGAGATAGAGAAGAACTTACCCATACGGCACGTTTAAGCTTACCAGATAAAATTCATGGTACCGATAATAAGTATTATGTAAACTTCGCCCTCTGATTATCTCCCACGGCCGGCCTGCCCTTGACCTGGCTGCGGGGTTTTATGAAGCGTTACCATAACGGTGACGCTTTTTTTCATTATATATAGCTGTGTGGCATTCCCCTGGCAGCCAGGTCAAGGGTTCGCTACGCCAGGTCTGGTTGTATTCTTTCCATGCAACAAGAACCAGTTTAGCGGCAGGTTTGTTGGCGAAGCCTACATAATACTTTATGGAATTAATAGATGATCAGGTATTCCTCTGGGGCCTTTTGCCTCTGCATTTCCCTGGGCCTTCCGATATCTGCGGCAGAGTGGCCAGCTTTACGTGTCTGCTATTGGGTATTACTATTACACCCAGGTCATGCTTTGGAGTCGGCCACACTGCCTTTCGCCTTGGTCAGCGCAGAGTGCCAGCCTTCGAGGATCACTTATCAGCTTTTCTTTCTGGTTGCTCCCCAGGTCGGCACACTGCGGGGGCAAGTGTTTTACCATGCTTATTATGCTATATTTCATTCAGGAGAAAGTGGCTGTCAAAGGAAGAATATTGCTGCCGCCCTGTTTTGTTTCACCAGGTTCAGTGTACCGTCCTTTATTGAGGGTTGTCTTTTATTTAGATACTTTCATTGAATATCCTAAGAGTTACTGATGTTAATTCTTTCATGGCAACCGGCAGCGGCTACCGATAAATACCTATTGCCTATCTTCAATGTGGTGGTTGCTTTTGTTGTACTTTTTATTTAAAAGGCGCCATTTTTATACCCGGGTATACTTGACTATATATCGTTAGCATGCTAACATATATGTTAGCATGCTAACATAATAAGGAGTGATAGAAAATAGAGCATAACAGAGATGCGTTGGATTACCACCTTTCAAAACGCACGCTGTATGAACTGAAAACCACCTGGGATGCTATAGAAGATGAGTTTGCTATGCATTTTGCCCGTTACGGCCTTTCCTCGGCGAAATTCAATGCCTTAATTCATCTGTACATGGCAGGCGACCGGGGATTAACTCAGTCGGAATTGGGCAAAAAGGTACTGGCCGCCAGACCTACAATCTCCGGACTTATAGAGCGATTGGAAAAGGATGGCCTCGTGGTTCGAAATACTGACCCCGCCGACAAAAGGGTGTTCCGGGTCTGCCTTACTAACAGGGCCGTTGCGCTCATATCCGCCTTTCTGCCCGTACACAACGATTACATGCATAAAACCATGTCCGCTCTTGACAGGCAAGAAAAGGAAGTACTGATTTCACTGCTCGAAAAAATCAGAAAAGGATTGGAATGAGTTTAAATTTGTTTCGAAAAGAGGTTTAAATGATGCCACAACTAAATAATCCTCTTGAAATCTATAAGTTACTCCCTAAGTCAAATTGCAGGCAATGTCAGGTTCCTACATGTTTGGCCTTTGCAGATGCGGTAATCAAGGGGCAAAAACGTCTTGACGAATGTCCCCATTTGGGGAACAGGATAGTTGCTGATGTCAAAGTAGTAAAAAGGGTGACTTATGAACAGAATCTGGAGCAATTACTGGGCCAGCTAAAAAGAGAAATCGCCACAATAGATTTTTTTTCATCAGCGGAGAGATTGGGGGCTTTGCTTTCCGGGGGGAAGCTGAAGATTAAATGTCTCGGAAAGGATTTTTTTATTGACCCCAGGGGAGATATCATTTCTGATTGCCATGTGATACCGTGGCTGACTATACCATTGCTGGATTATGTTATTTCGTGTTCGGGAAAAGATGTTACCGGGCAATGGGTTCCGTTCAGGGAACTAAAAAGTGGGATGACATGGATTCCGCTTTTTGAGCCTTTCTGTGAGAAGTCGCTTAAACAAGTAGCTGACGGCCATACTGACCTTTTTGAGATGGTTTTACATGTACTTGGCGGAAGGCAGGCAACGAACAGTTTTTCCTCCGATGTTTCGCTCATACTATACCCTCTTCCCAGAGTTCCCATACTTATTTGTTACAGCAGGCCGGAAGATGAACTGGAATCCAAACTCAATATTTTTTTCGATTCAACTGCGGAAGACAATCTAAACATTGGCTCGGTTTTTGGTATTACCTCAGCGCTGGTCAGGATGTTTGAAAAAATCTCTCTAAGACACGGTTAAAAGAATAATTATGAAGGAAAGATCATTTTGAGCAACTTTAAATCACTTTACCTTATATATAAATCCATATAAATGTAAAAGGTTAACCTTTGAATAATCCCCAAAAAACTGAAAGGAAGTGTTGATAATGGCTAGGATAGGTATTATTACCTGCTCTAATGTAACTCAAGAAATGGGTTGCGTATCTAGCGTCTGCTTGTCGGAAATGAGGGAAAGAAAAGGGTTTTTTAAAGACTATCCTCCCGATGAAAATTTAGACCTCGTGGGAATAATTAATTGTTCCGGCTGTCCAACCGCAGGTGCTCCTCAAAAAATACTGCGGCGGGTTCGTGCCATGGCGGATCTCCAGGTTGATGCAATTCATCTTTCATTTTGCATGACAGCCCTGTGTCCCTTCAAGCATAAATATGAGGAGGTTATTAAGGAAGCTTACCCGGAAATTAAGGTTGTTTTAGGTACTCATACTCCCGGGGATCCTAAAGATTTGCAGAATGATGTTAAAAAGTTGTTTTGCACCGAACAATTGACATTGGCAGATTTATATTATGAACGGCTTAAGAAACAAAGCTTATAATAATTTTGGAAAAACCAAAAGGAGACGTATCAAAATGATTTGTAGAGATGTCAGGAAGTGATCCCCGAGGGAGACGAAATGAATTATATGGGGAAGGTTTTATGTCGTAATAATGGAGGGGGGACCCGGTTCCGATGGCACATAAAGGCGGAAATATTGTGCAAATTGCTGTATTGTTTCTAGCTCACATGTTCAATGATATGTATACGAATTTTCTCCCCATACTTGTGCCCTTTCTTATAACACTTTACGGTTTTACCATAGCCAAGGGATCTGTACTGGTTTCAGCTTTTATCATCTCATCATCTCTGACCCAACCCTTTTTTGGCTACATGGTGGATCAAAAGCAACAGAAATGGTTGCTTTTTTCAGGTACCCTTTGGATGTCAGTCTTGTTGGCTCTAATAGGAAAGACTTCTTGTTTTTGGATAATGGCATGTATGGCTGGCGCAGCCGGTATG
This sequence comes from uncultured Peptococcaceae bacterium, assembly GCA_964643075.1. GTDB lineage: Bacteria > Bacillota > Desulfotomaculia > Desulfotomaculales > Desulfocucumaceae > Desulfocucumis. The sequence continues at coordinate 89,831 of CAZXQO010000013.1, forward strand.
GGTACAGCTCTATTTCATGTACAGGCGGCTTCCATTGTTTTTAATCTGAGTAAAGGGCGCAAGGGCTTTATTATGTCGTCTTTTATAGCCTTTGGTAACGTTGGGTTGGTATTGGGGCCATTATTATTTGTTCCTTTGGTTGATAATTTAGGAACAAAGGGTATTCCTATGATAGCAATTCCGGGTATCGTTGCTTCCGGATTGTTATTGGTTTTTGGTCCAAAGGTAAATCAGCCTGGGACTAACTCGAAAGCCTTAAAAGATGTAATATCTTCTATAAAAGGAACCTTGGGAGAATTAAATAAATTAATGTTAGTGGTTGCAATAAGGACTTTGTTCTATGCCGGATTAACAACCATGCTTCCTTTATATCTGAACCTACAGAAGATTTCTCCCAAAATTATTGGCTATGTTCTCTCTCTCATGTTTTTATCGGGGGCTATAGGCGGGCTCCTGGGAGGCTTTTTCTCTGATAAATACGGTCGAAAGCCTGTAATTGTTTTTTCAATGGCCTTTGCAACACCATTAATGTTTAGCTTCTATTATATCGGAGGTGGCTGGAAATATCTTTTTCTGGCTTTAGCCGGGGCCGCTATAATGGCATCCTCTTCGGTAATTGTTGTAGCAACCCAAGAATTAATACCGGAGAACAAAGCAACCGCCTCAGGTTTGAGTCTTGGGTTTGCTGTGGGTATTGGAGGGCTTTTCGTTGGTCTGATTGGTAAGTTCGCTGACCTTTTCGGCGTGGGGCAAACGGTTATTTTATTAAGCTGGCTTCCTTTGTTTGGCACCCTTTTTGCGCTGGGGCTGGGAAATAAGACCAAGTCCAAAGTTGTAGAATTAGGTAGTTGAATTAAAATAAGAACCTGCAATGGGGTGATGTTATGAATGACCCGACATCGCAAGTCGATAGAAGACTGGAAGAATTAGTCCAAATGGCCTTGCAAATAGGTGCAGAGATTTACCATAATATGGTTAGCGTGCGTTTCGTGAGCAGACCCCTCATAAGCCATTGGTTAATCCAGCATAAGGAATGACATATACTAATGAATCTTTACGATAAAAGAACGGTATCCAGGAGGATCAGTGGCGGCTGATAACTCTGAAGATACCGTTCTTGTGATAAGCCATATGGATTATGGGTATGGCCGGGCGCATAACATGTTTGTGTTAGGCGATTGTATTCCAGCGCCCGGCCGTGGCTGTCCAATACTCTGATTTGATAGCTCCGGGCCTACCGGCTGTTAGCATCCAGCTAATGCTACCGTGGACCTCCGCATAAAGAGCATTCCTTACAGGAGGATATGGGGTTCCGGCCTCATTCTGCCTGGCTTTGCTGGTCAGGGTCACTCACAGGAAATACTCCAGGGTCTTGCTGGGATCAGGACGGCGCCTTTGCTGGTCTTGCTTATCCTGCCGGGCTCCGTGGTCTCCCCTCCCGTTACTTTTCTGCTATGGATTGGCCGGGCCGCAGTTCTGGTAGGGTAATCCATACTTCTACCAGCAACCCGGCCCTATGTATGCCCTGCTTTCTGGTCTACTGGAATTCAGTGGCGGTGCGCCGGTCGAAGCTTCGCCCGTGGCCATGAGTTGTACTGCTCTTAGGCTGGCCACAGGCTCCGGGCCTCTTTTCTTATGGGATATTCTGCATGTCAGGCCTTTACATAATAACCATTACCCGCCCGGCTCCGCATTGGAAAACGTGTGCTCCGCCCAGCCGGTAATGGAGTATTATGTAAACTTTGCCCTTTGATTATATCCCCCCGGTCGGCCTGCCTGCTCCGCACCTTTAAAAAGATTAACCTTACTCTTAATGATTTTTACGATTATAGTAATATTTTTGTGTCAAAGACGGTTATGGTAGTAATTTTGTAATGATATTATTATGACACAAAATTACTACCATAAAAATAAAAGCCCCCCTTTTTGGAGCAATTAAGAGTAATGTCAATGGTAGCACTTTTGTGTCGCCACGCACCAGGTTTGTCGGGTTTCTCCTTGGCGTCACCATTTACGGTAACGTTTTCTTTTTATAACACTTAAGCCTTTTCCCCGGGCAGCCAGCTCAAGGGTTCGCTTCGCCATGCCTGGTTGTATTCTTTCCATGTTACAAGAACCAATTTAGAGACAGGTTTGTTGGCGAAGTCTTACATAATACTTTCAGGGCTTTGGCTATCAAGCCGGGGCATTCCTTGCGAATCTTTATCCGGGCACTACTCTCTAGAATTTGCCCAGGCCATTCTCTGAGGTCTTTTGTAGTTGCATTTCCCCGGGCCTTCCGATATCAGCGCCAGAGTGGCAGCCTGCCGGAGGTCTGCTCACGGGTATTATATCCGAGTCAGGCTTTGGGGTCGCCACACTGCCTTCCGCCTGGGATGCCGCGGAGTGCCAGCCTTCGGGGGTCGCTTACAGGCATTTCTTTCTGGTCGCGCCAGGGGTCGGCACACTGCGGGAGCAAGTGTTTGCCCTGTGGCTGATGCTGATGCTGAACTCCCCTGCCCCGTTCCGAACGATTGTTTGCAGTAGGGGAAGGGGAAAAAGAATTGAGCATTTTGGATTTTTTACCACTAACAGTGATTTTATAACAAGAGATTTATCGCTGGCTGATCATTGGAGGGATAGGGTACAGAAATAAACCACAAGAAGAGTGTGTGTGACTTCCCGTGGTATTTTCTTCCGCAACCCTGAGCACAGGAGGCGACTTCAGTTATTTTACGCGTACTCTCGGATTGAAGGAGCCGTCGGGCTCGTCTGTGGATAGCTCCTTTGAATTTGGGAAGCAGGTCTTGGTCTATTTACCTAGCCGCTTTCCGCCCAGCGACCAGGAAGCCTGGTTTCCCCTGGCCCTGAGGAGAATGGTTTCACTATTGCGGCTTTCTGGAGGGCGGGCGTTGGTGCTCACAAACTCTCCATCCGATGTTAGGAGAATTCGAGCAGGGCTTAAAGATTACAAATTCCCCTTTGAGCTGCTATGGGAGAATAGCGCTGAACGGGGGTATCTGGTCAGAAGATTTAGGGAGGAAGTTTCCTCGGTGCTCGTTGGCGCAGGGTTCTGGGAGGGAATTGACGTGCCCGGTGAAGCACTATCTCTTCTTGTGATCTGGCGTTTGCCTTTTCCGCCAAGAGATCCGTTAATAGAAGCACGGCATCACGAGGTAAAGGAACAGGGGCTTAATCCATTGACTGAGGTGGATTATCCCGAAATGGGCCTAAGATTGAAACAAGGGTGCAGCAGACTGATTCGGAAGCGGAATGACCGGGGCGTAATAGCCATCCTGGAACCGGTGCTGGGAATGCCGTGGGAGCATGTCGCGATGGAAGCTCTACCGGCAGGAGCTGAAGTGGTTGCAAGGCTGGGTTCTCTATACAAGGTAAAATCAGGGACGGTTCTTTGATTGAATTTTCTTGATATTTTGCATATACTTCTGTTGAATGTTTTTTAAAACCTACCATTCCTAGGCATTCAATTCAAGAACCGTCAGAGTGTGTGAAAAATGGTTAAACAAGTTACATAAATCCACCATATATGATATA